>CAYMZJ010000003.1:0-189709 GCA_964394895.1 uncultured Phycisphaeraceae bacterium | reverse complement strand
GCGAGAAGAGCTACGCGGATAAGGCGGGGAAGTATCAGGATCAAGAGGGTTTGACGCTGCCGAAGGTGGATTAGGAAGTTGATTCAGAAGAGAGGCATCGAGGCAGGTGGCATCAAGGCATGAGATATGAGCGCACCCATTCAGAGCTACAGAGACCTGATCGCCTGGCAGAAGGCGTTCGCGCTCGGCATCGCGCTGCATCGGCTCGCGGGCGAGTTTCCGGATGCCGAGAAGTTCGGGCTTGTTGCGCAGATTCGTCGGGGCTCGGTGGATGTTGCTGCCAACATCGCTCGCGGGTACGGGGCAGGCAATCTGCAGGACTATCTCTGGTTTCTCAAATCCGCCCGAGGCGAAATCTACAAGCTCGATACGCAGCTTCTCTTTGCACTGGAACTGAAGTACATCACCAACGAGACTTGGGAATCGACCAAGTCAACGCTCGACGAAGCCGAGCGAGTCTTAGCCGGGCTCATCAGGAGTCTCCGATGAGCCAGACTGCCTTGATGCCTTGTGCCTTGATGCCTCTCTTCTCGTGGAAACAGACTTGCATGGAATCGCAACGATGAAAGTAGCCCGTAAGTTCACCACCGCCGGCCACGACCCCTTCGCCACCACCGAGTGGACGACGCGGTCGTCGAAGATCTCCAACCCCGACGGCTCGGTTGTCTTCGAGATGCCCGACGCCGAGGTGCCGGTGGGGTGGTCGCAGCTGGCGACCGACATCATGGTCAGCAAGTACTTCCGCAAGGCCGGGGTGCCGCAGTTTGAGCAAGCCTTTGCGCTGCCTAACACCAGCGGCGCGACGCCCAAGCGCGACGAGCACGGGCGTGCGATCACCGGCCCCGAACGCAGCGCGCGGCAGGTGATTCACCGTCTCGCCGGCTGCTGGAGGTTCTGGGGCGAGAGCCACGGCTATTTCGACACGCCCGAGGACGCCGAGGCGTTCTACGACGAGATCGTCTACATGATGGTGCACCAGATGTGCGCGCCCAACAGCCCGCAGTGGTTCAACACCGGGCTCAACTGGGCCTACGGCATCACCGGGCCGGCGCAGGGGCACTATGTGCCAGACCCGGCGACCGGCGAGGTGTTCCTGGCGTCCGACGCCTACACGCATCCGCAGCCGCACGCGTGCTTTATCCAGTCGGTGCAGGACGACCTGGTCGCCCACGGCGGGATCATGGACCTGTGGGTGCGCGAGGCCCGCCTCTTCAAGTACGGCTCGGGCACCGGGACCAACTTCTCGAAACTGCGTGCTGAGGGCGAACGGCTGAGCGGCGGCGGCAAGAGCTCGGGGCTGATGAGCTGGTTGAAGATCGGCGACCGGGCAGCCGGGGCGATCAAGAGCGGCGGCACCACCCGCCGGGCCGCGAAGATGGTCTGCCTCGATATGGACCACCCCGACATCGAGACCTTCGTCAACTGGAAGGTCCGCGAGGAGGTCAAGGTCGCCGCGATGGTCGAGGGGCTCAAGCACCTCAAAGAGCGCGACGAGTCGATCCGCGAAACGGCTGAGCGACTCGGGATCGATCTCGACTACGACTTCAACGGCGAGGCGTACGCGACCGTCAGCGGGCAGAACTCGAACAACTCGGTCCGCATCCCCGATGCGTTCTTTGACACGCTCGATGCTGGGGGCACCTGGCAGACCACCTGGCGCACCACCGGCGAGGTGGCGCGGGAGTACGAATCAAGCAAGCTGTGGGACGACATCGTGTACGCGGCGTGGCGGTGTGCCGACCCGGGTGTGCAGTACGACACCACGATCAACGCGTGGCACACCTGCCCCAACGGCGGGCGGATCAACGCGAGCAACCCGTGCAGCGAGTACATGTTCCTCGACAACACCGCGTGCAACCTCGCGTCGCTCAACGTGCTGACATTTTATGACGCCCAGACGCGGGAGTTTGACGTCGAGCGGTATGAGCACGGCATCGACCTGTGGACCACGGTGCTCGAGATCAGCGTGCTGATGGCAGCCTATCCCAGCGAGCGGGTCGCCGAGCTCTCGTACCGGTACCGCACGCTGGGGCTCGGGTTTGCGAACCTCGGCGCGATGGCGATGCAGGCGGGCGTGCCTTACGACTCGGACGAGGCGCGGGCGCTGTGTGGATGCTTGAGCGCGATCCTGACCGGGCGGAGCTACCGCCAGTCGGCGATCATGGCCGGTGAGCACGGGCCGTTCCCGGGGTTTGAAGCAGACCGCGAGGGCATGCTGCGGGTGATCCGCAACCACCGCCGCGCGGCGCACGGCATTGCTCGTGACGCGGAAGAATGGGAAAGCCTGCGGGTCCGCCCGGTGCCGATTGATCAGGATTTGTGCGCGAGCGAATCGGTCCACATCGTCAACACCAGAGTGCTCGCCGAGCGGGCGGCACGGGCGTGGGACGACGCGCTGGCGTTCGGCGAACGCCACGGCTATCGCAACGCACAGACCACGGTGATCGCGCCGACCGGCACGATCGGGCTGTTGATGGACTGCGACACGACGGGTGTCGAGCCCGACTTTGCGTTGGTCAAGTTCAAGAAGCTTGCTGGCGGCGGGTACTTCAAGATCGTGAACGACTCGGTACGGCCGGCGCTGCAGGCACTGGGCTATTCCGCCGAGCAGGTCCGTGACGTGTTGACGTCGATCCTGGGGCAGCTGCACCTCGAGGTGCCGCTGCCCGAGGGGGTCAGAGGCGCTCAGCCCGGGCAGACGTTCGCCCAGTGGCTCCGCGGCAAGGGGCTGAACGAGGCCGAGCTCAAGACGGTGTCCGACTCGCTGCGCAGCGTGTTCGAGATTTCGTTCGCGTTCGCGGTCTGGTCGCTGGGCGACGACACCATGCGGCGGCTGGGCATCGACCCGGCCAAAGCCAAAGCCGACCCGGGCTTTAGCGTCCTCCGCACGCTCGGGCTCACCGACGCGCAGATCGAATCCCTCAACCAGACCATCTGCGGCACGCAGACCATCGAGGGCGCGCCGCACATCAAGGATGAGCACCTGCCGGTGTTTGATTGTGCCAACGCCTGCGGGCAGACCGGCGTGCGGTTTATCGCCGCCGACGGGCACATCCGGATGATGGCAGCCGCCCAGCCGTTCATCTCCGGGGCGATCAGTAAAACGATCAATCTGCCCAACAACTCGACGACCGAAGACATCGCGGCGTGCTACCGCCTGAGTTGGGAGCTGGGGCTCAAAGCCAACGCGCTCTACCGCGACGGGTGCAAGCTCTCACAGCCTTTGAACACCAAATCCGACTCGAAGATCGAGGCTGTCGATCTTGAGGACGAGGTGGACGAGTTGGGGGAGTCCGACGCCCGGGACGAGGTCGCTTCGGCGGTGGTGGACCTTGCAGCGACGATCGCTGCGGGTGGTGAGAACGCTGCCAAACCCGTCGAACAGAAGGCGGCACAGATCATCCATCGGCCGATGCGGCGTCGGCTGCCCGACACCCGCGAGTCGGTCACGCACAAGTTCAACGTCGCCGGGCACGAGGGGTATCTCACGGTCGGGCTCTACGAGGACGGCAAGCCGGGCGAGCTGTTCATCACGATGGCAAAGGAAGGCTCGACCATCGGCGGGCTCATGGATTCGCTCGGCACCGCGACCAGCGTCGCACTGCAGTACGGCGTCCCCATCGAGAGCCTGGTCAACAAGTTCACCCATCAGAGGTTTGAGCCGGCGGGCATGACCACCAACAAGGACATCCCCATCGCCAAGAGCCTCGTCGATTACATCTTCCGCTGGGTGGGGATGGAGTTCATCCCCGGCTACCGCGAAGCAAACGCGCCCAAACGGCCGGGCGAACCGGTGCCGGTGCCCAACGATCGGCTCACCAGACGGACAGCCCGGCTCGGCGCAGACGACCGCGGGATCACCACCGACGCGCAAGCGGCCAACCCGCAACCGGCCGACACCCGGCGCGGCCCGGTCGTGACGTCCTCGACGTCCATCACCGAGCGGGTGGAAACCGAAGGGGTGACCTATCAGACCACGCAGGCCGCGACGCTCTCGGTCGCGCTCGACAGTGTCAGCGATTCGCCGCCTTGCGATGTGTGCGGCACAATCACCGTCCGCAGCGGCACGTGTTACAAGTGCCTGAACTGCGGCAACAGTATGGGGTGCAGTTGATTCGTTCAGTGTGTGAAGGAAACGCAATCGGCCGACGCCCGGCGTTCGGGAGGGTCGGCAAGACAACGGAATGAAGCCGGGGTGACTGGGACGGAATACCCGATCACCCGTCACACCCGCTCAGACGGGACCAAGCGGCGAAGACAGACCCAGGGGCAAGGCACCCGCCAACCCCCAGGGGCAAGAAAGCCAAGGAGGAAACCCGCTCGCGAGCACGCGAGCACCAGCGCCGGCCGAGAGTACTGCTTCACACACACAACAACTGCCCCACCAACCGGGGTCTGTCGAGTCGGCGTCTCACGCCGGCTCCGGGCCCCGGGCCTCCCAGCCCCCGAGCGACCCACCGACGCTCGGGGGCCTTTTTTGCGCACACAGAGAGCATCTTGCGTCATTGAGTTTCTTCGGGTTGCTCTGTCGTTGTTGTCCCCTCGCTTGCGCGAGGGGCTCTACCGCGTTCCTTGTTTCTCCTGGAGGCCTACCGCGTTCTTTGTCCTGCATAGAGCCCCTCGCGCAAGCGAGGGGACAACCGCGAGGCACGAAAACTCAAGAACACAAGATGCCTGTAGAACACCAGCCCTTGGAACAACTAACCGCTTCAGCAGCCCTCGTTCCACAAATTCAAGAACACAAGCACATCACGGGTGTCCACCGTCCCGTTGCTGTCCATATCGGCAGCACCGTCGCCCGCAGCCCATGCGTTGAGAAACGCGACGACGTCGAGGGTGTTGGCAACGCCGTCGCCGTTGAAATCGGCGGGGCAGACCGAAGCCGCGATCGCGTCGCCGAGCAGTTTGGCGTAGAACGCGGCAGCGGTCGGCGCAGCAAGATGGAGCCCGTCGATCGAGAGCACACCATCGAGCCCGTTGTTGTCGGCCGAGGACAGGGTGTAGGTTGTGCCGCCGTAGGTAATCGTGGACCACCCGTTGGCATCGAGCCAGTCCCGGGCGGTCTGTTGCGTTCCCGGTCCTCCCTTGGCGTCGGTCGAGAACAGCGTGCTGTCCGTCGCGACCGAGAGTGAGAAGAACGCGCAGTCCGGTTCGGATTCGGCGAGGGCTGCGTAGAGCGAATCGAGTTGCTCGATGTACACAAGGCTCTCGGCCAGTGATTTTGGATTGATGATGTGCGCATAGGAACCGATGAGCAGAAAACGCGGCGGCACCGTCCCGATCGCCGCGAACGCGTCGCGGTAGCGTTCGAGAATCCGCCGAACAGAACTTTCGATAACTTCGTAGGGTTTGGCTTCGGTCGCAACATGCAGGATCACGACGGGGGTTTGCGTTCGGTCGAGCGTGGTGACATCGAGCCAGCGGAGGAGCTGTTCGTCGGAGTAACTCTTGCCGCCGGTGCTCTCACGATCGTCCGCCATGCCGGCAAACGACCACGAGTCCTGCGCAAGCCCCGTGTGGTAGTATCCGGGGACGCGGTGGCCTTCTGCATCGGCGCGCCAGAACGCGGCACCTGCAAAGAACCAATAATCATCACTGCCCACCAGCGGTGAGGTTGGGCTCTCAAGCATCGCAAGGAAAGGCCCCGTTCCAAGGTTTTGTTCGAGCACAACGTCCTGCGCCGCAGCATTGATCTGTGATGGTGTCGCCGCGACAGCCGGGTCCGTATCCGGATTGCCCCCGAGGTACCACTCCGGCCTCGCGCCGGTCCGCAGAAGTACCGACCCGCGGCTCGCACCGAGGGCATCTGCCAGATCAACCTGTTCGAGCAGATCATCGAGTGCCGCCGGGGCGTAATAGAACAGCCGCCCGCGAAACGACTGACCCGGTTGAGAAAACGGACCGAAGTCCGTCTTTTCGAACTGTGAGTTGTTGACACCAAACGCCTGGATCCGGCCCTCAAAGAGCCCCGAGCCGGTCAGTTGCAGGTTCGGATCGCCGAAGACTCGCGTCATGTCGTTGACCGGGAGGGCAAAGTGCGCAGGCTCACCGTCGTTGGTTTCGGTGATCCACGATCGTGCCGCGTTGACATTGACCAGCGCCCCCGTGCCGGCGGTGTAGTTTGTCGCACGACCCGTCCCGCCGCCGCCTTTGAATCCGAGACAGACCGCGCTGATGTCGTTGATCGGCCACGCCGCCAGCGCCCCGTAGGGCAGACGGTCTGTACGGCTCATGCGGCACCAACTGTCGCCGATCCACACGGTTCGGGCGTCTCCGGTGAGAAGCACCTTCACCCGGTGGAGGTTGAGCGAGACCGGCAGCTCCTGAGGCGGGTCGGTGTCGATTGATCGCGGGCTGCCCAACACAGCATTGACAGAAACAGCCAAAGAAAACGCCGCCGCCCAAAGGACGGCGGCGGCGCGGTGTTGCGAACTGGTCATCCTCGCGGACTCCTTCTCGGACGTACCGGCCCCGGAATCAGAGGCTGCACGGGTTGTTCCACTCGTTGAGGAACGCGAGCACGTCGAGGGTGTTGATATCGCCATCATCGTTGACATCGGCTTTCGGGTCGCCGGCATTCCACGCATTCAGGAAAGCGAGCACATCGAGCGTGTTCACAGCCTCGTCGGCGTTGAAATCGGCGATGCAGGGGTGGTAGATTTTGTGCGTGTACTGGTGGGGTCGGCTGTCCTGCCCGGAGAGATAGAGCGGCCAGTAGTAGTCGCCGCCCTCGCCGCGGGCCTGGCCCATGCCGAGATAGTCGCCGACAAATGTGCCGCCGCGTCCGTCGAAGCGGCTGTCCCAGGATGTGGGAGTGAGACGGGTTTCGTTCCAGGTATCGCCTTCGTCTTCGGAGTAGCTGTAGTAGGTGTCGATGAGCGCGAAGCTGGAGCTGTCGTTGAGCCCGCCGTGTCGGGTGTCATAGAAGACCATCCCGATACGGCCGGTGCGGTCGACTTCGAGCCACGGGAAGAAGCAGTCGGCCTGCGGGTCACCCGCGCCGCCGTTGATGATCGTCGGCGTGGTCCAGGAGCTGCCGCCGTCGGTGCTTTTGGTGAAGTAGAGGTCGGTGTCACGGTTGCCGCCGGAGATTTGTGTGGTGTCGTAGTAGACGACGTAGAGGTTCTCGTTGTTAGGGTCAACCGCGAGGTAGGCCAGCGGGGGAACGCGGAACTCGCCGGGGTAGCGTGTGCCGTCCACACCCCAGACATCCAGGCGGGTAGCGGCGAGGGTTGCGCCGCCGAAGGACTGCCCGCCGTTGGTGCTCTTGCGGAGGAGTATCTGGTTGGTGCCGAACGGCCAGTAGAGGACATACAGCGTGCCGCTGGGTCCGGTCTGGGGCAGGAATCCGAGGCCGCTTCCGAGGGAGACCGGCCCTTGCCATGTGACGCCCTTGTCGCTCGAGCGGGAGACACCCTGGTTGTATGCGACGTAGAGCCTGGACTTGTTGATGTTGTTTGGGTCTGCGGGGTCAACGCCGACGGCCATCCATCCTTTGTCGACGCCGCTCGAGGCGCGGGCCATGACCGAGGGCTGAAAGAAGGTGTCGTTGGGGTCTTTGCGTGCGACGTAAATACCTCCGCCGCCGCCGAACGCGATCGCGCCGGCATACAGCGTGCCGTCGCGGTGGTCGTGGGCCATCATGGGGTCGCCCTCGACACTGGTCTGAAACGCGGCGGGCGGGCGGATTTCCTCATCAAACCAGGTGACTCCGCCGTCAAAGCTTCGGGTAAAGACCGAGCGGATCTGGGTGCGGTAATCGTTCCAGCCGCCGACGATGTGGTCGGGGTTGGCGTCGGCGACGGACATGGTGGTCTCGTTGACCGCCGCGCCGCCGGTGTTGTTGGGATCGACGATGATCTGGGGTCCGACGACGGGCTGCGCCATCGCGCCGGCTCCGCACGCCGCCACCACCGTCGCCAGCATGCCGATGCACTGCTTGCTCATACGCATGGGTGTTTCCTCCGAATCAAGCCGCGTTTGTTCGCGGCGGTGGTGTCAGTTGTTCAGCATCGCTTTGAGCTGCGGCGGCACGTTGCCGCCAAACCGCTCGGCGAGCGTGATCTCGCGCAGCGCCGACTTGCGATCCCCCTGGTAATAGCGTGCGACGGCGAGCCTGGCGTGGGCCTCGCCGTGCTCGGCGTCGAGCGCGAGCAGGTTCTCCAGCTCGTCCGCCCAGCCGTCGAGGTCGCCGGTGCGGTTGAGCGTCTCGGCGTACTTGAGGCGGATGTCGGTGCGCTCGGGGGCGAGCATGACCGCGGTGCGGAACGCAGCAAGCGCCTTGTCGTCGCTGCGCTTGCCGAGCAGAGCGTCACCGAGTTTGGTCATCGCTTCGACCGAGGTTTCGTCGGCGAGCAACGCCGAACGGTATTCGGCGATCGCGCCGCTGAAGGTGTTTGCTGCCCACAGCACGTCGCCGCGGGCGATCGCGTCGGCAGCGTCGCCAATCGGCAGGTCGGCCGCGGCGTTGCGATCAACCACGATCAGCCGTCCTTGATCGTCAGCCCGCGCCACGCCTCGGCGAAACGGAGCTTGCGGAAGTCCTCGGTCGATGTCGCCACCGGGCCGGCCGCTGTTGCCGATTCGTTGGTGTCCACACGTGCGCTCTGCCCGGAACACCCGGCCAGCCCCGCTGCACCCGCAGCGGCGATCGCGCACCACAACATATTTGTCGCGTTATTCATGGGCCCTTCTCCTTTATGCTGAGAGAGGAATCGCTCCAGCCTAACAGCATCCACGCCCGGGCCGCAAGGGAAAAGACCGCAAAGGCACCGATTGGCATGACATTTACGCGGAAAGGGTCTGCACGGTCGCGCCGCGGTCAGAACGGCACGTCCTCGTCGCCGTCGTCGCCGTCGTCGTCGAGGTCCGGGCCGCCGCCGTCGCGGAACTGGGGCACCGGCCCGGTATGTTGGCCGGGTGGGAACGCTTGGTGCTGGTTTGCCACGGGGTGGGTGTGGATTTCGGGCTGAGGCTGGGCCGGCTGGTGGGACTGGGGCGCGCCGCCAGCCGCTTCGCTCGCCGAGGTATATTCGCCGCCATAGTCACCGCCGTATCCCTCAGCCGCGCCGGCGTGGGCGTGCGGGTCGTGGTTCTTGAAGCGGGTGGTCTTGCTGTCCCAGGTGAGTTTGATCACGCCCGTCGGGCCGTTGCGTTGCTTGGCGATAATCAACTCCGCAAGCCCGACCTTGTCGTGGTTGTCGGGGTCTGCGAGCCACTCCTCGTCACCCTTGTGGTAATACTCCTCGCGGTGCAACAGCATCACCACGTCGGCGTCCTGCTCGATCGACCCCGACTCGCGCAGGTCCGCCATCCGCGGGCGGTTGCCCTCGCGCTGCTCGGTGCCTCGGTTGAGCTGCGCGAGACAAACGATCGGCACGTGCAACTCGCGGGCGAGCGCCTTGATGCCTCGGGAGATCGTCGCGACCTCGACCTGTCGGCTCTCGCGCGCGACGTTGGGCGCGGTCAACAGCTGAAGGTAGTCGATGATGATGACTTTGACGCCGAACTGCGAGACCATGCGTCGGGCGCGGGCGCGGAGTTGCAGGATCGTCAGCGCGGGGGTGTCATCGATATAGAGCGGCGCGTCGTGCAACTCGCCGCAGGAGGTGTGAAGCTGGGTCCACTCCTTCATGCCCATCTGCCCGGTGCGGAGGTGGTGCAGGTCGATCCCCGAGCGGGCCGAGATCAGCCGTTGGGCGAGCGACCCACGAGACATCTCCAGTGAGAAAATCACCGTTGCTGCGGGCTCGTCCTGTGCCGCGGACCACGGAGTCGCGCCACCAAACGCGACCTGCTCGGCAAGGTTCAACGCGAGCGCGGTCTTGCCCATCGAGGGGCGTGCAGCAAGGATGAGCATCTCGCCTTGCTGCAACCCGCTGAGCATCTTGTCGAGCTCGAGATAGCCTGTGGCGACACCCGTGAGCCCGCGACCTTCGAGGGCTTCGAGCCGTGCGATCTCCTCCTGGAGAATGTCAGCGAGCGGCGCAACATCGCGGATGGTCTTGTCGTGGGAGATCTCGTAGATCTCTGCCTCGGCTTTGTCGAGGAGGGTCGCAACGCCGTCGGGCCCGAGGGCACCGATGTTGTGGGCGTCGTAGATGATCCGCCAGGAGGCGTCGATGAGCGCGCGCAGCCTGTGCTTGGACGAAACGAGTTTGGCGTAGTGCGGGGCGTTGACCGCCGAGGGCACGGACTCGGCGAGCTGCTTGAGATACTCGATGCCGCCGATCTCGTCGAGCTTGCCCTCGTCGCGCAACATTTCGAGGAGCTGCACCGCGTCCCAACCCTCATGCTGGTCGTAGAGCGCGAGGATGGATTTGTAGATCTGGGCGTGCCCCTCGCGGTAGAAAAGCTCCGGCCCGTGGGCGATGCTGACCACCTCCCCCACCGCCTTGGGATCAAGGATCAGCGAACCGAGCAGCGACATCTCCGCCTCTTCGGAATGCGGAGGCAAGCTGTCGACCAGCTCGCGCAGCATCTCCGCGCTCGTCGGCTTGTCTGGGTCGCGTTTCCAGTTGCGTCTGGTTTGGCTGTCGTCGTATGCCACGGGTGCATCCTCTCGGATCACCATCCTACCACCCGCGCAACCGATCCCCTGTCCACCGTTTGTCCCGGTAGCGGCATCCGGCCGGAGGTCTCTCTGAATACCATCCCCCATGACCAGCTTCGACGCATTCGATACCGAGCCGCTGCTGCCTGACACGCTGCCGGAATCTCCCTTTCCGATCCTCGCGGCCTGGCTCGCCGAAGCCAGCGCCAAGGCCCTCACCCCCAACCCCAACGCGATGACGCTGGCGACTGTCGGGGCTGACGGGCGGCCCTCAGCCCGGATCGTGCTTTGCAAGGCCCTCGATCCCGTTGCCGGGACTGTGGTTTTCCATACGAACTTCCGCTCGCGGAAGGGGCAAGAGATCGAGGCAAACCCCTCGGTTGCCCTCGTATTCCACTGGGATCACTTTGAGCGGCAGGCGCGGATCGAGGGCGATGTCGAGCGGATATCGGACGCCGAGGCCGACGCGTACTTTGCGACTCGGCCATGGGAGAGGCGGCTGGGGGCTTGGGCAAGCCAGCAGAGCCAGCCTCTGGCTTCGAGGCAGGAGCTCTTCGAGGCAGCAACCGAGAAGATTCTGGAGCTGGACATCGACATCGCGGCCGCGGTGCGGGGTGATCCTGTGGATATCCCTCGGCCACCCTACTGGGGTGGGTACCGGGTGGTTGCCAGGCGGGTCGAGCTATGGCACGGCAGCACCGGACGGCTCCACGACCGGGCGGTGTGGGAGCGGGAGATCCCCGTGGCCGACAACTCTGGGTGGCGGGCGACTCGGCTCCAGCCCTGACCGAAAATCACCGGGATTCTCCTCGGTGTCTCGTCAAGGCGACGCGGCTCCGAGCCGATAAGAGCTAGGGAGTGTTACTCAGGTGGTGCTGGCGGCAGCACCCCGACACTCCACGCTCGGCGGCAGCTGCGCACGGCCTCGGAGGTTCAGGAGAGAAGATGAAGGCGCGATGCGATCTCAGCGCAGTGGAACTGACCGATCTCTATGCCGACATTGATCGTCGGCTGGGGGGTATCGGTATCGAGACCCAGCCGGGCGTGGCGATGCGGATTCTCGACCTCACCCAGAACCCCGACGCGGGGATGCTGGATTATGCGAACATCATCCGCAACGACCCGGGGTTGACCGGACGGCTGATCCGCCTGAGCAACTCGGCGTTCTTTGCCCAGCGCAAAGCGGTCACGAATATCGACCGGGCGTGTGTGCTTCTTGGTATGGCGAGGCTGCGGTCGATCGCGCTGGGGTTTTATCTTTCCAAAGCCGCGAGCGCGGACCAGAGCGCAAAGATTTCGCGTGAGGTGTGGGGGCAGTCGGTCTACCGCGCATGTCTGGCAGCAGAGATCGCCCGGAGTGTGCTGCCCAGTTGTGCGCCCGAGGCGTTTGTCATCGGGCTGATGCTCGATTCGGGCACGCCGCTTGTGCATAAGCTGATTGGCGCGCCGTTCGAGGTGCTCTATGCGATGGGCCTGCCCGCGCCCAAGAGCTTCAACGTCGAGTACACCGAGAACCCGTTCACGCACGTGGACATCATCACAACGATGATGCGGCGGTGGAAGTTTCCCGAGCTTCTGGCCAAGCCGGTGATGTGGCATCACATCCCGCCGCCTCCGATGGGCGAGTCGCGCGAGCCGTTGCAGGTGCTCTATCGGATCGCTTACTACGTCGGATCGGTGACACTCCGCGCCGACGGCACGCCCAAGGTCAAGCCGCCGATCGCCAGCGTTGCCAAGACGCACCTCGGGCTCGATTCGAGCACGCTTGAAACCATCGCGACCAAGTGCACCGGCGAGTTTGACGCGGTGCTCGAGCTGTTTGCCGACGTCGCGGATCCGCTGCAGGTCCCCGACCTTGCCAACCGTGTGCATCAGCAGCTCGTCGACGTGCTCGATGATCAGATGGCGGGCCGGCTCGGGGATGACCAGGCGCCGGGGCCTCAGAACTTCAGGCTCGGCGGGCTGACGGTGATGGTCCGAGCCGAGGAGGGCGGGCAGGTCGCGGCGTACAGCTACGACGTGAACGGCGAACCGATGTCGAGCTACAGGTTTCAGCTCGCGTCGGAGTCCCCCGCTTCGATCCGCGAGTCGCTCGGGCTCGAAGCCGACCCGACCGACGACCTCGACGCGATGGATGAGTATCTCGAGTCGCTCGCGGCGTGAACACCACGTTGCGAAGCACCTGACTGAGCGTCGCTCTAGAGCGAAAATCGCGGAGCTTCGTGTGGTGTGCCACGGCTCTGTGAGCCGTGTGGACATGGACATATCTGCGGGCATCCGGGTCACGTGAGCACGGCCAAAATGGCCGTGGCACACAACACGAAGGCACTGCGATTGCTCTAGAACCGCTTATGGCTCGGGCGCGCGCTCGGTGCCCGGACTCCCAGCGCCGCGTGCGCAAAGGTCAGGTCCAGCGGCGTGGTGATTTTCAGGTTCGCCGCCTCACCCTCGACCACCACCACCGGCTCGCCCAGCTGTTCGACGAGCCCCGCGTCGTCGGTGCTCGAGAGATCGTCCTGCGCGTAGGCGCGGTGGAGTAAGTCGGCGGCAAAGACCTGCGGCGTCTGCACGGTGACGAGCCCGGAGCGCATGACAGTTTCTTCCACAGCACGCAAACCCGGTCCCGTGGTGGCGTCGCCGAGGATCGCCGCGAGCGGGTCGGCGTTGCTCTCCTTGATCGGTTCGGGCGAGACTCGCTTGACGGTGTCGGTTGCGTCAAGCCCCGGCACCACAGCCGGGTGGTGTCTGGCAGCGTCAAAGATACGGTCGAGCAACCCGCTCGAAACGCACGGCCTCGCGGCGTCGTGGACCGCGATGTGCGTGGCGTCTTCGGGCACCGTGTCGAGCGCGGCTTTGACCGTCTGCCAACGATGCGTCTCGCCGCCGCGCACGAGGTGGACGCCGAGGATCGCCAGCTTGTCGCCGTGGCGGAGCTTGAATGTTGCAAACGCCTCATCGTCGTGCGGGCCGGCGACGATGATCGGGCCGAGCGTGATGTCCGGAGCGTCGTAGTTGGCGAACGCCTCGATGGTGCGGTGGAGGACGGGGCGGCCGCCGAGGTCCTCGTCGAGCTTGCTGCGCGGGCCTTCAAACCCGGCGGCGTCGGCATAGCGGCGGCTGAAGCCGGCGGCGGGGATGAGCACTGCGATCTTCATCATGCGTGGAGACTATCTCGGCAGGGCACCACGGGCTGGGCAACGCGCCACGAGGATTCTGGTGTCGCGGCGGTGGTGGAGGGTGCACGGGAGAGGAGATCGGTCGAGAATCGGGCGGCTGGAGAATCAGCCCGAACGCCCTCTCCTCCGATAACCCATGGGTCTGTTGCCTGACAGGCCGATTTTCGCAGGTCTCAGGTGGTATTACTCACACGACCCGAACAGGTATTCTCGAAACTTTCCCGGATTTACGGATCAATCCCCCGGTTCTGGGTTATATTACGGATTCCAGAACCCCGCGTGGGTGGTGGCCGGCTGGCGCGTAGCGAGTCGGGACAAGACATACTCGTGTTTGAGGAGAGTCCATTATGAAGAGCAGAATTGCTATTGTTGTGATCGCCGGTCTCGCGGCTGGCGCTTCGGCGCAGGTTGTCACCGGGTACGACATGACCGACGCGGGAGCAACCGGGGGGGGCGGCTGGACCCACACCTACAGCGGCACCGTCACTGTTACCGGCAGTGATACGGGCAACGGTGTTGCTTTTGACATTGCCGATTACACAGGTGCTGGCTCGGGCACGCTGAACGACGGTGCGCTCAACGATGGGGCTGGGAACGCCAACCTGTTCGGGCTGACTTCTTCGATGTCGCCCTCCATCACGGTCTTCCTCGACGGCGCGTACTTCGTCGACGAGATCGTCCTCTGGGGCCAGGACAGCGGCAACTCCATCCCCGGTAACGTCGACGGGTTCGACGTGACCATCAATGGCAACACGATGAGCTTCACAGGCACCGAAGCCAACAACGACCTGTCGACCCTGCTCGCGGGCTCGGGCCTTGAGAACCTCGGCACCACGGCCGTGACCATCAGCAACTTCGTGCTCGAGGGTCAGAGCGGCTGGACCGAGGTCTTCTCGATCGAAGAGATCACGGTTCGGGGCAACCCCGTCCCCGCGCCGGGCGCCCTTGCCCTGCTCGGCCTCGGCGGCTTTGCCGCGACGCGTCGTCGTCGCTGATCGATCGCTGATACTTTCAGTTGCTAAACGCAGGGCATCGGCACACGCCGGTGCCCTGTTCTTTTGCGCTCCGGCACACTCGGTCGGCTGTGTCTCTTGGCCGAAGACACATTCGGACCAACGCCGCGCCCGGCTCCTCGGACACGAACTGCGGCATCCTCATCCGGGCCGAGCGTCATGGAGGTTGGGTATTCGTCCGCGTTTTGGGCCTCTTCATTCCATGGCGTGTTTTTTCTGCCCAAATCACCAAGTTGCAGGTATATTCTGGCATTGGTACGGTTTTTCTGGATACTAAGGCTGCAATGCGGCCCGGTGCAAGGTCGTTTGCCGCCGGGTCTCGTGGCTTGCGAAGAGGAAATGCACATGCAACGGCGCAGTGGTTATCGTCGCGCGTTCGCGCGGTTTGTTCCCGCGTTTCTGATCGGGGTACCGCTGGCTGGGGCCATCGGCATGACGGCCGCGCGGGCGATGGACGGCCCTGCCGCGGCGCTGCCCCCGGTGCCCGTGCCCGCAGAAAACCCGATCACCGAAGAGAAGCGGATTCTCGGGAAGATGCTGTTCTGGGACGAGCAGCTCTCGAGCGACGCCACCATCGCGTGCGGCAGTTGCCACATCCCGCGTGTGGGTGGCATCGATCCGCGGGCGGGGCAGCACCCCGGGTTCGACGGCATCCCCGGCACCGACGACGACGTGGTCGGCTCGCCCGGCGTTGTTCACGCCGACGGGCTCGATGCGTATGCGCCGGTGCAGTTCTTCGGGCTGCGGCCGCAGGTCACCGGGCGCGTGGCACCGCCGGCGGTGATGGCGATGTACGCGACCGAAACGTTCTGGGACGGGCGTGCGGGGTCAGAGTTTCTCGATCCAGATACCGGCGACGTGATGATCGCGATGGGCGGCGCGCTCGAGAACCAGGCGGCGGCCCCACCGATGAACACTGTCGAGATGGCCCACGAGAACTACACCTGGCCGGAGCTGCGTTCAAAGCTCACCGCGGCCCGTCCGCTCGCGCTGGCCGAGAGCTTGCCAGCGGATGTGGCGGCGGCGCTGGCGAGCGACCCGACCTATCCGGAGCTGTTTGCCGCGGCTTTCGGCGACGCGGATGTCACCGCGACCCGGATCGTGTTTGCGCTCGCGACGTATCAGCGCACCCTCGTGCCCGACCAGACACCGCTGGACCTCTTCCTCGGCGGCGACAACAACGCGATGACCCAGCGCCAGCGGCAAGGGTTCAACATGTTTCAGGATTCTGCTTGCGCGTCGTGCCACACTTCGCCGCTCTTTACCGACGACCAGTTCCGCAACATCGGCGTCCGCCCGGTGAGCGAGGACACGGGTCGGCAGGCGGTGACGGGCAACCCTCTCGATGCCGGGAAGTTCAAGGTGCCGACGCTGCGCAACGTGGGGATTCGACCGCGCATGATGCACAACGGGCAGTTTGCCACCCTGCAGCAGGTGTTCGATTTCTACGCCCACCGCAACGGGCAGATCCCGTTTGACGACAACCTCGACGTGTTCTTCCAGGAACCGATTGTGTTCCAGCCGATGCAGGAGCAGGCGATTATCGACTTCCTCGTCAACGGGCTGACCGACCCGCGCGTTGAGGCCGAGACGTTCCCGTTTGACCGGCCCGGCCTGCACCAGGAGAAGGCCGAAGCAAACCCGCTGAACCTGGGCGGCGGTCGTCTGGGATCAAACGGGCAGGTGCCGACGATCATCGCCAACCGCCCGCCTTATCTCGGCAATCAGTGGTTCCAGCTCGGGCTCGACCGGGCGCTCGGACAGACCCAGGCGTGGCTCGCGGTCTCGGCGACGCCGCCCCAGAACGGGGAGATCAACGCCGACGAACTGCTCGGTCCCTTCGCGGTCGGCGGCAACGGTGTGTCGGGCGGCTTTGCGACCGGGGCCGACCCGATCCCGCTCGACCCGGCGCTCGACGGACAGGTCCGCTACATGCAGTGGATCGTCGAGGACCCGGGCGCGCAGGACGGGCTCGCCAAGTCAGCGGTCGTGCGGGTGACGCTTTTCTGCGGCAACGGGCAGTGCTTCTGCGTCGCCGACTTCAACCGTGATACCACGATCGACTCTCGGGACGTGCTCGCCTATCTGAACGCCTGGGTCGCCGGCTCGCTCGAAGCCGACACCGACCGCAACGGCACCGTGAACACGATCGACCTGCTCGAGTTCCTGAACCACTGGAGCGACGGCTGCTGAACAAGCACATGCACGCGCGGGCGATACGTCGCCTGAAGTGCGCCTCGTTTCGATACAGCAAACGACCCCCGGCTCGCCGAAGCGTGCCGGGGGTCGTGCGTTGAGGGGTGGTGTCTCTCGGACGATCGGCCCGAGCTCGGGTCTTGTCAACCTAGATCAGATATCGTCGTCGTCCCAGTCGTCGTCGTCGTCATCGTCGTCGTCGTCGTCGTCGTCGTCGTCATCCCAATCCTCGTCGTCATCGTCGTTCCAGCCGTCGTGCTCATCTTCGTGAGCTTCCAGCAGGGCGTCAAAGCGGGGATCGGCATGGAGGTTTGCCAGGTCCGGGTCTTCGCGCATGAACTCGACATCGTCGAAGCCGGAGTCGATCGCTCGCTCGATCGCGTCGATCGCCTTGGTTTCGTGGCCGAGGATCGCGTGGCAACAGGCGACGTTGTAGTGGGCGATGCCGGGCATAAAGTCCAGGTCGGCCTGGCGCTCGAAGACGTCGATCGCTTCTTCGGTGCGGTCGGTGCGGAGCAGGGCCCAGCCGAGTTGCAGGTGGGCGAACCCGTTCTCGGGGTTGGACGCGATCTGCGCGGTGCTGCGCTCGTAGACGTAGTCCCAGTCGGTCGCGTTGAATCCTTCGAGGATGTCCCGGTCGGCGGCGTGACTCACGAGTTTGGCAAAGCGGGGATCGTCCCGTACCGCGGCGAGGTCGTCGTCTTGCTGCATGTGCTCGGCATCGTCAAAACCCGCGTCGATCGCGGCTTGGAGATACTCCAGCGAGCTGTCGGTCTCGCCGCGCTTTGCCTTGCAGCACGCGATGTTGTAGAGGGCGTTCCCCAGCGATGACCCCGACATGGCGGCATCGGCAAACGCGCGCTCGGCCCCCCGGTAGTCCGCGCTCATGTAGAGTGCTAACGCGAGCTGGTTCTGCGCCGACGCGGCCATGCCCTGGTTGTCGGATGTGTTGGCAAGGATCTCGCGAGCCTTCTCGGCCGCGGCATCGAACTCGCCGAACTCCAACGCCATTTGCAGCTCGCGCCGCAGCTTCTCCGGTGCGAGCATCGCCCGGACCGCTGTCTCGAAGCGCGGGTCATCGTGGAGCATTTCGAGATCAGGGTCTTCGCGCAACAGCTCGTAGCGGGAGAACCCGGCGGCGATCGAGCGCTCGAGCAGCTCGAACGCCGCGTCGTAGTGCCCGTCTGCGGTCTCAACACACGCGAGGTTGTAGAGGCACGTCCCGCGGTCGTAGCCCATGTCGAGCGCGGCCTGGAACGCCTCGCGTGAGGCTCCGACATCACCGGTCCTGAGCGACACGAAACCGAGCAGGTGCTGAATCTCGGCACAGTTGGGCGCCAGTGATGCGGCGCTGGCGAAGGCGCTGGCTGCGTCCGACCACTCCTCTTCTTCCATCGCTTCATCGGCGGCATCCCAGTTCTCTTCGAGGTCGCCGATACGGACGGCGAGGGCCTTGAACTCTGCTGAGTCGCGCAACGAGTTCAGGTCGTCGTCGTCTTCGGTGTTGCCGCTGTCGGCGTAGCCGAGCGCCACGGCGCGGGTCAGCATCTTCAGCGCCGCGTCGTCCCTTTCTGCCAGCGCGAGGCAGCACGCGGCGTTGTACGCCTGGTCGGGGTCGTCGCCGTCAAGGGTGCTGGCGCGGGCAAAGTGTTTGGCAGCTGCGGCAAACTCCTCGGCTTCATAGAGCATCATCCCCGTGTGCTCGTGCAGGTCGGCGTCGTCGGCGTTGGCTTTGAGCAGCTGGTTCATCGCGGCCAGGGCGCGTTCGTACTCGCCGCTGTCGGCAAAGACCTCGGCCTCCCATTCGAGCCGCGCCAGCCGAACGAGCTCTTCGAGGGAACGGTCGATATCGGTCTCGGTGCCCAGGCTGGTGATCGCTTCGACCGCGGGTTTGGACGCGGCGGCCCACGTGGGGGCGAACACCACGGTGAGCCCGGCGGCCGCCAGCGCGAGCGCCCGCGAACCACGCCTCGCAACATTGTCGTTCATAATCATGAGAAGTCTCCTTGTGAGTGAACGTCGATCGGTATCAACAGCCCCAAGCGCCGTTGCCGGCGTGGGTGAGAGTCCGAGCCGCTCGACCGCGTCGAGCAGCGCATCTGCGTAGTGCCTGCGGTCTTTGGGGTAGGCCCACACGACCCACGCGTCGCACGCTTTCTCGGCCTGGCTGCGCAGCTGACGCCGCGCGAAGTACACCAGCGGGTGCCACCAGAGCGCGCACGACACGAGTGTCTCGAGCCACGCCGCCCAGTGGTCGCGGCGCTCCAGGTGCGCCAGCTCGTGGGCGAGCACCGCCCGTGCACCGGGCGAGGTCTCGCTCTCCCCGGCCGGCCAGACGAGGGTCGGCCGCAGCGTGCCCCAGACGAACGGGGTCGAAACCTCGGCCGAGACCCTGACCCGCGGCGATCGCACGTCGAGATCCATCGCGACCCGTTCGACAAACGCCCGGAACGCTGGCGAAACCGGTGCCCCGCGCCGCAAGAGCCGGGTGATCTCCACGATGCTGCGCGTGGTTCGGATGACCACGACCGCGGTGCCGACGAGCCACACCAGCACCGCCGCTCCGCCGAGCAAGGGTCGCCACCCGAGAGTCTCGAGCAGCGAACGCCCTGCCGCGGCGGATGGAAGGGGTGGTTTCGGGCCGCTCGTCGACGGCAAGGGCAGCGCCGGCACGCTGGAACTCGATTCCTGTCTTGGCGGGGTATCCGCGTCATCGCCGGACTGCGTGCTGGCAAGATCGTCCGGCAGCAAAGCGAGAAGCTTCGAGGCTGGAGAGGGTTGGTTTGTGGGAATCGCGAGCGAGTTGGTCATTCGCGGAGCTGTTGTCCTTGCGGTCTGCGATGGTGCATCACGCTGCGCTTTGCGCGCAACAGAGCTTCGGTCCGGTTGAAGAGTCGATCGCTCCGGCGGCACAAACGCCCGCAAGCCCGTCGTCGCTCGGCTTACCGCCCGGACCGCGTGCGAACGGCCGTCGAGCAGGCCGTGGCGCGGCAGCGGCGGCGCGACGAGCGCGACCAGCACGCACAGCCAGAGCACGTGCCCGATCGCCGGGCGCTTTGGGAAGAGCGAGGTCGCAGCGAGCGCGAGCGAGGCTAGCCCCAGCGCGACGATGGTGTTCTGTGCGATCCAGGTGAGCATGATTCCCCTGCCGTCCTCTGGGTAAAGGTCTCTGACGATCGGTGCTGTGCAACCGAGATGGCTTCCAAACGAGAAGGTTGTCCTGTGCGGTCGATGGTTCTTGTTGGTCAGTCCGGCGTGTCGAGCTTGTCGAGCAGCGCGCGGAGCCGGGCGATGTCGTCTTTGGACATGCGGTGGTTCTCGACGAGGTTGAGCATCAACGGCGTGGCGTTGCCGCCGGTCACGCGCGACGCCACGTCGCGCAGCTCGCTGGTGAGCAACTCGTCTTGTGCGACGAGCGGCTCGTACACCAACGCCCGGCCGTCCTTGCTGCTGTTGACGTAGCCCTTCTGTTCAAGCCGGGTCAGCAGCGTCTGCACGGTCGTGTACGCCCGCTCGCTCTCGGGCAGCCGATCGATCACGTCGCGGACGGTCGCCGGCCCGTGCTCCCACAGCAGGTGGAGCACTTCGAGCTCGGCGTCGGCGATGGGTTTGCGTGGTCTGCGTGCCATGTGGGCTCCGTTGCGGGATTCGTGGCGGGATCCGTCGGTTTTCGGGATGGGTGCGGCTGGGCGTTGGGACCGGGCATGGGGGCGGGCGCGATGCGGTCAGTCGCGAGCATACCAACTCCTACAGTTTGTAGGAAGTGGCCGCTGCGAGTTTCTGTCGAAAAGGTGACAAAACCAGATCGTGCCCTGATGGATACCAACCAAATGTGGCCCGCAGAGTCTCCAGCCGCCGATTCTCTGTCTGATTGGGACGGCCAAAAAACCACAAGGAGACACCCATGCAGCGGAATTTCATCGCACTGACCGCGTCACTCGCTCTCTGTACGGCATCCCATGCCCAGCCGGAGTATGAGTTTGTGTGGCTGGAGACGGGGGATCTGGTGGCGAGCCGGGCGAGATCACTCTCGCCCGACGGCGTGATCGTGGGGCAGGGTACCGATCAGGCCGGCTTTCGACGGGCGACGATCTGGTCGGATGATGGGCTCACGGTGTTGCCGACACCGGCGGGGTACGACAATGCCGCTCTTTCGGCGATGAACTCGCAGGGGCTTGCGGTGGGTGCTGTCGAGAATGCGGATTGGGGTGGTGCTGCCGCAATCTGGGATGGGCAGGCGTGGAGTGTGTATGAGCCCTGGGATGGATACAACAACGCATGGTTGACTTCCATTTCAGAAAACGGGCGGGCGCTCGGGACCATGTATGACAGCAACGGCGGGTTGGGCTCCTTTCCTATCCAGGTTGTGGGTGGTCAAGTCGAGGCACTACCCACACTGCCGGAGTGGGAGCATGCGCGGGCCAAAGTGGAACTTGCCGACGGCACGATCCTCGGATCGGCGGTCGTGGATGGTGTGAACGGTGTTCCGGTGCGGTGGGTTGACGGCGTGCCCGAACAAATGTCTCGTCCACATGACGGTTTGATGTGGGTCGGACCGGCAGGTTCTGGTGGTCACATCAGCATGAACAGCGAATCGGCTGAGGACTCTGGGTGGATCTGGGATGGTCAGCAATGGACACAGTGGCAGGAACTCGTGGCAGCTGAGGCGTGGGTGAATGGTTTCAACTCGGCTGGCGACTTCGTTGCTTGGGGGTATTGGGCTCTGCCCCTGCTGGGCATGGACGGCGAGGTCTACGACCTGCGCGATCTCGCGGCATTTCCTGACGGGGCATCGAACCCTTGGATGTCGGCGATCAGCGACAATGGCATGATTGTGGGCACGGTGGACTTTGAGTACAGGCCGTACGCGATGGCATTGCGACCAATCCCGGGTCCGGCGACAGCTTTGTTGTTGGGTTTGGGCGGGTTGTTTGCGTGCCGACGAAGGAGGGTGACTGCGGCGATGGTCTGTCTGGCAACACTGTCAGGCACGGCAGCTGCGAGCGGGCCACCCAAGTACTTTGTGGACATCGTGGGCGAGCGGATCGAGTATCAGGTCGCGTACCACGCGCTGGATGATGCGGGTCGGGTAGTGGGGATGAACGATCGCTTGCCTGCTGTGTGGGAAGACGGCGTGATGACCGAGTTGCCCGTGCCGTTCGAGACTTTCCAGGCCTACGCGATTTCGGTCTCCCAAGCGGGAATCGCGGGCGTGGCGATCAGTCTCGATGGGAGCCAGGAGCATGTCGTCGTCTGGCGTGACGGGGAGATGGAGCATTTCAGCCCGTTTGGAGGTAGGTACCTCAATGTATCTCATATCAGTCCGGCGGGACATGTTGTCGGCTGGTCACACCTTGGTGACACGGGAGGGCCTTCCCACGCCTTTCGCTGGCATGATGGGGAGTTGATCGATCTGGGCAACCTCGGCCGAGACCGTTCCAGTTCCGCGTGGGGTGCCGATGCGTCGGGTGCGGTCGTTGGCTCTTCATCCACGCGGGGCCAGGTCAAACGAGCATTCCTGTGGACCGATGGGCAGATGCAGGACCTCGGGGCATTGCCGGGCCAGGCGCACAGCCGAGCGATTGCGATCAATGCGAGCGGCATGATCGTCGGGATGTCGGAGCCGTACAACGGCGGTATCTTGTACCCGTGCATCTGGGATGATGAGGGAATCCATGCGCTCCCGGTTGGCAACGGAACCGGATGGGTCATGGGCCTCAACGACGCAGGCACCGCCATCGCCTATGGCCTCAATGACGCAGGCCAGAAGGCGGGAGTGGCCTGGATCGAGCGAGAGTTGTTCGTTCTTGAGGACCACCTCGCCAGCCCTGAGGCATGGCGGATCACTGCTGCGATCGACATCAACAACCACGGCCGGATCCTCGCCTACGGGACGCTCGATGAGATTGACTACGCGGTCATTCTCACCCCCGCCTGCCCCGCCGACTTCAACCTCGACCGCACGACCGACACGCGGGATGTGGTCGCGTTTCTCGGGGCGTGGGCAGCTGGCGACACCGAGGCCGACTTCAACGGGGACGGCATGATCGATAGCCGCGATGTGTCGGCCTTTCTCAATGCCTGGGCCTCGGGGTGTGGCTGAGGGTGGAACCCTGACAGCGAAAACTGGCCACTCCTTCACCCCCCCGACGATAAAAAAACCACCGGGCGATGTGTCGATGCGCCCGGCGGGAGGTTTTTATGCGCGGGCAAGCGATCGTGGCAGCGGCGGTGTTGGGTGTGTTGGGTTTGGGTGGGACAGCAAGCACGGCCCAGCCGGAGTATGAGTTTGTCCGGCTGGAGACGGGGGACCTGCTCGCAACCTGGGCCTGGGATATCACCAACAGCGGCATGGTTGTCGGCAGCGGTGTGGACCGGGCGGGGTTCGAGCGGGGTGTGCTCTGGACCGACCGGGGGATGGAGGTGCTGCCGACGCCGGACGGGTATGACAATGTCCGGCTGACGAATGGGAACAACGGCGGCTGGGCGATCGGCTATGTTGAGAACGCCGACACGGGGTATTCGGGGGGCATCTGGAACGGGCAATCGTGGACGGTTGTTGAGCCGTGGGATGGCTTTGAGAACGCATGGCTCACGGGCGTGAGCGAATCCGGTGCGGCTATTGGGCTCATGAGCCCGGACTACGGCCCGCCTGTGCCCATTCGGGTTGTGAATGGAGTCGCCGAAGCACTTCCCATGCTCCCTGAATGGGAGAGCGCCCGTCCCATGCGCGAACTCGCCGACGGCACCATTCTCGGCCAGGCGTGGGATGAAACAACATACGCAGCCATCCCTGTCCGGTGGGTTGACGGTCAGCCGGAAGCGATCTCTGCGCCCCGTGACAGTCGAACTCTGTCTGTCTCTGCGATCAACTCTCTTGGGCATATCGCTATGTACGACTTCATGGCATACGAAGGGGGTTGGATCTGGGACGGTGAGGGGTGGAGCCAGCCAGATGGTTTGGCAGCACTCAATGGAGAGGTTCGGGGCCTCAACGCCAACGGCGACTTCGTCGGGCGGAGTTGGAATAGTTGGGAGCCGATCATCGGTGTTGATGGCGAGGTATACGAGGCACGGGAGCTGTTTGAAGTGCCGGGTGATATTCGTGAGTTTCATTTGCTCGCGCTCAACGACCACGGTGTAGCAGCGGGGCTCGCACATACCGATGCACGCCCGTGGGCCTTTGTGCTCAACCCCGTGCCGACGCCAGCGACGCTTGCGTTGCTCGGTTTCGGTGGGTTGCTCGCGAGTCGGCGGAAGCGTGCGGCGGTTGTTGCTGCCGTGGTGCTTGCGCCCGGGTTGGCTTCTGCCCGCCAGCCGCCACGGTACTTTGTGGATGTGATCGGGCTGCATGGGAGCGGTGGATTATGGCCCAACGCGATCGCGGACGATGGTCGGGTTGTGGGGGGGTTCAACGGTGGCCCCGCCGTGTGGCAGGACGGAGTTGTGGAGCCGCTGCACTGCCCGGCGGGAGCGGACAGATGCTTTGCCGGGTACATCTCTGAGGCGGGTGTCCTGGGCAACGCCTACTTTGAGAATGCCCATCGGCCGGTTGTCTGGGTCGATGGTGAGCCGGAAGTTCTCGAGGTCTTTGGCGACTATGCGTTTGGACTTGCCATTGGATCGGCGGGTCATGTTGTCGGTATCGCTCGACTCCCTCCGCCCGAAGATAACTCCCGCAAGATGTTCCGCTGGTATCAGGGTGAGGCGGTGGAACTCGGATCATTGGGCGGGGCTGGCTATGCGCGAGGAGTGAATGGGCTCGGCCATGTGGTCGGCGAGTCAGGAACTCGCGGTGTTGTGACTCACGCATTCATCTGGATCGACGGTGGGATGACGGACCTCGGGATGCTCCCTGATCTCTCACACGCCCTTGCCATCGCCATCAATGACGATGACACAGTTGTCGGGACATGCTACTCCTATGGCTGGGGGCTCGACACACCGTTTGTCTGGGAAGACGGCGTCATCGCCGCACTCCCGACGATGGGTGAATACGGAACCGCCAAATCGATCAACAACGACGGCGTGATCGTCGGCACACTCATACCAGATTCAATCGACGCATACGGCGTTGCCTGGATTGATGAAGAGGTGTACCGCCTCGATGAACACCTTGTCACCGATTCTTCGTGGCACATCACCGAGGCCCGTGACCTCAACAACCCGGGCCAAATCCTTGCAATCGCCTCACTCGACGGCGAGCGGTACGGCCTCCTCCTCACCCCCGCCTGCCCCGCCGACTTCAACCTCGATCGGTTGGTTGACACGCGGGATGTGGTCGCGTTTCTCGGGGCGTGGGCTGCGGGGGATGCTGGAGCCGACTTTGACAACAACGGCACGGTCGATTCACGCGATGTGACCGCGTTTTTAGGGGCGTGGGCGTCGGGGTGTGGGTGAGGGAACATCGGTCGGGGTTGGGGCGTAGTATTGGTGGCACAGTTCGTACTGCGGGCTGCCTGCTGCGGTGTTCTTTGACACCTGCTCTTTGACAACCGGGGCCGATCGGTTTCGACCGGACAGGGAAGGCTTGGCGTGGCGGGTCGAGGGGCGTGCTGGCCTCGTAAAAAGCACGCACACACAATAACTGGCAACACGCACAGTTATGCCCTCGCAGCCTGATTAGGCTGCGGCGATCCTCGCCCGACGCCCGATGGGGCGGGGATTGAATGATATCGGGCTGGCTCCAACGCGGCGTCTCGGCGTTGCGGAGTGAGATATTACCGAGACTGGACCAAAGGAAGGGTGTCGCTGCCCGCCCGGCGGTTGAGATTAAACCAGTGACTACACTCGTAGAAGCGTCTTGCTGACTGTCACGGGACGGGGGTTCGATTCCCCCCGGCTCCATTATTCGCACTCGCGCACTCATGCGCACCGCTGCGCAAGTCTGTGTATGCACGGTGCTTGCGAGAGTTGCACTCATCACCATTGTTTGCTCTGTGCTTGCCTGTGCGCGGCTGTTCGGCTGTGTTCTGCGCCGCATTTTGCGCCTCATGGTTGCCGACTCTCTCGAACAACTCATCGGGTATGGCATTGGCGTAGTGCTTGCCGCTGACACTAATGCTGTGCCCGATCCATCGGCTTACCGCGTACTGCGGGAATGTCTGCGCCCACTCGATTTCACACGACCGGCGGAGAGTCTGCCACATATCCCGCCACGGCTCAACACCCGCCCGCTCGATGATGGCAACCATCTTGCGACGGCGAGAGCCTGCGCCCTTGATGGTGATGAGTTGCTCCTCACCTTCCTCGGCTGCATCGAACCGGGCTTGGAGGAGCCGCAGCAGGCGGGCGCAAACCGGCACCGTGCGCTGTTCGTGGCCAGCGTGTCGCTCAGTCTTGGGCGAACGCACTCGAAGCCGAGACTGATCGAAGTCAACATCGGCCCAAGTCAGCAGGCTCGTCTCTGAGGGCGTCCTGAGACCCGCGTAGCGGGCAAGACCGATGAGCAGTTTCCACTCTGTGCCAGGGGCTTCGTCGATGACACGCGCGATCTGCTCGGGTGTCACATAGCGGTCATTCTGAGTTGCGGTCACGCCGCCCTTGAGGTGATCGAATGGCGACTTGTGGAGAATCTCTCGACGGACAGCCTCCGCAAATATCGTTTTGGCATTGCCGACATGGGTCTTGGCGGATGCCACGCTCAAAGACTTTCCGAGTTCCACCCGCCACTCTGAGGTATCCGCCGCCGATACAGCTCGGAGAGGGGTGTCCTCGCCGAAGTGTGCTTTGAGCTTGGCCCCGGTCGCCTTGAGCTTCCGCAGGCTCTCAGGCTTGAGGTCGTTGGTCTTGGCTGTGATAACGGTATCGACCCACCCGCCGAGCAGGTGACTCTCGCGCGGCCTCACAAGGCCCGTGCGGGCGATGCGCCCGTGGAGGGTGTCGTCAAGTTGTGAGACACGCTCGGCAGTAGAGGCGTCCATCCGTCCGGTTCGTTGTGCGACGATGAGCGATTCGATACAGGTATTGATCTCCAACGCCTGCCGCTTGTGCATCTTGCCGAGGCGCACGCGCGCCCGCCGCCCGTTGGCTTTGACCCACTCGATGCGCTTATGGCCGTTCGGTTCGCTGATTACGCTAGCCACGCTTAGTCTCCTTCCTGCATCGGCGCAGGACGATCTCAAATCCAAGGCACTCTGCGAGTCTGTCGGCGGTCTCGGTCGTCACTGTGCGCCCGTTCATCAGCCGTGAGATGACGCCCTGATCCACGCCGCACTCGTGCGAGATGGCGTAGCGGGACCGGGGGTCTCGTTCGATTGCCTCTCGCAGTTGGTCATCAGTCATTGCCATAGATCGGGTCATTATACCACCATACTTGTTGTATAGCAAGTCTTGTCTATTTCTAGGTGATCGGGGCTTCCGGGGTCGTCTCTCTGGTTTCCTGTGCTGCGAGCCACGCATCCACCGATGATGGTCGGAATCGGACGGCCTTGCCCAGAGTGACAGTGGGGAGGCCATCAGCGCGGAGTTTGTCCACATGCCGAGTCGAGATGTCGAGCATCTTGGCTATCTCAATCTTGTCCACGAGCAGGCGGGTTGTGTCAGGCTCGCTCATGGTGCGCCCCCGTGCCCTAACTCGACGGGCTCATCTTCGGTGCGAGAGGGGGGGAGGGGAGGGGGATCTCCCCCGTCAACACCGCAACCGTGCAGCACCTCGGGCTGAGGGAGGATCTCCAGATCGTCGGGCATCGGCTCTCTGAGTACCAGTCGATGCGGTCGGCCCTTCCGTTCCTCGCGGTTCACCAGATACCCAGCATCGAGAGCGGCACGGCACCGTCGAGACGCGGCGGACTTATCCAGACTCAAAGCCCCGGCAACCTCGGCGACGGTCGCCTCGTGGTCGATCTCGTCGATCAGGTCTGTCCTGTCGATCAGGTCGGCGACAGCCGAGACCGTTTCTCGCACCGCCGGAGCTACGGTCGATTCGATCCCGTCAGAGATCAGGTCGGCCACCAGCACCCGCACCGCCGAGTAGTCGGCATTCGTGGCGATGATCCGGCCTTTGTTGTCCCGGTCTCTTGTGCCTTGGTGGAGCAGCGCGTGTGCCCGGATAAGTGAGAGCACAGCGCCGAAGTCTCGACGAAGACGGAGGGCCACGGGGGGGATACTGGCCGCCAGAGCGGAGGCGAACGGGATCGACACCCGACACTCCCCGCCTGCGAGCCATTCTTGGAGCGAGTGCCACGGGGCGTAGTCGATATCTTCACCTCTCCCCTCGGCGATCCGCCGCATGACCGCCGCAGTCTGCGCTTGGGTGTCGGTGACGGGGAGACTGAGCAGTCGAGTCTCATTCTCGGGGTGCAGCCGAAGTGCCGTCGTAGTGACAATCAGGTTCGTCGGCCCTTCTCGCTCAATGAACCGCGAGCACAAACCTTCGGAGGTCTTCTCGACCGTCTCGTACTTGATGTGGCCCTCGGAAAGCAGTGACCGGAGCAGGTATGTCCCGAAATCACCGGCCAGGCCAGCGGCCTCGTATATCACAAGGGTCCGGTGTTTCAGCGGCTCATCCGAGTAGGCAAGGGCTCGCTCGCTCATCGCCGAGAGCGCGTAGAAGGCCGACGGCGGGAAGAATCGCAGAGTTTCTTGGGTGGTGTGGCTCTTGCCTGCGCTACTCGCACCCTTCACCGCTATTGAAACGGGCTTGTCGAGCAGGCGTGAAGTGACAGCCAAATAGACCAGCCGCGCGGTTCTCGATTCACCGACAACACCGGCCCGCTCTAGCTCAACCGCAAACCGCGAGAGTATGTCAGGCTCCCGGATAAGGTGTTCTGCTGCACCCGCGAGTTCGGAATGCCGCCTCTGTGCCTCCACCGCCACTTCTTCGGTGAGCGAGGTCGCCTCAGCTTTCGCTTGTGTCCATTGCTCGTCAAAACTATCGGGATCTGCGATGTGCAGACCGGATGGGTCTTTCAAGTCACCCAGCCGGATAATGCGCACGCGGTCCAGCAGTGTTGATGCTGTCAGCCGAGCCGTCAGCGCGTCGCCTCCGCCGTCCGGCTCTCGCACGACGAAGATGGTCTCGATGCCTTCGAGGTGTGGCCCGTCTCGACGGTCGCTCCAATTCGATGCACCCGCGATGCCCACCGCTGGCTCGCCGTGGAACCAGAGGGTGTGACAGTCGCTCTCGCCCTCCACAAGCACCACGTGCTCGGCCTCGCGGGCCTCAGCCAGCCGGTCCAGCCCGTACAAGGTGATCTTCGAGCCTGACTTCCACTTGAAGCGGTCAGGCCCCACAAGGGCGGTGCGGAACCTCACCGGCCCGTCCGCCCCACTGGGGCCTGTGTAGGGGATACGGACGGCAGGGTGCCCTTGATAGGTGATCTGCGAGAGACCCAGCCGCCGGAGGTGATCTTCGGGTAGCTGCTTGGCGTCCGCGTACTGGGCCAGCGTGCAGCTTGTGGGGTGTTGCACGGTTGCAGCGTTGTCGCGGGGGGTGGACACCCCTCTCCCTCCCCGCTTGCCGTTCGAGGTTGTCCGACCGCCCTGCCTCGCCTCCCTGAGTAACTCGGCAACCTCCCGGCCCGAGACCTTCGCCCGCACATCGAATACATCGCCACCGAAGCCGCAGCTGTGGCACTTGAAGCGCCAGACACCCGCCTCGACATAGACGCCGGAGGATGGGCTGTGATCGTCATGGAATGGGCAGCGGATTGACTTGGGCTTCCGCGTGTCGACTCCAGCGTCGCCGAGGGCATCGAGGATCGCGCCTTGGTTGTGCCTCAAGTCGTCCAGGACATCGTTGCCCGTGGCCCCCCCGGTCCGGGTGTTCTTTATCGGGGGGCTAGTCATTGTTCGCCCTCTCCCGCCGGTCGGCTCTCGCGGAGCACTGCGAGTACCTCAGCCAGATCAAATCGGATTGTCTTCCGGGTCAGGCGGTAGGCGGGGATTCGTCCCGCTCGTGCCCATTCTCTGACGGTCTCTGGAGATACGCGGATGCGGTCTCCGACCTCTTCCGCAGTGAGTAGCTCTTTTGCTGGTCGATCCATCGTGGTTGCTCCGGGATTTAGGTCCAAGGGTCTCCCCTCATTCCCGGCGCATAACCAAAGGTGGGTGCGCATAGTCCGCGCATACCCCTGTATCACAATCACCTAAGCAGCGCATTCTCTAGTAGTCGGAATCCTCTTCCAGCCCCCGAAGTTCACTCGGGCGGGGTGATCGAGGGTCCGTGCGTTTCCCGATTTCAAGCCGTGATGGGTCAACCGCTCGAATACCGGCGACTCCCGGCAGTTCAGGCAGGATGTTGCCCGCTCTCAACCACTTCCGAACATGCTGGATATCCCGGGAAACGCAGCCCTGAGTGGCGGGCATTCCCATCCGCGTCAGTTCGGCTCCGATCTGAGTCTGATCTACACCCTTTAGGACCATCAGGCGAAAGGCCGCGAGTGCCCGCTTGCTTGGTTCCTTCACGACGACTGGCTTGGCGGGTTCCCCGTTGCTTCCAGAAGCAGAATGCCCCTCTTGGGGTTCGTTCTGTGCCGCCTTGTTGGTTGCAAGAGACTCAATCAGTGGTCTGAGTTCCTGAATGGAAACTGAAGGTGGAATCGCCAACGCCACTCCCTCGGCGTTCGCCCAGATCACCCGGTGGTACGCCAGCTCGCTGTTCATTGCCCGGATCTTCTCGGCTCTCGATGCAGAAACCACCGTTACCCATGTCCGGTCGGCGTTCCAAAGGAGCGTAAATGAGAGTTGGCGCATTGTGTCGGCAAGCGGCTTGGCTGAATCGGGGAGGCGGACGGCCATCCCCACAACTCCCTTTTCCTCGAATGCGACGCGATGATCCAGCGTCGGCGATGGAAGCAGCTTGCCGACGATGCCCGCCGCAAGTAGGGTGACCCGCTTCCAGATTGTCTCGACACCGGAGTGATATCCGATGACCGAGTCCCTAAGGAGGTAGTCACCCGCTCCGTTTCGCTCGCACTTGGTAAGCATGGCCAGAAACAGCTCGATGTGTTCGACGAGCGCAGCCAGATAGGCAGACATCGAGACGAGGCCGCTCTGATGGAGTTCGCCTTCATCATCGAAACAGATTCGTCCCGGCCCCACGCTCGGCAGAGCCGCCATCATCAGCTCGACAAGTTGACGGACATCGTTCTCGCCCAGCCGCCAACGGATAACCTGCAACCGCCAATCCTCGCGGTCGCTCTCGCGCTGGTCGTGTTCCTCGCGCGTTACCAGTCCCCGCTTTCTCGCAACATCTTCGTCGGAGCGTTCACGCCGCAACCGCTCCTGCGCCTCCTTCGCAAGCTCATTCTCAGCGAGAACAAGCCGTTCCAGCGTATCGCTCTGAGCCTTCCCCTTTGCGGACTCCAGTTCCGCCTCTAATCGCGCGACTCGCTCTCTTGCCTTCCGCTCCGCTTCACTCTCACCGCCTGGCTCCCACACTTCGGGCAACGGATCGTCCAGGTGCCACTCGGCGGGTATGACGCCGAGCCTCCAACGCGGTCGCGGCTGTCCGGGGTCCAGTATCCCCTTGAGATTGCGCAGGCTCTCTCTGCACGCGGTGACGATGCGCCGCTCGGGCTCGGCAAGCTCCAGCGGGCCAGCAAGCCGATCCCAGGCCGCGAGTAGTGAGGAAATGCTCTCCCGCGTGTGCTCATTCGCCCAATCCCGTCGGCTTCGCGGGATTGGTTCTACCCCAAACCGCTTGCGGAGACTATCTGCATCCGGCCCGGCGATGTAGCCATTCCACCAAGGCGGGCGCGGCTCCGGCGCTTCGGCCCGGCGAAATCGTGGTGATGGACAACCTCGCTGCGCACAAGGCTGCGGGTGTGGAAGAGGCGATCTGTCGCGCGGGCGCGAGCGTGTGGTGGCTACCGCCGTACTCGCCTGACCTGAACCCGATCGAGAAGCTGTGGAGCAAGATCAAGTCGTGGCTGCGTCGTGCAGCGGCCGACACACTCGACGGTCTCACCCTCGCAGCGGGCGAAGCGTTCAACGCAGTCGGCCCAGACGAGTGCGCCAACTACTTCAAGGCATGTGGATATGAAACGTGATTACGCAGGGTGCTCTAGCCAAGGGAGGTATGATTCTCGATCGGGCACATCGCTTTTTTGCTGCTCTGCCTACGGTGAGTGGGGGCTACGCTCTTATGGTTTACAGTGGGCGAACTCTGGGACTCGACGGGGAGATGTGACAGCCTCAATCCGAAGGGGCGCAGTCTTCAGTTTGATGTCCGGTGGAATATCAGCGTTCAAGAACTCAAATCGTGTGCTCTCTGAGTATGTGCCTACCCCTGACTCGGTGGAGTGCGCAGGCAGCACCGCCTCGATCCGCGTTTCAGAGAAGAACTTGTCATTGGCCGATTCAGTCCTCATGGTACGAGACATTACTACTACGCCATCCCGAAGCGCCCACTCTCCGATCGTGTGCGTACCGCCAAACGAAGTGTCGGAAACGAGTGTCCAGTTATGGTCGTATACCTCGTACCATTCAATCCCTGCCTTGAGCGAGTTTGATGAGAGCGAAGGAAAGACCCTGACGACAGCCGTGAGCGATGTTTTGTCGCTGTCAACCAGTAGATAGTGTGTTGAGTCAAACATCGAAGGGTGTTCGCCCACTGGAACTGCGCGATAAGCAACGCCACCGTTATCGAGATGCTCGATCACCGGCAAGGGTGTGAATCCAAAATCCCTTCGCACCCCATCAGGGATGAGTGGATGCGGCGTAAAGAGCGGATCTGGCGCTATTGCATCATACCCAGCCATGCTGACGATCACTTCGGCTGGAACGCAGATTTGACCCCGCATTGATTGGCTGAATGTGATGTCGATTCGCTTGTCGCCAATGGTCCGTGACCACGAGGACATTTGTTCATGTACTACTGGCTGTGACCATTTACCAATGTCGCCCTTGGCCATGTCACTAGAAGGGACAGAGTCCGTGCGGACTGTGTCAAGCCGTAGCGCCGCATCGACTGCCGCTGCGACGCGATCACCAACGAGAACTGCGAAGCGCGCTTCAGTCAATGATTCCGCGAATGCTGAACGGTGTTCTTGCGAACGATACCTGTGCCACCAGTCCTGACGATCCGTGTTCGACTCCGAAATCTTGAAAAACTCCGCTTTGTCGTCCGTGGATGAGGCCATATCTTGTCTCTGGGCATCGCTCGGCGTCAAGCGAATAGCAAACGAAATGACACTGTCTCCATCAGCGGAGTATCGGATATGTAGACCCGGCTTCGGCGGGAAGTGGACAGAAGTGTTTTTACCAATCTCAGCCCCAGCATCCTCTGCCCACGCAGTGATCCGGCTCGTAGTCACTGCGTCTTCACCACAACCCGCTAAGGGCACACATGCCAGCGTTACAGCAGCCAGCAACATGCCCTGTGTTACCCGCCGCTTCAGCCTCAGCCAGTGCGGCATGGCTGAGCGTCCATCCTCGTCGAGCAGTTGGACACCCGCTCTCTTGATCCATCCATAACCTCCCTTGAGAAGCGCAATCAACAAGATGGCGAGTGCATAGCCAAGTTGCACGCTGTTGAACTTCCGCCCACCCGAGTTCGTTTCTTCCGACATGACCAACTCCCTTCTGAATCTGCTGACTAACTAGCAGCATGACAGGTTCACTATAGCGTGCTGCCAGTATGGCAGCACGCGGCCCGAGGGCTCAACACAATCCGGCCTACATCCGTCTCACAAAGGAACTGCGTGCCGTGCGGAATGCAGCTGGGCTGACGCAACGCGATCTTGCGGCCAAACTTGGCAAGGACAAGGCCATCATCCACCGCTGCGAGACGGGAGATCGGCGGATTGACCCAATCGAACTCTGCCGCTGGTGTTGGGCGTGCGGGACCGATCCTCTCGAAGTACTGGCAGTCGTCGATCCTGAGAAACGCCGACGCTGTCACTAGGGCCAGCCGGATCGGGCTTCCAGCCGAGATCGAACGCGCCCGTTGAGTGTGCGAGCAGACCTCCACCAAGTTGCAGGCCGAGCCCCGTACCAGGATCGAGTTGATGGCCGTGCGTGATGGTGCGTTGCTTGACACAGCGGGATTGCTGCCCTGTGTGAGTGATGTACTCGCTCGCACATACCACGCATTGCCTATTCTCGCGCATGCGCACGTGAGAGAAATGGATGATTGGCATATGCCCCCCTTGCTCGTTGTTATCCGCTGGGGCATCATTGTCCTCTCCTCCGGCGGCGAGCCGGGCGACGGATGTCACCATCCACAACCTGCTTGTCGATGGTGGCGATGGCCTGAAACGGAAACGGATTGCCCTTACGATTTATGACGCCTGTGTCGCGGAATCGCTGCTCGATCCGCCTATATGACCAGCCCTTCGCTCGCAGCCGCTTGATACGGCGGACAATCTTCTGCTCGTTCTCGTTGGGCACGATCTTGCTGTCCTTGAAGCCGTACCCGAATGGGGCGTTGAGGCAGTACTGCCTCCCACTCTTGCGTGTGAAGTCGAGGGCTGCTCGGACACGCTCGCCATTGAGGTCTGACTCGAACTGAGCGAGGGCAGCAACGACATGGAAGAACATCCGTCCCGTCGCCGTGCTGGTATCTATGTTCTCGACGATGAGAACCAGTTCGGCCCCTTCGCGCTCAAGATGGCTCACCACATCGATGCAGTCGCGGACGCTGCGGGCGAGACGGGAGAGGCTGTAGACGATGAGGACGCCATTGTGTTTCGTGGCCTTTGAGATCGCGGTGTCGAGGCTGGGGCGATTAGACGCCTTCCTACCGCTGAGTCCCCTGTCCTCGTGGCAGGCGATGAGATCGAGATCGTGAGCGGAGCAGTGAGCCTTGATACGATCGGCCTGAGCGTCGAGACTCACTCCGTCTCGGGCTTGTTCCTGCGTGCTTACACGGGTGTAACCTACTGCAATCCGAGTCATGGAAAAGTGTCCCAAATATGTCCCAATGGACGACTGCCTCGGGCAGGCCAAGCGATTGGCAATCGCTCTGACAAGCACTTACGACACGGGGCTGGATTGTATTATCGATTCCCCCCGGCTCCATTTTTTTCGATGTGCGCACCGACGCGCACTACTGACCCTCCCCCGGTTTCTGTACCACTATCCGTCAGTACACCGCCATCTCGCGGGTACTTCAAATAGTCACGCATCGCGTTCACGCCACGTTTCTCATCTCCACCCAGAATCTGAGATGGAGCGAGTGATCTGAACACCTCCACACGAGTCTTCGCTCGTGTTACAAGCACATTGAGTCGTCGCCAGCCATCGTGTTGAGTGATTGGGCCAAAGCGTTGCGTCGGCACCCGCACTCGATTCTGCTAAACCGAGTGTCTCTCCAACACATCGATGATCTCATCGGGCGTGAGTGCCACGTCTGACATCCACTCTCCAAACCGGTCTGTCCCATTGATCGCCCGCACCCACTCATCAAGGTAGCGGCGTTTGGTTTTCTGCTCGGGGCTGTCCTGGCCCTTGGTCTCGATGACGAGCATTCTGCCGTTGGTAAGGCGGACGAGAAAGTCAGGCCGGAATCGCTTGCGGACCCCGGCATAGGTGTACCAGATCTCGAATCCGAGGTGGTCGTTCTTCGCCCACGCCCGGACATGCTCGGACCGATCGAGCACCGCCGCGTGTGTTGCTTCCCATGTGCTGTCGTAAACGCAGTGGTTGATGTGGCTCTTTCGGGTGGGTTCGCAGGGCTTGCTTGTGAACCACGGGAACATGTCACCAGTCGAGCGGATCGGCCGGGCATCATCAAAGACCGGCGTGATCTGTTCCTTCCCGCCTTCCACCAGTACATTCTGGTCGCGGATCGCCTGCCCGAGGTGATTGGCGATCTCCGTCATGCGCAGAGCAAGCATCACTCGGCGAGGCAGTTCCCGCTGGTGAAACAGTTCCGGCTCAATCCGGAGACGCTCCGAGACGAGGAACTGTTCGACGAGCTGCAGAAGCTGAATGACAAGGCTCTCCCGTGAGCCCTTCCACTCGTCGGCCATCCCTGCCGAGACGGTCTCCACCGCCTTGAACGCAAGCCGCTGGTAGCGGAATCTCTCGGCGAGGGCACGGAGGTCAATCGCCGAGAGCCTGGACCAGTCCGGCTTGTTGTCCACCGTCGGGGCAATCTCTGCGAGTTTGGGGACATCGGAGGCGTGCAACACCAGCTCGGGCACCTTCGCCCAATCCAGTTCGAGCTTCGGTCGAAAGCCCACCTCGATCTTGAGAACATTCGGCCACCTGATCTCAAAGTCTGCCTCACGCTCTTGGAGGGGCTTGATCTCCGTCCTTGGTGGCGGCGGTGGCGGCGGTGCTGCAGGCTCGCCCTCGTGAGGCATGAACGAGAACGGGATGCCAAACACGTTGACATACTCCGGCTTGTACCGCCCGTGCTCATCGAAGTCGTCGTAGCTCGTACGCCGAAGCCCACGCCCCACAACCTGCTCACAGAGAAGCTGACTGCTGAACGCTCGCAGCCCCATGATGTGGGTGACGGTGCGTGCGTCCCACCCTTCTGTGAGCATCGCCACCGAGATGACATTCTGGATCTGTCCCCCGGGTTCGCCCGCCTTGCCCACGGTATCCACCTGCCGCCGGAGCAGTTCTCCCATCTCCTTCTTCGTCAGCTTCCTCACCGGGGCATCATCCTCGCCCTCTTCCTCACCAACGGCCGCCGCTTCGACAGCAACTGGCTCATCCTGAGCCTCGGCGCTCTCAAGAACCTTAGAGTCGATGTGGAGCGTTCGATCCGGGTCGCACAACTCCTCAATGAAGATGTTGCCATGGTCGAAGGCATACTTGATTCTGGCGGCGGTTTCCGTCCGGTTGGCAACAGAGATCATCACCGGCGGCACGACATGCCCCTGCTTCTCCCACGCTTGCTTTGTAGCAAGCCAGTCTTTGCCCAGCAGGTGGTACGCCCCGAGCACGAGCGACGGGAGCGGCTCGTGGGGCTCTCGCTTGCCGTTCAGGTCGTCCTTGACATGCCGGTAGATGTGGTAGAGCTTCGGCTTATAAGTCTTGGCATCAGGCACAGCATCATCGCGCACAACAATCCTCGGCGTCTTGACGAGCCCGGATTCGATCGCGTCGTTGAGCCCAAAGTCGCTGACGATCCATCCGAAGAGCTGTTCATCACTGCTCTTCTTTCCGGTCGGGACAAACGGCGTGGCCGAGCAATCGAAGCACCGCAACACACCCCGGGCCGTGTGGATGCGGTCGAGCCCGCCCACCCACTTGGTCGCTTCGTCGGCCTCTGCCTTTGAGACACCCGGGATCTTCTTGCCCTCGGGTATGCGCCATGCGTGGTGGGCTTCGTCGTTGAGCACAAGGATGTTCTTCGCCCCCGCTGGCAGCCCGGCCTCGCGCAGCACACCCCGGACATACGCCTCGTCGCTCTTGGCACCGCGCTTGTCAACACCCCGCTTCTTGGCGATCTGCTCCTCGCTCTCCCAGTCGAGTTTGTGCCAGTTGAGCACGCCCACCGAGCCCTGGCGCAGGGCATCCATGAGCGCACCGGGCACGATGCCGAACTCTTGGTAGTAGTCGCCGCCCGGGTTGTCCGGCTTGAGCACCGCGAGCCGGTTCCTCACCGTCAGCCCCGGAGCCACGACCAGCACCCGCTTGGCAAACCTCGCATCTTGCGGCGACGCCATCTTGTTGAGCGTCTGCCACGCGATGACCATCGCCATCACGATGGTCTTGCCGCCACCGGTCGCGAGCTTGGTGCAATACCGCTGGAACGGCCCCCCATCGCTGGGCACATGGATGCCCTGGACATCTGCGGGCGAAGCCTCAACCAGCCAGATCAGCGTCTCGATGGCTTCGAGCTGGCAGAAGAAGAACGGGTACTGTCGCTCGTCGGTGTCGTACCAATGCTGGAGCAGGCGGCGGGTCGTCGAGGTCACACCCGGCCACTCCGCTCCGCGCCAGGCGGTCACCCGCTTCCGAATGATGTTCACCAGAGGCAACTCGCAGAAAATGCCCGGGTCGTCGTGTGCCTCCGAGTCCGGCGTCGCCTGGAGATAACCCGCCGGTCGGCGTTTGCCCTCAACGAGCAGAAACTCCTTGTGCTCCCGGTCGTACTTCCAATACCGCTCTGGCTCGCGGTAGGGTGAGTTCACAATCAGCGAGTCGGGCTTGGCGAGGCGTTTGACGACCGTGTCGCTCATCGCCCCGCTCCCTCGAGCTCTCGCACCACCAGGCTCTCGATCCCCCGCGCGTCCACCACCTTCACCGCGACGCGCTTGAACCCACCGGCCTCAAAGGGCAGGCTCTCCACCCCGCGATAGCTTTCGATCAACTCCTCATCGATCTCGGCCTTCAGGCTCCTGGCGAGTTTCGCCCATCCTTCCTTCGCGCCCGCCATCGGGAAGAACACCTGCCGCGGATACACGCTCCGCCCGTCGTAGTCGGTGTCGAGCATCCACACCGCGATATCTGCCGCCCCGCCCGATTCGACCTTCCCCTCTTTGAGGTTGAAGTAGTCGAACCCCTCGACCTTCACCTGCCACTTGCCCTTGTCCTCGCCGCTCTCGATCCGCGTCACGCGGATATCCGGCTGACCCATCAGCCAGAAGCTCTCGTTGCTCGAACGGTTCTTCTTGAGGTCCTGGGTGTGCATGTCGTCGTTCATCTCGGCGCGCAGAAACAACATCCCCGCACGCCCGGCGTCCATCTGGTCGATGTCCTTCTGGGCTTCGGGATCAAACTGGAACGCGCAGAACAACAGCACACCCGGCTTGGGGCTCAGCGCTCGCGCCTCCTCCCACGCCATCTCGACGAGCCGTTGTTCAAGCGGCGCGTGCTCGGGGCCAAAGCACACCGCAACACGCCGGCCCGCGAGGTCGCCCGCCTCTGCCCCGCTGGCGATCTCCGCCTCGGCGTGCAGCCACCTGGCACCGGGCATCGGCTCGACCCGAATAAACCGCAGCTTCTGCCCGCCCCGACCACGCACACCCGTCCGCAGCAACTCGCTCCGCCACTCTGCTTGGCGAAGCGTCTCACCCTCGCGGGCGATCGAGGCATCCGCAGCAGGCGGGGTGTCGACAGTCTCGCCCACAGGCGCAGCCGGCGGCGGCGCGTAGGGCGCGGGGACCGCCTCGACCGTGAACGGGCCGGTCACGCGGGCCTTGCTCTTATCCGGCAGCGGCCGGTCGTAGAGCGTCTCCTGCGGGGCGTACTTGGCGATCGCCCGGTCGATCGCCTCACGGCTCATCCCCTCGCGGATCTCCGGGTTGTTGGCGATGCTCCCGAGCCTCACATGTGGAACCACTTTGTAGCGAAACCCGCCACGCACACCCTGCTCGGGGTGGGCCATCTCGTAGTAGTCAAAGGTGCCGGTCATGAGGCGCTGCTTGGCGAGGGTGATGGCGACGCGGGAGGTGTCGGTCGTGATCCAGCGACGACCCCATTGCTCAGCGACGAAGGCGGTGGTGCCCGAGCCGCAGGTGGGGTCCAACACCAAGTCGCCGGGGTCCGTAGTCATTATCATGATTCGTTGCACTACGTTTAGACCAGTTTGCACGACATACATCTTGTCTCCGCCGAACTGGTTTTGCCCAAGTGTGTCAGACCAGAGATTGGATAGCTGCATTACCGGGAAATCATCGAAGAACCGGACATATCCCAGGCGGTTAGCCCCTACGCGCTCAATGCGACGAGCCATTTTGAGCCGCTCAATTCCTTCCCGGTGCGTGCTCCATTCGCGTTTTGGTGGTAGAAACTCCTGCCCGTCGAACGCAATAGGAAAATACCCAGATCGCCCAGGGCGCACTCGTGCCGAAGTGAGATCTCCCACAGTGAATACACGAGCACCTCGTGGCAGTAGCGATAAGTCCCGACGCTCATCCCTCGTCATGGACCTCCGTGTACCATCGGGGAGTTCAATACGGGTGTAGGCGGAGGCCCCTTCGCCGCCAATCTCCTTATCCTTGAAGAGTTGGCGGTATTTGACGCAAGACTTGTCCTTGGCGTACCACAACAGATAATCCAGTGTCCCGGGCAACAAGGATGAAGTCGCACCAATCGTCTTACTAAAACTAATCAAGCCACAGAAGTTATTGGCTCCAAACACATGGTCGAGCGTCAGAGCCACGCGGTGGAGGTTCGCGTCGCCGATTTGGACAAAGCACGATCCGCTTTCGTGGAGCAGATCCTTAGTGAGCATGAGTCTGTCGCGCAAATATGTTAGGTAGGAGTGGATGCCCAGTTCCCAAGTGTCTCGGAAAGCCTTGAGCATTTCCGGTTCTCGGGTTAGATCGGAATCACGCAGATTCTCAACATTCCGCTTGTTGACAAATGGTTGGAAGTTCGACCCATACTCCACCCCGTAGGGCGGGTCGATGTAGACCATCTGGACCTTGCCCGCCATGCCTTCTTTTTCGAGCAACGAGTTCATGACGAGGAGCGAATCGCCCGCGACGAGGCGGTTGGTCCAGCCGTGTGGGTGTTTGTAGAACTCGACCGCATCGCGGAGGGGCGGCTTCATGCCCGGCTGCTCGAAGAGGCCGGGCTGGTCGTCGTGCCCGTTGCCGTTGCGTGCGCGGACAGCCTCGATGATGGTCTTGGGGTCGATGCGTTCGTGGACATGGAGGCTGACGGTGGGGACCTCGAAGCTGGTGCGTTCTGCTTTGCCAGCCCAGTTGAGGGAGGGCTCCTGGGATTGCTTGATATCGGTGAGGGCCTCGCGGGCACGGGCGAGGGCGGCGTTGGCTTTGGCAAGCTCGGCCTGGGTGCGGGTGAGGTCGTCACCCAGCGCCGACTCGGCGAGCGAGGCGGGGGCTGCGCCGGGCTCGGCTGAGGCGTCGGTGTCGGGAGTCTCGTCGGCGAGCCCGCGTGCGATCGTCTCGGCGAGGTGGTCTCGGGCAGCGTTGGGGTCGAAGTTCAGCTCGGGGTCGATGTGCCAGTCGTAGCGGTAGGTCGCCTTGGCCTTCTCGGGCGGGAGCGGCGGATCGGTGTCTGGAGTGACGAGGCCGACGGGCGGGTTGTTGGGGCGTTGGGCTTCGGGGTGTGTGTACTGGTCGAGGTCGCGTTTGCCGCCGGGAGCGCGGGGGGTGTGGGGGGTGTGAGGGGTGGCAGGCTTGCGGGGGGCGGCCTTCTTCTTGCGGACCTTCGCGGGTACGGGCTCGCCGGTGAGCGTGAAACCCTCGCGCCCGAGCAGGCGGTCGATGATGACCTGCTTGGCCCGCCCCGAGTCGTCGAGCCCGGCAGCGAGACAGGCGGCCTTGAGGTCGTCCCGGCTGAGGGTTGCGAGGATGTCCTCCAGCCGGAGCGAGCGGACGGCCATGATGGCATCCACGAGCCCGGACTTGTTGCGCCCCGAGACCGGGATTTCGGCCCCCCGAGCAAGGTCGGCGAGCAGGGCCTTGGTGAGTGATTCCAGAACGACGCGCTTTTGTGCTGCCACGAGGGACTCCCGGTCTCGCGGGGGCCAGCAGATGGTCCCCGACATACTCCTCTCACAGTAGTATGCCGCAAATCACCTTCTCGTGCGGAATGGCCCTGGGTTCACCACGCTCTCCGCCTCGTCGCCGCGACCACCACCCACGGTGCGATGCGGCCGAGGTCGCGGGCTGTGCTGGCGATGCAGCGGCGGCCGAGTGAGGTACCCAGAGGGTCTTCGCTGACAGCAAACGATGGGTGGAGACAGACCACGCTGCCATTTCGCACCGAGCCGCCTGAGGCCGCGTTGGGCATTCTCGCTGAATCTGTGATTATGCTGGCGGAAACCGGCACCAAACCGTGCGAGAACCCTCTGAGGTTGCGCCAGCTCGCGATTGCTCTGTGGAGGCCCGCATCGGGTTGTGGACCGAACCGCGCCCGGTCCAATCCTGGCGTTCATCAAGCACTTGGGAGCCACCCGCCCCGCGAGCCAACCTGACGAAGCGCACGCTTTCTCTGGCAAGGGAGATACCGATGAATCGCCGTTATCCTCCGACAAGACGAACCGCCGCGTACCGGGGTACCAGTCTGACGGTACTCCTTGGGCTCTTGGTCTTGCTGGGCGCGAAGGCGGCCCCGGCCTCCCTCGCCACGACCGCGCACGACATCGCCCCGCTCCCCGCTGTCTCCACGCTCACCGAGTACACTCGGCCGGCGCTCTGGCTTACGCCCAAGGCACGCCTCGAGCGATGCGTGTCCTGCATGTGTCGCTTTGAATCGCAGTTCGGCCAGAGCGCGTGCTGCAGCAGCCCTTCGCTCGACGCCACGACCGCCAATGTCAGCGATTCGATCGGCGCTCTCTCCATCGGCTCGCGCACCCTCACGCTGGGCCTCTCGTACAGCTCGGATCTCGCCGACGGCACCAACACCGTGCTGAACGCCTCGCTCGGGTTGGGATGGACCCATTCTTACGCGGGCTTTCTTACGCAGTCCGGGGCCAACCTCGTTTGGATCCGCGGCAACCTCGAGATCGTCCGATTCAACCGTGTCGGGAATAAATACTCGACCTCGACCGGGCAGTTCATGCGTCTGGAGATAACCGGCGAAGACACCGTCGCCATCACCCTCAAGGACGCGACTGTCTACAACTTCCGCCGCCGCGTGGTTGCCTGGAATCAGGCCGCTGAGGTCTTCACGCTCGAGAGCATCATTGATCCGAACGGGCGGACGGACTCTTTCGACTATGACGCCGACGGCTTGCTCATCGGCGCGGCGGATTCTTTCGGCAATATCATGGAGTTCGCCTACGGCACCGACGGCCTGCTCGCGCACGCCTGGGCCGCGGGACGTCACACATGGTTCGAGTACGCCGGAGCTACCGGACAGCTCTCGGCAGTTGTCATGCCCGATGGCGAACGCCTGGAATACGAATACAACTTCCTCGGCCAGATGACAACCAAACGCCTGCCCAGCGGTCTGGCATACACCGTCCACTACAACCAGCAGAACAAGGCGTTTCGTATGCGCGATGCCGCGGGCGCGATCCTCGTCACCCAGACCAGCGATACCGGCTGGCAGCCCGATCGCCAGCAGTCTCTCAGCACCGGCGAGATGCACTACACGCCCGGAACCGCCCGGGTGACCGATGCCAACGGCAACACATGGACATACGAATACAACAATCGCGGGCTTATTCACACGATCACCGATCCGCACGGCGAGGTCACCTCCAACGCGTTCCACGCCGCGACGCTGTATGCGAGTGAGGTCAGAGACGCCAACGGGAATCCGATATTCTACAAGTACGACGGACTGGGCAACCGCACCTCCGTGAAAGACGCCGAGGGAAATGAGACCCTCTTCGAGTACGAGCCCGTCCACAACAACCTCGTCAAACGCACCGAGCCCGACGGCGACGAGTGGATCTATCTCTACGACGGCGACGGCAACCTGATCGAAGTCATCGATCCGCTCCACGAGCAACCTGTTGACGCGACCGAGCGGAACGAGTATTACACCGACGGCCCCTCCAAGGGGCTGCTGTGGAAGAGCTACGACCGAATCGGGAATGTCAGCGAGTGGGTATACAACCCCGACGGCAGCACCCAGATAATGATCGATCCCGTCGGAGCCATCACTAGCTACACACACGACCCCTTTGGCAATATGCTCACACGCACGCTGCGCAACGACGATGGTGAACAGACAACGACCTACACCTACGACGAGGACGACCGCGTCGTTACCGTGACCGATGCCCTCGGGTACACAACCAAGTTTGAGTACGACCCCGACGGCAACCGGGCCGCCATCTACTCGTGCTGGATCGGTGACGCTGCTTATCGCTCGGTCACCAGGAACGAATACGACCATCGCGGCAGGCTGACGCGGACGATCGAGGACGCAGACGGCATCGGTCGCACGACGAGCTTTGTCTACGACCAGAACAGCAACCGGATCCGTTCCACCAACGCGAACGGCGTGGTCTCCGAGGCGTACTACGACAGGCTCAACCGTCTTGAGCGGACGCTCTACGACCCCGATGCCCAGGGACATGACGGTCTTAACATCGAACAAAGCTTCATCTATGATCCTCTTGGCAACACGCTCGCCGAGACCGATCCCAACGGGCACACCACACTGTCCGAATATGATTCTCTCAACCGCCTCACTCACCGGCTCGACCCGCTCGGCAATGTCTCGGAGCTCCGCTATGCCGCCTCTGGTGGTGGCGGTGGAGGGTGTTCCTGCGGCACCCCCGGCTCGAGCGTCGTCAAGTGCATGATCGACGCCGAAGGTAAGGTCACCCAGTACGAGTACGACGCCCTCGACCGGCGCGTCCGCGTGATCCGCCAAGTCGGCGATCAGGGTTGTGAACTCGCTCCCGACGCCGACGATGTTCTCTCCACGCTGGAGTACGATCCAAACGGTAACGTCCTCGTCGCCACCGACCCCAACGGCAACACAATCACCTCAACCTATACACCGCGCGACCAGCTCGCTTCTGTCGCCAATGGCTGCGGCGAGACCACCTACTACGACTACAACGCTGCGGGAAATCTCGCCAGCGAGTTCCCACCCAACGGCAACGTCATCGTTTACGAGTACGACGCTCTCAACCGCCTCGTCTCTGCCCACGATTCGCTCGGCGATCTCTCAACTATCTACTACGACTGCGTCGGTAATCAGGAAACAGTCATCGACGGCCTCGGGCACGGCCCGATCTCCTTCTATGACAACCTCAACCGCCTCGCTCGCGTAATCGACGCGATGGATCAGCCGACCGAGTACGAGTACGATCTCGTCGGCAATCTTCTCGCTGTAACAGACCGCGAGAGCAACCGGACCGAGTTTGCGTACGACGCGGCAAGCCGACGAACCTCCTCGACCATCTGGCCCGATGCCGACGGCCCAGCCGCTGTGACGCTCTCGACTTACGACCCCGCGAGCAACCTTACAAGCCTGACCGACGCCAACGGGAACACGACTTCTTATGAGCGCGACGACGCCGACCGCCTGATCACCGAGTTGTTTGCAGACGGAACGACCAACCGCTTCACCTACGACGGCGTTGGCAACATGCTGACCCGCGAGGACGGCATGGGCGAAAACGACGAGCCCGGAAACATCACCATCTACACCTACGACGATCTGCACCGCCTGCGTGAACGCAGCTACGCGACGGGCCTGATTGACGAGTTTGACTACGACACCGGTGGCCGCATGACTCGGGCCGACAACAACCACTCCCACATCGGCTACACCTACGACTGCGCCGACCGCATCCTCACCAGCACACAGACCGACCTGCCCGAAACCTATTCTTATGTCGTCGGCTACGAATACGATGTCTTCGCCAACACCCGGACGCTCCTCTACCCCAGCGGAAAGATCGTCGTCGAGACCCTCGACCAGCGCGGTCGGCTTGCCGAAGTCTCTGATGCCGCCGTCTACGCCTACGACATCGCCAACCGCGTCCTCACCAAGACCTTCGCCAACGGCACGCAAGCCCGTTACGACTACAACGACAACGACTGGGTGACGGCGCTCCGCCATGTGCTGCCCGATGGTGCCACCACCTTTGCTGGCTTCGGGCACGACTACGACCGTGAAGGCAACCGGCTCTCTGCGGAGAACTTGCAGCAGTCGATCCCCTACGACGACACCAAGCCGGTCACCCAGTCCGAGGCCTACGCATACGACGACGCTTACCGACTCGTTGATTACAAGCGGGGGCAGTGGGTCGATGGCAGTGTCCCCACTCCACGCCGTCACCGTACATGGAACATCGACCCGGTCCATAACTGGACCACGTTCTCCATCCACGACCTCGACACCGGCGAAAACGCAACCTACTGCAACTCCATCAATGTTATGAATGAGTACGACGATCCGTCGAACGATGGCCCCTGCCCCGTCCCCGACGATGATGGGCGTGCTGATGACTTCGGTGTGAGCCCGTGCTTCACGGGGCCGAGCTTTGACCTGACCGGCGACGGCGTTGTTGATACACTCGATCTTACGGAACTGCTGACGAAGTTTGGTGCCGACACACTGGATGCTGGCCTCGCCGACCTCACCGGCGATGGAGCCGTAGACAGCAACGATCTCGTTGCGCTCATCGAACACATCACGACCGCCGGCACCCGGCCCCGCATCGCCACAGGCCAGAACCGGCGGCATGACAAGAACGGGAGTTTGGTTGCGGATGGCAGCCGTGAATATTACTACGATCACCAGCTCGACATGGCGAGTTGCCTGCGCGCCGAGAACCGTATGACGATGGTCAAGGCTAGCGGCACTGGTGACATCCTCAGTGAGTATTGGTACGACGCCCTTGGCCGCCGCATCCGCAAGGCGATCGTCGGCATGCCAGACTTAGCCGCGGTCTATGTCTACACCTACAACTGGCGGGCGATTGAGGAATATGAGGATAGCGCCCTGGCCCGCAACTACTCCTACGGCTCTTGGATCGATGAAGTTATCACTATGGATCATGCTGGCGAGGCCGACCGGTTCTACTACCACTCCAACGGCCTTGGGTCCATCATTGCCATTACCGACGAAGGCGGTACTACAGCAGAGCGAAGCACTTACGATGCCTATGCCTCGCCGTCATTCTTCGATTCTTCTGGAACCACCATTGCCCAATCAGCGATCGCCAATGCCTATCTGTTCACAGGAAGGAGATATGATCCCGAAACAGGTTCATACTACTACCGCGCCCGCAATCTCGATCCGTCCGGTGGGCGGTTCATGTCGCGAGACACGAGGGGGGCCTGGTACGACGGGTATAATACCGGCAATGGTTACGGGTATGTGGGGAACAATCCTGTTGCCAGAACTGACCCCACAGGGCTATTGACATGGACGACTGAGGCAGATGCCGAAACACTGGTTTCTCGCCCCATTACGATTAGGCGATGGCTCGGCGGTCGCGATGTGACCTTGAGCAAGAGGGCTGGGGGCGCCACCATACCTCGGATTAGAATTGAGTTCAAATGCTGTTGCAAGAGCGGCATATGGTGGTGGAAGAAGTGGGGATTATGCAAGGCAGGTATTACGGTCTACTATCATAATGAGCGTTATCATGCCAATGATAATGTTGGACGACCCCTTGCCTGGAGCAGAAGGGCAGAAGGAGACCATGTAGCGGATCTCAATACATGGGCAGCCGGACCGGGGCTGGCTGCTGCTACAGCCGCCGAAACCACGCTACTTCCAAAGAGGTGGAGTTCGACAAGTGCCTGCGGTACAGCGGTAGCGAAAGCCATGAAAGCGGCCCTCAAGAAGTCGGTACGTGTTGCCCTCAGAGCGACGAAACGTCGGCATGATTCATCCGGCCGGCACAACTATGCGGGGCCCAATCGAAGACCATGAGCGGGGCAAGGAGCTTCATGTGGGTACTGCGCGCCATCCTACGGAGCCGATCTCTCGTGGATTCTGACCGATCGCGGGCGGATGGCTCCAGACCACAGGTCGTAACCGCTGGGAGTGATCGCTCGCCGGATTATCGAGGAGTGGATGGAAACGGGCGAAGACTCGGAGAGTACAAAGGAGAGCCGAAATGGTATCATGTAACACCAGTGGAGTCCTGTTAGTTGCTATCGCTGGGGGAGTGGGCTCGATCGCATCCTCACCCGCCCTCGCCGACGCCTTCGGCTCCTCCTGGGGCTATGTCTCGGCTTCGGTCACGCCTCAAGGCCAGTTTGACCGTGCCGAGTGGAACACCGACTTTCCCGAGCTCTGGGGCGTCTGGGCCGAGGGGGAGGTGTATCACATGCACCCGGGGCTCACGCATGATTACTCCCTTGACCAGGAGGTGCTCGACCCGTTCAGTGACGGGCTCGTCGAGGTCGGTCCCGTCGTCACCGGCGATCTCGCGGCGGTCTCGCGCGTCCGGTCGCGGATACCCCTCACCGGCGAGGATCCCTTCATCGACATGAACACTCCCTCGAATGTCTACAGCTACGCCCACGACGAGCCGAACAGTTGGTCCGCCGCTGCCGGGTTTGGGCAAGTCGATAATGTCTTTGCCGTCGCCTACGACGGCGGGGACGAGCCGCCCGAGACCACGACCGTCACGGTCCGCCTCAGTGGCTCCTGGAATCTGCTGGGCGACTCCGACCCCGACGATGACTGGTGGGCCGACTGGTTTGGGTACATCGAGGTGTATGACCCACGCGACCCCTTCGGCGAGCCCCTTGGCTCGGCGGAGGAGTACCACATTCTTTCCGGCCCGGGCTTTAAGACCGACGGCGGCGATATCATGCTCGAGTTCGACATCGAGATTCCCTACGAGACCGCCTACGCCGTCCGCTTCTGGCAGGACAACGAGTCATTCGCCATCGCCATTCCAGCGCCAAACGCTCTTGCTCTCCTTGCTCTGGGGGGGCTCTACGCCACGTGCAGACGCCGGTGCTCGACATGAGAACCGTAACGAGTCGTGCACTTCTCGGCATTGCAATCGGCGATGATGCCTGGAGAAACACCGAACGCGCATGAGGCACCCTTCCTGAGTTTTCTAAACTTATCGCGCAGGAGAATCGGAGTTTGCCGCACACCTCAGACACAGCAGCGAGGAAAAGCGAGCAGACCAAACAAGAACAGGCAGCGGAGTCCTCCTGCATGATGTCGGCCCGGGGCTTCGGGATTATCTACCCCGGGATGAAATAGTCTCATTTTTTCTGTAGAGCGAAGCTGCTCAGCAACCTGCAACCCACTCGTTCAGATACGCGAGAAAGTCCAGCGTGTTGATCGTGCCGTTGCTGTCCCAGTCGGCGACTGGATCGCGCTGCGACCATGCGCCAAGGAAGAGGAGGAAATCCAGGGTGTTCACCTCGCCGTCCTGCGTCAAATCCACCGGGCACAGCTCGAACTCCCAATGGTCGTCCAGCGGACCCACGTTGTTGACGAGCCCACCGTACAACACAAATACTTCTCGGTTTGAGTCGTATACGAGCACCCCTTCACGCCCCGGCGGGACATCGACGCCGGTCCACTCGATCCAATGCTGGTTCCGCCAGACCCAGAGGTCTTCCATCGGTCCGCATGCGCTGCACTCGCGGCCTCCAAAGAGCACGCCGAAGGCCTTCGCTTCGCTGTATCCACCGGCCGCGCCCATACGGGGCGAAGGACCATCCGATGCCGCCGGCGTCCAATCGGTCCCGTCGAAGGTGTAGGTATCGCCCATCTGCCCGCCGCCTTGGCTGGAGGAGCCGCCGAACACCAACGTCTGGCCTGCTTCGGCGTCGAAGAACGCGGTCTGATTTGCCCAAGGCATGGGCGGTGCAGTTGACTCAATCCATGAGGAGCCGTCCCACTCCCAAGTGTCCTGCAGGTGGACCCAGCAATCGCAATCTGCGTCATACCGAACGCCGCCAACAAGCACGATCCGCTCCCGCACCGAGTCGTAGACCATCGCCCGCAGGTTGCGAGGATCTGGCCCTTCGTCCGTTGCGAGTTCCCACTGCGCACCGTTCCACAGCCAGGTCTCCGAGTAGTGCACCCGACCATTCTCTGTTTGCACGCTCCCGCCGAAGAGCACCGCCATGCCCCGTGCCTCGTCGAACGCCATCGAGGCTGACGAGCGCGGGCTCGGCCCGCTCGACCCGTGTGAAAGCCATGCCGAACCATCGTAAGTCCATGTATCTCCGTACTCGAGGAGCGAGTCAAGCTCGCCACCGAAGAGCACCACCTCACCCCGGACCGAATCGAAACACATCGCGTGCCCAGAGCGGGCCGGTGGTGTCGAGATGCTCTGCTCGCGCCAGACATATCCCTCCTGTGCCCAAGTCTGGGTACAGACTAATGCGATCACGGCCACAGTAGCCAGAAGTCCAGTACCGGCTTTGATTTCCATCACAGCATCTCCTTTGTCTCATCGGCTTGGCGATGTCGAAAGGAGGTCCCCCGGCCCACCCTTCGATCGCGTCGCCTGGGTATCGTGTGTACACCACGAGCCGCGTAGGCACGGACCTCATCCCCTCACCTCGAAAAGGTTTTCTTGACACATACCTCCGTCACCAAGCTGCTCGATGGCATCCGCCTGGACCGCACGACAGGCTTCGCGCGGCTCGTGGAAGCCACCTACAGCGATATGCACCGGCTCGCTGCCGTGCGACTTGGGCGCAGACCAGACGCAAGGCTCGATGTCTCGGGTGTCGGCCCCACGGCCCTCGCCAACGAGACCTTCGAGCGGCTCATGCTCCAGAGAAATATTGCCGAGAACCGTGAGCAGTTCTTCGCTCTCGCAACGCGTGTAATGATGCGGGTCCTCCTCGACCACAAACGACGGGTCAGGACCGACCGCCGCGGCGGCCGAGTCGGCATGCAGTCTCTCGAACTCGGAGTCACATGTGCTCACCAGTCGGACGCCTCTGAGGGAGTTGAGATAAGCGAACTGATGCGAAAGGCGATGGTGCAACTCCACAAGCTCGATCCGAGGAAGGCAGAGACCGTCACGCTGCACGCCCTCTGCGGCGTCACCCTTGAGCGGACCGCCGAACTCACCGGGGTCTCTCGGGCAACCGCCGAGCGAGACTGGGCGTTTGCGCGGGCCTGGCTCATCGCCTGGATCGAAGAGCGAACTGCCTGATGGGATCTTCACGCACCGACAAGGTTGAGGAGATCTTCCATCGGCTGCTCGCGCTCCCACCCGAAGCCCGCGAAGCTGAACTCCAGGCGGTGGCTGCCGGTGACGTCGAGTTGGTCGGCACCGTCCGTCGCCTGCTCCGTGCCTCGGCTGACCCGGCCCGGCTCGATGCGGGGATCGGCTCTCTCACCGGCGAGATCGAGGCATCATTTGAGCAACTGCCACCGCAGCTCGGTCGCTACCGGATCGGCCGCCTCCTGGGCGAGGGTGGCTGGGGTCGTGTCTACGAAGCCGAACAGACCGAGCCTATCCCGCGCAGGCTGGCGATCAAGGTGCTGCATCCCGGCCTCAATAGTCGCCGCGTGCTTCGCCGCTTTCGTCGTGAGATGGAGATTCTCAGCAGACTGGATCACCCCGGCATCGTGGCGATCCACGACGCTGGCATGACACCTCAGGGCCTGCCCTACTTCGTCATGGACTACGTGCCGGGCGTGCCGATCGACCGATTCTGTCGTGAGACTGCGCCCTCGCTCGACACTCGTCTGGCACTGCTGATACAGGTCTGCGAAGCGGTACAGCACGCGCACAGCCGCGGAGTCATGCACAGAGATCTGAAGCCGTCGAACATCCTGGTGACCCAGACCGAGCAAGAGCCCCGAGCCCTTGTGATCGACTTTGGGATCGCCAAGGCAACCGAAGCGGACGGCACGTCGCTGACCCATACCGCAGAGTCGCGCAGTGTCGGCACTCCCGAGTTCATGAGTCCCGAGCAATCGGGAAGTGACTTTCGTGCTGAGACAGATTCCCGGACGGACGTGTTCACCCTCGGGCTGGTCCTTTACACGCTGCTCACCGACACCTATCCCGCGCGAACGTCTCCCCTTGATACGGTACGTCCACCCGCCAAGAGCGACTATGCAAGCGGCCGCCAGCTCCGTGAACTGGGTTGGATCATCACGCGCTGTGCAGAGCGGATGCCCGAACGAAGATACCAGACGGCCTCGGAGCTCGCCGCGGACATCCAACGATTCCGCCGTTCCGAGCCGCTGGATGCGGGTCCCCGGTCGGCCGTGTACGCGATGAGAAGCTGGGCGCGCCGGCAACCACTGGTCGCGGCCCTCGCCCTTACCGCAGCGGTCGCGGTGCTCGGGGGCGGCAGCCTCGCGGTGTCGGGGCGCGTTGCCGCCGAATCCTCACAACGCGCCGCGGCTGCGCGTGCCGAAGAAGCAGACGAGGTCGCCGCGTATCTCGGTGAGGTGCTCTCGGGGCTTGACCTGCGCGAAGCGAGTGGCGCTCAGCGAGAGGCGCTGGTCGATCTCATCGATCGCGGGCTCGAGCAGGTCGAGTCCGACGACCTCACGGCCGGGGCAGCACTTCGCCTTCGTGGAACACTGGCCCACGCGTTCACCCGGCTTCGTGAGCACCGCAAGGCACTCGCAGCCTGGACAGACGCGGTCGCCCTCGCCGAGCAGGAGTTCGGCCCGGACTCCCGCGAAGCTCTCGAAACTCGAAACGAGCAATGGCGGGCAGCGGTCGAGGTCTCCGATCTCTCGATCGTCCTTGGCACCGCTTCGACGCACCTGCCGCGTATCGCTTCGGTGTTTGGAGAACGCGCAGCACAATCGATCGACGCCCGTCGGCTGCACGCACTGGCCCTCGAGCGACGAAGCGACTTCGGCGAGGGGCAGCCTCGCTACGAATCACTGATCGACGACTGCACGGCGTGGCTCGGAAAGAACGACCCACGCACGCTCCGCGCTCGGGCCGGGCTCTGCTCGTTGATCTCGCACCAGAGCACCAGAGCAGCAGAAGCTGGCGACGCGGTGCGTGCAACGGAGCTGGCGGAGCAGGCGCACGCCATGCAGGTCGCTCTCTTCGAGCGTTACAGACAATCACAACCCGACAATAACTTCGGCCGCAACCTGGCGAGATTGAACCTCGCCGAAATGGAAAGCAAGCGAGGCCAGCACGCTCGGGCGGGTGACGAGATTCGGTCAGTCATCAACATCTGGTTGGAAGAGCGCGGGCTCGACGACAAGTACACGATCTGGGCATTCCGAATGCTCGCTGAAGCCAGGCTGCGCCAAGACCGGCCGGGCATCGCAGAAGCCGCGTGGCGCGAGGCGCTGAACATGATGCTGGCGCGACGGGAGCTTGGTCGATCGACAGATCAACTGCCCGAGATCGTGAGCCGATTCTCAAAGTTTCTCAACACCCAAGGCAACGCGGCCGGAGCCCAGAGCGTTCAGAAACTGCTTGAGTCCGGGTAAACGCACTCGGCCAGGACGCGTTGGTCTTGCCGCAGGGAGCTGGCCCAGCCCCGCAACTCCACGCTACCGCGGATGTCAGTTGGTGTTCCCGGCCGCTCCATGCTCCGGGTTGCGATCACGTTCGCCGCGCTGTCGGCGATCCGGTACGCCTTGGACTTCTCCAGGCGCGAAGTTCCCCGCACCCAAGCGCACTCTCCTGCCCGGAGCTGTCACGCGCTCCGGCGTATGCTCTGAGATCATGTGCGGCCGCTACACCCGACAGTACTCATGGCGCGACGTGCACAGCTTTCTTGATCTCCACTTCCCAAGCGTCGAGGAGTTGAGCCCCAGCTTCAACGTCGCGCCGACCCAGCCCGCGCCGGTCTGCCGATCGCAGGGGAACGGTGCGCGAGCGTTGGCCGCGATGCGGTGGGGGTTCACGCCGTCGTGGTCCAGAGACGGGAAGCCGGGGCCGATCAATGCGCGTTCAGAGACCGCCGCGAGCAACCGCATGTTCCGATCGGCGTACAAATCACGCCGGTGTCTGGTGCCCGCGAGCGGGTTCTACGAATGGCAGAAGCGCGCGGGCGGCACCAAGCAGCCGCACCTGATCCGCCTGCGCAACGATCCCATCTTCTGCTTTGCCGGGCTGTGGGAATCGTGGCAGGGTGACGGGAAACCGGCCGAGTCGTTCACGATCCTGACCACCGAGCCGAACGATCTTGTCGCGACGATTCACGACCGGATGCCCGTGATCGTGCGCCCGTCGGACTTCGACCGCTGGCTCGGCGAGGACGCGCCGCCCGACAGCCTGTTCGATCCCTTCCCAGCCGAGGAGATGGAAGCTTTCCCGGTGAGCACGCGCGTCAATAGCCCGCACAACGACGACCCATCGCTCGTGGAACCGATCGAGCCGGGCAGCACCGACGATGACGGGCCGTCACTTTTCGGCCCGGGCATATAACCGAGAACGCCGCGTGTTCAGTGAAAGTCGCGCGAGTTCACCTCGGGCACGTCGGGCATCGCGTCGAGGCTCTCCAGGTGGCGGACGTGGAGATGCACCACCTCGCCCTCGCGCTCGACCACGCCCCGCGCCAGCAACATCCGGCTCAGCCGCGCAACCCGGCGGCACTTCTCGAACGTGTCGCTCCAGAGGATCAGGTTCGCGATCCCTGTCTCGTCCTCCAACGTGATAAACACCACGCCCGAGGCCGTCGCGGGACGCTGCCGACACAGCACCAACCCCGCAACACACACCACCCGCTTGGGGGGACAGCGCAACTCGCTGCGGAGGTCGGACGCCGGCACAACCCCGCGCCGACCCAACTCCTCGCGCAAAAACGACACCGGGTGCGCCTTGAGCGACAGCCCCACGGTCTCGTAGTCGTGCACAACCCGAACCGAAGGCGCCGCCTCGGGGAGCGCCGCGGTGTCGTCGTCGGGCCCGCCATGATCGGCAAACAACGGCATCTCGACATCACGAAGAGGCTTGACCATCCAGAGCGCCCGCTGACGGTCCAGCCCCAGCGACGTAAACGCATCGGCGCGAGCGAGCGCGCGCAGTGTCGCCACGCTCACACCACTTCTGCGCCAGAGCGATTCGACCGACTCGAACACCCCATGCTCGCGCACCGCCTCAACAAGCCGGTCGGCCTGCGCCCGCCCGAGCCCCTTCACAAGCCGCATCCCCAGCCGGATCGAGTCGCCCTCGAGCGTGCAATCCCACTCGCTGTCGTGGACATCGACCGCCCGGACCTCGACCCCGTGGTCCTGCGCGTCGCGGACAATCTGCGCAGGGCGGTAGAAGCCCATTGGCTGGGAGTTGAGAAGCGCAGCGGCGTACTCGGCCGGGTAGTGGTGCTTGAGCCAGCACGACACGTACACCAGAATCGCAAAGCTCGCCGCATGAGACTCGGGGAACCCGTACTCGCTGAACCCCTTGATCTGCTCGAAGCACCGCTCGGCAAACTCGCGCGGGTAGCCGTTGGCGAGCATCCCCTCGATCAGCCTCTTGCCGTAACGGTCAATCGCGTTGCCCTTGCGCTTCCACGCCGCCATCGCGCGGCGGAGGCCGTCGGACTCATCGGGCGTAAACCCCGCCGCGACGATCGCGATCTGCATCGCCTGCTCCTGAAACAACGGCACACCCAGCGTGCGTTCCAGCACCGCACGAATCTCCGGGGTGGGATACGTGATTGCTTCGCCACCCTGGCGGCGGCGCAGATACGGATGCACCATGCCGCCCTGGATCGGACCCGGACGGACAATCGCCACCTCGATCACCAGGTCATAAAACGTCCGTGGACGCAGCCTCGGCAACATCGACATCTGCGCCCGGCTCTCGATCTGAAACACCCCCACAGTGTCGGCGCGGCAGATCATGTCGTACACCGCGTCGTCGGCGCATTCCACTTCCATGACGTGCGCAATCGACAGCGGCTGACTTTCTCGGTGGTCGGTGCGGCCGTCCACCAAAGCCATCGCCTTACGGATACAGGTGAGCATCCCCAGCCCCAGACAATCCACCTTCAGCATCCCCATCGCGTCGATGTCGTCCTTGTCCCACTCGATGACGGTGCGGTCCTCCATCGCCGCGTTCTCGATCGGAACCAGCTCACACAAATCAGTCTCGGTAATGACAAACCCCCCGACGTGCTGCGACAGGTGCCTGGGAAACCCCACCAACTCGGCAGACAACGCGATCACGCGGCGCATGGTCGGATCGCGAGGATTGAGCCCCAGCTCGCGGACACGCTCGGCGCTGGCGGTCTCGCTCCAACCGTCGAGGTCTTTCGCGAGCACGTCGATACAGTCGGCCGGAAGCCCCAGCACCTTGCCGACTTCACGGACGGCGCTACGCCCTCGATAACTGATAACCACCGCGGTCAACGCCGCCCGCTCACGCCCGTACTTGGCGTAGAGGTACTGCAGCACCTCCTCGCGGCGCTCGTGCTCAAAGTCGATGTCGATGTCGGGCGGCTCGCGGCGTTCGCGGCTGATAAACCGCTCAAAAAGCAGGCTGTACCGCGCGGGGTCCACCTCCGTGATCCCAAGGCAAAAACACACCGCCGAGTTCGCCGCCCCGCCGCGACCCTGGCAGAGAATCCCCCGCGAGCGGGCAAACCGCACGATGTCGTAACAGGTCAAAAAGTACGGCTCGTAGCCCAACTCGGCGATAAGGGCGAGCTCATAGTCCAGCGCCTTGCGGGTCGAATCGGGCACGCCCTCGGGGTACCGCGTCGCAGCCCCCTCAGCCGCGAGCTGCGCGAGGTACGCGGTCGGGCCCATCCCCGGCGGGCACGACTCGCTCGGGTACTGGTAGCGGAGCTGGTCAAGGCTGAACGCGATCGCCCGCTCGGCAATCTCGACAGTGCGCGCGATCGCGCCGGGACGATCGGCAAACAGCCTCGCCATCTCGCCCGGCGGCTTGAGGTGACGCTCGGCGTTGGCGTCCAGCCTGAACCCCGCCGCATCGAGCGTGCAGCCGTGACGGATACACGTCACCACATCCTGCAACGCCCGGCGGCCCGGCTCGTGGTACACCACACGGTTGGTCGCCACCAGCGGGATGCCCAGCGACACCCCGACAGCCGCGGTTCGATCAATCCGCTGGCGGTCGTCGCCCGAGCAGGTATGCGCCACCGCCAGCGAGAGCCGATCGTCGTTGAACACTTCGCAGAGCGTGCGCAGCGTCTCGATACGCTCCGGCGTGTTAGTGGTGGGTTCCGCATCATCCACAATGCACAACAACCCCGTCTGGTGCTCGACCAGATCGACGAGCGACAGGTGACACTCACCCTTGGGCGCACGGCGTTTGCCGAGCGTCAGCAACCGACACAGCCGGGCGTACGCAGCACGATCGGTCGGATACACCAGCAACGGCGGCACGTCGGTCAACACGAGTCGGCAACCAACCGCCAGCGGGATGCCCGCGCTCTTGGCAGCAACGTGCGCCCGCACAACCCCCGCGAGCGTGTTGGTATCGGCAATCGACGCGGCCCGGTGCCCGAGCTCGCCCGCACGTTCGACCATCTCCTCGGGATGACTCGCCCCGGTCAGGAACGTGAAGTTGCTGGTGACCGACAGCTCGGCGTAAGCCGTCGTCGGCAAGGAATGGCGTCCGGTGTGTGATGTCGCTGCGCGCGCACCGACAGCCTTACTCGGGTGCGTTCTCGGTTTGGGCGGGGGAGAGTCGGGCATCGCTCACGCCCATATCCCATACACATGCCAGCGCCCGCTCGTCAGGTTGCGCCCGAGCCAGAGCCAGCGGCCGTCCTGACACCGCACAGCAAAGTAGTCGCGGGTCGGGGCCGTGCGCCGCCACCATTCCGGCGCGATCCGCTCGGGGCCGCAGCAGGCGAGCACGTCGTGCGTCTCACCACAACACGTGACCCGACGCACCGGGCCGTCGGGCGTGAGCGCAACCACCCGAGCGGGCATAGGTCGCGCAAGCAACATCGTCGGGCGGTCCTGCCGAGCAACACCCGCCGCCGGTGTCCGGCTCTCCTGCGCGCCCGGCTCGTGCATGACGAACGCGCGTTGCGGAATATGCGACTCGGTCATGGACGCCACCAACACCCGCCCAGAGCCGAGCCGGTTGGCAAGCGTGTCGAGCAGCAGGTCGCGGGCGCGGCTCGTCGTGGTGGTGGTCTCACCCTCCCAGCACTCGGCCTGCTGGTGTTGCACGCGGGCCAGCCCGCGCGCCGTCACCCGCACACCTTCCACGCCGAACCCCAGGTGCGCCCGCTCCAGCTTGGGGCGCACCAACGCCCACAGGTGGGACGCGTCGTGGCTCGGACGCCCCATCCGGACCGTGAGCAGCTCCGGCGGCAGGTCAGAGCGCACCAGCACGATCTCGAGCTGCCGGGTGCCCAGCGATTCGGCCCCGAGGCGGGCGGCCACCGTGCCGAGCAAGTCGCGCACGCTCCACTCGATCGCGTCAGGCCGATCCGTCGGGCCGTCGAATACCCGCTCGGCGGTGTGCGGCACCGTCGGGCGCAGGGGCTCGATCGTCTCGATCGCGTGCCCGAGCGCCCGGTCAAGGCTCAAGAGCAACGATGCACCAAAGCGCGCAGGCAACGCCGCCCGGGGCAGGTCGAGCAGCTGCCCGATCGTCTCGACACCGACGGTGGCAAGATCGGCGATGGTGTCCAGCTCCAGTTGCAGGGCCGCGATCGGCAGCGGCGCGATCGCGGCGCGCTGCGTGCCCGGCAGCACGATGGCAGCAGGCGCAGCGCCGAACCGGGAGAGCGCCCACGCACACCTAAACGTCGGCGCGACCGCCGCGCGGGCGCAGACCCCGAGCCGGGTGAGTTGGTGCAAAGCACGGGAAGCCCACCGGTCCTCGCCCCCAAACACCCGCTCGCACCCGGTCAGGTCGAGCAGCAGCCCATCGGGCGGGTCGAGGGAAACACGCGGCGAGAGCCGGTGCGCCCATGCCGCCAGCGAGCGCAGTGCCGCCGCGTCCCGGGTCGGCTCGTAGGGCTCGACCCGGACCCGCCCGACATCGAACAGCGCGCGCGCCTGCGCCACCGGCATCCCCGGCCGCACCCCCGCGCTGCCCGCACGACGACAGCACGCAGCCACGACCTGCCGCTGATGGTCCTGCCGAACCAGCAGCAACGGCGCCGCACCGAGCGCCGCGTCGCGGGTCGCCCGGTCACGCCGTCGCCGCACGTCGATCGACCACGCGCAAAGCCAGATCGCCGCCGCACGCCTGCCAATCATGGATGATCCCTGTTGCATGTTCCCGTCGCACAGCCCACCGCCGCGCGCTCCCAGCCGTAGGCTGCACTCCCTTGCAGCGCAGAAGGGTCACAGTCCATTGCTGATCGAAACTCGTCTCGGTGCAAGCCGGCGGTAACGGCTCGACAAGCCACCGCGAACGCGCCGCCGACAGCTCCCCCCGCTCGGCCTCGGGCCGCGCCAGCAGCACGACCGCCTTGGACGACTCGGCCGCGAGCTGTAACCGCCGCGAGTCGGCCATGCGCAGCCCGGTGCCGTCGACGATGACGACCGCAGCAGCCCCGCTCCGGGCCGCGAGTTCGGCAGCCCAGACCCGCTCGCGGATGCCGCCCGCATCGACAAACACCGACCCCCCCAACACCGACCCTCCCAACAACCCGCGCCCTCCGGATTTGCCCGATGCCCCGCCCGGTGGGTTGTCCCGAGTGCCCAAGGCGTGCGGGGAAGGCCAGCACCGACGCCCGATCCAGAAGACCGCCCCGCCCGCACCCCCACCGCCCCCACCGCCGGAGCCCCCACCCCCGGCGATCGCCCCCCGAGCCAGATCCACCAGCACCGCCATCGGAGGCACCCAACACCGATCCCCGATCCCCCCGCTCAGCAACTCATGGAGGCCGGATTGCAGCGCGAGCCCCCGACCGATCGCCCCAACGCGCCGAGGCGAGCACCCCTCGCTGCGCGCTTCCAGAGCAACAAGAAGCTGCTGGAGGCGGTCATTCGAGGACACCGAGGCAGACGCGAAATACGAGCATATACCAAACATATAGCCACACTATACGTTTGGACTGTGTTCGGTCAAGCCGTTTCACGGATTTGCAAAAAGGAAACCCGGCGGCCACCCACCAAGCGGCCATGGCATGCCGCCAAGCCCGATTTCATCGGCCCACCACAGGTGAGATTCGGCATGGATTCCGGGATCGCCCGGCCGCTTCACGTCTCCGGCACTTGCAGCAGCATCGCTTCACCCGACATCCCCGGGCCGAACGCCAACGCCACGATCAGCCCCGGCGTACCCCGCCCGAGCAACGCATCGATCACCCACAGCACCGTGGCCGAGGACATGTTGCCGTGCCCATCGAGCACCGCCCGCGAATCGGCAAGAGCATCATCCGGCAGTCCAAGCCCGAGCCGGACCGCCTCGAGGATGTCCCTTCCCCCCGGGTGTACCGCCCAGCCCGAGATGTCGGCAAGCCCGAGCCCCTCGCCCGCGAGCCAGGGCTCGAACCACTCGCGCACATGCCTGCGCAGCACCGCGGGCACTCTGGGTGAGAGCCGCATCGCAAAGCCGTGGTCGCCGATCGTCCAGGACATGAGATCACGGGTCTTCGGAAACACCCGGCTCCCAAACGCCCGCACGACGGGCTTGCCCGGCCGCCGACCAACGATGGCGCAAGCAGCGCCGTCAGCAAATATCGCGTTGGCGACCTGCTGATCCCACCGGCCCCCGATGTGGTAGTGCAGGCTGCACACCTCCGCACAGACGACCATCGCGATTGCCTCTGGGTCCGCAGCCACAAACGCGTTCCCGACGGCCAAGCCGTTGATCGCGCCGTGGCAGCCCATAAACCCGACGTGCGTGCGCGAGACCTGCGCTGACAAGCCGAGTTGATCGATGAGATCGTGGGCCAGACCCGGCGAGTCCGCCCCGGTACACGAGACAGTGATGAGGTGTGTCACACGCTCGGCTCGGACCTCCGAAGCCGCAAGCGCGTCCCGCGAAGCGGCGCTCGCAAGAACCCCGGCAGCCTCGCGGAATCTCGCCAGGCGGGTCGCCGTGGTCGGCCCCTTGCCATCTCCAGAGACGAAGAGGTCCTCGCGGTCGCCACTGTCGGTCAGCACACTCCCACGGCGAGACACACCCGAATGAACGTGCAGCGCGCCAAGACGTTCGGCATCTTCACCCGGGGACAGCTTCCGGGCAAGACCAAGCGACGCCTCGGCCGTCAGCTCGGTGTCGGGCGACGCGGTGCCGATCCCCAGCAGTTGGGCGCTCGAGGTCATGCCGGACTCCAGCAAAGCCGACGGCTCAGCCAGCCCATCACCGGAGTCCCACGACCGGCACCCAGCACCCAGCGCACGGCCCGGGGGTGCGCCGCGAGAGTGCACGCCGCCCGGCACACCACACGCCGGGCACGCAGCAACCGGGTGCACGCGGCTTGCCATCGTCGCGCTACATCTTCGCCCCGGGCCGCGGCCTCTGCGTGCGGCCAGATCTCCGCGGCGCACGCCATCGCCCAGCTCATCCCCTCTCCCGTGAGCGGCTGAAGATACGAAGCCGCATCACCAACGACCAGCACGCGCCCGGATGCCACCCTCCTGCGTCTGGTCATGTTGCCCACGCCGCGGAGCTGACCCTTTGCGATCTCGGGCAGCTCCAGGTCGGACTCACCGAGCACCCGCCGCAACGCCTCGATCGGGCCGCAGCCGCGGACGCCCGCCGGATCAAGCGCCGCAGCAAGAGACCAGCGGCCGTCACCCGACGGCGCGGTCCCGACATACCCGCCGCGCGCGCACACCATCGTGATCGCCCCGCGTTCGGCGTAGACAGGGCACGACCCCAGCAACGTGCCGACACCGATCACGCTCTGCTTCTGTACGCTCGGCGCAAACTCGGCCCGTGCAGCAAGAGCCGACCCACCCAACCCGTCCGCAACGACGATCACACCCGGCCGGAGGACCTCCTCCTCCCCGCTGCGCCCAAGACAGACCGAGTCGTCCGGCAACACCCTGGCCGTGACGCCGTCGCGGAACTCTGCCCCGTTGGCGATCGCCGCCTCGCAGATGCCCCGATCAAACGCGGCACGCTCGACTGTGACATACGGCTCAATCGGCAGATCATGGGCGACCCCACGCGCGATCACCCGCAACGACTCAAGCGTGTTGTCGAGCGGCGGCAGCCACCTCGTCATACCCAGCCGCTCAAGCACCCGCACGCCCGCGGGCGCGACACATCCGCCGCACACCTTCCGACGGGGGAACCGATCCCGATCGACCAGAAGTGTGCGCATGCCGCGCGAGGCAAGGACGGCCGCACACACCCCACCGGCAGGCCCAGCGCCGACCACCACCGCGTCGAATCGCGTTGCACGAGCCTGGTTCAATCGCGGCACCACCGCAGCAGCATACGCCACGGCCAGCGCGTGCAGACCTCGCCGCCGCGGAGACCAGCACACCGAGCCAACTCGCCCATCTCCTGCGGCGTGTATGCCGCCCGGACCGACTTGACCGCGTCAACATGGACGATGCGGGATCGGGTCGCAAGCCGCGATGCGCCCCATGCAACAGCCAATCCCGCGGGGTCACGGCGGAGATCGCTGACCAGCAACGTGTGGTCCGCGGCGCTCGCGGCGTTCTTGAGAAATCTCGCTGCGTGCGCGGTGTCCAGGTGGTGGAGAAACAAGCTGCACGTCACAACATCGAACCGTCGGTCGAAGGGCTCGGTCACCGCGTCGTGCCGCCAGAGGTTGATGTGGATGCCGAGGCGGTCCGCGCGGTCCCGGGCGTGAGTCAGCGCGGTCTCGCTGATATCGCAGGCATGAAGGTCCAGCTCGATCCCTGCGCGCATGGCGCGACCGGCCAGCGCCAGCGGGACATCCCCGGACCCTGTCGCGAGGTCGAGCACACGCAGCCGACGACCAACCCGCTGCGCAACCTCCCGGACAGCCAGCCAGAGGATCCGGTCACTCCTGGAGAGCGCATTGAGCCTCGCCAACCCGCGGAGCGCCAGGGCGTGCTCGGCCGGATCAAGTTCCGGGTCGTCCATGAGTTCTGGGGTCAGTACACGCCGCATTGGAAGCAGATGGTACGGATCTCCTCAGGTCGCGTCTCACTCCCAAAGAAGAACCTTTCCGGCAAGAAACTCCCGCAACCCCGTGAGTGATTGCCCGTGCGCTCGCTCTCAACATGAGCAGACAACACCGTCCGCGACAACCCGGCAACCCCGCTCGTTCCCATCCGGTGTGTCGCCGGGCGGCGGCCGATCGACCCAACCCGGGAACCACACACCCAGGAGCATCCCGATGCACACCAAGACCCCCACACTGTCCCACACACTGACCCGCACCGCAACACTCGCCGCCTGCCTCGTCGCGCTCGCTGCCTCGACAGCAGCCGCCGATATCTGGTCGGTCAATATGACCGTCGATAACGAGTTCGACGCCTACAAAGGCACCGTCGGCGCCACCACCGGCGCAGCGGTCGGCTCGGGCAACGACTGGACCACCACCTACAACTTCTCCGTCAGCGGCATGACCGCCAGCGACTACTTCTACGTCGCGACCGCCTCTGACCGCTCAGTCGCCCAAGGCTTCCTCGGCGAGTTCAACAACGTCACCCAGAGCCTCCAGTTCAACACCGGAACCAGCGCGTGGGAGGTCTTCCCCGTCGGCAAGTACCTCCAGCTCATCGACGCCAGCTGGCCCGCGACGTGGCCGGCCTCGGTCATGCCCACCCAGGGCGAGGTTGACCAAGCCCTCGCCTGGGCGGTCAGCAACCCCTCGGTCTGGATCGCCCCCGCCGAGTTCACCGACTGGGACAACCGCGCCACGGGCAACGCCACCATCTGGGGCACCCGCCCGGGCATCGACAACAGCGCCGAATGGATTTGGAACGACGCCCGAGGCACCGGCAACCCGCTCTTTGGCGGCTACAACCACGACGAGTTCCTCATCTTCCGCGTCGCGGGCGTCCCCACCCCGGGGACCGCCGGCCTCCTCGCGCTCGCCGGCCTGACCGCAATCCGCCGTCGCCGCCGGGCCTGACGCTCGACGCCGGGCCGATGCCCTGACCACGCAACTCCTCTCTCCCCGCCCGCCGGCTGTCTCCCCGGCGGGCGGTCCTGCGCGCCCGCGCACCGCCCGCCGACTCCCTACCCTTGGGCACAACACCAACACACACCAGCGCCCCCACCACCCCAACACCCCCAACACCAGCGCGGGCGCTTCCAAAGACAGGAGTTCACCGTGCCCAGCCTTGACGACCGCATCGCCCAGTTCGAGAAAATGGCCCGCGAGGACCCCGACAACGACATGGCCCACTTCTCGCTCGGCGGGGCCTACACCCAGGCCGAGCGCTTCGCCGATGCCGCCGACGCCTACCGCAAGTGCTTCGAGCTCAACCCCGGGTTCAGCAAGGCCTACCAACTCGCCGGCGCAGCACTCGTCTCGGCCGGCGACACCGAGCAAGCCAAACGCCTCCTCCTCGACGGCTACCACGTCGCCACCACCAAGGGCGACCTCATGCCCAAGAACGCGATCGCCGAGCTGCTCGAATCGCTCGGCGAACCCGTCCCCGAGATCGAGACCGCCCCCGAGCCCGACCTGCCCGAGGGATCGTTCGTCTGCCAGGTCACCAGCAAAGCCGGGCACCAGATGGATCGCCCGCCATTCAAAGGCCTGATCGGGCAGTGGATCTACGACAACGTCTCGAACGAAACCTTCCAGGCGTGGATCCGCCAAGGCACCAAGGTCATCAACGAACTCCGCCTCGACCTCTCGAAAGATGAGGACGAAGCCGCCTACGACCGCCACATGCGCGAATACCTCGGCATCGACGATGCGCTGTACGAGAAGCTGACGGGCGAGAAGGCACCCGCCTGAACCAGTAATGCACTCTCGTGTGCCACGGCCATCTTGGCCGTGCGGACCCGTCGGCACGGCCAAGATGGCCGTGGCACACCAGGAGACCCGCTCCACCTTGGCGCAAAGTACTCGCCCCCCCCTTACCCGAGCATCCTCTTCAGATACGCCCCCGTTGAGCTGCCCTTCACCTTTGCCACCTGCTCGGGCGTGCCGGTTGCGATGATCGAGCCGCCGCGGTCGCCGCCCTCGGGACCCAGGTCGATGATCCAATCGGCACACTTGATCACGTCGAGGTTGTGCTCGATCACCACCAGCGTGTTGCCCGCATCCGCGAGTTGATCGAGCACGCCGAGGAGTTTGCGGATGTCCTCAAAGTGCAGCCCCGTCGTCGGCTCATCCAAAATATACAGCGTCCGCTCCCCCGTCCCCGTCCCATCGGCGCGCACACCCTTACCAAGCTCGGTCGCGAGTTTGATCCGCTGCGCCTCGCCCCCCGACAGCTGCGTGCTCGGCTGCCCCAGCGTGATATACCCCAACCCCACCGCGTGCAGACACCGCACAAACCGCACGATTTTCTGATGGTTCTCGAAAAAACCGACCGCCTCTTCGACCGTCATCGCCAGCACGTCCGCGATGTTCTTGCTGCGATAGGTGACTTCGAGCGTCTCGCGGTTGTATCGCTTGCCCTTACAGATTTCGCACTCGACAAAGACATCGGGCAGGAAGTGCATCTCGATCTTCTTGAGCCCCTGCCCCTGGCACGCCTCGCACCGCCCGCCGCCCTTCTGCGCCTGGACGTTGAAGCTGAACCGCCCGGGCTTGTAGCCGCGGATTTTCGACTCTTTGGTCTGCGTGAAGATCTTGCGCACGTCGTCGAAGAACCCCGTGTACGTCGCCGGGTTCGACCGAGGCGTGCGCCCGATCGGGCTCTGGTCCACCTCGATCACCCGATCGACATGGTGCAGCCCGTTGACCTTGGTATGCGCACCGGGGATGACCTTCGCCCCATTCAAGTGCCTGCGCAGCGCCTGCAACAGAATATCATTCACCAGCGTGCTCTTGCCCGAGCCCGAGACCCCGGTCACGCAGACCATCCCGCCGATGGGGAATGCTGCATCCACGCTCTTGAGGTTGTTGGCGCGCGCGCCCTTGACCACGATCGCTTTCTTCTCACTCAGCTTGCGCCGCGACTCGGGCAGCTCGATCGCACGCCGCCCGCTCAGATAGTCCCCCGTGATCGACTCGGGCACCGCGCAGAGTTCGTCAACCGTGCCCTGCGCCACCACCCGCCCGCCGTGCACACCCGGCCCCGGCCCGATGTCGAGCACGTGGTCGGCTGCGCGGATCATGTCCTCGTCGTGCTCGACCACGATCACCGTGTTACCGATATCGGTCAGGTGCCGCAGCGTGCGGATCAGCCGATCGTTGTCGCGCTGGTGCAGCCCGATCGTCGGCTCATCGAGCACATAGCACGCCCCGACCAGCCCCGAGCCCACCTGCGTCGCCAGCCGAATCCGCTGCGCCTCGCCCCCCGAGAGCGTCGCGGTCCTGCGATCGAGCGAGAGATACTCGAGCCCGACACTGGTCAGAAACCGCAGCCGATTCCCCACCTCGCGCATGATCGGCTCAGCGATCCGCTCCTGCTCGGTGCTGAGCGTAAGCCCCTCGATAAACGCCAGCGCATCGGTGATCGTCAGCCGCGAAAGCTCCGCGACATTGAGCATCGTCCCGTCGCTGCGTGGCCGTCCGATGATGGTCTCCGACGCTGCCTTCCCGACATCCGCCGTGTGCGAACTCGACATCTGCACGTGCAGCGCTTCGATCCTCAGCCGGTCGCCGTGGCACTCCGGGCAGGGTCGCTGCGACATGAACCCGTTGAGCCATTCCTTGATCCCCGGGCTCTCGGTGCTGCCCCACCACTGCATGATGCTGGGAATGACGCCCTCGAACAGCTTCGACGCGCTCGAGCGCCGCCGCGATCGGCCGGATTTCGCGCCCGGCTTGGCACCCGCTTCGCCGTAGAGCAGCACTTGCCGCTGCGATTCGGTAAAGTCGCGCACGGGCACGCTGAACGACACGCCCTGCGCCTTGCAGAACCGCCGCAGCTTGCGGTTGAACCACGCCCGCACCGGCCCGTTTTTCGCCCACGCCGCGACCGCGCCCTCCGCCAGGCTCTTCGAGTCGTCGGGGATCACCAGCTCTTCGTCAAACTCGAGCAGGTTGCCCAGGCCGTGGCAGGTTCGGCAGGCTCCGAAGGGCGAGTTGAAACTGAACAATCTTGGCGAGAGTTCTTCGAGCGCGTACTCGGGGTGCTCGGGGTCGGCAAACCTTTCGCTGAAGGCATGGTCGGTCCAGCCACCCAAAGAGCCCTGAGCGTGAGCGACGGGTTGATCCCCTGGGATTGTGCTGTTCACTCCGTTCTTCCCCGCGCGCTGACGCTTGGGGCTCATCTCTGATTCGGTATTCTCGATGCTCACGACCACCGACCCGTCGCCCAGCCGCAGCCCCTGCTCGATCGACTCGGCCAGCCGTTGCCTTGATTCGGGATCGAGCACGAGCCGATCGACAACCGCCTCGATCGTGTGTTTCTCGTAGCGACCAAGATCGAGCGGGTTCTCACCGCCAGCAGTGAGCGCGTCGCGGAGATCAACAATCGAGCCGTTGACGCGGGCACGCACCCACCCGTCGCGGTGCAGCTTCTCGACAACGTCCTTATGAAACCCCTTCATCCCCCGCACGATCGGCGCGAGCACCATCATCCGCGGGGCGCGGGTTCCCGTCTCCGAGCCCCCGACTTCAGTCGGGGCGTTCTCCGCGCCCCCCTTTGCACGCTCTTCCCGCGCCCCCCCGGACTGAAGTCCGGGGCTCGGAACTCCAATCCCTCCGAGTCCCTCTCCCTCGCCCATCTGCATCACCCGGTCCACGATCTGGCTCGACGCCGTCGCGGTAATGGGCACCCCCGAGCGCGCAACGATCGTCCCGTCCTTCTTCACTTTCTTCGGCGCCCACGAATAGGGCGTCCCGCACCGCGCATAGAGAAGCCGGAGATAGTCGTAGATCTCGGTCGTGGTCGCGACCGTCGAGCGAGGGTTGCTGCTCGCCGACCGCTGCTCGATCGCGATCGTCGGCGGGATGCCCTCGATCTCGTCCACGTCCGGCTTCTTGAGCTGATCGAGAAACTGCCGCGCGTACGCCGACAGCGACTCCATGTACTTCCGCTGTCCCTCAGCAAAGATCGTGTCAAACGCCAGCGAGCTCTTGCCCGAGCCCGACAGCCCCGTGACCACCACCAGCTGATCGCGCGGGATGTCCACGTCGATGCCTTTGAGGTTGTGCTCGCGCGCGCCGCGCACCCGGATCGCCCGCGCAAAGGATCGGCTCGGCGTTTGCGCCGCCGCAGCCGGCGTGCGTTTCCCGGCAGCCTTGCTCACGGGCTTGGACACCGCGTTCTTTGCAACCTCTTTCGTTGCCTTTTTCGTTGCCTTCTTCGATGTCTTCTTCGTTGCCTTCTTTGGCGTTGCCTTGCGCTTCGCCGCACCCTTTCCAGCCGCCTTTGGCACGGGCTTGTTAGCGCCCTTCGGTTTGGGGGTGGGTTTGGGTTCGGTCATCGTGGCGGGCCTGGCTCGGGTTGATCGCGCCGGGCTCATCGCCCGGGCCGCGGCAGGGGTACGTGGTGGCATGCGCTCCTCCGTGAAGAGCGGATGCTAGGGAGCAGCACAGCGAGTTTGGGGGTCTGTCCGGGTCCGGATCAGGGGTTCGGCCCGGTCGTGGACTCGCCACCGGCCGGGGTCGGTGGCGGCGGGACCATGATCTGCCGCATCTGCGATATCAGCCCCACCAGAATCAACCCCATCGCCACACCCAGAAAGTACATCGCAAACCGTCGGCTCGTCGAGCTCCTGGGTCTGCCAAGCCGGGGTTTCGGTGTGCGGGCCATCGTGCCGAAAGTCTAGACAACATCTCCCGCCCGGCCGCTGCACATCGGTATCCTTGAAATCCACGGGCTGCAAAGCCTAATGTTAGTGAATGCTAGCTATGACACCCGACCACTCCTCCCCGCCCCGCCCTCGGCTCTCTCGGCCCCGAGCAGACCGCCCCCGGATGACCTCGCTGGTCCTCCTGCGAGCTGTGGCCGTGATCTGGGCGTTGCTGTGGACAGGCGCTCTGGTCGCCGCCGTATGGGGAGAGCCCTGGCGCGGCTGGGTCATCGGGGCGGTGCTCGCGCTGGGGGTCTGGACCCTTGTGGCGGTTGCCCGGTGGAAGCCACGTACCGGCGGCCTGCTGATGGCTGCGGTTGGAATCTGGGCAGGAACCTTTTTCAACTCCCAGGCTGCGATGGTCGGCCTGACCGCGCCGGCGGTCGCGATGGGAGTCGGCTTCCTCTTTCTGGGCTTGGTCCGGGCCCGCCGGATCAGAAAAGCCCGCAAGGCCCAGACCGCCATGCCGACGGATCGCAAAGAATCGGAGGGCATCGCAACGAGCCCCGAGCGCAAGCTCGGGTCCCAAAGAGCCGGGGATACCACAGGCAAAGCCTGAATATGTACTCGCGCACAGGGCTCGTAGAAATGCACAAACCGCGATCCACACCAATTCTATCGACGCAAACACCGACACCCTGCCGCGTAATCACCCCGCGTTGTTCGCGTCGTATGTCGAGGCATCAACACAGTTTGCAAGACCCGCCGCATCCGAGACCCTGATCTTGACCAGCCACCCCTCGCCGTAGGAATCGCTGTTGACCAGGCTCGGGTCGTCGACCGCGGCTTGATTCACTTCGATGATCTCCCCAGCGACCGCTGAGTACACGTCGCTCGTCGTTTTTACGCTCTCGATTTCCCCGATCGGATCCCCAGCTGCAAACAAATACCCCGGTGCCTGTATCTCGACGTAGGTCACATCGGTGAGCTGGTCAGCGGCAAACTTCGACAGGCCGATCGTCACCACGTCGCCGTCGGTTTTGTGCCATTCGTGGGTCTGGGCGTACACGCGATCGTCGGGGGTGGACATGCGGGTGATCCTCGTTCCTGGGTTTCGTGGACAGCGGCGAACGGCCGCGGTTGGTCCCATATTAGGGCCGAACCCGCCCGCCTGCGCGGGGGTCAGCCGGGCCGTTGCTTCCCCCCGACCACCTCCCGCCTGCCCCTGCTGATCTCGACGCTTGACACCGGGGTGTCTTTCCTGTTACGCTGTGTGGGTCGGGGTAACCCGGCTTTCTCCCCTCCCGACGATCGGCGCTTTGCGCCGATCGTCTTTTTTGATACCCATCTCGCGCAGCCGGGTGCTGCGCGTCAGACATCACCGCCCCTCACAAGCGCCGCTGCCGACGCTGCCGGGTACAGTCCTGCCGCTCTGTTTCCTGCTCTGGTTCGTTGGAGGTCCTCGCGTCTCATGCTGCTCACGCTCACACTCTCGTCGCCGGCTGTCGCCCGGAGCCTCTCCACGCGGGGGCTCGCCGAGGTGCCCAAGGTCGTGCGCGAACAGTTCGGCCTCAGCGGGCTCAACGTCTCGACGTCGCTGCTCAAGGGCGCAGATCGGACCGCCCTCGCCAACTTTCGTGACGCTGCCGACCGGGCGGGCTGCGCGTGCCTGGTGCTGGTCGAGCCCCCGATCGCGCTGGGCGCGACCACCCCCAAGAAGGGCGACCAGGCCGAGGAGCGGGTCATGCGGCTGATCGAGGCCGCGTCGCTGCTCGGGTGCAACTCGCTGGCTTTGGGGATCGCCGGCAAGGACACCGAGGAGGTGTTCGACGTGGTGGTGGACCGCCTCCGTGTCGCGGCAGAAACAGCCGAAAAGCGCGAGCTGAACATCCTCATCAGCCCCACCGACGGGCTGACCGCCGACCCTGACCGCGTGAGCGAGCTTATCAAGAAGGTCGGCGGGTTCCGCATCGGCACCTATCCCGACTTCGAGACTGCCTCCAAAGCCGCCGACCCCATCGCCTATCTGCGACGGCTTGCCCCCTACGCCTGGGCGGTCTCGGCTTCGACGCTGGACTTCATCGAGCCTGCGAGCAAGCCCGAAGAGCCCGCTCCGGTCGAATCCACCGGCGATGAAGAGCTCGACGCCCTGCTCGAACAGCTCGTCGACCCACCCAAGCATGTGCCTTACGATATCGAGGCGATGGTTGCTGCGATCGCCTCGGTCGGGTACGACGGCACATTAGCTCTCGACTATCGCGGCAATGCTGGTACACTGGGCATCAGACAGAGTTGCGAGGCGCTGGAGGCAGCGATCGAGCACGCCGGATGACACGCTGCGGCCCGTGCCGCGGCACACGGGTTTGGATGGTTCCGACCAAACGAGGCTGCACAACATGCACACGCCCGCCGCAACAACCCTGACCCCGAGCCGTCGGGAGTTCACCGTGCCACCCGACCGCAACACCATCATCACCATCGACGGCCCGGCGGGAACGGGCAAGTCCACCGTCGCCCGCGAGCTGGCCAGCCGCATCGGGCTCGACTTTCTCGACACCGGCGCGATGTACCGGGCAGCTGCGGCGATCGTCATCGACTTTGGGATCGACCAGCGCGACATCGACGCGATCGTGACCAAGGTCGCGTCGGCCGACCTGCACTTTGACTGGGCTGCCGACCCGCCGACGATTCTCGCGTGGGACAAGCCGATCGACCACCGCATTCGGGACGCCGACGTGACCGCGATCGTCTCCCCGATCGCCGGCATCGGCAAGCTCCGCGAGCACATGGTCCGCAAGCAACGCATCATCGCCAACCAGCACCCCCGCCTGGTCAGCGAGGGGCGCGACCAGGGCTCGGTCGTCTTCCCCGACGCCGACGTGAAGTTTTATCTTGATGCCGAACCGGCGGTCCGCGCCGCGCGCCGGGCCGAGCAGCTGCGGGCCGAGGGGCGAGTGATCGACGTGGACCATCTGCTCGCCGACATCATCGCGAGGGACCACTCCGACTCGACCCGCGAGGACGGGCCGCTGGTCTGCCCGGAGGACGCGGTGGTGATCGACACCTCCGCCCTCTCCCGCGACGGCGTTATCCAACAGCTCGAAGACGAGGTCCGCGCCCGCATCTCGCTCTGATACAGATCTCGTTTCGTTCTCGTGCGTGAGCCGGTGCCTTTCTTGCACCCCGAGAGGGATGATCTTCAATAGCCGGGGGTGGAGCAACGCGACACCCCCGGTCTCGATCCTCGCGTCTTTGGACCCCGCAAGGGGGTCCGCGTGTACGGCTTCCACGAGCACCCCTGCCGGGGTGCAAGGCGTTCGTCACCAAACTACCGGGGGTGTCATCCGCTGCGCGGGACTCCACCCCCGGCTATTGAAGAGCAGTCCTACGGACTGAGAGAAAGAGAGAGAGAGAACACAGCATGCCACCAAGGCACGAGAACTTGACGGAAGCCGTATGACCCGGCGCTTTCTACACTCTCCCCATGCTCGAAGGCCTCCGCCGCAAACACCCAGGCTCCTCGGTCCCCAAGATCATCTCGTGGCGGCTCTTCCAGTTTGCCTCCGAGGTGTTCCTGACCGTCTTCTATCGGCTCGAGGTCCGCAACCAACAGGTCGTGCCCCCGGTCGGCCCGGTGCTGATCGCGGCCAACCACCAGTCCTATCTCGACCCCACCGCGGTCGGCTGCCGCATCCGCAATCGGCAGATCGACTTTGTCGCCCGCCTGGGATTGTTCTCGAACAAACACCTCGGCCGCTTCTTCGCGTTCCTCAACTCGATCCCGGTTGCTGAGGAAGGGCCGGACACCGCAGCGATCAAGGAGATCATCCGCCGCCTGCGGATGGGCCGGTGCGTGATGATCTTTCCCGAGGGCTCGCGGACCGAAACCGGCGCAGTCCAGCCGTTCAAGCGCGGGGTGGCGGTGCTGGTCAAGCGGGCCAAGTGCCCGGTGATCCCCGCCGCGATCGACGGCGCCTACCAGGCGTGGCCGAGGAACCGGGCGCGGCCGTTGCTCTGGCGCGCGCCCAAGATCCGCGTGCTCTTCGGCGATCCGATCCCCTACGACGAACTCATGGCAGGCGGCCCCGACGCGGCGCTGGCCCGGGTCGAGCGTGAGGTCCGCGCCCTGCACCAACAGCTCAACCCGGCAGCCGCCACCCCCACCACGACCACGACCACGACCACCACCGCCGAGCACACCGACACAGACACCGCCGAGACCACCGAGACCCCCGAGACCGCGACATGATCGACACCCACTGCCACCTGACCTTCCCCGACTTTGCCAGCCGGGTCGAGGAGACACTCGACCACGCCGCGTCGATGGGCGTCACCGGGTGCATCAGCATCTCGACGACCGTCCCCGACGCCGAGGCGGTGCAGCTGGTCGCCGAGCTGCACGACCGGGTGTGGCACACCGCCGGCGTCCATCCGCTCTATGCCGACAAAGGGCCGCACGACTGGACAACCCTCCGCCGCGTCGCAGCCGGGGATCGCTGCGTCGCGTGGGGCGAGCTGGGGCTTGACAGGCACTACGACGAGCCGCCGCAGGAGATCCAGCTCGCCGTCCTCGAAGAACAGCTCGCTGCGATCGAAGCAGCACACGACTTCTGGGGGCGTTCGCTGCCGATCGTGCTCCATTGCCGCAAGGCGTTCGACGAGTTGATCCCCAGACTCCTCGCTACCTCGCTCGACCCGTCGCGGTTCGTCTTTCACTGCTTTACCGGCAATGCTGCCGAGGCTCGCAAGTGTCTGGACCTGGGCGCGATGATCTCGTTTACCGGCGTCGTCACCTATCCCAACGCCCCCGAGGTCCGCGAGGCTGCCAAACTCGTCCCCCCCGACCGGATCATGGTCGAAACCGACGCCCCGTTCCTGAGCCCCGTCCCGATGCGCGGCAAGCGGCCGTGCATGCCGGGGTATGCCAGGCACACCGCCGAGGCGCTGGCCACACTCCGAGGCCAACCCTGGGACGAGTTCCACGCCGCGATCAACGCGAATACCAGCCGCTTCTTCGGCATCCCCTGCGAGAACCCCTTGCAAAGCCGTCTTTCACCCTGATCGAAGGATTCGGCGTTGTCGCGCTCGGTTCCTCGAGGGGGGCTTGCCCTGTCCCCTCGCTTGCGCGAGGGGCTCTCTTCTCTACGCACACCGCAGTTCCGTAGAGGTGCATGATGGCCCTTGTAGAGCCCCTCGCGCAAGCGAGGGGACAAGCGTAACTACGTCCAGAATAAAGACACCCATTCATACAATGTGCTCTAAACCGTGGTCCCCGACGCCCGTTTGCTTGGCCCGGGGCAGGTCGCGGAGTACCCTCTGGGAGTTTGCGCCCGGCCCGCAGCAACACGGTTCGGAGAACCGTGCCACCGGATCCCCCATCACGGTTCGGAGAACCGTGCCACCAGAGCCCCCATCACGGTTCGGAGAACCGTGCCACCAGAGCCCCCACAACGGTTCGGAGAACCGTCCCACCGGAGCCCTCATGCCCAAGCGAACCGACATCCGGACCATCCTCCTCATCGGGTCCGGGCCCATCGTCATCGGGCAGGGGTGCGAGTTCGATTACTCGGGCACGCAGGCGTGCAAGACGCTGCGCGATGAGGGCTACCGCATCGTCCTGATCAACTCCAACCCCGCGACGATCATGACCGACCCGGCGTTCGCCGACCGGACCTACGTCGAACCGATCACGCCCGAGACGGTCCGCAAAATCATCCTCAAGGAACGCGAGCTGGGCACCCCGATTGATGCGTTGTTGCCGACGATCGGGGGGCAGACCGCGCTCAACTGTGCCTGCGAGCTGGTCGACAACGGCACGCTCGCCGAGTTCGGGATCGAGATGATCGGCGCCGATCGACAGGCGATCCACAGAGCCGAGGACCGCGAAGCATTCCAGCACGTCTGCGACGACGCGGGCCTCAAGACTCCCCCCGCCCGCCGGGCCCACACCATGGAAGAGGCCGAGGCAGCACTCGAAGAGTTCGGCCTGCCCTCGATCATCCGCCCGGCGTTCACCCTCGGCGGCTGGGGCGGCGGGATCGCCTACAACCGCGAAGAGTTTGCCGAGCTGGTCCGCCGGGGGCTCAGCGCGTCGATGATCGACCAGGTCCAGATCGACAAGTCCCTCATCGGCTGGAAGGAATACGAGCTCGAAGTCGTCCGCGACAAAAAAGACAACTGCGTCGTCGTCTGCTCGATCGAGAACATCGACGCGATGGGGGTCCACACCGGAGACTCGATCACCGTCGCCCCTGCGCTCACCCTCACCGACAAGGAATATCAGGCGCTCCGCGATGCGGCCCTTGCGATCATGCGCGGCGTCGGGGTCGAGACCGGAGGCTCGAACGTCCAGTTCGCGGTCAACCCCAACCCCCAGCCGGACCCGCAGTCTGGCTCTGACGGCAGCGAACTGCCCTTCGAGTTTGTCGTGATTGAGATGAACCCTCGGGTGAGCCGCAGTTCGGCGCTGGCGTCCAAAGCAACCGGGTTCCCCATCGCCAAGATCGCCGCCAAGCTCGCGGTCGGGTACACCCTCGACGAGCTGCGCAACGACATCACCGGCACCACCAGCGCCTGCTTTGAACCCGCGATTGACTACGTCGTCACAAAAATCCCCCGCTGGACGTTCGAGAAGTTTCCCGAAGCCGACGAAACACTGACGACACAGATGAAATCCGTCGGCGAGGTCATGGCGATCGGCCGCACGTTCAAGGAGAGCTTCCAGAAAGCGATCCGCTCACTCGACGTCAAACGCTTCGGCTTCGGGCTCGACCGCAACGACAAGTGGCTGACGGCGATGCGGGCGGTCGAAGAACAACAACTCGTGCTCGATTTCTCCCCCGGCGCCAAGCCCGGCACCGGGTCGGCCAGCGACACCGGGCTGCGCACCGCCGACGGGCAGCCGATCGAGTGGCCGATCCCCATCGACACGCTCACCCGCAAGCTCACCGTCCCGAGTCAGGGCCGCATCTACTTCATCCGGTATGCATTCAAGATGGGCTGGAGTGTCGAGCGGGTGGCCGCGCTGACCCGCATCGACCCCTTCTTTCTCGACCAGATGGCCCAGCTCGTCGAGTTCGAGGACACGCTCTGCGAATACAGCTCGCTCGAAGAACTCCCCCGCGACGTGCTTTTCCGCGCCAAGCAACTCGGCTATTCCGACGCGCAACTCGCCAACCTCTACCTCCGGCAGATCAAATCCGAAACCATCCTCACGGTCCGCGCCCACCGCAAGTCGCTCGGCATCGAGCCGGTCTTCAAGCTCGTCGATACCTGTGCTGCCGAGTTCGAGGCCATCACTCCTTACTACTACTCGACCTACGAAACACCCGTTGACTATGTCGAAGAAAGGCACCAAGGCACCGAGGCATCAAGGCATCAAGCGGGGACAACTGCCGAGCCCTCGATGCCTCGATGCCTCGGTGCCCCGATGCCTTCTTCGGATGATGAAATCAAACTCACCGACACGCAAAAAGTCATCATCCTCGGCGGCGGCCCCAACCGAATCGGGCAGGGGATCGAGTTCGACTACTGCTGTGTTCATGCCGCGTTTGCTGCCAAAGAGCTCGGCTACGAAAGCGTGATGATCAACAACAATCCCGAGACCGTCTCGACCGACTACGACACGAGCGACCTGCTGTTCTTTGAGCCGTTGACGCTCGAGGATGTCCTCAATGTTGTCGAGCGGTTGCACAAAACTCCTGTCAAATCACTCGTCAAAGGGCTCATCATCCAGTTCGGCGGCCAGACCCCCCTCAACCTCGCCGGCGGCCTCGTGCTCGCGGGCGCTCCAATCCTCGGCACCACCGTCGATTCGATCGACCTGGCTGAAGACCGCGACCGCTTCGACCACCTGCTCGACGAGCTCGAACTCAAACGCCCGGCCTCGGGTATCGCCCGCTCACTCGAAAGAGCGATCGAGATCGCCGGCGAGATCGGCTACCCCGTGCTCGTCCGCCCCAGCTACGTCCTCGGCGGCCGGGGCATGGAGATCTGCGCAGACGAAGCCGCCCTGCGCCACTACGCCAACACCGCCCTCGACCTCTCCGGGCTCGATGACGCCCCGCTGCTGGTCGACAAGTTCCTCGACGGCGCGATCGAGATGGATGTCGATGTCGTGGGTGACTTCTCCCCCGCACCCACGCCCGACCCCGACGCTCCGAGCCCGGGACTTCAGTCCGGGACCAACCCGCAACCAACCCCGACCGAAGTCGAAGGCTCGGAAACCCCTGCAATCACAGGGCAAGCGATCGTCGCGGGTGTCATGGAACACATCGAACACGCGGGTGTCCACTCGGGCGATTCGTCCTGCTCGGTCCCGCCGTGGTCGCTTCCCAACCGGCTCGTCAACCGCGTCAAGGACACCGCACGCCGGCTCGCCCGATCTCTCCACGTCTGCGGCCTGATGAACGTCCAGATGGCGATCAAAGACGACGACATCTACATCATCGAGGTCAACCCCCGCGCCAGCCGCACCGTACCTTATGTCGGCAAAGCCAAGCACGTGCCGTGGGCGAACGTCGCCGCCAAAGCGATGATGGGCAAAAGCCTCACCGACCAGCACATCCGCGAGATGCCCGACACCGGCACGTTCGCGGTCAAGGCACCCGTCTTCCCCTTCATGAAGTTCCCCGGCGTCGACTTCGTCCTCGGACCCGAGATGCGCTCGACCGGCGAGGTCATGGGCATGGACCTCTCCATGCCGCTGGCGTATCTCAAAGCGATGCTGGCCGCCGGTGTCAAACCCCCGCGCGAAGGCGGCGTCTTCATCTCCGTCCGCAGCAGCGACCGCCCCGACATCATCGACATCACCCGCTCACTCCTGGCGATGGGGTACAAAGTCTTCGCAACCGAAGGCACCGGCGCAGAGCTCCGCCGCCACGGCATGAAGCCGACGGTCCTTCAAAAAATCGCGGTCGGCGCCCGCCCAAACGTCCTTGACCTCATGGCTGACGACCAGATCGCGATGGTCATCAACACCCCCACCCGCACCGGGTGGCAGACCGACGAGGGCAAGATCCGCGCCAACGCGGTGCGACTCAGCATCCCGATGGTCACCACCATCACCGCCGCCCGCGCCATGCTCCGCGCCATAGAAGCAATGCGGGCCGGTGAATGGGACGTCGCGGCGTTGCAGGATTACGCCCGCATGGCTGCCGAGCGAACACCCGAAGTCACAACACCCGGCAGCCGCGTCAAGGTGTAACCGTGGCACCGGCTTCCAGCCGGTGTTGGCGAAAGCTGCGGTTGTCACTTGCTGCATCGACAACATGCCCACCGGCTGGAAGCCGGTGCCACGATTACCCGATCACACGTGCAAAGCCCAACGCCCGCCGCAGGTCCACCAGTTGCCCGGTGTGCATCGCGTTGTGCGCGTTGACCCGCACGATCAGCATCGCCATTGAGAGCGTTGCACTCGCCCACGCCTCTTCGGCGTCGAGCCGCTCGGCGCTCGCTGCACGCACCGCCTCGGCAAACCGATCGTGCGCCGCCTCGAACACCTCAACACACCTCGACACGAGGGGATAATCGTCCGGGTTCGCGCTCGGTGTCGAGCCCAACGCCACTCCCTCGGTTCCGAACCGCGTCGGGAGCCCGCCCTCGGCCCGGGTCGCGACCTCGACTCCTGCCTCAAAGTCACGCCCGGGCAACACCCCGCGGTCGAGCCGCTCGGCGACGCGCTGCATCGTCAACGCGCAGTGCCCGAGCGTCCACGCAAAGTGGTTCGGCATCCCGGGCGCTTGTGCCGCGCGGTTGCTGTCGTCAAAGCCCGCAAAGTACCGCGTCACCAGCGGCTTCGAGGCGTCGATCATCCACGCCAGTGTTTCGCTCTTTGTCGTCATTGCCGCTCTCCATCTCGCGCCCGCAATCTACCGACGCCGTCCGGAAACAAGTTCTAGCGGAGCACGCTCAAACTCACCCGCTTCTCGATCTCGTCGACGGGCCGCGCGATCAGGTCGTAGCCGTCGCTGCCGACAACCACGCACCGCACAAGCTCGCCCGGGCTCAGCCGCCCCCGGCTTTGCACAAACGTCACCGCGTCGATCGACGGCGCCTGAAAGTACGTCCGCCCCTGATACACGGTGGAACGGTTCTCCGAACCGCGCGTCGCGTTCTCTGAACCGCGCGTCGCATGATCCGAGCCCCCGGCTTCAGTCGGGGGTTGGTCCGCATCGCGCCCGGGCTGAAGTCCGGGGCTCTGGGTCTGGGACGAATCACCGGGGATCTGGGTTTGCAACCCCGTGTTGCGGTCGATAAGCACATCGAACCTTTGCCCCGTGTTCATCGGGTCGTTCTCGTCAAACTGCTCAGCAACAAACGCCGCCTGCTCGAACGCGATGCCCTGCTGCAACGCAAGAATCTCCCCCTTGCGACGGCTCTTGACCTCCGCCGATACCGCGAGCCCGGGGTCGAGTTCCATCGTCCCCGCGGGTGTGCCCGGCTCTTGCGAATACTCGAACACACCCACCGCATCAAACCCGATTTCGTCGACAAACTCGAGCAGTTGCTCGTGGTCGGCCTCGGTTTCGCCGGGAAATCCCGAGATAAACGTCGTGCGGATCGCCATGCCCGGCACCCGCGCACGCAGCTTGTGCATCAACTCGCGCTGCTGGTCGGCGCTCACGTGCCGACGCATGAGTTCGAGCACCCGGTCCGAGGCGTGCTGCAACGGGATGTCGATATAAGGCAACAGCCGACCGCGCGAGACGATCTCTGCGATCGCGTCGATAAACTCATCACGAAAGTTGCTCGGGTAGGCATACATGAGCCGCAACCACACCGGCGCACCGGTCGACTCGGCCGCGCGGTCGATCGCGTCAAGCATCATCGGCAGCCCGCCTGCCTTTCCCCCTCTCCCTTTGGGAGAGGGCCGGGGTGAGGGTGCATCTCCCCACCCCACCCCGATATCGTCCCCATAGCTCGTCGTGTCCTGCCCGATCAGGTTCAGCTCAAACGCGCCGTCGGCGATCAGTTCGCGAGCCTCTGCCACGATCCGGTCGATCGGCTTGCTCCGCATCTTGCCTCGGATGCTGGGGATGGTGCAGAACGCGCACTTCTGGTTGCACCCCTCGCTGATCCGCAGGTACGCATAGTGCCGGGGTGTCAGCCGAAGCCGCGCCGAGTCGTCCTCGAAGTACCCGACACCCTTGCCGTCCTTGCCTTGCACCGTCAGCCCGACGGTGTCCATCCCGCGGTCCTGCGCCGCTTTGAGCGCGTTGCCCGCGATCCAGTACTTTGGCTGCCCTTCTGCGCCCAGAGCTTCCTGCCGCGCCCTCGGCACACCCCGCACCGCCTCGACGATCTTGTCACGGTCAAAGACGCCGACCATCGCGTCGATGCCCGGCTCCCACTCGAGCATCTTCGCCCGGTGCCGCTGCACCAGACACCCCGCGACGACCACCCGCTTAACAAGCCCGGCCGCCTTGGCGCGCACCGCGTCCTTGATGACCGCGAGCGATTCGTCCTTGCTCGCTTCGAGAAAGCCGCAGGTGTTGATGACCACCACGTCGGCCGGCTCGATGTGCCCGTGGTCCGACGCTGTCGCGCCGCGCTCGGCACTCGATTTGCCCTCGACACCGAACGCGTCGTCGTGCTCCCAGTCGTGGTCGCTGGGGTCGTAGCTGACCGGGATCAGCCCGTCCTGCGCGAGCGTCCCGAGCATCTTCTCAGAATCGACCAGGTTCTTCGGACAGCCCAGGCTCACAAAGGACACCGTGCGCAGCTCGGCCGGAATGGATTGCTCCTGTTTCATCGCGGCAGATGCTAGGGGCGGTTTGCCGGATCAGTGGCGTGGGTATCCCACCCGCGCAGCGCAACCACCGCGCAGCCTCCATGTGCGGCGTCCGACGCTCGGAGAGCTTCGTTTGCGAATCACGAGAATATCTCGTGCGTTTCTACGAGCCCCGAGCGCAAGCTCGGGACCACAAATGGTCACTTTCACAGAGAAAACCAAATCCTGTGCTCGCGCACAGGGCTCGTAAAGACGCAAATAAGTCTTTCGTGATCCGTACTACGCCGAGAGCCTCGCTCCTCGCAGCGCGGTCTGCCCGCCGGGCATCGGGTACGCCTCGTTGAGCCTCTCGAGCAGGTCCTGTTCCTCCGCGAGCACAAACGACGCCGGCACCCCCACCGCCCACGCGACAAACCGCATCGCCCGAGGCAATCCCGCTTCGGTCGTCGCCATCACCAGGTCGCCCCCCTCAAACCGCAGCGGCAACAGCTGAAACTGCCACGCCTGCCGCCGCTCGAGCAGATCTCGCACCGCCGCGTCGGCCCGCTCGCTCGCCAGGTCCACCTTCCCCACCATCCCGGCGTACTGCGCCGCCCAGGCCCGCTCGATCGCTTTGGGAGAAACGCCGAACAGCTCCTCAGCCAACACCCCGAACGGCCGCCCGCTCGTGGTTTGCAGCGAGAGCACCTCGTCCCGCTGCTCCTCACTCAGGATCCCCATCCGAACCAGTACGTCGCCCAGTCGTGCGTGCATCGTTCACTCCCTCCCAGTCAGTCGCGGCCCCACCCGCTTGCCGGAGAACAGATCGGCTCGGCCCGTGCGACCTTGCAGCCCTGAGCGGTGGAAATGGAGTCGGGAGGGCCCCCCGCAACGGACGCACCGATTCGCCCGGTGCTGCCGGGTGTCGCCGATGGGGGGCTCGTGGCGACCCGGGCAGCAAAACATGCCCGCGTGACGTTGACAACTGCAAAACATTTTCCTTGGGCCGGATCACCGCCCTCCCACAGACCTGAAGGCCAGTTCCGATCGAAAACATTCTCCAGTTTACCATGAATCTTCCCGAAAATAATCCCTATCATATTCCTAAACATCATGCATAAACACCTGTTCAAGCGGTATTTACAACGATAAATCGCTCGCCGAACCACGCTTCCCCTAGAGTCCGAAAACCACGCAACCGCTCCGAGTCGCTCTCCGTATACACACCCAGCAGCGCGGGCTCCCCCATCCGGGGCGTGCAGCCCCCGGCCGATTCAGCTTCTCCTCCAGCGATCCGGCGGCCTTCGGGCCGCTCGGGTCGCATAGCACCTGCCGTCACTCCCCCACGCTTTCCACTGCACGCATTCGCCGCGTTCCTCCCCGCTCCGGCGTACATTGGCCCGATGCCGAGCCACCGCCCTGATCCGACCAACCCGCCCGAAGCCCTCCCGATCGTGGTCGGTGCGCATGTTTGTGCCGAGGTGGAGGACCGCCCGATCGCCGTCGCGCTCCGCGACGCCCTCGCCGATCGGGCACCGGCTGGCTTCCCGTTTGCACCGATCGTGATGACCGACGTGTGGTATCTGAACACCGACGCGCTGCGCGCCCAGCCGACGATCTCGATCGGCCGCCCCGAGGTCAACGCCCTCTCGGCCTACCTCGCCGACAAGCTGCCCAGCGTCCTCGCGGCCGACGACCGGTTCGTGGTGCTGCTCGACCCCGAGCTCGCCGACCCTGCCGCGTGCTGCTGGGGCGTGGACGCCGGCGCAACCGCCGAGGCGGTCCACGCTTTCGCCGAGCGCTGGGCCGAGGTGTTTCTCAACGCCGCAACCCGAACCTAGCGCCTATTCACCGCAATCCGTTCCGGTATGCGCGTGTGCCCTTGTCCCCTCGCTTGCGCGAGGGGCTCTATCGCAATGTGGTCTCTCAATACAGAGCCCCTTGCGCAAGCAAGGGGCAACTGGGTAGAGCCCCTTGCGCAAGCGAGGGGACAACTCGATAGAACCCCTCGCGCGAGCGAGGGGACAACGCCCGGCAACCCACCGCCGCCGCCCGGCTACTTGCCCACACAGAACGTCGCGAACACCCTGCCGATCACGTCGTCGGGCGTGATCCTGCCGAGGATCTGTCCGAGCGAATCGACCGCGCTGCGCAGCCCGTCGGCAACAAGCTCGGGCGCATCGAGTGCGCGGGCTGTCGGGTCGATCTCGGCTTCGACCGCTTCGAGCGCGCAGACCGCGCGGCCGATCTCGCGGGCGTGCCGCGCCAGCGCCACCGCGCACGACCCGCCCGGCGTGCGCAACGCGATATCCGCGATGCCCCGCCGAAGCACGTCCAGCCTCCAGCCGTCGAGCGCGCAGACCGCGACATCGCTGCTGCCGGAAGCACCACCCGATGAGCTCCCGGCGTTCTCGTCCGGCACCGCGTTCGGGAGGTCGGCCTTGGTCTGCACCCGCAGCATCGGTACGCGGTCGGCGATGCTCGTTTCCAATCCCACGAATCGCCCTTGCGGGTCGCAATAGACCACCGCGTCGGCCCGGCCGAGCGTCTCGATCGCCGCTTCCTGCGCTGCCTGCGCTGCCTGCGCCGCGGCACCCGGCGCGGCCGCGTCGAGCCCGGGCAGGTCGGCGAGGCGCACCGCCAGCCCCGGGCCGGCCGCCTCTTCCAGCGCGAGCTTCTCGATCAGCACGTCGCGGGTCGTGCCCGATTCGGCCGCCACCACGCTGCGCTCGCGCCCGAGCAACGCGTTGAACAGCGTGCTCTTGCCCGCGTTGGGCGCGCCCGCCAACACCACCAGCGGCGGCATTCCCTCGGCGCTCTCGGCGATCCCGCCCGTCGAGCGCTCGGCCATCTCCCGGCGGACCCTTCCGAGCCGTTGCTGCAAGTCGCGCGGCAAGATCGGCACAACGTCCTCCTGGTCGACAAAGTCGATCCCCGCCTCGATCAGCGCCAGCAGCGTGGTCAACTCGTCGGCCCAGGCGCGGTACACGCTACCGAGTTCTCCCGACGCGAGCTGTTGCGCCGCAGCAAGGTCGTCACTCGTGCGTGCCGCGATGACCGCGGCTACCCCTTCGGCTTCGTCCAGCGCCAGGCGGCCGCTGAGATACGCCCGTGCGCTGAACTCGCCCGGCCCGGCGCGCCGCACGCCCTCGACGGCGCAGCACGCCTCGACAAACCGCTCGACAAGCCCCGGGTTGCCCGGCAAGACCACCTCGAGTGTATCTTCGCCGGTGTAGCTTGCGGGCGCAACACCCCGCAGCAAGACCGCCGGGCACGGTCGCCCGCCGATCAATACGGCGCCCCGGCACACACCCCGGCGGTTGGTTGCGGGTTGGAACAAGCTCGAGCAGACCGTCTCGACCGCCGGCCCGCTCAGCCTCACGATCGCGCGGCTGCTGCGTCCCGGCGCGGTCGCGCAGGCGACGATCGTCTCAGCGATCGTTGCGCCGGGGGGTTGCGGTTGCGGGCCGGGCGTGTGCATCGTGGCGCGTCCTCAGCCGGGTTCCCCGCCGAGCAGGCTCAGCGTTTCTTGTACTTCCGCGGCGGTGTGTTGTCAGCTTTGCCCTGCTTGGGCAACCGCTTGGCGCTCATGCCGCGCTGCGCTTCCTGCTGTTGCTGCTTCTCCAATGCCAGCTTTTGCAACCTCGCCATAAAGCCTCCCTTTTTGGGCTTCTTTTTCAGGTTGCCCTCTTCGAGCATTCCCGACTTGGTGGCGTTGGCGCGGATCCATCGGCTCTCGATGATACCAAGCGTGGAGTTGGTGATGAAGTACAGCGCCAGCCCGCTGGGCGCGCCGTACATAATGAGCGGGAACATCACCACCATCATGACCTTGATCATCTTCTGCTGCGACTTCTGCTCGGGGGTCATCACCGACGAGGTCGGAGGCTGAAGGTATTTTTGTTGCAGATAGAACACCACACCGAGAAACAGCGGCAGGATGTTGATCGAGTTGATCTGGCCCATCAGCGGCAGTGTGGGGCCCTTGTTCCCGAAGTAGATCGCGCGGTCGGGCTTGGCGAGGTCTTCCAGGAACGGCCAGACGTTGTTGGTGAGCGCCTGGAACACGCCGAAGAACGCCGGCTCGTGGCGAAGTTCGGCCGCGAAGAACAGTGTCGCATAAAGGGCGATCCAGACCGGGCTCTGCAGCAACATCGGCAAACACCCGAGGAATCCGGCCGGGCTGATGCCCTCCTCGCGCCAGAGCTTGGCCATTTCCTTCTGCTGCTGCTGCCGGTCGTCCTTGTAGCGTTCCTGCAGAATCTTCTGCTTGGGCGCGATGCTCTGCATCTGCTTGCCGAAGACGAGCATCTTGACCTGCGACCACCGCGTGATCGGGTGCAGCACCGAGCGCACACACACCACCAGCAGGATGATCGCCAACGCCCAGTCCCCGGTCAGCGAGTGCAGAAAGCGGAGCAGCCCGAGCAGCGGCCCGGTGAGCCAGGCGAACGTGCAGAACGCGCACATGCCCCCGAAGTTGTAGACGACGATCTTGTCGATCCCAAGCCGTTCGAGCATTGACTCGTTACGGATCACACTCTTGTTGAGCGGCCCGGCGTAGAGCCCCATGCTGTAGTCGATCGTGCCGCCCGGGGCGAGCGAGGAAGCCGGGCTGTGGTAGCTCAGCACGATCGCGTCGGGGTCTTCAAGCCGAACGCGGTCGATGCGTTCGATCGTGTCAAACGCGAGGCTTGCCTGCGGGTCGTCGGGGTCGATCAGCGGGTGGGTCACCGCGCCGAAGTAGCGGTTGGTGACGCCCGACCACACGAGCGTGAGGTCCTCTTCCTGGCTGTAGGTGTTCGGCCAGATTTTGCCTTCGGGAAACTTCTTGTCGGACTTGTCCCCGGTGAGCTTGGTCCGTCTCCAGAGAAACTTGGTCGCGTCCACAAACTGCTGGGAGGGGTCGCTCCGCGCATCGTAGAGATAGCCGAAACGGAAGCGGCGATGTTCGCCGCCGTACCCGCTGCTGGCGAACAGATCGACCGTCCCGAACTGCCGCCAGCGGACATTGAACGCGGTGCCGGTCAGGTTCTCGACATGCTGGCGGACGATCAGATCGTGGCTTCCCTGCGCGAGGGTGTACTCCCGCTCGACGCGGAACGCCCGTTGCCCGTTGCTGTCGAGGAGGAACGCCTCGAACCTGCCGGGGGTGTCGGCCGAGACCTGCCTCCACGCGGGCACGTCGCCGTCGGCGATGAGCATCGGGACCAGCGTGCCGTTGATCTCGATCCCAAGGGCACAGAACGGCACGAGGATGAACCGGTCGTTGGCCCTCTGCTCCTGCACCGCGACGTGTTTCTCGGGATCGACCGGGCCTTCCCGAGCGGCGCGGTCGGTCTTGACCGAGTCGAACTCCGTCGCCAGCCGGATCGCTTTGATCCCCGCGCCCAGGTGCGAAAACTCGACCCGCATCGCATAGGGCGAATCGAACCCGAGCCCGCCCAACGGTGAGAAATCGGTCGCGAGCGGCTCATCGGCAAAGCCCTCGACAACGAACGTCCCGGGCGCGATACCCACCGCAGGTTGGGTGGGCGTGTCGGCCTGCTCGGTTTCGGCCGCGGGCTGTGTCGCGTTGTCGGTATCGGCGTTGGTGTCGACAGCCTCTGCGGACTCGGCAGCATCCGACTCTGTTGCAACAGGCGCGGGCACCGGGTCGGGATCGGCGGTCGCGACCGGGCTCGCGGGCTCGTCGCCGGCGTGCTCCTCGGCCTGGTCGGCGACGCGGTCAACAACCTCGGCCGCCTGCTCGGCCGGGGCCGGGGCCGGGGCGTTCTTCTTGCTCGTGGTATTCACCATCACCGCGATCGGCACACCCAGCCCGATCACGAACAGAGCAATGGGAAGAATAATACGGAGAGGCTTGTTGGGGCGTGGCATAGTGACTCGGCGCTGATCGCGTGGGGGGGGGAATCGAACGGGCTCTAGCGGCCTTCGTAGAGGCGGTCCGCCAGGTACTCGTGCAGTTGGGCGTGCTGACGAATCAAGTTCGCCGTCTTGTCGATGTCGTAAGGCACACGGAAAAACTCGACCTTGTCTTCGTCGAAGACGACGTAGCTGGCCCGTGGGTCGCCGTCGCGCGGCTGCCCGACAGAGCCCACATTCACGACCGCCTTCTCGTCCTCATTGAACCGGTAGGCAAACTCGCCCAACTCATCTGGAGGATAAAAATCGGGCTCGTCGGTGAAGACGCCGGGCACGTGGGTGTGCCCCACCATGCAGAGCTTGTCCACCCGCCGGAAGATCGCTTCGAGCTTGTCGGGGGCTTCCATCGGGTCGCTCTTAAAGATGTACTCGTTGATCGGGCGGCGGGGCGAGCCGTGGACCGCCAGCAGCGCGTTCTCGCCCAGCTGCTCGACCACCCGGACGCGGAGCCGCCCGAGAAACTCATACCGAGCGGCCCGGAGTGCCGCGTCGGGCTCAGAATCGAACTGCTCGCGGGTCCAGTAGGCTGCCTGCTCGGCCGGGGCGTTGAAGTTGGTGGGCTCATAGAGCACCGCAAAGTCATGGTTTCCCATGAGCGCCCACTCGCAGTGGGCCTCGACGAGGTCGACACACGCCAGGGGTTCGGGGCCGTACCCAATGATATCCCCGAGGCAAAGAATGCGCTTGATGCCCTTGCTGTCGATGTCCGCAAGGACCGCGCGGAGGGCCTCGGCGTTGCCATGGATGTCGCTTAGTACTGCGGTCTGCACCGCGCCCTCCTGGTCGAATCGGGATTCTGACGCCAATCGAAGGGCCGATCGTAGGAGCCCACCAGCGACCTCGCAATCCGACCAAAGCCCGCGATCGTTTGGACCGATCAGAACAGGGGGCTGTGCGGAGGCACCCGCCGTCGGACCGCCCCCTACCATGCCGCACAACGCGGCCACGCCGCGCCCACGACCGATGCACCGGAAGCATCCACGCTCTCCGGAGCCATGAGCAAAGGACTGAACCCATGCCCGCAGCCGGCGTTTCATACCAGCGAACCCGCGAGATGACGATCGACGAGCTCCTGCTCGAAAATCGCATCGTCTTCCTCATCGGCGAGATCAATCAAGGCTCGGCCGCCCGGGTCATGATGCAAATGCTCTACCTCGAAAACCAGAAGCGAGGACAGGACATCAGCCTCTATATCAACTCGCCCGGCGGCGCGGTGGACGACACCCTCGCCCTCTTTGACACCATGCGGTTTATGTCGAGCGCTGTCTCGACCTACTGCATCGGACGGGCCTATTCAGGAGCTGCGGTCCTGCTCTGTGCCGGCACCAAGGGCAAGCGGTTCATCCTGCCCCACGCCAAGGTGATGATCCACCAGCCCTACGGCGGGATCACCGGGCAGGCCGAGGACATCCGGATCCAGGCCGAGCAGATCCTCAAGACCAAGGAAGAGCTCAACCGCCTCATCAGCGAGTGCTCGGGACATCCGATCGAACAGGTCCGGGAAGACGCCGAACGCGACAAGTACTTCACCGCCAAAGAAGCGGTCGAGTACGGGCTCGTCGATGAGGTCCTCGTCGAGCCGCCCAAGGAAGCCAAAGGCGCCCACTAAGGACCAGACCGCCAACCACCCACAACGCTCCGCCCGAGGCACGCGCACCGCGCCAACGCAAAACGCACGAAGGATCACGACATGTCCGGCTACCTCGTTCCGATTGTTATCGAAAAATCCGCCCGCGGCGAACGCTCCTACGACATCTACTCCCGACTCCTCAAAGACCGCATCATCTTCCTGGGAAGCCCGGTCGTGGACGAGATCGCAAGCCTCATCGTCGCCCAGCTCCTCTTTCTCGCCAACGAGGACCCCAAAGCCGACATCCACCTCTACATCAACTCCCCCGGCGGCAGCGTCACCGCCGGCCTGGGCATCATCGACACCATGAACTACATCGCTCCCAATATCTGCACCTACATCATCGGGCAGGCTGCGAGCATGGGCTCGCTGATCGCGTGCTCGGGCGCAAAGGGCAAACGCTTCGCGCTCCACAACTCCCGCAACCTCATGCACCAGCCGCTGCTCTCAGGAGTGATGGAAGGCCAGGCAACCGACATCGAGATCGAGGCCCGCGAGATGCTCCGTATCCGCGACCGCCTCTACGCGATCTACAGCAGCGCCACCGGCCAGACCATCGAAACCATCGAAAAAGACTGCGACCGCAACAACTGGCTCGACGACAAGGAAATGCTCGAGTACGGCCTCATCGACGAGGTGCTCGAGAACATGCCGGCGATCAAGAAAGATGGCGAGGACGACTGACGGCCGAACTCACGAGCGAGAATAGCGACAGTTGTCATCGTCGGTGTCGCCACACCCCTAGGCACAGCAGTGGCATCACGACGCCCGGTGTCGGCACGAATCGCACGACTTCGTCAATGTTCATGTAGTCGTTGGTTTCGCCCCAGTCGGTTATATAAACCTTGCTGATACGATCGCCGCTCAATGTGGCAGTGGGTCGGAGCGGAACCACACGGTCGAGTTCCGATTGGACAGACCAGCCGATCCGATAGACCATCAGCGGATTGCGCCCGTCGAAAGCGCTGTTGAAGGCCGGCGGGATTTGGAAGCCCTCGATGTTGTCGATGAAGTCGGGCGCGGGGCCCCCCTTTGAATCCACGAACTCACCAGACCAGCCCGCCTGCCGAAGAACCCGGTTGAGGCCATAGCCATCTTGTGTGCTGATGTTGACTTCACCGCCCTCAAAAAACTCGTCGACCGTCTCCAAGCCAAAGAACGCCCAAGCGAACCCGCTCCCGTATGGGTCATACTCCGCCATCAACTCGATGTCGACGTTGTCACCGGGATTGACGCCGATGGGTCGGTCAGTCTCCACCGCCTGGCCGTTGACCTCGACCTGCCAGTACCAGTACATGATGTCGGCGTTGGCCGGCAACGCGAGGGCCGCAGCCGCGATGATCCATGCCCCGAGAAGTCGTCTGTTCATGGCAAAGCCTCCCTGATCGTGCCCGTCCCTCATCCAGCATACCACACCGTCCGAGAAACCCAAGCCCAAACCGGGGGTTCCTCCGAAGCCCGTTGCGGTGCCCAGAGCTACACCAGAGGACCGCGTGAGGCTCTGCCCTGCCGTCTGCCGCTGCACACACCACCACATTTCCAGCCCGCCGGCTTCCCTTGCCGATACCCCTCACACCCATGCTCCGCTCCGGCCAAATCGTCACCCTCTGCGCCCTCGCTTTGCTCACGCTCGGCGTCGTCATGGTCAACTCCGCACTCATGACCGTCGCCCCGGTCGACGGCAACGGCAACCAGCTCCCCGGCGTCACCGCCGAGTCCATCCTCACCAGCCGATCCACCCTCTACATGGCACTCGCACTCGCAGCACTGGCGCTCTGCGCGATGCTCCCCATCCGTCGGCTCTCCCGACTCGCGGCTGCGATAGGCAGTCGGAATGAAGAACCCCGCGCCGCCCTCCTCCCACTCACCCTCGGCGTCCTCGGGCTGCTGGCGATCCTCAGCACCGTCTACCTCCCCGGGATCGGCCACTCGGCCAACGGCAGCGCCCGCTGGGTCCGCGTGGGCAGCCTCTCCATCCAGCCCTCCGAACTCGTCAAGTGGGGCATGATCGCCCTCATCGCCTGGTACGGCACCGTCCGCGCAGCCCAGATGCCCAGCTTCTGGAAAGGACTCCTCCCCGCCCTCCTGGCCCTCGGCGTGGTCTGCATCGTGATCGTCAAAGAGGACCTCGGCACCGGCGTCCTCATCGCGGCCGCCTGCGGGCTCGTGCTGCTGGCCGCCGGGGCGAGGTTCTGGCACCTCGCCGCGTTCGTCCCCCTCGGACTCGCTGGCGTCGTCACCGCGATCGTCATCAGCCCCTACCGCGTCCAGCGGATTCTCGCGTTTATCGACCCCTTTCAGGATTCCCAAGGCACCGGCTACCACGTCATCCAGTCAATGGCTGCGATCGCTGGCGGCGGCGGGACCGGGCGCGGCCTCGGGCACGGGTTCCAGAAGTTCGGCTACCTCCCCGAAGACCACACCGACTTCCTCTTCGCCGTCGTCTGCGAAGAGCTCGGCGTCGCCGGAGCCGCGCTCGTCATCACCCTCTACCTGCTGCTCATCCTCACCGGGCTCTCCATCGTCCGCCGCGAGACCGACCGCCTGCTCAAGCTCCTCGGCTTCGGCATCATGGCGACCATCGGGCTCCAGGCGGTCATCAACCTCTTCGTCGTCACCGGGATGGCGCCGACCAAAGGCATCGCCCTGCCACTCATGAGCTCGGGCGGCACCGGGTGGATCCTCACCGCCGCCTGCCTCGGCCTGCTCGCCGCGATGGACCGCACCCAACCGGTCGAGGTGGGCCGGCTCTCCGAGCCGGGCGATGCCGAAGGCCGCAACCCCGGGCCCGACGCGCAAGCGAGGAGCCGCGATCCTGCATCCCACACCGGACGCGCGACGCCGGACATCGAACACGCAACACCACACACCGGGCTCCTCGCTCGCGCGTCGGGCTCGGTGCTGCGCCGCAAGCCGAGCGGCGAGCCGTCATGAGCGCGCGCGGCATTGTCTTCGCCGGCGGCGGCACCGGCGGGCACCTCTTCCCGGCACTGGCGGTCCTCGAACACCTCCGCGAACTCGAACCCGACGTCCGGGCGCTCTTCCTCTGCTCGACCCGCGCGATCGACGCCCGGATTCTCTCCACAGCCGGCGTCGAGTTCGCCCCGATCCCCGCGATGCCGCTGAGCACCAAACCCATCGGCCTGGCGAAGTTCATCATCAGTTGGGGCGGCGCGGTGCGCGAGGCCCGGCAGCACCTCCGACGGCTGCACGCCGAGTGCGGGGTTGTCCGCGTGCTCGCGACCGGCGGGTTTGTCGCGGCTCCGGTCGCCCAGGCCGCGCGCGCAGAACGGCTGCCGCTGGTGCTGCTCAATCAGGACGCCCCCCCGGGCAAAGCCAACCGCTGGATCGCCGGGCGAGCCGCCTCGATCTTTACGTCGGCCGCGGTCGAGCGCACAGGGTGGGAGCGCATCGGCCCGGTGGTCCGCCGCGCAGCAATCGCCTCGGGCAGCGCAGCAGACTGCCGCCAAAGGCTCGGGCTTGATCCCGCCCGCCCGGTGCTGCTGGTGACCGGGGCGAGCCAGGGGTCCAAGAGTGTCAACGAGTTTGCCGCGGCGTTTGCCAAAGCCAACGCGGCCGAGCTATCCGCGGGCGGCTGGCAGGCGATCCACCAGACCGGGGCTGCGGACAACACCCCCTGGCGGGAGGCGTGGAAAGGTGCCGGCGTGCCCGCGGTGGTCGAACAGTTCTTCGACGCGATGGGCGACTGCTGGGGTGCCGCCGACGTTGCCGTCAGCCGCGCCGGGGCCGGGTCGGTCGCCGAGGTCCGCGCCAACCGCGTGCCGACGGTTTTCATGCCCTACCCCTACCACCGCGACGAGCACCAACGGCTCAACGCCGAGCCCCTCGCCGAGGCCGGCGCAGCGATCGTCGCCAAGGACGCGATCGACCCTGCGACGAATCTGAACGCCGCGGGCGCGCACCTGCTCGCCCTCATGCGTGAGCCCGCCCGCCGGGCCGCGATGCGCGACGCCCTCGCGGCTCTCGGCCCGGTGGATGGTGCTGCCAGACTCGCCCGCGCCCTGCTCGAAACCGCCTGACTCCGCGGCCGCTGCGTCTATCCTCCGGCATGACCGACACCTCTCCCGTCCGCCGCGCCCTGCTCTCCGTCAGCAACAAACAAGGCATCGTCGAGTTTGCCCGAGCCCTCGCCGAACACGGCGTCCACCTGCTCTCCACCGGGGGCACCGCACGCACGCTCCGCGACGCCGGGCTCGAAGTCACCCTCGTCGAAGACCACACCGGGTTTCCCGAGATGCTCGACGGGCGCGTCAAAACACTCCACCCGAAAGTCCACGGCGGCATCCTCGGTGTCCGCGACAACCCCGAGCACACGGCGAAAATGGCCGAGCACCAGATCGAGCCGATCGACCTGGTCTGCATCGACCTCTATCCGTTCGAACGCACCATCGCTCAAGACCCCAATGGGGCGGACCCAGAAAACAGGGGAGCGGGCTTTCCAGCCCGCAGCACCGAAAATAGGAGAGCGGGTTTTCCAGCCCGCAGCACCGAAAATAGGGGGGCGGGCTTTCCAGCCCGCGACGAGGTCACCCTCGAAGAGGCCATCGAGCAAATCGACATCGGCGGCCCCGCCATGCTCCGCTCGGCAGCGAAAAACTTTCGGTTTGTTACTGTCGTCTCCGACCCGGCGCAGTACAGCCGCGTCCTCGCCGAGATCGCCGAGCACGGCGGCACGACCACCGCGACCCGCATGGACCTCGCCGCAACAGCCTACGAACGCACCTGCGCCTTTGATGCCGCCATTAGTACATACCTGCGCGCGCAACAAGGTGAGGAGTTCCCGCGAGTGCTCTTGTTGCAGGGCGAACTGGCGAGCACACTCCGCTATGGCGAAAACCCACACCAGCCCGCAGCCCTCTACCGAAGCGAGGCCTTTCAGGCCCGCCTCTTCGAGCCCTGTGCGCAAGCACAGGTTCCGGCGGGGTCGAACGCGCCCCGACAGCCTGAAAACCCGAGCTTGCGCTCGGGGCTCGTTGAAAGGCACTCATCCAACCGGGGTGGGAGCTTGCATAACAGGGGGGGGGGCTTTCCAGCCCCCGACTGGACCGCCCAGCTCCACGGCAAACCCCTCAGCTACAACAACCTCCTCGATGCTTCGGCTGCCTTCGAGCTGGCCATCGCCCTGGCTGCGCTCGACGAGACTGCGCACGCTGCATGTGTCATCAAGCACACCAACCCCTGCGGTGCTGCCCTTGCTGCCAGCCCCGCCGAGGCGTTCGATCTCGCGATTGCTGGCGACCCCATGGCAGCCTACGGCGGCATCGCGGCGACCGGCTCGGTCATCGACACCGCAGCAGCCGAGCGCCTCTGCGGGGCTGACCGATTCTTCGAGGTCGTCATCGCCACCGACTACACCGATGAGGCCCTCGCGTTGCTGTGCGCCCGCTGGAAAAACATCCGTCTTCTCCGCACAAATCTATCGCCCGAGGACGCCGACGCTGAGGCTCTGCGAAGCGTCGGGTCTCGACCAACCCCGACCCTTGACATCCGCACCATCCCCGGCGGCTTTCTCGTCCAGGCCCACGACGACACCCCCCCCGACCCCGCCGCATGGACCCACGCGGCCGGCCCTGCTCCCGACCCGGCCCTGCTCCGAGCCGCAGCCGTGATGGAGGCAACCGTGCGCGCACTCTCCTCCAACGCCATCGCCATCGGCGGCCCCGTCGAGCCCTGTGGCACCGGCTTCCAGCCGGTGGGCTGCGCCCTCTTCGGCGGCGGCGCAGGCCAGATGGACCGCGTCGCCTCCTGCCGACTCGCCATCGCCAAGGCGGGGGAACGAACCCGCGGCGCGGTCGCAGCCAGCGACGCTTTCTTCCCCTTCCCCGACGGCCCCGAACTCCTCGCAGACGCAGGCATCTCAATGATCGTCCACCCCGGCGGCTCCAAACGAGACAACGAAACCTTCGCCCTCTGCAACGACCGAAACATCACCTGTATGACCACGGGCGTGCGCCGGTTCCGGCACTGACCGCTCGCGGCAGACTCTTCGCCGTTAGCGGAGCTGGTGTTGTTTCTTCTATGTATCGCGAGAACACCTCGAACATTTCTACGAGCGAGCCCAAGCTCGGGCTTATGCGAATCCCGCAAGGTTCTTGTGCTTCATTCACTCACTCGAGGTTGTTTGAGAACGGGAGCAGCAAGAACAAAGACACCCTCCCCCCAACCCCCTCCCGCGGGGCGCGGGAGGGGGAGCAGGAGAAAGCAGAGCAGGAGTTCTAAACGGAGTCTGCATGGTCCGTGTTACGGACTGTCGGGCTCTGCGGGTGCAGGCTCGGCGAACCACTCGGCTGGCAGCTTCCACACAAGCACATCGTGGGCGAAGCTTTTCTGTGCAGGTGTGCCGGTGTTGCGTTGGAGCACCGCTGCGACCCATCGGCCCTCGGGCGAGACTGACAGCTGCGGCGCGTACCCGGGTGTGTCTTCGAGGAGCGACGGCAGCCATGCTGTGGCCCGGGTGTCGCGCACGAGAATCGTGTCGTTGATCGAGGGCACCAGCAGCAGCTGGCCGTTCGCGGTGGATGCAATCTCATGCACACCAATCATCTCGGCACTCCTGCGAAGGACGCCGAGGGTCTTTCCGGTCGCAAGGTCGATCCCGACCATCCCCATGCCGCGGATGGCGTAGAGCCTGGGCTCGCCGGGCACGACTGCCGCGCCCATCGAGTCCGGTTTGGGCTTGATATCGAACGTGCGGACCTCTTCGCCGGCAAGCGAGACCACACTCACCTCGAACACATCACGGCTGAAGCTCTCCATGAATGTCGGCAGCATCACCAGCATCGGCTCGTTGTCGATCGTGGTCAGTGCCAGGCTGCGCTCCACCGGCATTCCCGGCTGGTAGCTCCACGCCGGTGCCCGGTGCAGCTCGGACGATTCGCCCGATACAGTGTTCCACGAATGGAGCACATGCTCTTCGGCGTCCCGATCCAGCACGAGCACAAAGACTGTCTCTGCCTCGCTCGGATTGGGAACAACACCGTGCTCACCAATCGTCAGCGCGGACGGGGTAGGCAACACCAAACGGGATCGGATTCGGCCCGATTCCGTGTCGATGCACAGCAGCGATGAAAAATGCCGTCCGCTCGCGATCAATCCCGAGCCGTCAGCAGTCAGGCACGCGCGGGTGTAGGTCCGGCCCGGGCCTGTCCGGATCACGCGCACCGGCTTCCCGGCCTCAAGGTCCCACTCCTCGAACCGATCCATACCGCGCCGGAATCCGTCGAACCACGTCCACCCACGCTCGGCGGTCAGCTCGCTGGCGCGGACCGACGGGAAGTTCAACCAGCGGACGGGTGGGCCGGTCCGGTTGAGGCCGACGAACGCAAACAACACGCCCAGCGCAACCGCGGGGAGCAACCCCACCGCCAACGGCCGCAGCACGCGCCAACGCTGCGCGCGACCCGGCACCAGCAGGCGCGGGGTGATATCGCGGCCGCACTCGGTACACACGGCTTTCGCGGCGATGAGTTGTTCGCGGTCTTCGGCCGCGCCGAGTTCGTAGTTGCATCGACGGCAGAAGAGCACGCCCCGGCGTTGCGGTCGGTGGGCTCGGCGCCAGACGATCCAGAGCGCCACCAGCAGCCAGAGGCCGACGAGGGTGCCGAGCACCTCCGGCCAGATGAACACCGCGACTTCCCAGAGATTGATCGCCTCGATGTGCGAGTGGATGATCGCCCGGCCCGTCTCGCCGAGGAAGAGGACATCCTGGGCGTCTTGTGGCGCGTCGAACGGGATGTAATGCAGCGGCTGGATGCCCACAGGTTGCGACATGGCGCCCCTTTCGTTGCTGCGCGTCGGGCGGGATGATCTGAGGGACAGCCTACCGGCACGGAGCAGGCAGCGGAGCCGGACAACGTGGTGATGCCGGGCCAATCCGGCGGTTTACGGGCGATAACCGGGTCATGTTTGTTGGCGGGGCTTGCTCTGGGCGGGTAGAGTCCTTATGTATAGAGACGATCGCGGGCAGGTCGTGCCCGTGCTGGAGCGCGTTCGATGGCCCGTCACTCGAAAAAGAAACACAGCAGCAAGCACCGCAGCACGCAGGGCAACACGCCTTCGGAGGATCATCCAGCCGCGCTGGTGGGTGGTGCTGGCGGGCTGATCGCGCACGGGAACGGGCTGGACGCGCGGGTGCTGGTGTTGAATCGGCTGTACGTCGCGGTGCGGGTGGTCACGGTGCGGCGGGCGTTTGCAATGCTGTGCCGGGACATGGCGGAGATCATCTCGGTCGAGGACGGGCAGTACGTCAACTACGACTTTGCGACCTGGACCGAGGTGTCGGAGTTCCGCCGCGCGTACGAGCGCGATCAGCACGACTGGGTGCGGACGGTGCGGACCGAGATCGCGGTGCCTCGGATCATTCGGCTGTTTGGCTACGACAAGCTGCCGACCCAGCGGGTCAAGCTCAACCGACGCAACCTCTTCGCCCGCGACCGCAGCCAGTGCCAGTACTGCGGCTCGCACTTTACGACCAGCGAGCTCACCCTCGACCACGTCACCCCACGCACCCAGGGCGGCGGCGACACGTGGGAGAATCTGGTCTGCGCGTGTGTCCGCTGCAACGCGCGCAAGGGCGGACGAACGCCCGAGCAGGCGCGGATGAAACTCATCCGCAAACCCGTGCGGCCGCGACGGAACCCGCTGATCACGCTGCGGCTTGGAAACGAGAAGTACCGCTCGTGGAAAGCGTTCCTCGACGAGGCGTATTGGTCGGTGGAGCTGCGGTAGCGCGGAGAGTGGGCGATCGCACGTCGGACAATCTTCGTTCTTCCCGACTCTTCCGGGGCGTCGGTCTTGTCCCCTCGCTCGCGCGAGGGGCTCTGTCGGAAGGCGTTGCACAGCAGAAAGTAGAGCCCCTCGCGCAAGCGAGGGGACAAGCGCAACCGGAATGCGAGAAGCACAATGACGCAAACGGGTCGAACACCCGCCCGGCCGGATGCCGGCTCAGGCCGCCGCGACGGTGCCCGAGAGTTTGTCGGCTTCCTGGGCGAGGGCAAAGTCCTTGGCGGTGATCCCGCCGGCGTCGTGGGTGTTGACGCTGATGGTGACTTTGTTATACCGGATCAAAATGTCTGGATGGTGTTGCGATCGCTCGGCGTAGTCGGCGAGCCCTTCGACAAACGCCATCGACGCCTTGAAGTCGGGGAACTGGAACGTCCGTTGGATCTTGCCGCTGATCTCGGACCACTCGGGTGAGTTGATCAGCTCGGCCTGAATCTGCTCTTCACTAAACTTCTCTGCCATGGAATCCTCCAGACGGCTCGTGGGGCGGGTCGAACGCGGAGTGTATCATCGCGCCGCGACGATGCCTCACCCGACGACCGAACCAAAACCGCCCGCCACACCGCTTTCCGGCGGAGTGACCCGTCTGGCGCCCTCGCCAACGGGGGCGCTGCACCTGGGCAATGCTCGAACATTTTTGATGAACTGGGCGATGGCGCGGCTGCACGACTGGAAAATCGTGCTGCGGATCGAGGATCTGGACGGGCCTCGGGTCAAACCCGGTGCGATCGAGTCGTGCCTGGCGACACTCAAATGGTTGGGTATTGATTGGGACAAGGGGCCTTGGGTGCAGTCTGAGGCCCCCGAGCCGCACGCCGCAGCGATGCGGGAGCTGGCGAGGCGGGGGCTGGTGTATCCGTGCGAGCTGACGCGGGCGGAAATCGAGACGGCTGCGAGCGCCCCCCACGCCTCCCACACCTCCCCCAGCCCAGCCCCAGCCCCGGGCGGAGCGCAGGCAGGTGGCGAGAGCCGATTCCCGCCCGAGTTGCGGCCGACCGATGTTTGCCCTCGGGCATTTGACACCCCGGCGACCAACTGGCGGTTTGTGACGCCCGCTGAGCCGGTGGGGTTTGTGGACACCTTTGCCGGGGCGCACGAGGCAAACCCCGGCCGGGATGTCGGCGATTTTGTGGTGTGGACCAAGCGCGGGCAGCCGGCGTACCAGCTGGCGGTGGTGGTGGACGACCATCGGCAGGGTGTCACGCGGGTGGTCCGGGGGGATGACCTGCTGGGGTCGACCGGGCGGCAGCTGCTGCTGATGCGGGCGCTCGAGCTGGGTCCAGAGCCGACCTACACCCACCTGCCGCTGGTCGTCGGCGAGGACGGCAGGCGGCTGGCGAAGCGCCACGGCGACACCCGGCTGACGACCTACCGGGAGACCGGGGTCTCGCCCGAGCGGGTGATCGGGCTGCTGGGTTGGTGGTGCGGGGTGGTGCCCGACCGGGTGCCGATGTCGGCCGGGGAGTTTTGCGAGGGGTTTGATCTCGCTAGCATGTCCAAAGACCGGGTGGTATTCACCCAGGAGGATGACCGATGGCTTCGGCAAGATTTATGATTCTGACGGGGGTGGTGGCACTCGTGGCCGGGCTGCTGCCTTTGACCGGGTGCAGCAACAACACCGGGAAGCCCTCGGGCAACGCCGACACCAACATCGAGAGTGTCAAGATCGACGGCGAATGGTTTCAGCTGGAACTCGCGCTGGATGGCGAGACCCGGTACAAGGGGCTGAGCGGGCGCGACCACATCGAGCCCGACGGCGGAATGCTCTTTGTGTTTCCCAAGCCGAACGATCAGCGGTTTGTGATGCGCGACTGCCTGGTGCCTATCGACATCATCTATCTCGATCCGGCCGGCCGAATCACCGCGATGCACCACATGCCGGTCGAGCCGCCGCGGGACCCCGAGACCGAGCCGGTGACGGGGGTGGGCGCGACCGACAAGTACGAGCAGCGTCTCAAGCGGTACCCGAGCCGATACCCGGCGCAGTTTGTGATCGAGCTTGCGGGGGGGACGCTCGAACGGCTTGACCTGTCGGAAGGTGAGCTGATCGACCTGAACGACCCGGCCGGGCTGAAGGCGCGGGCAAAGTAAGCCGATACCGGGGCTGAGGCCCGCGCCGGTTTTGCGGGCTTGGGAGCTGTCGTTGCACCACGCCCGGGTTGTTATCGCTGCGGAGACTGATGCTGCTGACAGGGCGGCGTGGTGGTGTTCGGAGATCGCGCGGGGGTGGCCGCGGCGGGGTGAGGCCCCTTCGTGCGAAGCGGTGACGCTTGAGACCTTTGCCGATCGGCTGCGAGACGAGACTGGTCCCGGGCTCGCGGCGGACACGGTTGTGGTGCTGGTGTGCCCGACACCATCTCGCGCCGGCCCGACGCTGATGCAGACGCTGGACAGGTTGATTGGTGCGCGCACACCGACGCTGGTGCTTTCGGGCGATGCCGATCGGTTGCGCATGGAGCTCGAGCCGCAGGGGATCGTGGTCGAACGGCTGAACGCCGACTCGAACCGGATCACGTCGGTGCTCCAGACGCTCTTGGTTCGGCAGGCGGCGGTGGACCTGCTGGGGGCTGAGCTGCGGGTGGCGGGGGCGTCGCAGTCGGGACTGAGCGGCGAGATCGGGCGGCTGCACGACGAGCTTCAGCTGGCCGGGGCGGTGCAGCGGCGGTTCTTGCCGCGCGAGCTGCCGAAGCTGCCGGGGTATGAGTTCGGGGTGTTCTTCCGACCCTGCGGCTTTGTGAGCGGCGACATCTACGACGTAGTGGCGATCGACGACTCGCGGATCGCGTTCATGGTCGCCGACGCGGTGGGGCACGGCGTGCCTGCGGCGCTCTTGACACTGGTACTCGGACGGGCGCTGCGCCAGAGCCCGGCCGATGGAGAAGCACATCCGCTTGCTTCTCCTGCGCGCACACTGGCACGGCTCAACGAGGAGCTGTGCATCGAGAACGAAACCGGTGATCGGTTCGCGACCGCGGTCTGCGGCGTGGTGGACACCAAGACCGGCGCGGTGACGCTTTCGGGCGCAGGACACCCCGCGTCGATCCGACTCGGGACCGACAGCGCGGTCGAGGAGATCGACGGCGGCGAAGGGCCGTTGCTCGGGGTGTTTCCTGATGCGCCGTTTACCGAGCGGACCTTCACGCTTGGGCCCGGTGAGACACTCGTGCTCTATAGCGACGGGTTCGAGGTGGTGTTCCCCGATCCGGCTTCGGAAGCCGAGAGCGTCTCGGCGAATCAGGCGTATATCACGCACTTTGCCGAGATCGCCAGCCGCGCGAGCGGGGCGGAAGAGGCGGTCGCCATGCTGGCGACTGATGTGGATGCCCAGGCGGGATCGCTCAACCAGCGGGACGATCTGACGGCGCTTGTGCTGTGTCGGGCGGCGGGTGCTCTGCTCGCGGCAGAGCCGGGCGCGGGGTCGCGCGTGGCGGCGTAGTGCGGGCGCGGAAGGGCTCGGAGCAAATGTCCCTCGGCGTTCTGTGTGCCGCGGCTCTGTGAGCCGTGCGGGTGAGCATCCGGGGCGTTGGCACGGCCGGTATGGCCGTGGCACACGAAACGAGATGCCTGCGGTTGCTCCTGAAACCGGAAGAACAAAGAAGAAGCACCCTCCCCCCAGCCCCCTCCCGCGGGGCGCGGGAGGGGGAGCATGAGGAAGCGGATCGCGTGCCCCGGATGGAGCGGCTGTGCGCGGGTATCGCAGGTGTGCGCGGGTATCGCAGGTGTGCGCGGGTATCGCGGCTGAGATGTTCAGGCGAGCAGGTCGTGGATGACGTTGCCGTGGACGTCGGTGAGGCGGAAGTCGCGGCCTTGGGATCGGTAGGTCAGGCGGCGGTGGTCGAGCCCGAGCTGGTGAAGGATGGTTGCCTGGAGGTCGTGGACGTGGACGGGGTTTTCGGTGATGCGGGAGCCCAGTTCGTTGGTGGAGCCGTGGGTGTAGCCGGGCTTGAGCCCGCCGCCGGCCATGATGATGCTGAAACAGTGCGGGTGGTGGTCGCGGCCGAGGAAGGTTGAGCCGTTGCGTTCTTCGTTCATCGCGGTGCGGCCGAACTCTCCGGACCAGATGACGAGGGTGTCGTCGAGCATGCCCCGGCGTTTGAGGTCGGCGATAAGGGCCGCGACGGGTTTGTCGGTCTGGCGGCATTTCTTAGGGAGTTGGGTAATGATGTCGTCGGTCGGGCCGGTGCCGTGGGTGTCCCATCCCCAGTCGAAGAGCTGGACAAACCGCACGCCGCGCTCGGCGAGGCGGCGGGCGAGGAGGCAGTTGTTTGCGAACCGCGTTTCGCCGGGAGCGGCACCGTAGAGATCGAGCGTTTTCTTGTCCTCGCGGGAGATGTCCATCGCTTCGGGGACCGAGACCTGCATGCGGAACGCGAGTTCGTACTGGCTGATGCGGCTGAGGGTTTCGGGGTCGCCGGCCTGGGCGTGTTGGAGTTCGTTGAGTTGGCGGAGGGCGTCGAGGCTGCGGCGGCGGGCGGTGCGGGCCATGCCGGGCGGGTCGGAGACGTAGAGGACGGGGTCGCCCGACGTGCGGCACTGGACGCCTTGGTAGACGCTGGGGAGGAAGCCCGACCCCCAGACGCTTTTGCCGGCGCTTGGGGTCTTGCCGCCGGAGACGAGGACGACGAAGGCGGGGAGGTCGCTCGAGTCGCACCCCAGGCCGTAGGTCGCCCATGAGCCGAAACTGGGGCGGCCGAGGACGGGCGAGCCTGAATAGAGAAAGAGCTGGGCGGGGGCGTGGTTGAACTGGTCGGTGTGCATGGTGCGGACGATGGTGAGGTCGTCAGCGATGGAGGCGAGGTTGGGGAGCAACTCGCTGATCTCGGCGCCGGACTGGCCGTGGCGGGCGAACGTGTAGGGGGAGGCGAGGATTTTGGGATGACCCTTGATGAAGGCGAAGCGTTCGCCTTCGAGGAGGCTGTCGGGGCAGAGCTGGCCGTTGAGCTTGGTGAGCAGGGGTTTGTTGTCGAGGAGGTCGTGCTGGGGCGGGGAGCCAGCCATGTGGAGCCAGATGACCCGCTTGGCGCGGGGGGCGAAGTGTGGGGGCTTGGGGGCGAAGGGGTTGGTGGGATTGGTGGGATTGGTGGAGTCCGGGTTCAGAGCACCCGGCTCGCGGAGGGCGCGGAGTGGAGACCCGGGCGCGGTGTGTTGGTTGAGGAGTGAGGTGAGCGCGATCGCGCCAAGGCCCGTGCGGCACTGCCCCAGAAAGTGTCGGCGGGTGATCTGGTGGAAGTGGTCGAAACGCGGGTCCAAGCGGGTCCTTTCGGTGTGATCGGAAGACAAGTCAGTTGCGGGTGAGGAACTCGTCGAGGTTGAGCAGCACGTTGGCGACGACCGTCCACGCGGCAGCCTCGATCGGGTCGAGCCCGTCGGGCAGCGGGCCGAGCGGGTCGGTCGCGAAAGCCTGCGCGTCGCAGGGGTGCTGGCGGTAATGCAGATAGGCGTCGGCGACGAGGCTGAGCAAGACATCAACCTCTGCGTGTGTCGCCTCGCGCGCGAGGCAGAGGCGCAGGCCTCGGGCGGCACGGTCGGCGGCGAGCGGGCCGCCCTCGGCGATCATGCGGCGGGCGAGGGACTGGGCGGCTTCGACGTAGACCGGGTCGTTGAGCGTGACCAGCGCCTGGAGCGGGGTGTTGGTACGGATGCGGCGGGGCAGGCAGACCTCGCGGCTGCCGGCGTCGAAGGTCATCATCGAGGGGTAGGGGCTGGTGCGTCGCCAGAAGGTGTAGAGGCTGCGGCGGTAGCGGTCTTCGCCGGTGCTGGTCGTCCATTGGTCGCCGCTGTAGACCACCTGCCAGACGCCGTCGGGCTGGGGCGGATAGACCGGCGGGCCGAAGAGCTTTGGGCTGAGCAGGCCGCTGACAGCGAGGGCCTGGTCGCGGATCATCTCGGCCTCGACGCGAAAGCGCGGGCCTCGGGCGAGGAGGGTGTTGTGCGGATCGCGTTCGAGCAACCCGGGTGTGATGTCGGAGACTTGCTGGTAGGTGCTGCTGAGGACGATGTTTCGGCAGAGGGCTTTGACACTCCAGCCGTCGTGCATGAAGGTGAGGGCGAGGTGGTCGAGCAGCTCGGGGTGGGTGGGTTGCGAGCCTTGTGCGCCGAAGTTTTCGAGTGTGTCGACGATCCCCCGGCCGAAGAAGCGTTCCCAGAAGCGGTTGACGGTAACGCGCGCTGTGAGCGGGTTGTCACGCGAGACAATCCACGTCGCCAAGCCCAGGCGGTCGCGGGGCAGGTCGGTCGGGAAGGGGTTGAGGGCTGCGGGGACGCCGGGGAAGACTTGTTTTTCAGGCGAAAGGTAGCTGCCGGCGGTGAGGAGGTGGGTGGTGCGGCGGTCGGCGAGCGGGAGTTCGACCATCACGGGGACCGCTGGCATGGCGGCGAGGGTGCGCGTCTGGTCGGCGCGGACCTTGTTGACGATCTCGGCATATGGACGGAGCGCTTGACGGGTCGGGGCGTGGAACTCTTGCGCGTAGTGCTGGCGGAGCGTTGCGAGTTGCTCGGGGGAGTATTCGGGTGTCGGGGTTTGTGCGTTCGGGCGCAGCGCGGCGCGAACAGCGTCGGGCAGACCAAGGCCCTCGCGTTGGGAGACGGTGGCGAGCCATGCGTTGAAGCTGTGCGCCCATGCGGTGTCGGGCGGGTGGCGGGTGTGGAGGCCGAAGCCGTCCCAGCGGACGGTGCCGCCGTGCTGACTGAGGGCGAGGCCGTCGATTTGTGCGCCGGGGGCGAGGTTGAGTTCGGCGGGGTTGATATCGAGACGGACCCACTGGTTGCTGGGCGGGAGCGGGCCCATGGCGCGGCGGGCCCCGGTGTTGTTGGTGCCGAAATCGATGAGATTTTCGCCCCAGTAGGCGCGGTGTTCCCACGAGCCGTCGGCGGTGTGGAACTGGAGCATGATCTCGTGGGGTGGGTCGCTTTCGTCGAGCCAGACGTGGGCGATAAGGCGGTCGTTTTCGTGGAGCAAGAGCGGGATGGGCGCGGTGTCGAAGTACTGTTGCGTGAACCCGGCGCCCGAACGGAGCAGGGAGCGGCGGCCGACGGCGGCGGGGTGTTCGTCGCTGGAGATCCACTGCCACGCAGCGGGGTTGCCGTCGGCCATGAGGGAGGTGCCGGCGGGGGTGTCGTCGTCGATCCAGTAGATGTCGGCGGGCTCGTCGAGTACAGCGGGCGGCGGGGCTGGTGCTTCTGGTTCGAGCGGATCGGCGAGCGCGGTGTCGAGGGCGTCGGCGATGCGCGCTTCGAGGCTTGCGATCTCGGCGCGGAGGGCTACGAGCGCGGCTTGCTGGTCTTGGGTGCCGAAGGAATGGGTAGGCGATTCGTCGTTGCGGTCGGCGTCGGCGGTCTGGTCAAAGAACGCGAAGGCTTCGTAATATTCGGTGTGCGTGATGGGGTCGTACTTGTGCGTGTGGCACTCGGCGCAGGTCATGGTCAGGCCGGTGAAGACCTGGAAGGTCGTTGCGACACGGTCTTTGACCGCGGCGACGCGGAACTCCTCGTCGTCGGTGCCTCCCTCGTCGTTGTTCATCGTGTTGCGATGGAACGCGGTCGCGAGCAGGTCGTCGTCGGTCGGCTCGGGAAGCAGGTCGCCGGCGAGCTGGGCGATGGTGAACTCGTCGAACGGCATGTCGCTGTTGAACGCGCGGACCACCCAGTCGCGGTAGGGCCAGATGGTGCGGGCGCGATCGGCTTCGTAGCCTTTGGTGTCGGCGTAGCGGGCCTGATCGAGCCAGACCCGCGCCCACCGCTCGCCGAAACGGGGGCTTTCGAGCAGGCGATCGACGACGCGCTCGAAGGCGTCGGGGGATTCGTCACCAACGAACGCCTCGACCTCTTCGGGCGTGGGCGGCAGGCCGATCAGATCAAGCGAGACACGGCGGAGGAGCGTCGGACGATCGGCGCTCGGTGACGGCGTCAGCCCCTCTGACTCGAGCCTGGCGAGGACAAAGTTGTCGATGTCGTTGTTCGGCCAGGCGGTGCCCTGCACGGCTGGAGGTGTGTGGGCGAGCACGGGCGCGAACGACCAGTGCCCCTTCCACGGCGCACCCGCGTCGATCCAGCGGCCGATGGTGTCGATCTGCTCGGGCGTGAGCGCTTTGCCCGAGTCGGGCGGCGGCATGTAGTCGTCGGGGTTTGCTTCGACGATGCGCCGCCAGAGCTCGCTGGCGTCGCGGTCTCCGGGGATGACCGGCGCGGTGCTGTCCTCGTCGCGCGCTGTGAACAGCCCCTCGGGAAGATCGAGCCGGAGCGAAGCCTCGCGGGACGAGGGGTCAGGCCCGTGGCAGAGGAAGCAGTTTTCCGAGAGGACGGGCCGGATGTCGCGGGCGAAATCGATCGGCGGGGTGTCGGCGTTCTCGGCGTAGGACACCGCACCGAACGTCGCGGCATGACGGGTCAGGCCGAGCGTGCCGACCAGCAGAAGTACGGCGAGGGCGCCTGCGGAAAACGCGAACCGGTGACGGCTCGGCGTGGGGTGTGGCGATCTCTCGGGCATGGTCATTTTGCGGCACACTCCGGGCACATCTCGCCCGCGAGGCGGGCTTCGACGCAGCAGGGGTGGTCGCATTCGCCGCCCGCTTCGCCGGCGGCTTTGCAGCAATCAGGGAGAGAAGCCAGCACAACGCGGGGCTCTGCGATGTCTGTGTCTCCTGCTGCGTCGGTCTCGGTCGATTGGTCGGCGGGGAACTGTGCGGGCGCTGCGGTGAGACCGAGATCGACATCCACACTGGGGCGGAGCGCCGCAAACAGCGCGGCGGCTTGGGGCGAGACGCCGGTCTGCCAGAGATAGACGCTCTCGAGCGCAGGCAGGTTGGCGATGGTGACCAGTGCGGCGTCAGTAACGGCGGTGTTGTAGAGGTTGAGATAGCGCAGCTGCGCGAGCCCGGCGAGGTGTTCGACGCCGGCGTCGGTGGTCGCAGTGCGTTCGAGGTGGAGGCGTTCGAGACGGACGAACATGCCGAGCTGGGCGACGCCCTCATCGGTGATCGAGGTGCCGGCGAGGTTGAGGGAAACGAGCGTCGGCCCGATCGGCTCGAGCAACGCGAGGTCGGCGTCGGTGACCGAATCGCCGAGCAGGTCGAAGCGGACCTCGACCCACGGCTCGTCGGGTGCGAGGGGCATCGCAACAGCGCCGCGTTCGAGCAGCGCGTCGAGCGCGGCGGCTTGTTGCGCGCGGGCGGCGTCGTCAAAGACCAAGGACGGCGGAGCGGTTGCCTCGGGCGCGGACTCGCCCTCGGTCGGGTTGTCTGCTGCGGCAACGATCGGGACGTCGATCCAGACCGCGCCCTCGTCGATCCATGTTTCGATCAGCGCGATCTGTTCGGCGGTGAGCGGGTCGCCCTTGCCCTCGGGGGGCATGATGTCTTCGTCATCGTGTGGCAGTGAAATGCGGAAGGTAAGTTCGCTGGCGAAGGAATCGCCGGGAATGATGATCTGTTCGTCGGCGTCGCGGCTGTCGATCGCGTAGGCGCGGGAGTCGAGGCGGAGGTTGCCTTTCTTTTTGGTAGGGCCGTGGCACTTGATGCAGTTGTTCTCGAAGATCGGGACGATCTGCGTGGCGAAATCGACCGTGAGAGTCGCGCCCGAGGCTTCGAGTTCGGCGAGCAGGGCCTGAGTGTCGGGTGGTTTGGGCGCGGGGGTGGGGAAGAGCGCTTCGGTGAGGTAGCCCTCGCCGTAGACCAGCGAGCCGCCCCAGTGCCCGGCTGCGCCGACAACGCCTGCGGCCAGGACGAGGGCGACGCGGTAGAGCCCCGTCATGGCACGAGCTTTACCGGTCGCGCCGATGAGCCCGCCGATGAGCGCGACACCCGCGAGCGACGCGGCGACGATGCCGAGCCAACGGTGGGTCTCCATGAGGTCAGCGACGCCAGAGCCGTGGGACTCGAGGTCAGCGTTGAGCCAACCCGCCCACGCGGCGGCACCTGCGCCGAGCGCTCCGACGACAACGCACGCGAGCCCGGCGGCGCTGGGCTTGGTGCGGTCGCGGCGGATGACGATCGCAACAAACTCGAAGAGCACACCCGCGATAAGCAACGCGATCGGGAAGTGGACAAGCACGGGGTGCATGCGACCGAGGGCGCGGGGGAGATTGGCGACGAGATCGGCCGCAGCGGAGGTGCTGGCGGTGTCAACACCCGCGCCCGCTGCCGCGGCGATGGCGTCTGGAGCGCAGACACCAAACGTAAGAAGCGTCGCGCCAGCAAGGAGGAGTTTGTGAAAGCAAGATCGTGTCATGCAAGGATGTCCTTGACCACCGAGCCGTGGACGTCGGTGAGTCGGAAGTCGCGGCCTTGGAAGGGGTAGGTCAGGCGGGTGTGGTCCATGCCCAGGCAGTGGAGGATCGTGGCGTTGAGGTCGTGGACGTGGACGGGGTTTTCGAGAATATTATATGAGAAGTCGTCGGTGCGGCCGTAGGTGATGCCGGGTTTGATCCCGCCGCCGGCGAGCCAGACGGTGAAGCAGCGCGGATGGTGGTCGCGGCCGTAGTCGGTCTCGGTGAGTGCGCCTTGCGAATAGATGGTTCGGCCGAACTCACCGCCCCAGACCACGAGGGTGTCATCGAGCAGGCCGCGGCGTTTGAGGTCGATGACGAGCGCGGCGGAGGCTCGGTCGGTGTCGCCGCACTGGAGGCGGATGTCGGCGGGCAGGTTGCCGTGCTGGTCCCACCCGCGGTGGTAGAGTTGGATGAAGCGGACGCCGCGCTCGGCGAGGCGACGAGCGAGGAGGCAGTTTGCCGCAAAGGTGCCGGGCGTGCGGGCGCTTTCGCCGTAGAGCTCGAAGGTGGTGTCGGGCTCTTGCGAGAGGTCGGTAAGATCGGGCACCGAGGCCTGCATGCGGAACGCCATCTCGCCGGCGGCGATGCGTGCGTTGATTTCGGGGTCGCCGAGACGTTGGAACTGGCGGGAGTTCAGTTTGGCGATCGCGTCGAGCGCACGGCGTCGGCTCTGTCGGTCGACACCGGCGGGGTTGGAGAGGTAGAGCACCGGGTCGCCCGAGCCTCGGAACTGGACGCCCTGGTGCTCGCTTGGCAAAAATCCGGTGCCCCAGAGGCGGGAGAAGAGGGCCTGGCTTGCGCGTTGGGCACTGCCTTGACTTATAAGAACGATGAAGCCGGGCAGGTCGGCGTTTTCGGTGCCCAGCCCATAGCTGAGCCACGCGCCCATGCTTGGTCGGCCGGGGATCTGTGAGCCGGTCTGCATGAAGGTGATGCCGGGATCGTGGTTGATCGCGTCGGTGTGGACGCTCTTGATGAAACATAGATCGTCGGCGATGGAGGCGGTGTGGGGCATGAGGTCGCTGACCCACGCGCGGCTGTTGCCGTGCTGGGCGAAGTTGAACGCGGTGGGCGCGACCGGGAAGCTGGCCTGGCCCGAAGTCATGGTGGTGAGGCGCTGGCCCTTGCGGATGCTCTCGGGGAGCTCGGTGTTGAAGTACTCGCGCATACGCGGCTTGTGGTCGAAAAGGTCCAGCTGGGAGGGCGCGCCAGACTGGAACAGGTATATAACGCGCTTGGCTCGCGGAACGAAGTGTGGGCCGAGTTGCGGGCTTCGTGCGCCGGCGTTGTTTGTTATGTTTGAGGCTGCCGAGAGCAGATTCGGGTTGAGCAAGGACGCCAGGGCTGCAGCACCAATGCCCGAAGCGGCCCGACGAAAGAACTGCCTGCGGGTGTCGAGGACGCGCTGTTCCCAGTGCGGATCCATCGGGCCCGGGCTGTTCGGGGTGGGGTTACTCATTTGTTTACCGCCTCGTCGAGGGTCAGGATAACGCTGGCGACGCTGGTCATCGCGGCGTGGGCTGCGGGGTCGAGCGATTCGTCGCGGGGCTCTGCACCGACCGAGAGCCGCGCGAGCGCGTCGAACGTCTGTTGCTGGTAATGCTCGAACTCGACCCTGTACAACTCTCTAAGGACGCCGAGTTCCGCGGCATCGGGCGTGCGGGAGGTGAGCAGTCGGAACGCCATGGTGAGTTGCCCCTCGGGCTGGGGCTCGGCGCGCAGCACGCGCCTTGCGAGGACGCGGGCCGCTTCGACAAACTGCGGGTCGTTGAGCAGCACGAGCGCCTGCATCGGGGTATTGGTGCGTGAGCGGCGGACGGTGCACGCCTCACGGGTCGGCGCGTCGAACGCCGTCATGTTGGGCGGCGGGCTGGTGCGTTTCCAGTAGGTGTACATGCTGCGGCGGAAGCGGGCTTGCCCCTCGTCGGGCGTGTAGTTTGCGGTGTCGCTGTCGGTATAGCCGACGTCCGCCCACAGGCCGTCGGGCTGTTCGGGCTTGACCGACGGGCCGCCGAGTGTTTCGTTGAGCAGGCCGCTGGCGAGGAGGGCCTGGTCGCGGATTTCCTCGGCTTCGAGCCTGAAGCGCGGCCCGCGGGCGAGCAAGCGGTTCTCGGGATCGTGCGCAAGCGTCTCGGGAGTCACTTCTGCCCGTTGTTGGTAGGTCTGGCTTGTCGCGACGAGCCGGAGCATGTGCTTGACGTCCCACCCGGACTCGACAAACTCGACCGCGAGCCAGTCGAGGAGGTCGGGGTGGCTCGGCCAGTCGCCCTGGCTGCCGAAGTCCTCAGCGGTCTTGACTAACCCGGTGCCGAACATTTGTTGCCAGAGGCGGTTGACGGTAACGCGCGCGGTCAACGGGTGCTCGGGCGAGACCAGCCAGCGGGCAAAGCCGAGGCGGTTGCGGGGCGCATCGGCGGCGAGCGGAGGGAGAGCATCGGGCACGTCGGGATAGACCTCTTCGCGCGGCGAGGCGTAATCACCACGTTCCAGGCGGTGGGTCGGACGCACCTCCTCACGCTCTTCCATCACGAGCGTGAGGGGGAGCGTCGCTTCCTGCGCGTCGCGGTCGGCGGTGATGGTGTCGAGCTCGGCGGCCAGTTCACGCATGACCGGCGAGCGGGTGCTGCGGTAGTAACGGCGAAGGGTCAGTGCCTGTTCGCCGGTCAGCGACTCGGCGGTGATGAGCGGGAGCATGCGGAGCGCGTCGCTGCCAGACGTTTGGTCGGGGTTGAAGTAGAATCCGTACCCGCCGCCGAAGTTGGCGATCTTGAGAAGAAGAAAGTTCTCGCCGGCATGGAGGTCGATCTCGACACGGTCCTGATCGGGCGCAACCGCGCGGGCGACGTTGTTTTCGTGGACGAGCACGCCGTTGCACCAGACCTTGATCGCGTCGTCGCTGCCGAGCGAGAGGGTGAGTGTGCGCGGCGTGCCGGCGTGGATGGAGCGGGTGAGGTAGGTCGCCGAGATCTCGCCTTCGAGCGTGTGGGCCTGGCCGTCGGTCCACTCGGGGTGGATGGTCCATGCGAGATTGCTTTCGTAGGTCGCGGTGGTGTCGATGATTTTGCCTGAGTCAATCTCGAGTTCCGGACCGAAGGGGATCGCAAACGCGGCGTCGCGGTCGGCCGCGGGGAATGGTCCGACCGCGTGCCACGTCCCCAGCCCGACGGGCAGGACCGACTCGCGGATCGCGGCGTCGCCCGAGACCGCGAGCCGAACACGCCCGATCGCGTGGCCCGGGAAGTGCGTCTCGAAGCGGAGCGTGGTGCGCAGCTCGGTGCCGCCTGCAAACCCGAAGGGCTCGGCGGCGGCGAACACCGCGAGACGATCCTCGCGGCGGGTCATGCCGTCCACCGCCCAGCCGTTGGTCTCGTCGATGATGCTGTCGATCGCGGCGGCGACGGGGTAGGGGCCGTTCATCTGCTGGTGGTCGGCGGCCGCGGCAACGAGCCTGATCGGCGTCCACTCCGCGTTGTCATCGCCAGCGGGTCGTGCTTCGAGTTCGATCTCGCTGAGGACGAAGTTGGCGTTTTCGGCACGCCCTGCGCCCTTGTGCGGCAGCGATTCGTGCGTGAGCGCCTCAACGCGGAGGAGGCTGAGATCGGTCGCGTTGGTGCGGGTGATGATCTGGTAGGTGTCGTGGTCGGGGTTCTCGCCCTCGGCGAGCACGGAGCGGTCGTCGAGCGTGCGCAGCATCGAGCCGCCGGCGGAAGATACGCTTGAAACTTCGGGGACTATCCACCCCTCAGCCCAGTCGGCGGCGGCTTGGCTCTGCCACGCTTCCTGCGCCGCGTCGATCTCGGCCGAGGGATCGTCGAGTTCGGCTTTGATCTGCGCGATCCGCTCGTCCATCGCGTCGAGTGCGGCCGCTTGCTCATCGCTGGGGACACGGACGAACGGCGCCCAGTCGGCGCGGTTGCCGTCCATGGGGTTTTCGGTGGTGTTGTTGAAGAACGCGAAAAGCTCGTAGTACTCGTCGTGGCGGATAGGGTCGAACTTATGGTCGTGGCAGTGCGCGCAGTTGAGCGTGAGCCCGAGCCAGACGGTGCCGGTCGTCGAGATACGGTCGGCGACGTTGTTCATCTGCACCTCGTCGACGATGACGCCGCCCTCGTTGGTCGAGACGTGGTTGCGGTTGAACCCGGTCGCGACGAGCTGGTCGCCGGTGGGCTCGGGGAGCAGGTCGCCGGCGAGCTGTTCGATCGTGAACCGGTCGAAGGGCATGTTGGAGTTGAACGCATGGATGACCCAGTCGCGCCACGGCCACATCTCGCGGGCGTTGTCCAGGTGCAGGCCGTGGGTGTCGCCGTAGCGGGCGGCGTCGAGCCAGTGCCGCGCCATGTGCTCGCCGAAACGCGGCGAGGCGAGCAGTCGATCGACCGCGCGGGCGAACGCCTCGGGCGAGTCATCCGCGAGCAGTTGGTCGATCTCGGCGGGGCTTGGGGGCAGACCGGTCAGGTCAAAGCTCGCGCGGCGGAGTAGCGTCTCGGCACTGGCGCGCGGCGAATGGTCAAGCCCCTGGTCTCGCAGCGTGGCGAGCACGAACCGGTCGATGGGGTGGTCGCTCCATGAGCCGGTTCCGGGCGTGGTTGCGGTCGTCGTTGCGGCTTGGGAACTTTCGAGAACGTCCGGAAGCTCCGGCCGCACCGGAGGCACAAAGGACCAGTGCTGCTGATACTCGGCGCCCGACTCGATCCACCGACGCAGGGTCTCGATCTGTTCGGGGCTCAGCGGCTTGCCGACCTCGACGGGGGGCATGAGCGAGTCGGGATCGGGATGCGTGATACGGCGGAGGATCTCGCTGGCGTCGGCATCACCGGGCACGATGGCGCGGACGCCCGACTCGAGCTCGGCGAGCGCCTCGTCGCGCTTGTCCAGTCGGAGGCCGGCTTCGCGTGAGGCCGAGTCCGGGCCGTGGCATTGATAGCAGTGGTTGGAGAGGATCGGTCGGACGTCACGATTGAAAAGGGGTGAGCCGTCGCCGTCGTCGAGGTCACCCTTGCCGGCGGTTGAAGCGATACCGGCGTACGGCGCGTCCACTCGAACGCCGCCGCTGGTGCCGAGGCTCCCGGCGATGGTGAGCACGCCGGCGCTCGCAGCTGCGATGCAGACAAAGACGCCACGCACCCGCGTGCGACGGGTGGTCGTTGTGTGGGGGGCCAGCATGTGCTGAATCTACCGGCAATCGTCGCGCCGGGCAAGTGCAGAACGCGGATATCCGCTGCATTTGGAGCGGCGTGAATCGGAACAGGACACTCGAAGGTGCGCCCGTGCGTGCGGCGGCGTTGCCGAGGCGGGTTGGAGTCCCTACCTTCGCAAAGAGTGCGCGGCCGGAGGATCCGGCCTTGAGATACCCGGAGGGAGCCGAACATGGGCGTATTTACGACTGTCGGGCGTTTGTTCAAGCCGCAGCGGGCGAAGGTCAACATCCACCCCGAGCCGGCGTCTCCGAGCCCGCCTGAGCCCGCGACCCCGGCCAGACCAACGAAGCCGATCGGGCCGATCGCGATTGATCTGCACGTCGAGGACGATCCCGACGCCGAGCTTGAGGGGTTTGATCCCGGGCGCGAGCCGTTGCCCGAGGTCAAGCCGCCGCGCTCGAGGCAGGAGTTGATCGCCGAGCTTCAACGGAACTACCAGGAGGTGCTCGGCATCGTCCGCAAGGTCGATACCCACCTCGACGAACAAGGGCAGCGGACCGGGCGAATGGCGGAGATCGCCGAGCGGTTTCCGGCCGCCGCTGACGACCTTGCCCACCTGCGCGCGCGGCAGGACTCGGTCCACGAGGTGCTTGAAGCCGTCGCGCTCTCGATGCGGGAACGTGACGAGTCGATCGCCGCGGGCCAGCACGCGACCAACGACAGGCTCGAAGATATCCGTGGGCTGATGGCCGAGTCGTCGGAATCAGAACGGCAGCTTATCGGGTCACTCGTCGAGTTCCGCGACATAATGGGCGGCATGAGCGCCGCGACCGAACGGCTTGCTGAGGCGGTCCAGCGGATCGAATCGCGCGAGGCCGAGCGGGTCAACGAGGTCGTCGGCGCGATCAAGGAAATCCGCAGCAGCGTTGTGGCGATCGGCGTGATCGCAGCGAGCTGTGCGGTGGTCGCAATCGCGATCGGGTTTGTGGCGCTGACTTTGTAGAGCACACCGGACAGGTGTGACTCTTTGCGCGGGTGTGGTTGCCTTGTCCCCTCGCTCGCGCGAGGGGCTCTATCACTCTTGCTCGCGCGAGGGGCTCTACTCCTCGTCTATGCGGCACTCTCACCCATAAAGCCCCTTGCGCAAGCAAGGGGACAAGCCGGGTTGCGCAAGGGTGTGGATTGATGCACAGTGCTCTATCCCTCCGGCTCAAGTTCGGCCCGGAGTTCGGCGGCACGCTCGGTCTCGCCCAGCGCTTCGAGACACTTTGCCAGCTCGGCGATCGCGCGGCGCTCGAGGTCGGGCCGGCCGCCTCGGAGCGCCTCGACCGCTTGTTCGAGCAGGGGTTTGGCTTCGGCTGCCCGGTCCAGACTCACCAGGGTCATGCCCAGCCATCGGCGGTACCACGCGAGCCTGGCGCTGCCGGGCGGCTCGGTTGCTTCGGCACCCTCGACCGCGATGGTGAAGCTCTTCAAGGCTGCGTCGAAATCGCCAAGGCCGTAGAGGAATGCGCCGAACTGGGTCCGCAACGCGAGCACGTCGGGGTGGGTTGCGTCGAGCGTGTGGTCGAAGATCTCGAACGCGGCTTCGTATTCGTCGCGCGCAGCGTCGGGCTGCTCGGTCTGCCTGAGGAGCGTGGCGTAACGGATGCGGGCGCGGGCGGTGTCTGGATGTGGCTCGGGGTGGGCGGCGACGAAGGCCTTGATCGAGGCGGCGAGCATCGCGTCGGCTTCTTCGATCTTGCCGGTCTGGGCGAGTGATTCGCCGAGATTGCCTCGGACGACCGCGAGCATCTCGGGGGCAGCTTCGGCCCCGTTTTCAGCGTGTTCGAGCACGAGTCGGTACAGCGGGATTGCCTCGGCGTGCTCGCCGCGGAGCTTGTGCAGCTGGGCGAGGTCGTTGAGGATTTGCAGCGTGCGTTCGTCGTCGGTTCCGAGCACGCGCTCGGCTTGGGCGCGCGCATCGGTCAGTCGCTGGTGGGCCTCGTCGAGTTGCCCGGTGTTGCGGAGCACGACCGCGAGCAGGTGGCTCGCCCGGAGGGTGTCCTCTGAGTCTTTGCCGCTGACAAGCTCGTGCAGCTCGTGCGCCCTCCGCAGCTGGGGCTCGGCTTTCTGCCATTCACCGAGGTTGAAATAGGTCCGGCCGATGATGATGCGGAGGGACGCCTCGACGCGGGGCTGGTCGGCGAGGGCCTCGGCATCGAGCCGTGCTGCGGCCCGGTCGGCGACCTCGCGCATGGTGATGTCTTTGCCGACGCCGAGTGTGGGGTCCGGGGCTTCGAGCCATCGTTCGAGTTCTTCGATGATCGCGAGTCTTGCTCTGGATTCCGCGCCGAGGTCGTCGAGGGCTCGGGCTTTCTGGCTGTTGAGGATGCTCATCCCGACCGCAAAGCCGATGAGCATCACCAGCATGATCGCGGCGGCTGACACCACACCCCGGTAGCGCTTAGCGGTCTTGCGGAGGACGTACCACCCGCTGTCGCGTTTGGCTTCGATCGGATCGCCGCGGAGGTAGTGCCCGATGTCGCGGGCGAGATCGCCGGCGTTCTGGTAGCGGCGGTCGCGCTCTTTGCTGAGGCACTTGAGGACGATGGTCTCGACCTCGTCGTTGATCTGGCGACGGACGGTGCTGGGGCGGGCCGGCTCGGCGCGGAGGATGTTGTCGAGCACGTCGCGCATGTTGCCGGCGACCTGGTAGGGGAAGCGGCCGGTGAGCATCTGGTAGAGCGTGACGCCGAGTGAGTAGACGTCGGTGCGGACGTCGATCATGCTGGGGATGCCCTGCGCCTGCTCGGGGCTTGCCCAGGGCAGGCTGCCGATGAACTGGCCGGTCAAGGTCATGAGCCGATCGTCGTCAGAGAGGCTGCCGGTGGCGATTCGGGCGAGGCCGAAGTCGACGATGTGCGGGTTGCCGTTGGCGTCAACGCGGACGTTGGCGGGCTTGAGGTCGCGGTGAATGACGCCCTTGAGGTGGGCGGCGTTCACGGCTTCGCAGATCTTGCCAAAGAGCTCGAGGACCTGCGTGATGGAGAAGTCGTGCTGGCTGATCCAGACGTCGAGCGTCGAGCCCGAGATGTAGTCCATGACGTAATAGAACCGGCCTTCGACTGCGCCCGAGTCGAGCACGTCGACGATGTTGGGGTGGTCGAGCTGGGCGAGGATCTCGACCTCGCGCTCGAAGCGGGTGCGCTCGCGGGTGCTGGCGAGCGCGCCCTCGATCATGACCTTGATCGCGACCTTGCGTTTGGTGGTTTTGTGGATCGCCTGGTAGACGATGCCCTGGCCGCCGCGGTGGATCTCGCGGGCGAGGATGTAGCCGGGGAAGTAGTCCAGCGGCGGGAGTTCGGGCTCTGGGGGCAGGCCGTCGGACCGGGCTTGGGCTGCCATCTGGGCGGCGGCGATCAGGTCGTCGTCAGCGGATGACGGGTTGCCGGGTTTGGTTGGGTCTTCGGACATGGCTCTCCCGGGTGTGAGCGACGGGTCGGGCGTTCACTCACGCGCAACGTATCACAAAATCTCGGATCGTCCCCGAGCTTCGGACTTCAGTCCGGGTGAATCGTTCATGGGGTGCGTGTGTTCGAGAGTCCTCCGGACTGAAGTCCGGGGCTCGGAGTTGGTGTCTCGCGCGGACGCGGGTGTCATATTTTTACGAGACGCTGAAGAACTGGGACGCGGTGCCCATCGCGTCGCGGAGGGCGTCGTGGGCGCGGGCGCGGAGCATGTAGCACGCTCCGGTCGAGCGACCCAGCTCGCGGGAGACATCCTCGATCGGGCGGCACTCAAGGTCGTAGAGCCTGACCACCTGCGCGTAGTCGGCGGGGAGCTTGCCGAGCACGGTGTCCATGATCGAGACGGCCTCTTTCTTCGCAGCAACCCGGCTGGGGGTGGTGGTGGTCACTCCCAGCACCTCGACGAGGCCGACGTAGGAGTCCTCGTTGACCGGGCCGGTGACGCGCTTGCGGGGGTCGGGACGCTTGGCGCGATCGAAAGAACGCACCGCGTCGCGGAGGTTGTTTTCTGCGACCCGGGTGAGCCAGGCGACGAACGACGCTTCGTCCTTGATCGTGATCCGGGTTGCCTGGAGGAAGGCTTCGAGATAGCTCACCTGCATCACGTCGTCGGCTTCGATGAGCCCGGCCCACTGCTTGCCGATCTTAGGGTCGATGCGGGCGCGGACGCGGGGTCCGACCTCTTTGAGCAATGTAGCGATCGCGGCGGCGTCGCCGGCGTTGGCTTTGTGCAGGATGTCGTCTGGTACCGCCACGGGAGGGTTCCTCGCTGCGCAGTCTACCACAAGATCCGTCGGGCGTGAAACGCTGCCGGGGGGGCGTGGAGGGGGTTTCAGCAGCCGCTGACCCAGGCGTTGAGGAACTCGAGGACGTCGAGTGTGTTGATTGAGCCGTCGCCGTTGAAGTCGGCCGACCCGTCCTGGGCGACCCAGGCGTTGAGGAACGCCAGCACGTCGAGGGTGTCGATCTCGGTGTCTTCGTTGAAATCGGCGGGGCAGGAGACCATGCTGTTGATGGTGTCCTCGGCCGAGCCGTTGATGAGCGGCACGAAATCGAGGGCGTTCATGTTGTCGTCGAGCGCGAGCCCGAAGACAAGCCCGGGGGCGAAGAGGGAAAGGTTGCCGCTCTCGAAGGCGAGCACGTCGCCCGGGCGGAGTCCCAGCGCGAGGAGTGTGGGTGAACCGGGCGCGAGCGAGAGGTAGACCGCGTCGGTGCCGTCGAAGATGCCGTTGAGGTTGTCGTCGAAGACGATGAGCCCGTCGATCTGGTCGAAGAAGTCGAGGCCGAGATCGTTGGGTGTGGCGAAGACCGACTCGGAGCCGGGGAGTTGGATGTCCTGATCGAGGAAGACGGTCGCGCCGCTGTCGGGCCCGGGCAGGAACTGGTGGGACGGGCTGTCGGCGTCGAGCGTGAAGAACACCACCGGTGGCGTGATCAAGGTCGCGTTGAGCGTGGCGTCGATGTCGTCGAGCATGGTGCCCGGAGGCAGCGTCTGTCCGGGGTCGGCGAGAGGCGCGATCGCAAAGTCGTTGGGATACTGAGGGGACTGGTTGACCGCGAGGGCGTTGTTGTCGAGCCCCATGCTGAACGGCGGCGGCAGCACACCGACCCCCCGGCGGAGCGCCTCGGTCGAGAGGTACGCGTCGCCGGCTTGCTGATTGTTTTGCGACTGGCGGAAGAGGTTTTGCTGGGTGATGCGGAATCGGCTGACTCCCATCGCGAAGGGATCGACCGAGAAGCAGATGACAAAGTCACTGGTGGCGCGGCCGGGGCCTAGATCGGGGTCGAGGCCGGGGCCGCGGAGGGTATCGACGATGACCGGGGCGAGCCCGATGATGTCATCACCCACGCGCCCAAGGCCCATGCCCTGGCCGCCTCCGATCGGGACGGGATTGCCGCCGTTGTTCTCGAAGATCAGGTCGCCTTCAAGTCCGCTCGGGCCGCCGTTGGCGACGCTGAAGAAGGGCTGGGCGAAGGCTGGCCCCGCGCAGCAAACCGCCGCGGCGCAGAGTGCCGCAGCGAGTCGGTCGGTCCTGGTGTTTGGCACAGCCATGCCCCTCCTTCAGCCACCAGCATCCATCAAGTGCCGGGCGGCGTCAAGGCCTACGGCGGAAAATGGTGAAAACTGGCTGCGGGAAGTGCTTACCCAGCTTGCCGACCGAGGTTCTCGGGCGGCAGGCCGGGTGAGGCATGGCGTGGGCGGCTCGGTTATTTGCCCAGTGCGGCCATCTTGTCGGCGTCGGTCATGGCTTCAAACTTGGAGACACACTTGGCGCAGCAGAAGCCGACTTCTTTGCCTTGGAACGAAACGGTCTTGGTCGAGGCGTCGACAGGCTCGCCGCTGAAGGGGCAGGTGGAGTTGGACATCTGCGACATGGTGGCGGCATCGTCGCCGCAGGAGCCGTCGCTGCAGGTCGCGGCATCGCCATCGACAGCCGACCCGGTGGTTGCACAGCCAGCAAGGCCGAACGCCGAGACGCCGAGGGCGAGGACGAGGACGCGAGAGAGGTTCTTCATGGTGTATCTCCTGAAAGGTACGTCGCAGCACAATCGCTGCCGACAGCCGCGAGAGGATAGACATTCACCCCGCGGCATTGCAGGTTTCAACCCCTTCCGGGCGGCTCCTATTCCGCTCCGGCGGGTTCTTCGACGCTGGCGGGCCGATCGGGCTCGAGCTGGCGGGCGAGAAATGCCGCGTATCGGCCGCCCGCAGCCAGCAGTTCTTCGTGACTGCCGATCTCGGCGATCCGGCCGTCGTCGATGACGACGATCCGGTCGGCGTCGCGGACGGTGCTCAGGCGGTGGGCGATGACAAAGGTGGTGCGGTCGCAGGTCAGCTTCCGCAGGCTGGCCTGGATGAACGCCTCGCTCTCGGAGTCGAGGTTGCTGGTGGCTTCATCGAGGATCAGAATCACGGGGTCTGCCAGCAGTGCGCGGGCGATGGCGATGCGTTGTTTCTGGCCGCCGCTGAGCCGGACGCCGCGCTCGCCGATGAGGGTGTCGTAGCCCTCTTCGAGCTTCTCGATAAACTCGTCGGCGTTGGCGGCTTGTGCTGCGGCGACGACCTCGTCCATCGTCGCGCCGCGGCGTGCGTACGCGATGTTGTCGGCGATGCTGCCGTCGAAGAGGAAGACGTCCTGCTCGACCACCCCGAGCAGGGATCGGTAGCTGCGTGGGTCGATCTCGCGGATGTCGCGGCCGTCGAGCAGGACGCGCCCCTGCTGGGGGTCGTAAAAACGTGCCACGAGATTGCACAGCGTTGTCTTTCCCGCTCCCGACGGCCCGACCAGCGCCACGGTCTCGCCCGCTCGCACGTCGAGGTTGATCTCATGGAGCACCGGCTCGCTGTCGGAGGAGCCTCCTCCGGTGTCCGCGTTCGCTTCGGCAGCGTCCTGCTCGGCTTTGGTGCGGAGGCGCTTGTAGGCGAAGGTCACGCCTTCGAGGGTGATCCGCCCCTGCACGTCGGCGCGGTCGATCCGCTCTCCTTCGGGATCGTCGGCAAACTCCGAGGGCTCGGCGAGCAGGTCGAGCACCCGGTCGAGCGCGGCGAGCTGGGTCTGCACCGAGGCGGCGGTGCCGGCGAGGGTCGAGAGCGGGCCGAGCAGCATCATCAGATAGACAAAGAAACTGACGACTTCTCCGGGCGACAGGCTGCCGCCCATGACGCGGTACCCGCCGTAGAGGATGATCCCGGCGCTGGCGATCGGGATGAAGATTTCCCATGCGATATCGATGCCTCGGCTGAGCCACCACGCGTAGATCTCCTGCCGCGCGACGAGATCATTGCGGCGTGTGTAGCGGGCGCTCTCGGCAACCTCGCGCCCGAACCCGCGCACGACGCGCATGCCTCCAAAGGTTTCAGTGGCGTGGCTGTCGGCCTGCATGATGACGGCTTTGATATCCCGCCGGACCGGGCGGATGCGGGATATCCACACGCGGTGGGTGTAGAAGATGATGGGGATGAGCATGAGCCCGCCGATGAGCAGCGGCCAGTCGAGCCACCCGAGAATGAGGAGTGTGCCGACGATCTGCACGATCGCGCCCAAGGGGTTGTAGAACAGGCCAAAGGTCAGGTCGGCGACGGTGCCGGCGTCTTCGCGGAGCAGCGCGGTCAGGCCGCCGCTCTTGAGCTGGTGGATTCGGTGCAGTGGCATCGTTGCGGCATGAGAGAACGCGCGGCGTTTGGTATCGGCGGCGAGGACGCGGGTGGTGCGGGTAAGCATCCACCGCCCGGCGATGCCGACCACCATACTGACGAACGCGACGACCATCAGGGAGATCGCGACAAACCAGAGCATCGTCTCGCGGCCGGGCAGGAAGACCTGCCAGAACGCGCCATCGGTCGGGGTGTTGAGCACCTGGTTGACCAGAATGCCGATGAGTGCCGGCGGGATCAGCGCGAGCAGCGCGGTGATGGTCCGGGTGATCATCGCGAACGCGACGATCGACTGCCCGCGCCCGATGAGCGCCCAGAACGCGGCAAAGAGCGAGCCGAAGGTGCGGTTCCGCCCGGTGCGGCGGGCTTTGCCGTGCGGGTTTGCTTTGGGTGATCGCTGCTGGGGGGTGGTGAGTTCGGCGTCGATCACCCGGTCGAGGTGCCCGGCTTTGCGCCGTTTGGCGAGATACTCGACAAACTGGGCACGGCTGGAGCGGGGGCGGCTGGGCATCGGGCGATCGTAGGGACCGCAGAAGGGGTGCACCGCGCACCGGCGGGGTTTGCGGTATCGTGTGGTTCGAGCGGCCCGGCTGTGAGGTCGGCACCGAGGCAAAGGCACGGGCAAGTACAGACAAGCGGTGCAAAGAACACCGACCGAGGAACACCGATGACCACCAGGAAGAAACTCGCGCTGCACTGGAAGATTCTGATCGGGCTGGTGCTGGGGATCGTGGTCGGGCTGACGATCAACTCGATGTGGACCGAGAGCACCTGGAACGGGCTCGGTGTCGGCGACGTAAGCTCGTACCTCGCCGGGCCGAAGACCGCGAAGGAATCGATGGTCGCGGGCGGCCCGAACGAGGAGGCCGGGCTGGTTGCCGGTGCGGCAAAGTTCCTCCGCAATCTCAACCAGTTTGTCGGCAACCTGTTCATGAACGGGCTGCGGTTTATCGCGGTGCCCATCGTGCTCTTTAGCCTGGCGGCGGGGGTTGCGAGCCTCAACGACATCACCAAGGTTGGGCGGATCGGCGCCAAGACCGTGGCGATCTATCTGGTCACCACAGCGGTCGCGATCTCGATCGGGCTGACCGCGGCAAATCTGATCGATCCGGGCGAAGGGTTCGATGAAGGGCTGCGCGCGAACCTCATCGCCCAGCAGGAGGCGAACGCGGCGACCAAAATGGGCAACGCCGAGGTGCAGATGGACCGGGACACATGGGACGTGCTGCTCGACATCTTCCCCTCCAACCCATTCCAGGCGATGGCCGAGGGCAACACGCTGCAGGTGGTGGTGGTCGGCTTGCTCATCGGCGTGGCGCTGACGCTGATCCCCAAGCAGAAGGCTGCGCCGCTGATCGCGTTCTTTGACGGCATGACCGAGGTCATCATCAAGATCGTCGAGATCGTGCTGATCCTTGCGCCGTACGCGGTCTTTGCGCTGCTGGTGGACAAGATCGCCGACCTCGGGCTCGACCTGCTCAAGCAACTCGCGTGGTACTCCATGACGGTTGTGCTCGGGCTGGCGCTGATGATGTTTGTGGTCTATCCCGGGGTGCTGCGGGTGCTCACGCCGGTGAAGTACGGGCGGTTCTTCAAGGCGATCAGCCCGGCGCAGCTGCTGGCGTTCAGCTCGTCAAGCTCGGGCGCGACGATGCCGGTCACGATGGACTGCGTCGAGAAACGGCTCGGGGTCTCCGAAGACGTCACCAGCTTTGTCATCCCCGTCGGCGCGACGATCAACATGGACGGCACGGCGCTCTACCAAGGTGTCGCGGCGGTCTTCATCGCCCAGATGTACGGCATGGACCTCTCGATCGGACAGCAACTCACGATCGTCCTCACCGCGACACTCGCCTCGATCGGGACCGCCGCGGTGCCGGGTGTGGGGATTGTCATGCTGGTGATCGTGCTCGAATCGGTCGGCCTGCCGCTGGAAGGGATCGCGGTGATTCTGGGCGTTGATCGCATCCTCGACATGTGCCGCACGAGCGTGAACGTCACCGGCGACTGCATGGTCGCGGCTGTCGTTGCCAGCAGCGAGAAAGAGCTGGCAACCGCCGACGAGATGGCCGCGAGACTCGCAGCAGAAGAAGCGACCGGTCTCGACGAACACCCGCACGAGGCAGCAGAGGATCAATACAACGGAGAGCGGTAGGAAGTTGTCGGTTGTCCCCTCGCTTGCGCGAGGGGCTCTATCTTGTTCTCGTCCCCTCGCTTGCGCGAGGGGCTCTGCGGCACATGGTGTTTTTTCCATGGAGCCCCTCGCGCAAGCGAGGGGACACGACGCACGCTCACACAACAACCAACCGACGCAACACTCGCTACGCCCGCTCGGTCTCGGGTTCCGCCGCGGCGGCCTCTCCTTCGCGTTGCTTCGATTCGAGCTCGCGCGAGAGTGATGTAAACGCGGCGAAGCCAAACGGCGAGCCGCCCACGCCGCCGCCCTTGCCCTCGGATTCCTCTTTCATCGATTGCATGGCTTCTTCCGACAGCGCGTGGACGCCGCGGATCTCGTGGACCGGGAAGGTGTAGACCTCGCCCGACGGCGTGCGGATCTGGAAGACCGTGCACTGGACGTCTTCGGAGAGCGCCCGCGTGCGGGCGTTGCCCCCGATCGAGCAGGCAAACAGCGGCATGATGTCGGTGATCGGGATGCGGTCGCCGTGGCGGGTGACCACCGCGATGCGGCCGTCGAAACCCGGGAGGTCCTTGATCGGCCCGGGGTCGTCTTTGCCTTGGGCGATGAGCTCTTTGCGGTGTGCCTCGGCGTGGGCGACCAGTCGCGCCCGCTGCATCGCCAGCGAGGTGAGCATCTCGCGGGTGACGTTCTGCCAGAACATCTCGCGGGCCTGCATCATGCCCGGGGCGGCAAAGCCGACCGAGTGCTCGTCGTCTGCGGTGCGTTTGGAGCTTCTCATGCTTCTACCCTAGCCCCCGCTTCGGCGAGCAGACTCACACCAAAGGGCCCCGGCTCGAAGAAACACAACCGATCCCGCTGGACTGCAAGACTAATCCGCTGTCCCGGCGCGATGCCCGGCTCGGCACCGACCCGCGCGACGATCGTCGAGCGACCGGCGGTGCAGACAAGGTCCATCTGATCACCCAGCAACTCGACGACCACGATCTCGGCGGCGATGGTCTTGCCCGGGTCGGGGTTCGGGGCGAGCGCCATGGCTTGGGGCCGGAGCCCGAGCACGACGCGCTCGGTCGGCGCGAGTCGCGCGGCGTGGGGCTCATGCAGGAGAAGGTCACCCGCGCCGTTGGCCGAGACAAAGTGCAGGCCTTGCCCGCTGCCCGAGAGTGCACCCTCGACAAAGTTCATCGGCGGCGTGCCGATAAACGACGCGACGAACCGATTGATCGGCGCGTGATACACCTCGAACGGTGTGCCCTGCTGCTGGATCACGCCGTCGGCCATGACGACGATCCGGTCGCCCAGTGTCATCGCTTCTTCCTGATCGTGGGTGACGTAGATCGTCGTGGTGCCGAGGCGTTGGTGCAGTGCTTTGAGTTCGCCTCGGGTAGTGACGCGGAGTTTGGCGTCGAGGTTCGAGAGGGGCTCATCGAAGAGGAACGCCTTGGGCTCGCGGACGATCGCCCGCCCCAGCGCCACCCGCTGGCGTTGCCCGCCCGAGAGCTGGCGGGGCTTGCGCTTGAGCAGACTCTCGATGCCGAGCAGCGCGGCTGCTTCGTTGACCCTCCGGTCGATCTCGGCTTTGGGCGTCTTGCGGAGCTTGAGCGCAAACGCCATGTTCTGCTGCACAGACATATGGGGATAGAGGGCGTAGTTCTGGAAGACCATCGCGATGTCGCGGTCTTTGGGGTGGATGCTGTTGACCACGCGATCGTCGATGGTGATCGTGCCTTGGGTGATCTCTTCGAGCCCGGCGATCATGCGGAGGGTGGTGCTTTTGCCGCAACCCGAGGGCCCGACCAGGACGACAAACTCGCCGTCGGCGATATCGAGGGAGATGCCGCGGACCGCCTCGACGGAGCCGTAGGACTTTCGGACGTTGGAGAGAGTGACGGTTGCCATGCGGGGCTCCAAAGGGGCGGCTGCCCAGCGTAGCCGGACGCTGGGGTCCAGCCAACCGGCACAAGCGCCACGGCTTGACGACCACTCCATCTCGGAAACGCGCTGCGGGCCAAGCGGGGCTCTGGATCGGCCGATAGGCCTGCAAGCAGGGAGGTCCACATGCAGCCGACAGACAGCGCATTCGATCGGGTCAAGTCACTCCTGGGGAAGATGGACCGCTCGATCGACGAGGCCCGTCAGCGACGGCTCGACGACGAGGATCCCACCGACAACACCCCGGGCGGGAACGGCACACACAATCGCCTAACGGATGACGATCAAGCAGACGCGGAGTCTCCGTCGGACGGGGCCGCCGGTCCTGACAGTACCAACGGCGTGAACGGGTCGGCGACGCCGCGGCCGACCGAACCGGCCCGCCCGGCGTCGAAGTACGGCCGGGCAAAGCCCATCCGCGATGACTCCAAGCCGAACCCCGCCCAGTGGCGACAAGCCTGAACCGGGCACACGCCCGGGAGGTCTCGGGCTTGCCTCGACGGCACACGCGGGTAGCATTCACCCGCCGAGCTCTAGGGGATTAGTGTAACGGTAGCACGACTGATTCTGGTTCAGTTAGTACAGGTTCAAATCCCGTATCCCCTGTTTTTGACCGCCGCCCGATGCGTGACACGCACCGGGCGGTTTGTCGTTTTGCATCGCTCGAAAGCGGCAGAGCCCCTCGCGCGAGCGAGGGGACACACGCATGGTGGATATCTGCGAGGTAGGCAGCCGACATCCTTTTGATACGGCTCCCATAAGGCTCTCGTGCCTTGGTAGCATTCTGTGTCCGCGCTCTCTTCAGTCCGCAGGACTGCTCTTCAATAGCCGGGGGTGGAGTCCCGCGCAGCGGACGACACCCCCGGAGGTTTGTTGGCCAGCGCCTTGCACCCCGGCTGGGGTGTTCGTGGCAGTTGTACATACGCGGACCCCTTGCGGGGTCCAAAGGCGAGAGCAGATCGAGACCGGGGGTGTCGCGTTGCTCCCACCCCCGGCTATTGAAGATCACCCCTCTCGGGGTGCAAGCAAGGAGTCGGCTCACGCACGAGAACTCCACGAAAGCCGTATCAAACACAACGGGCGGCACGTCTGCACGTGCCGCCTGTTGGTCACTTGTCAAAAGGTCAGCGGCCGAACGCCGCCCCGACCGAGCTGCCGATCAGCCCATGTTCCAATCGTTGAGGAACGCGAGCACGTCCTGGGTATTGACAAACCCGTCGTTGTTCCAGTCGGCTTTGGGATCGCCCGCAGCCCAGTCGTTGAGGAAGTCAAGCACGTCGAGGGTGTTGACGTCGCCGTCCTGGTTGTAGTCGCCCGGGCGGTACTGGCAGCCATAGACACGGAGGCCGATGTCGTCGACGCCGGCCTCGACGATCGAGCCGTCGCCCAGGTCACGGGCGCGGAAGCGGACACGGACCTGACTGGTCGGGGTTGCGATGTCGTTGAGGACAAACTCGCGGTAGACCCATGCGTTGGCGTTCTCGGTGACGTCTTCGAGGAGTGTCCATGAAGAGCCGCCGTTGAAGGAGACCTCGACGGGCATGGAGTCCTGATTGGGCGCGCTGCCCTGGTCGTTGGAATACCAGCGCCAGTAGCTGAGGACCGCGATGGGCTGGTCGATCCCGCCGCCGGTGGCGTCGAAGATCGGGCTGATGAGGGTGGTTGTGCCGCTGTCGACGTCGTAGGTGCCGATGCCTCCACCGGCGCGGCCGTCGGTGATCCAGCAGTCGGTGCCGGGCGGGGTGGTGTGGTCGTCTTCGGGCTGGGCGTCGGTGCCTTGGGGGTTCATGCGGTTCCAGACGCCGGTGGTGGCGTTGTCCCCGGCTGCGCCGACGGTCCACCCGTTGTCGGACTCAGCATCATCGAGCGACGCGACTACGAGGTCAAGCACCTGTGCTGACGCCGGCCCGGCCGCACCGTCGGTCGGGTAGGTCGCGTCGATGCCTTCGGTTGTCGAGGCGCCGATATACCACTCGATCAGGTCGCCGCAGGCCGCGGTGGGCAGGTCGGCGGTGTAGGTGTCCTGCCCGGCAAAGATCATCAGGGTCTCGTCGAACTGGCCGCTCGAGCCGATGCGGGTAAAGAGCGCGACGCTCCCGGCGTCGATATCACCCGAGGACGCGGTGACCGAGACGGTGAGCTGGGTGGTGGTGCCGGTCTCGATGATGGTCGGCTCGCCGCCGGGAAAGCCGAACCGGATCGGGAACGCGACAAACTCGGCGAGGGTCAGGAGCGCGGGCAGATTCTCCTGCCCGGTGGGGATGATCTGGTCCGGGGGCAGCTCAAAGTTGAAGCCGCCGTTGGGGTCGGGGCGGAGCTCGATGGTGAACCCCCACATGTTCTCGGAATAGCTCCAGTCGCTCATGATGCCGTCGGCGATGTAGAGATCGGACGCGGGCTGGGGGACGTAGTACTTGTTGTTGACCGCCTGGATTGAGCTCGAAATGTCGCTGGCGAGGTTGGAGAACATCGACCGCGTCGGCTCGGGAAGCGGATCAAACGTGTAGCCCCACGGGTAGAGGATGAGCTGTGAGTAGCTGTGGAAGTCGATGTGCGCAGCGACGCGGGGGAGGCTGAGCATGTGGTTGCTGACGGCAGTTGTTTCGGGCTCTGAGAAGGGCGAGGTCCCTCGGTAGATGTCGCTGCTGCCGCTGCCGCTGGAGCCCGAGCCCCCCCACTGGTAGCTCCAGTTGCGGTTGAGATCGACGCCGGTTGTTCCGTTGCCGTTGTTGCGACGGTTTTTGCGCCAGAGGCGGTAGTTGGTCCAGGTGTGGCGGTAGCCGTCGGGGTTGACCATGGGCATGACGATAAACTCGACGCGCTCCATGATGTCGGTGATGCGCGGGTCAGAGCCGTAGCCCTCGAGGAGCTGCTCGGTGACAAAGAGCACGGTCGCGGGGCTGACCCATTCGCGTGCGTGCTGGCAGCCGTTGATCGCGACCTGGACTCGGCCGGACGGGTCCCCCGGCGCGGTGATGCGCATCGCGACGATGTCCCGACCCTGGATCGACTGCCCGATCACTTCCTTGGTCGCCAGCGTGGGGTTATCGAGGACGAGCTGGTCGATGTAGGTATAGATATCGGCGAGTGGGTGGTAGGTTTCGTACCAGGTGATGTCGCGCTGAGCGCGGAGGCGTTCGATCTCGGCCCGCTCGGCGTCGATCGCGGCCTGCACGTCGTCGATCAGGACCTCGATCTCGAGCCCGAGGGCTTCGAGCGTGTCGAAGTTCTCTTCGCTGACGACCACGTCGATCGGGCCGCGCCCGAAGCCGACGCGCTCAGAGAGCAACGCCCGGGAAAGATCCATCAGGATCTGCATCTCGCGGGCGGTACGGGGCACGACGCGGATCGCTTTGTCGCCCTCGTACCGCTCTGTGTAGTAGCCGTCCTTGGGCGGCTCGCTATCGAGCTGTCCTTGTCCGAACGCCAAGCCCGCAGCCGTAATGACCACAAGGCACGCCAGAAGCGCCTTCATCCAACGCATACGAAACCCCTCTCTTTTTGGGTTGTGCTGAGAATCTGCCCGGCTGTTGCCCGGGCGAGAAGCCCCGGCAAGCCGATTCGGACAGCCTACCCCACCCGGTTCCCCGCCACAACGCCGTTTTTGGATGTTCAGGTTCTTTCAGGGAATCGAGCCGAATACGCTCCCCCTCCCCGACCCATGCGGAGGACCGAGCCGGATTCCCCATGACACCTCCCCCAGCCCATCCCGAGACCGGTGCTGTCGCCCAAACGCCCGCAGAATCGGGCGCAGCGCCGGAGGTCCCGGCACACTCGCGCCGGCTGAGCACCATCCTCGGGGCCCACACGGTCACCGACTTCTTCAGCTTCCTCTTTATCCCGATCCTCAGCGTGCTCGAGGGTCGGCTCGACCTCACCTCAAAGCAGGGCGCGATCATCCTCTCGCTCGGAGCGGTCTGCTCGGGGCTGGTCCAGCCGGTGGTCGCGTGGCTCGGCGATCGGTACGACACTCGCCTGCTCTCGCCGCTGGCACTCGCAACCGCGGTGATCTCGATCTCGATGGTCGGTCAGGCAACCGAGTTCTGGCACCTGGTGGTGATTCAGGTCGTCGGAGCAGCGGGGATCGGCGCGTTTCACCCGGCAGCCGCCGCGGCGATCGGGCAACTCTCCGGCCGCAAACGTTCGCTCGGGGTGTCGATCTTCTTCTTCACCGGGATGGCTGGCGGCGTGCTCGGCAACAACCTCAGCCCGTGGATGCAACAACGCATCGGACTCCCCAACTACATCTGGCTGATAATCCCCGGCTTGCTCGCCGCCCTGGCGCTGGCGTGGGCGATCCGTCGAATCCCCCACCGCCACCACACCGCGACCGCCCAGCAGCAGAGCTGGTCGGGCGAGGAATCCAAAGCCCGCTGGTTCGCGGTCGGGGTGCTCTATGTCGGCAACGTCATCCGCTTCACGGTCAACATGATGCTGATTCAGCTCGTCATCCGCTGGACCGAGCAGACTGTTCTTCTGCGTGAGAGTGCTGCGGAGCTGACTCCTGCGTTGCGTGAGAGCGCCTCGCAGATCAACGGCCCGATGCAAGGGGCGATGCAGATCGGGATGGCCGGGGGTGGGCTGCTCGCCGGCGCTTTGCTGCGCGCGCGCCACGAGAAGGCAGCGATCGTCATTGTCCCGATCGTCGGCGCACTCGCGGTTGTCGCGTTCCCCTACACCCACAGCATCGCCGAGAGCCTCGGTGTCGCGTCGATACTCATGCCCGCAGCATTCATGCTCGCGATCGCAACCGGGGTGGGCTATGCCGGCGTTGTGCCGGTGACGATCGCGCTTGCCCAGCGGCTGCTGCCCCACCGCACCGCGCTGGCGTCGGGGCTCATGCTCGGCGGGGCGTGGGGGATCGCGGCGATCGGGCCGCCGTTTGCGCAGTGGCTGATCAACACGGTCGGGCTCACGCAGGCGTTTGCGATCTCGGCGGTCATGCTCGCGCTGGGGGGGGTCATGTCGCTCGCGCTGCCCTCGAAACTGCTCGCACGTGTGAGCCCGCACTGAGACGCTGCCATCCGGCCTGCTGAACCCGCCCAGTCCCCTCGCTTGCGCGAGGGGCTCTACTCCGTTTTTTCGTCTTGCTCTACCTCGGCCTTTCGTCTTGATAGAGCCCCTCGCGCAAGCGAGGGGACAACAACAACCAACCCACCAAAGAAACACCACAAGTCTTGGTGCATCAGTTCGGCATCAGATCAATCACCATCGGCAGGTGGTCGCTCGCGTCGGTGTCGGCTTTGTCGAGCCCCGCGATTTCGAGCGCGCGGTCGCTGAGCACGCGGGCATCGAGCACGAACGCTCGCGCCTGACGGAGTGCCGAACCGGAATAGACCGCGTAGTCGAGGCGTCCGGGGGTGAAGGCGTTGCCGTCGTCGCGCCAGGTGATGTACGCGGCGTCGCCCAGCACGCGGGCGTCGGCGATCTCGAGGTCGCTGCCGTCGGTATCGAGCCCGTTGCGGAGCACGTCAAGCGGCGGGCGCGAGCCGACGAGGTTCAGATCACCGGCGATGATCCGCATCGGGACCGGCTCGATCGTGAGAGCCTCAAGCATCGACCGGTTGATCGCACCGGCTTCGCTGATGCGTTGCTGATCCTCGTCGCTGCCCGATGAGCCGCAGCACTTGAGGTGAACACTCGCCGCAGCCAGGTAACCGACGGGAGTGTTGATAAGCGCCCCGGCGTAGCGGACCGCGTCCTCTTCGCCGTCGAGGTAGAGCTCGTCGTGGCCGAAGGGCTCGAGCGGGAACCGCGACACCACCGCGACACCCCAGCCGCCGGTGGTGCGGACTTCCCACTGTCCCTCTTCGAGGGGGACGCTTGCGTTGAACCACGCCGCGATCTCGCGGGGTGAGCTGTTCCACTCCTGCACGAGCACGACGTCGGGGTCGAGCACCTTGAGCACCCGGGCAAACGGGCCGGCGTCTTCCATCGGCTTGCCGCGGAGGACATTCCACGAGACCACCCGGATGCCGCTGGTCGGCTTGGGAGGCAGCCGCAGATCGGCGCGGGGCAAGTTGCGGCTGCTCGCGACGGCTTCGGCCTCGAAGGGTTCGCTCTGCCCGAGGATCTTGCCGGTGCTGTCGCGCAGCACCAGCATGCCGGTCATCAGCCCGCCGGCGCGCGGCGCGGGCAGCCCGACTCGAGCGAGCCCGGCCCGCGAGATACGACCCTCGTACCACTCCCCGGCGTAGGTCGGCGCGAAGCTGAACCCAATCTCCTGGTGCGCGAGTTCCCAGTCGCCGTCGTCGCCGTGCCCGGTCAGCCGGACGCCCCGACCCGGGCCGTCGTCGCCCATCGGAGAAAACTCGATCGCCAGGTCCACGCCGAAGCGGGTCGCGCCGCGGGGCGAATCCGGGCGGAGGCCGGTCGCCGGGTTGGTGTCCAGATCAAGCCAGAGGCTCAGAGGTTCGGTCGAGGCTTGCAGCGTCTGCGACGGGCCTGCCACTTTCCAGCGGAGGTAGATCCACCACTGGTCGCTGGTCATGACGACACTGGGCGGCCACTCGTCCACGTCGCCGTCGAGCACCACGGGCTGGACCAGCACCGGCACCACCGGCCCGCGCGGCCCGTCGCTGCCGGTGCAACCAGCGAGAACAAGAAGGACAAAGACGCCCGCGAGGGCACGGCACCAGCTGGGGTGGGAGTGGGAGCGAGTCGATTCGTGCATGGGAGGAGTATCGAACAAAACCCGCCGGCGTGCTGATAAATCGCGTCGGGAACCAAATCTTGCGCCGGTCAGGAACAACCCCCGACCATCGAGGGTTGGCTGTTGAACCCACCGGGGTCCGCCTAGCCTTGTCCCCGGAGGACATGCCGACCCCCACGCCCGGCAGCATGGAGAGCCCGACCACATGCAAACCCTGATCGCCATCCCTGTGTTCAACGAAGAGAAGTACGTCCGCCAGGTCCTCGATCGGGTGCTCGCCCGCGGGCACGACATCCTCGTCATCGACGACGGCTCGACCGACGGCACGCCCGAGATCCTCGACGGGCTGCGCGACGCCCGTATCCGGGTCATCCGCCACCCGACCAACCTCGGCTACGGGCGCTCGCTGCGCGACGCCTTCGACGCCGCCGAAATGGGCGGGTACGACTGGGTCATCACCATGGACTGCGACGAACAGCACGAGCCCGACGCGATCCCCGACTTTGTCCGAGCAGCCCAGGCGGGCAACGCCGACATCGTCAGCGGCTCGCGCTATCTCGTTGAGATGCCCGAGGACGACGCCCCGCCCCGCGACCGCCGGGCGGTCAATGCGACCATCACCCGCGAGATCAACGACCGCCTCGGTAGCCGATTCGTCGAGGTCGGGGGCGCGCTGCTCACCGACGCCTTCTGCGGCTTCAAGGCCCACCGCGTCAGCGCGATGGAGCAGCTCGACCTGACCGAAGACGGCTACGCCTTCCCGATGCAGTTCTGGGTCCAGGCTGCGGCGGCGAAACTCCGCGTTGTTGAGATCCCGACCAAGCTCATCTACAACGACCCGAACCGTTCGTTCGGCGGCGAGCTTGACCAGTCCGACGTGCGCCTGGCGTACTACCGCCGCGTGCTGCACTGTGAACTCATCCGCTGTGCTGCCCGTCTGCCCGAGGCGGCGCTGGTCGAGGCCGACTGTCCCTGTCCGGGTGCGTGATGCACGCCGTACCATCGAGTGTGGTGCAATCAACGGGCGAACACTCGATCACACTCGAACCGGCAGCAGGAACATGGGCTGCGCTTGTGCGCACACCGCCGACCGACGAAACCTCGATCGCAACACGCTGCGCACTCGGGCTGCCCGCCGATCGGCTGATCATCATGAGTGGGCATCAACCGGGGCTGTGGCACCCGGGTATCCTCGCCAAGTTGCTAGCGATCGGGGCGTTTGCCGAGCAGGCCGGGGCTGCGGCCGGGTGGGTCGTGGTCGACCAGTCGCCGGGTGCCGGGACGAAGGTCGAATACCCGGCGCTTGATGCCGAACGGCTCACACGCAACGCGCTGGTGCTCGGCACCGGAACCTCGCCGCCCGCGGCCCAGCCGACCATCCGCCCGGTGCCGGCTAGCGACGGCGCAACCGCGGATGTACGGAACGGACTCCACGAACTGGCCCGGCTGCTGGCGGTGCACGCTTCTGCGCCCTCGCTTGCCCGCCAAGTGCACGCGGCGTGCCTGGATGCGCTCGCCAACTGCGGCACGTTGGTTGATGTGGTTTCGGACGCGAGCACTGCGCCGCTCTCGTTTTTCGCAAGCGAGTTGCACAAAACACCGGCGTTTGCTGAACTCGTCGGGGCGATGCGGGCCGACCCCGCGCACTGCGCCCGCCTCTACAACGACGCGGCTGCGGCGTTCCCCAAGTCGGGCGTGCGCCCCCTCGCAATCCCAACGGACGCGGTCGAGCTGCCGCTCTGGGAACGGGCCACGACACCCGCACACCCCGGCCCGTGGCGGACCGTCACCAGCGACCGGCTCGCCGACCTGCCCGACGAATCGATCGTCCTGCGCGGGCTGCCGATGACCGGGCTGCTCCGCCGTTATGCGTGCGACCTGTTCGTCCACGGCACCGGCGGCGGCGCAAGCGGCGCCCAAACCCCGGCGACCGATCAATCACACGCCGCGGCGCTGGCGGGCTACGACCGCGTCACCGAACAGTGGTTCGCGGCGTGGCTCGGCGCGGAAGACCTTGCGGCGTCGGTGGTCGCGACCGCGACACTCCGCCTCGATTTCAGCGAGCTGCCCGGTGCGAACGACCTGCCCACGCCGAGAGACATCGGGAACGCCCGGGCACTCGTCCATCGCGCAGCACACGATCCGACGCTGCTTGGTGATGAACACCTCGGAAAGCAGAAGCGCGAGCTGGCCGCCCGGATTGCTGCGCTGCCCAGGCGCGATCCTGCGCGCAAAACGCTCTACAAAGAGATGCACAAGGTGCGTACCGCTGCGGTGCAGGAGCACAAGCCGGCACTCGATGCTCTCCGCGCCCGCGCCGACACGCTCGCTGCCCGTCTCGAAGAAGCGGCGATCACAGACGACCGCACCTGGCCGTTCCTGTTCCACAGCCGCGAGGCCCTCTCCGACCTGCACGCCACGATCCAACGCGCCTTTGCCGAGCGGGGAGATTGACCCATGGCAACGCTGCGGCTCTGCACGCTTTTTGCCTTGCTGTGCAGCGTGCTCTCGCTCGTCGGGTGCGAGCGGGGAACCAACCCGGCGACGCCCGAGAGCCCAACCGACCACGCCGCGCCAACGCCCGACAGCACCGAGCCTCGGATCGTCGTGCTCTCGCCGGCGCTCGGCGTGATGCTCACCGACCTGGGCCTCGCCGACCGCGTCGTCGGTCGCCACGGCTGGGACGCGGTGCTCGACCAAAGCCTCCCGGTCTGTGGCGACCAGACCGGGCTCGACTACGAAGCACTCCTCCGCGCCGAGCCGACGCACCTGCTCACCGAATGGGGCGCGCGGGCGCTGCCGGGGCGGCTGACAGCACTCGCCGCCGAGCACGACTGGGACGTGCAGGACTTCCAGATTCTCTCGCTCGACGACATCGCTTCGGCTTCAGCGCGGCTGCGTGCGTTGTTCCCAGACGCTGCGCCGACCGACTCGATACAGCGCTTCGAGCGCATGATGCGCAAGCCGCCGCCCGAGCCGATCTGGCAGGGGCGGGTGCTGCTTCTGATGGGCACCTCACCGATCGCGGCGCTCGGGCCGGGCTCTGCGCACCACGAGCTGCTGCTCCGCGCGGGAGGCATCCCCGCGATCGTCGACGGCTCGCCCTACATGCCGCTGCACGCCGAGGACGTGCTGCGGCTGGCGCCCGACGCGATCATGCTGATCCAACCCCGAAGCGGCAACGAGTCCGGCGACGAAATCAGCGCTAGCGCGTCCGGCGTGCCGATCACCCCGGACGAGCTCGGGCGGATCGCGTTGCTCGAGATCCCCGCGATCGCACACGGCCGGGTCGTGCGCATCGATCATCCGCAGGCGCTCCTGCCCAGCACACGGCTGGTCGAGGTTGCCGAAGCAATGGAGCAGACGTTGCGGCGCTGGGCTCGTGACTGAACCGATACCACACCCACAACGAGCCCCGAGCGCAAGGGCGGTTGCCTTCGAGCCTTTGAGCGCAACATCATTCCACGCTTGCGCTCGGGGCTCGTTTCCCACCCTACCATCCGCCCTATGACGAACCAGACATTCGATCCTGTTGAGTTGTTGAGTGATCGCGTCCGCGCCGCGATCGCGGCTGCTGCTCCCGACGCTCCGGCCGACGCCGCTGCGTTGATCTCGCCCAGTAAACGTGCCGAGCTGGGCGATTTCCAGTCCAACGCCGCCATGCCGCTGGCCAAACGGCTGGGGATGAAGCCGCGCGATCTGGCGGCAAAGATCGTCGAACACTTCGACCCGACCGACCTGTGCGAGCCCGTCACCGACGCCGACATTGCCGGCCCGGGGTTCATCAACTTTCGGCTCAAACGCGACGCAATAAGCACACTCCTGGATCGGCTCGACTCGCCCGCACTGGGGCTGCCCGCGCCCGAGCGCCCGAGCACCATCGTTGTCGATGTCTGCGGCGTCAACCTTGCCAAGCAGATGCACGTCGGGCACCTGCGCTCGTCGGTCATCGGCGACACGCTCGCCCGCACCTTCGAGCGGCTCGGCGAGCGGGTCGTCCGCCAAAACCACGTCGGCGACTGGGGGCTGCCCATCGCGATGGTCACCCGCAAGCTGCAGGAGGAACTCGATGCGGGGCGCATCGCGCTCGACGCGCTCACCCTCGACGAGCTTGACCGCTTGTACAAACTCGCCCAGCACGAGTGCCGCGGGCAGGGCAAGGCGCTCGAGCTGGTCGCAAAGTACGACCTGGGGCCGAAGATCGAAGCCGAGCTCTCCGCGATGCACGACGAGGCGATGGAGCACCTCACCAAAGCCAAAGCCACCCTCGTCGCGCTCCAAGCGCAGGAGCCAACGGTCTACGTGATTTGGCAACGCATCTACGCCGTCACGATGGGCGCGTGCCTGAAGACGTGCGGCAGGCTGCACACCCGCATCACCGAAGCCGACAGCGCCGGCGAGAGCAGCTACGCCGAAGAACTCACGACGGTCGTCAACGATCTGGTCGAGCGCAGCATCGCGACCGAGAGCGACGGCGCGCTCGTCGTTCGGCTCGATTCGCGAGAGGACGGCATGATCGCCGAACCTTGCCTCATCCGCAAGGGCGACGGCGGGTATCTCTACGCGACCACGGATATTGCTGCGATCAAGCGCCGTGTGCAGACCATCGGTGCCGACCGGGTGATCTACACCGTCGACGCGCGGCAGAGCCTGCACTTTCGGCAGGTCTTTGCCGCGGCGCGCAAAGCCGGGTACGCGACCAAGCCCGGCGCAGCCAAGCCCTCGGTGCTCGAACACGCCGCGTTCGGGACCGTGCTCGGCGAGGACGGCCGTCCGTTCAAGACGCGCTCGGGCGAGAATATCAAACTCAACGACCTGATCGACGAAGCCATCGAACGCGCCGGGCGCACGGTCGATACCAAGAACCCCGGCCTGCCCGCCGATGAGCGGGCGACTATCGCCGAGGCGGTCGGCATCGCGGCGATCAAGTACGCTGACCTCTCCAGCGAACGCATCAAGGACTACGTGTTCAGCTTCGACCGGATGCTCGCGTTCGAGGGCAACACCGGGCCGTACCTGCTCTACGCGCTGGTCCGCACCAAGAGCATCTTCCGTCGTGCGAAAGAGCGCGGCGTTGCGCTCGATCACGCGGGCGCACCGATCATCGTCGCCGAGCCGGCAGAGAAAGCACTCGCCCTCGAGCTGCTGCGCTACCCGAGCGCCGTGCGCTCTGTCGCCGCTGCGCTTGAGCCCATGCGCCTTTGTGCCTATATCTACAGCCTCGCCGGGGCGTACAGCTCGTTCTTTGACGCCTGCCCGGTGCTCTCGACCGAAGACCCCGCCGTCCGCCGATCGCGGCTGCGGCTGTGCGAGCTGACCGCCCGCGTGCTCGAGGACGGGCTGGAAGTGCTGGGGCTGCCGACTGTGGAGCGGATGTAAGGTCCGGGTGTTGCGCGAGCCGGTGCCGCCTGCGCAACCGATGCGGACGCACCTGACAGAGCCGCACTGGTCTTTGACCAGTGGCACCCGAGCTGAGTTATTCCTTTAGAACAACAGCTGCATCTGCACTCGGAAGCTGACCTGGTCGTCCTGCGAGGTCGGCGCGAGACCGATGCCTTCGTTGACCTTGATGACCGAGCTGCTGTCGGCCTGGTTATCGAGGTACCACTGCACGTCGGCGGTGAGTTTCGCGGCGTGGCTGCCGGGGAAGAAGTAGTGGTTTGCGCCGAGTGTGATGGTGTGGAAGTCTTCGCCGGCGGTGCGTGCATCGTCGGGCAGGACCGCGTCCCAGCGTGCGAAGAGTTCGGTGAGGTCAGAGACGAACACGCCGCCCTGAAGCAGTGCACCGAAGTCGGTGAAATCGGCGCTGCCGGCGGTATCGGTGTTGCGGCCGACAACGGCGCCGTAGACGTTCCACCCGCCGCCCTCGTAGCTGGCGTCGAGGGTGTAGGTGAGCAGGTCGGTGTCGGTCGGGGCCGAGCCCCCGGGGGGGAACGAGCCGGTGTTGGCGGTCTGGCCCGTCGTCTGCCAGTGGACCGCTGCGCCGACCATGCCTCCGGTCGCGCCCTCGCGGAAGGAGACGAAGTCCTTGAAGGTCTTCCAGGAGGCATCGCCAAGCCGCACGTCCACGCGGCCGGTCAACGCGATGTCGGATTCCTTCGGCGAGTCGTACGCGGTGTTGAGCGTCTTGAAACCCTCGGAGACCATGCCCGTCAGGCGTACGTTCTCACCGGCATACGAAAGCTGCACGCCCTGGGTGCGGTCCTGATTGAATGCCTCGTTCATCACCGAGCGATCGACCGCCTGTTGCGTCTTGCTGGAGATGTTCTCCTCGCGGAGGAACGGCCCCTTGAACTGCCCCCAGGTCAGCTCCACGCCGTTGGCAAACTCGTGGGACAGGATCGCGTCTTCGAGCACAAACGCCCCGCCGTCGCGGGCAAAGAAGCCGACGAGCTTGTATTCCCACTCGCCGCCGACCACGCCCGAGAATCCGAGCTTGACGCGGCGGGCGTTGAAGCCGGTGGCGATGTCCTTGTCGGGCGCAGCAGTGTCGCGGGAGTTGAAGTTGTAGCGGAACTGGGCCTGCCCGGAGATGTTCAGGCGGTTGGCCCCGTCAGTTGAGGCGAGGAAGAACTTGCCGTCGTGGCCGGCGGTGGGTCCGGCCTGGAAACTCGCACGGGCGGTCGCGTCGGCGAGCAACTCGCGGCTGAGCGTGTCTGTCGGGCCTGCGAAATCAGGTGATGCAACCATTGCAGTGGTGCACGCAACGATGAGAATCAGTTTCTTCACGATTCGTCTCCATCACCCGCTGAGGATGTCCTCTCGGCTCGCGGGAAAGATGCCGAGGGAATGAGAGATTATTCAGTGATCGCCACACGTCCAGAGCGGTTTGGTCAAGACTCTGCGAAGACTGCGAGCGGATGGTCGCGGGATATCGGAAAGGGCACCGGGGGCGTGCTGCGCCACGAAAAAAGACAACCGGCCGCCCCGTGAGGGACGGCCGGTTGCGATCAAACATGTGAGATCAGTCGGCTTCGATCAGAAGACGAGCTGCATCTGGAGGCGGAGCATCCACTGGTTGTCGTCAGTCCCAGCCGTCGGCAGGAGGCCGGTGGACTGGTCGGGGACGCTGAACCCGGACACGGCCGAGGCGCCGCTCTGGTTCTCGAGGGCGATCTGCACGTCGGCGGTGAACTTGGCCGCGTGAGAGCCGGGGAAGAAGTAGTGGTTGGCACCGAGGGTGATGGTGTGGTAGTCATCGCCGGAGGTGGAATCGTCGTCGGGGAAGATGCCGTCCCAACGGCCGAAGAGCTCCCAGTTGTCGCTGACGAAGACGCCGCCCTGAATGATGGCGCCGAAGTCGTCGGTCGAGGAGCTGGCGCCGTCGGGATCGATCGTGCGACCGATGAACGCACCGAACGCGTTCCAGCCGTTGCCCTCGAGGCTGACGTCTGCGGTGTAGAGGATGAGGTCGCCGCCAGCAAGGGTGCCGCCAGCGAAGGAAGTGGTGTTGGCGGTATCGCCAGCGGTCTGCCAGTGCACCGCACCACCGACCATACCGGCGTAGCCCTCGGTGCCGCGCCAGCTGGTGAAGTCGTCAAACTGGGCCCAGTCGCCCGACCACTTGAACTCGACGCGGCCGGTGAGGGCGTAGTCGGCCTCAGCGGCGCTGTAGTAGGCGGTGTTGGCGGTGCCGCCACCGTCGTTGAACGAGCCAACGACCTTCCAGTTCTCAGCGGCGTAGGCAAAGGCGATGCCCTGGACATACTCGGCAGAGAAGGTGTCGCCGGTGATCGAACGGTCGGCCGCGAGCTGGTAACGGTCGTCCACCATGCGCTCACGGGTAATCGGGGCGATCATCTGGCCCCAGATCACGGTCAAGCCGCTGTCGAAGGTGTAGGTACCGTAGGCATCAGCGAGCTCGAATCCGCCGTTGCTGCTGCCGCCGTAGGTGTCGAAGTACCCACGGATGTAGTAGCCGAGGTTGGAGTTGACGACGTTGCCGCCAAACTCCAGGGCCGTGCGGGTCATGTCGAACCCGTTGGTCAGGTCCTCGTCGGGGCTGGTGGTGTCACGGTTGTTCAGCGTATAGCGGAACTGCATGTACCCGCCGATCTCGAGCCGGTTGTTCCCCGACGCATCGCCGATGAAGAACTGGCCGTCGTGGCCGGCGCTGCCGCCGGCCTGGAAGCTGGCGCGAGCGCCAGCGTCGGCGAGGAGCTCACGCTCCAGAGCCGAGTTGTTGGCGGTCTGAGCATTGGCAACGCCAGCGCTCATGGCCGCACCAGCAAGCAGAGCAAGTATCTTGGTCCGATTCATTTCTAAGACTCCTTCTCGCAGGGCTGGGAACGCGCTGTACAAGAGGTTGCGTCCCGTGGTTTCGTGTGTCCAAATGACCTGCATTTGTGAAGCGCCGACCCCACCGTGAGACCGACGCAAAAGACTCTGATTTCTTCACCCAACTTTTTTACCCAACCGGGCCCTTCACCCTCAATCGACTCGGCCTGAGTTCCGATACTTTCGGCTATCGGGCCGCTCGCAGTTGAGTAAGGACTAACTTCTAGACCTGTGAGAACCTTTTGTCCAGTCGGCGGTGGAACCGTTCCACGCACCCCTCCGGCCGGGCAAGCGGGGATTATCGGCGTCCCCAACCGGAGAACGCTAGTATTTACTTGCAAACTCCGCCTGTCTACCCGCTTTTTATTTTCTCCTTCAACCTGCCCCTTTCTCAACTGCCCGGAAATGTTCCCCAGCACGATCTTTGCGCGATCCGAACCGCCCGTTGCTCCCCATCCAAAAATCTGCCGCTATCGTCCACCGAATCCGCCTCCCGTCGGCTCGGCACCCCGCTACGCGGCAGGTCGGGCTTCCGTAAGCCATAGATTTCATTGGAGTAATCCGATCGCCTCACCCCGCCGCATCCTAATAGTGGAGGACGAGCAGGACCTCGCCGAGGTCGTCGCGATCAACCTCGAAAGGGCCGGGTATCAGCCCCATCTGGCCCACGACGGCCGATCCGGGCTCGAATCCGCCCGCACCCTCCTGCCCGACCTCATCCTCCTGGACGTCATGCTCCCCGGCCTGTCCGGGACCGAGGTCGCGCAACGATTGCGCGTTGACCCAGGTACATCCCATATCCCGATCATCATGCTCACCGCCAAGAGTGCCGAGGCCGATGAAATCGCTGGCCTTTCTGCCGGGGCCGACGACTACATCACCAAGCCGTTCTCCCGGGCGGTCCTGCTGGCGCGAATCGAGAGTATTTTTCGCCGCATCGCCCCTGACGGCAGCCGCACCACCACGCTCGAAGCCGGCCCGATCCTCGTCCGCCTCGACACCCACCGGGTCACCGTCCGAGACGAGGAAATCAAACTCACCCTTACCGAATTCCGCCTGCTCACCACGCTCATCGAAGGCTCGGGCTCGGTGCTTTCTCGCAAAGAGTTGATGCACAAAGCGATCGGGCCGGGGGTCCGGGTCACGCCGCGGACGATCGACGTCCACGTCACCGCCCTCCGCCGTAAGCTCGGCGAGGCTGGGAACATGATCGAAACCGAACGCGGTGTCGGGTATCGACTCACCCACGCCGCGTCGGCACCGGCCGATCCCTGAGCCTCCCAACCGCTCCCCCACTCCACTCGGCGTGCCCCCGCCCCCACCCCCGCCCGGCAGCCAACGATCCACCATGCGCCCCAGACCCCGCCACGCCTCGACACCCATCAGCACCCCGGCCGCCGGGGTCGCGCTGCTCCTGGCGCTTTCGGTCGGCGTGCTGTGGCTCGCCGCGGTGCTCGAGCTGGCAGCGTGGTGGCTTGTGGCGGTGGTCTCGGTCTGTCTGGGCATCGCGGCCTGGCTGGGGTTTCGGGCCTCAGAGCGGGCAAGCCAGAAAGTCGCTCGCCTCACCGGCGCGCTCGATGCGGTCACCGAAACCCTGCCGCCCGCTGGCGGGGCGCACGGCGCGGCAGCTCCCCCATCCGACGCCACCACGCTCGCCGCGCGAGTCGAGGCACAGCTGGCAACACTGCGCGAGGACAGCCGCGCACTCCGGGCACTGCTCGACGCCGCCGACGAGCCCGTGCTCGCGTGCGACGCTGCGAACCAGATCGTCGCTGCCAACCGCAGTGCCATCGCGCTGCTGGCGTCCGGCTCGGTGCGGCCGATCGTCGGCGAACCCCTCGACCAGGTGCTCACCGACACCCGGTCCCTCCGCGCGGTCGCCTCGGCCCAGCGCGGCGAACCGGCGCGCGCGCAAGCGCGGCTGCTCACCATCGACGGCCCGCGGATCGTCGAAATCGCTGCCGAGCCGGTCCGCGAAGGCCCCTTTGCGACAGACTCACCGCCCACCGTCGCGATCACGCTGCGGGACGTGACCGAACAGACGATCGCGTTGCAGCTCAAGACCGACTTTGTCGCCAACGCCTCGCACGAGCTGCGGACGCCGCTGGCCTCGATCCGCACCGCCGCCGAGACTTTGCTGGACCTCGGCGATGAAGACCCCGCGATACGGACCCGGTTGGTCAACATGATCGCGTCCAACGCCGAACGGCTCGAGGAGCTCTCGCGCGACCTGCTCGATCTTTCACGCCTGGAAACACCCGACGCCGAGTGCGAGATCGGGCCGGTCGATCTGCACGACATCGCGGCGAGCCAGCGCGAGCTGTTCAGCGGCGCGTGCGAAAAACGAAGGATCGAGCTGGTGTTCGAGATTGATCCCGCGATCAACACCGTCCTGACCGACGAGAAACTCGTCCGGCTGATCCTCCGCAACCTCATCGACAACGCGATCAAGTTCGCCGACGAAGGCACGACGGTACGGGTGGTCGTTGACGCGGTCGCCGCGTCGCCCGATGTCGTGTCGCCTCTTGCCGGGGTGCCGGTTGCCGGGGTGCCTGTTGTCGAATCGCCTGAGGCCGGGCACAGCAGCCGCGCCACGCTCCGGCTCCGGGTCATCGACAAGGGCGTCGGCATCCCGCTCCCTCAGCAGCAACGGGTGTTTGAGCGGTTCTTTCAGGTCGACCAGGCCCGCACCGGCTCGCCTCAGCGGCGCGGCACCGGGCTCGGGCTGGCGATCGTCAAGCACGCGGTCCGCGCCCTCGAAGGCACCGTCCGCGTCGAGTCGGTCTGGCAGCAGGGGACGACGATGACGGTGGAGTGGCCGGGGGGTGTGGAGTAGGGGTGTCAAGATAAAAATGGCAGGTGCTTTTTTGTCTGACAGGGGTCCCTGACGCCTTTTCGTGCCTTGCTATAGTCTTGCAGGGCGGTCGGATTCGTCGATTTCAACACATCGCACAGCGTGCCCACCGGAGAACACCATGAGCGAACATCAAGAGAAGACCCACCCCATCCTGACTACCGCTGACGGCGTGCCCATTGGTCGCCAGCACGCGCTGACCGCGGGTCCGCGCGGCCCCTTGCTCATGCAGGACGTCCAACTGCTGGAGCAGATGCAGCACTTCAATCGCGAGCGTATCCCCGAGCGCGTCGTACACGCCAAGGGCTCCGGTGCCTACGGCACGTTCACGCTTACCCACGATATCGCGGCGTACACGAAAGCATCGATCTTCTCGACGGTGGGCAAGAAGACCGACCTGTTCATTCGGTTCTCGACCGTCGCGGGGGAGCGCGGCGCAGCCGACGCCGAGCGGGATGTTCGCGGCTTTGCGATCAAGTTCTTTACGGATCAAGGCAACTGGGACATGGTCGGCAACAACACGCCGGTCTTCTTTGTTCGGGACCCCTACAAGTTCGCAAACTTTATTCACACGCAGAAACGTGATCCCCGGACCAACACTCGATGCATGGATATGCAATGGGACTTCTGGAGCCAGTGCCCCGAATCGCTGCACCAGGTGACAATCCTCTTCTCCGACCGCGGCATTCCCGCGTCGTATCGCCACATGAACGGCTACTCCAGCCACGCCTATTCGTTCATCAACGATCAGAACAAACGTGTGTGGTGCAAGTTCCACTTCAAGACGAACCAAGGCATCAAGACCTGGATGGACGATGAGGCGGGACGGATCATCGGCGAGGATCGCGAGAGCCACCAGCGTGACCTGGTCGATGCTATTGAACGCGGCGACTTCCCGAGCTGGACCCTGAAGGTCCAGATCATGACACAGGAACAAGCCGGGCAGTTTCGATGGAACCCGTTTGACTTGACCAAGGTCTGGCCGCACGCGGAGTTTCCGCTGATCGAAGTCGGACAGATGGAGTTGAATCGCAATCCTCAGAACTACCACGCCGAGGTCGAACAGGCCGCATTCAAGCCGTCTTCATTGGTTCCGGGAATCGGGTTCAGCCCGGACAAAATGCTCCAGGCTCGCCTGATGAGCTATGCCGACACGCATCTGCACCGGCTTGGCGTGAACCATCATCAGATTCCGGTAAACAAGCCGCGCTGCCCGGTCATGAACTACATGCGCGATGGCCAGGCCGCGACGGCAGAAAGCTACGATTCGGCACCCAACTACTGGCCCAATACACGTGGCGGTACGCCTAGGCCCGATGAGTCGTTCGTCGATCCCACATGGGACCTCGGGCAGGTCGTGGTCGATCGATACGATTCCACGCAGGACCACGACGACTTCACCCAAGCTGGCGATCTGTACCGCATGTTTGATGACGCGCACCGCGAACGGCTCGCTACACGGATCGCTGGCACGCTCAGCCAGGCCCGCGAGGAAGTGCAGCTGCGACAGGTTTGCCACTTCTATCGTGCCGACGCCGACTACGGCCGGCGCGTGGCGGCAAAGCTCGATATTGACGTCTCACAGTTTGAGTAGATCAAAGAGGAAACGAGCCCCCGCAGGCGGCACTGCCAGCCCACGCTGTGCCATGGGCATAGGGGATAACGAAACAGCGAGCCGACTACTCATGAACCGGCGAAAACTCGACCCCCTTGAGCTGCTCCAGCCTCTCGACGACATACGCGAGCAACTGCTGCTCGCGGGCCGGGTCGCCGAAGCGGCCGACGGTGCAGGTCAGCGTCATCGGCACCGACTCGGCAATGCGATCGGCAGCCGGTTCGGCGGCGCGATCATCAATCGTCGCCGCGACCGCTGCCTCCCGGGTCACCACCAGCAGCCCCGGCTCATCCTTCGACGACCGCAGCCGGACCTCGATCCGGTCCGGGGTCGGCCGCTCGATGCGGACCTTGACCAGCTCGGTCCGCCCCAGCGCCACGCCGATCGCCGGCTCGACATCGTCCCAGTCGGCGACCGTCCGAACAGTCACCGGGCTCGCGGTCGCGGGCCGCAGTAATGAACTCGAACCCCGGCCGGACGATGCTGCGCACCCCGGGAGAGCCGTTCCCGTGCCCAGCAACACGACAAGAAGGCCGGCCCGGGCACAGCGCGACGCGATGACCCGAGCAAATATCGAACGAGAGTGTGGATTTCGCATGGGCGTTGTGCTCCCTGCCGAGATAGACTTTTGGCACGCGGAACGATCGGCAGCCGCGGCCCGGCGTCGTGTGAAGCCGGCGGACCCGATCCGGAGTGGATGCCTTTGGACATTACGATACGAATCCCCCCCGGTCCTGCCGGGCTTGCGATCGTCGGCTCGGGCGAACGCCACCTCAAGATGATCCGCGAGACCCTCGGCGTCAGCGTCGCGGCCCGCGACGGGTGGGTGCGGATCCAGGGCGACCCTGCGCCCGTCTCGGCTGCCAAGGCGGTCATGGACAAGCTCTCCAAAGCCGCGGCCGAGCGGGGGGTGCCCTCGCGGCAGCAGGTGCTCGAGATGATCGCCGAGCAGGCGGCTGCCGCGTCGCGCATCGGACCGCGCGACGCGATCGACCCGCCGGCTGACGCGCTCTCGCCCTGGGACGGGCGGCTTGATGTCTATGTCCGGGGTCGCCCGGTCAAGCCTCAGACGGTGAATCAGCAGGCGTACCTCGACGCGGTGCGCGACCACGACCTGACCATCGCGATCGGGCCGGCGGGCACGGGCAAGACCTACCTCGCGGTCGCTGCGGCGGTGCACCTGCTCAAGACCGGGCGGGTGGCGCGGCTGATCCTGGTGCGGCCGGCGGTCGAAGCGGGCGAGAAGCTCGGCTTTCTGCCCGGCGGGCTCGAGGCGAAGGTGAATCCGTTTCTAAGGCCGTTGTTTGATTCGCTCAATGACATGATGGAGTTCGGCCAGATCCGCCGCTTCATGGACAGCGACGTGATCGAGGTCGTGCCGTTGGCGTACATGCGCGGGCGGACACTCAACGACGCGATGATTATCTGCGACGAAGCGCAAAACACCACGCGCGGGCAGATGAAAATGTTCCTCACCCGGATGGGCCACGGCTCGAAGATGGTCGTCACCGGAGATGTCACCCAGATCGACCTGCCCGACCCGATGGACTCGGGGCTGATCGACGCGGCGACCCGCCTGCGCCGCGTCAAAGGGGCGGCCACCGTCACGCTTGATGCGGCCGATGTGGTCCGCCACAGCCTGGTGCAGCGGGTTATCGAGGCCTACGGCGAGACCGACCGCGAAGCGATCCAGCGGGACCTCCTCCAGCGGGCGGTTACAAGGACCGATAGTGAAGAGACCAAAGCACAGCAACAGGAGTCGACGCTGACCGACGGGGCATGACCCCTCTGGCAGGCACCGAGCGCGATGGCAAAGGAAAACGGCAAAACCAACGGCACGCGAACCGGCACCAAGCCCGGTGCCCGACGCAACGGGCGGCGGGGGCGGCGTGGGCGCGGGGCCGAGGGTCGGCCGCTTGCGAGAGTCGCCGAGGTCTTCCGCAGCCGGTCGATGGCGTGGGGGCTGTTGGTCACGCTGCTGTTTGGGCTCGGGGTCGGGACACTCGCGGTGTGGGCCAGAGAGCAGCCGCTGATCACCGCCGGGCGGGTCGCGACCAAGACCGAGACGGTGCGGGTGAGCTTCCGGGTCGAAGACCTCGAACAGACCCAGTCGGCGCGCGAACAAGCGCGGCAGCAGGCGACGCTGGTCTTCCAGGCCGACGAAGCGCTGCTCGACGAGCTGCGCACCTCGATCGAGAAACTCCCCCGCACACTCGCCAACGTGCGCACGCTCGAGGATGTTGACCCGGGCATCCGCGAGCGGTTCCGGCTGACGCCCGAGGGGCTGGCGGCGGTGCAGGAACAGGCGGTGGACGGCGAGCCGACCCAGGACTATCTGCAGAGCATCGCGAGGCTGATGGAGCTGTACGAGCGGACACCGGTGCTCGATGCGCAGACCTGGCAACGGATCAGCCAGGGGCTCAGTGCGCAGCTGGAGATGCGGCGGGGGAGCGAGATTGTTGCGACGGTGCACCGGGACACCGCCCTCAGCGCCGAGAATGCCGAAGCGCACCGGGCGCGGCTGCTGAGCCTGTGCGCGCAGTCGCGGATCCTCGACCCGCTCCGCGAGGTGCTCATTTCGCGGCTCGTGATCGGTGCCCGGCCGACGTACCGACTTGACAACGCCGCGACCAAGCTCGCGCAGGACGAAGCGGCCGCCGCGGTCGAGCCGCTGGTCAACGAATGGCCCGCCGGCGCGGTGATCTACGTTCGCGGTGATGTCCTCACCCCGGCGCAGGTCGAGCTACGCAAAGCGGAGATCAGCGCCTTTCGGCACGATGCCGCGGCGTGGCGGGTCTGGCTGCGGCGGCTGGGGATCGTCGCGGCATCCGGCGCGATCGCGGTGGGCGGGGCGATCTATGCGGTGCTGTTCTGCCCGAAACTCCGCAAGAAAGTCTCGCGGATGGCGTGGATCGCGTGCCTGCTCGCAACAGCGCTGGCGATCGCCTGCCTTGCGAGTGTCGCGGCGCCGGCGATGCTCACGGTGACCGCGGTCATCCCCACGGTCTTTGTCGCGGCGATCCTGGTGATTGCCTACGACCAGCGGGTGAGCCTGGCGTACGCGACGATCCACGCGGCGCTGGTCTGCATCGCGCTCGATCAGCCCATCGGGATGCTCGGGCTCATCATGGCCGGCGTGACCGCAGCGATATGGCAGCTGCGCGATATCCGGGCGCGCGACACACTCATCCGCATGGGCGTCACCACCGGGATCGTGCTGGCGGTCGCAACGGTGCTTGTGCTCTCGGTCGACCGGCCGATGGTCGAAGCGGCGCTCCGGCAAACACTCTGGGACGCCTTCTGGGCGGGCGTGGGCGGCGTGGTCGTCGGCGCGATCGTGCTGTTCATTCTGCCTCTGGTCGAACGCGCGTTTGATATCACGACTGGTATGACGCTCATCGAGCTGCGCGACCCCAAGCAGCCGCTGCTGCGCGAGTTGCAACAACGGGCACCGGGCACATACAACCACTCGCTGAATGTCGCGACCATCGCTGAAGCCGCGGCAGCTGCGATCGGTGCCGACACGCTGCTGACCTACGCCGGGGCGCTCTACCACGACATCGGGAAGATGAACAAGCCCGAGTACTTTGTCGAGAACCAGCAGGGCGGCCCGAACAAGCACGACAAGCTGAGCCCGGCGATGAGCCTGCTGGTGATCGTCGGCCACGTTAAGGACGGCATGGAGATGGCCCGCGAGTACGCGCTGCCCAAGTCTCTTCAGCACTTTATCGAAGCCCACCACGGCACGACCCTCGTCGAGTATTTTTACCACCGCGCCCGCAAGCAGGCCGAGGACGCGGGGTCGGAGCAGCGCGAGAACCCGCGCGAACTCGAGTACCGCTATCCCGGGCCGAGGCCCAAGACCAAGGAAGTTGCGATCCTGATGATCGCCGACGCGGTCGAGAGCGCGACGCGGACGCTCGCCGAGCCGACCCCCTCGCGGATTGACCAACTCGTGCGCGATATCGCCAACAAGCGGCTGCTCGACGGGCAGTTTGACGAGTGCGACCTGACACTCGCCGAGCTGACCGCGATCGTCGAAGCGGTCTCCAAGAGCCTCGCGTCCAGCTACCATGGGCGGGTGGTCTATCCCGGCGCGAGCGAAGCCAAGCCCGCCGATGCTACCCCGAAGACCGCTGCCGGGATGTAGGTCGGCAAGGCCCGCCCGAGCAACCCGAAACGCACCCCAACGCGCGGCACGATCGGATAGCGTCTCTCGCATCATTGTGCTATTTTGGAGCGATTGGACGTTATTGTCCCCTCGCTCGCGCGAGGGGCTCTATCAAAAATAAAGATCGCGGCATGAATCGCAGAGATCGCGGTAGAGCCCTTCGCGCGAGCGAGGGGACACGACTCCGCAAGACGCTCCAATCTTTCATCGCGCGTGCTCAAGATGCTGGTATGCTGCGCACAAGGGACATATGGAAACCATACGGAGCGGGAACATGCACACGCACGACAACCCAACCCATACCAGGCGGGACTTTCTCAAAACCACAGCTGCGGGAATCGCCGCGGGGAGTGTGATCGGCATGGCGGGAACAGCGCACGGCGGGTTTGCAGGCGACGGGGCGTTCGGGCTCGAGAAACGCAGGCTCGGCAAGACCGGGATGGAGGTCAGTGTGCTCGGCTTCGGCGGGGCCGAGGTCGGATACGGGCGAGTCGAGCAGGAACGGGTCAGCGAGTTGCTCAACACCGCGCTCGACCAGGGGCTCGACGCGGTCGACACCGCCGAGTGCTATGTCGAGTCCGAGACCCTCATCGGCAACGCGATCGGCCACCGCCGCGACGACTACTACCTCTTCACCAAAGTCGGGCACTGGCCAAGCGGCGAGGACGGGTGGAGCGCCGAGGGGATCACCCGCTCGATCGAGCGCAGCCTCGAAAGGCTCAAGACCGACCACATCGACCTGGTCCACCTGCACTCGTGCGGCATTGACGTGCTGAAAGAAGGCGAAGCGATCGAGGCGCTCGAGAAAGCTCGCGACGCCGGCAAGACCCGGTTCATCGGCTACAGCGGCGACGCGGCTCCGGCGCGGTTCGCGGTTGAAACCGGAAGATTCGACACGCTGATGACCTCGCTGAGCATTTTCGATCAGGAGTCGATCGACTTGACGCTGCCCCTGTGCCGCGAGCAGGACATGGGCGTCATCGTCAAACGCGGCATCGGCAACGCGGTGTGGCGCTACGACGAGTTTCCCACAAACGGCTACTACCAGGAATACTGGCGACGCATGCAGAAACTCGACTACGACTTCATGCGCCCGGCCAACCGCGACAACACCGGCCCCGACGGCCCGGCGGGGATCGCGCTGCGGTTTGTCCTCTCCCAACACGGCGTCCACACCAACGTCGTCGGCACCACCAACCCGAAGCGGTTTGCCCAGAACGCCGAGTTGCTCAAGGCAGGGCCGTTGGATGCTGAGCTGATCGAGACGATCCGGACGCGGTGGAAGGATGTCGTGGAAGAGGGGTGGGTGGGGCAGATCTAGGCTTGCCCACCTACGTCTCGCTGCCGTGCCGTTCCCTCATCTCCCGCCGAAACTCCTCGCTCTTGCCCGGGGCGATGGTCGCCCAGTTCCAGCGTTCGTTGCCTACGAGAATGCGTGAGATCAGCATGATCTGGCCGGTGTGATAGGCGCAGTGGGCGATCGCCCGCGTCACGGCTTCGGGCACCGTGTGCGGCTGGCTGCGGATGGTCACCGTGCGGGCAAAATCGGCTTCGGTGAGAGGTTCGATTGCGTCGAGTGCGGTCTTCCAGCCGCGGTTCCAGATCGTGAGAACTTCCTCGCGGGACTCACTGCCGAGCGCGAACTCGGCGTCGCGGTTGCGCCAGTCTTTCTCGCCGTCGGTAGTGAGAAAGTCGGTGAAACGGCTGCGGAGCGAGCCGGCGAGGTGCTTCATGATGACCGAAACAGCGTTGGTGCCCGGTGCGATTTCCTGATGCAGTTTGTCGTCGGGCACTTGCGCCACAGCGTGCTCGGCCCACTGCTTCTGCTTTCGCAGCTCGGCGAGCCAGGCGGCGGTTACGGTCTCGGTCAGGGTTGGCATGCCCGATGATAGGAGATCACGCGCGATCGGCTGTATCTGTTTGATAATACTCGTCGAGCACCGCCCGCCAGTCCTCCAGACTCGCGACGCGCGTGAACCGCAGGCGGACCTCTTCCCCTCGCGGGTGGTGCTCGGCGAAGCGGATGCCGAACTTGCGCATCACGCGACCGGTGTAGACCTCCGGCTTGCGGCACGAGGCGTTGACCGCCAACGCCAGCTCGAAGTGGCTTTCGAGCACCGCGCGCTGCTCGGCAACGGTGGGACGCGCGGGCTCGCGCCCGGCGAGCAGGTCGCGGGCCTGGCGGAAGATCCACGGGTTGCCGATGCAGCCGCGGGCGACGCTCGCGCCGCTCACACCCGCATATTCGACCATGCGGAAGATGTCGCTGACTGTCCAGATATCGCCCGACCCGAAGACGATACGGCGAGGGTCATCCGCGCGAAGCCTCGCCACGATGTCGCGCAACAGGTCCCACCGGCTCGGGCCGACGTACTTCTGCTCGACGGTGCGGGCGTGGATCGTCGCCCAGGCGTAGCCCATCGAATAGGCCGCGTCGGTGATGCGCCAGAAGGCGTCAACCATCTCGGGCGTGTCGTCAAAGCTGCGGCGGATCTTGAGCGTACAGGCGATCCCTTGGGGCACTGCCTCGCGGACCGCTTCGAGTATCGCGATCGCGCCCTCGGGCTCGGCGAGCCAGTGCCCGCCTCGGGCTTTGCGCGAGATCTTCTTGACCGGGCAGGCGAGATTTACATCAATCGCAGCAAAGGAGGGGGTGGAATCGTCAGAACCAGACGCCGCAACTAAAGAAGAAGAAGGCATCGAGGCATCGAGGCATCGAGGCATCGAGTTGGGAGCCGGGTCTGCGCCGGGGTCGAGCGGGCCGAGTTGTTCGCCGCCGGGGAGGCGGAGGTGTTTCCCGGGCGAGAGATTTCCGTCGTAAGCGAGGCGGCGATACTCACGATCTCGGCGGCGGCCTTGCTCGGCCATTTTCAACGCGGCGATCGCCATCTCGGTGGGGTCTGAGCCCATGAGTTGCCCGACGAGCGGCGAGTCCTCAGCCCCGCCGGGCACGTTGTTGTGCAGCTCACCCAGGTCGGCTTTGGCAAATCCACGCCCGCCAGCGAGGAGGGTGCGGTCGAGCAGGGCTTCGGTGACGCAGCAGGGACAGCCGTGGCGGCGGGCGATGATCCGCATCGCCGCGTCGGAGTATCCTGCGAGGCCGGCCTGGAAAAAGGGCGCATCGAACCCCGGGACAATCTCGGCGACGCGGGGGTCCATGCCCCCGTTGCCGTGCTTGAGCGCGAGCCGCTCCGCGACGCGGCGGGGGTCGATACCCTCTGCTCCGGGCGCGACAGCCGGGCAGGGCGGGGTGGCGTTGTTGCTGGTGCAGCCCATCGGGCAAGGATAGGAATCAACGCGACGGCGCGAAAGACACGCGAAAACGCGGAGAGCGAGGCAGGGATGAAACGACAGACCATCAGGGGCGGGTACAAGACACGGGCGCACCGGCGTGGATTCTCGGTGGAATCGGGGCGGATCCTCTGCACCACGCTCGGGCTGCTCTGCCTGCTCGGTGGGTGCGGGTTGCTCCCGACCGGGCTCGCCGATCGGAGTGTCGGCACCTACGACCGCCCCTTCCCAGCCGGGCTCGCGCAGACCGAAACGCTCGACGTGCAGGTCATCCGCAAGCCCGAGACCAAGATCACCATGACCAACACCACCGCCCGCAGCTTCGGCCCCTCGACGGTCTGGATCAACGGCCGGTTCAGCGCGCCGATCCTTGGGTTTGCAGCCGGGCAAACGCTCACGCTCGATCTCTACGATTTCCGCGACGAGTTCGGCGAACGCTTCCGGGCGGGCGGGTTCTTTGCGACCAAAGCTCCGGAGAAAGCCATGCACGCCCAGCTCGAGACGCTGGTCGACGGCGACACCCACCTGCTCGGGCTCGTCATGATCGATCAGGACGACATCCGCTAGGCCTGTGCAGGAACGGGGCTGAGTGTGCGCACGCCGCACGGAGGAGAATGCCATGGCGCAGGTGCTTGTTGTCGGGCCGCACCCGGACGATCAGGAGCTGGGCATGGGCGGCACGATCGCCCGGCTCGCAGAGCAGGGCCACGACGTGCTCCTGCTCGACATGACCAACGGCGAGCCCACACCCTTTGGGGACACCGCGACGCGGGCGAAAGAAGCCGAGGCCGCAGCGGCTGCGCTCTCGCCCGATGCCGCGATGTTTCCGGAGGGCAAGCCGGTCCGCCGGGTGCTGCTCGGGCTCCGCAATCGTTTCGTCAAGCACTCCATCGAAGCGCGGCACGCGGTCGCGGGCGTGATGCGGGCGCACCGGACCGAGATCATCTTCGTGCCTTACTTTGAGGACGCGCACCCCGACCACCTCGCGGTGACCCGGATCGTCGAGGACGCGAGGTTTGACGCCAAGCTCACGGGGATCGAGATGCCGATCCCCGAGGCGCTACGGCCGTCGGGCACCGATGCCAAGCCGCAGGACTTTGCTCCGCCCTGCCACCCGCGGTGGTTGTTTTATTACTATTGCACGCACCTGCGGATCACGCCTCAGCCAACCTTCGTCTTCGACGTCAGCGGGTGCGAGGCAAAGAAAGAACTCGCGATCCGGGCGTACCACTCGCAGTTCGGGATCAACGAGAACAACCGCCCCGTGGTCGAGTGGGTGATGGGCTCGACCCGCTTCTTCGGCTCGCGGATCGGAACGGCTGCGGGCGAGCCGTTCTTTGCGAAAGAGCCGGTGGGGCTGACGGGGTTTGGGGCGCTGCCGTTGTAGAACAGACAACGCAAACAAACGGAGCAATCTGCATGTCCCGGCGAACGAGCGATCCTGATCTTGAATCGTTGTTGTCGCTTGCGAGTGAAGCGAGCCGCGATGGCTTGCGACACTGCCTGCGAAGCGTGTTCACAGACGATAGCATCCGAGCAAGGACATGGGGAAGCATCGGAGGCGGCACGCTCACCCACTCACTCACGATGCAACTGCTCTCAACCGGCACCATGCCTACTTCTGCACAGATGTCGGGATTGGGGGATGACAGTTGGCCTCGGGAGTTCTTTGAACTAATCCGGTGGGGAGATTCTTACGCGCCGTGGCAGTGTCTTGCAGCATGGGTGTTGTTAACGTGGGTCGCCGATCCGGCCGATGACCAAATCAGCGATGCGGATACGGATACCGTCTGGTCATTGACAGAGGCTGCATCACGGATATCTCCGGAGGTGTGCGCGCGGGCGATTGCTTATCTTCGCTGGCAGGCACTCGCCCGCAACGACCCGGGACCAACCGTGTTCCACGAGTTGGGGATCACGTGCCTCTATGCGGCGATGCTTCGTGAGTGTCCTGGATCAACGCTGCGAGATGCGTTGGACGCCCAGTGCCTGAGGCTTATTTCGGTCGCCGAGCAAGACATGCTGGACGCCATCGATTCATGCGAGATCTGGACACTCCGCTGGCCATTAGATATGGAGTCCTACACGATGAATAAGAAGTGGCGGAAGCTGTGCGACGAGCTTCTTCACAGTACCGATTCCCAACAAATGCCCGCCTCTGTCCAGGAAATCCTTCGACGGCTGCATGACGATGTCTGAAGCAACTACGGGTTGCACGGGTCAGGATGCGTTGCCGTCATCGCGTCGAGGAAAGCGATGATGTCTTTGGCATCCGGCGGTGGGTTGCCCATGCCGGGTGTCGGGATCGGCATCGGTTGCGAGAACACAACCTTGCCTTCGACTGTTGTTGCCGAGACATAGAAGCCCTTGCCAACCCTAACCGCCCCCTGTTCGGATACGCCGTTGGGCGACACCTCGGCCTCGCCACAGAGCACGAAGACCTGATCACGCTCGGGTAAGCCGTCGCCGGGGGGGACCATCCGCCCGGAGACTGTGGCGATGCCGCCCCAGGTGATGGTGCGTGTGCGGTCGGTCTCGAAGAGCAGCCAGTAGCCCCAGAGATACGAGAACCCGCGGCCTTGAGGCCCCATGCCCGGCCCGCGCAAAAGCGTCCAGGTGCCGCCGTTGTCAGAGACAACCGCGCTGACTGTGCCCGACCCGTTGACCGGATCGGTGCCGTAGTCAACGACGTACTCGCCGTCGGGATGGGTCACATGGGCCGTCTTGACGGAGGCCGTCGCCGACAGGCTGACATCGGCTTCGGGATGGGATATCTGCATATCAGTTCTTACATCGGCAAGGCTCGGTGCGAGCCGGGGGGGAGGCGTTGCCATCATCATCGCGGCCGGCGGAGGGGATCTGAACTCTGTCGGGGCTGTGACCATCGCGGGTTCGGATTCGACACGTGGCGAGGATGCAACAGCAGCAACAGGGGTGGTCTCCCCGGCATCGCGAGAAGCACAACCGGTCACGACGAGGAGCATTGCAGCGGCAGCGGGCATAACAAAATAAAGGGCACCACTCATGCAGGTGCTCCGTAAACAGTAAGACACAACCACGCCGGATGCTGTTGATGGCGCGGCATATTCTAAGGAAGTTTCTCGACCATTTCGAGGAACGGCACAATCACCGCATGATCTTTGACAAGCGGGTCACCCGCCTTTGGGATCGGGAACGGCCCTTCAATTTTTGTAGCGCCCGCCGCCCCTTTGTAGGCGTAGATGTACTCGCCCGCCTTCACCGGCACCGGCTTCACTGCGCCGATGTCTTTGGGAAACACCCAGACCTCACCCTTGAGCACGAACACCTGGTCGCGGTCTGGCAGCGTGACAACCGAGGTACCGTCTGGCTGGACGTAGTCGTTCCCGGGAACAATACGGGCAACAACATCGGTCCCCCAGGTGATGGTGCGGACGCGCTCGGTTTCGAGATACTTCCAGTAGCCGGTGAGATAGACATAGCCACCGAAAAGCCGCCAGCCCTTCCCACCGTCAATGATGAGCGAGTCCGCAGAATATTTTTTCTCAGGGTCGTCCCCATACCACGCGTGGATCCGGCCGCTGCCTCCAAACTTGAGCAGAACCTCCTTCGGCTCACGCTCTTTACCAAGATCGGGCAGCCCGTATTCCTTCCAGGGCATCGGGAAGACCATCTCGCCTTCGCTCCCTGTATACGGTTTGCCGTCGCCAAACGCATAGCTATGGCTATCGCCCTTGTCTGTACAACCCCAGCTCGCAGAGAGCAAGGCGAGAACCACAAGACATCCAGTTATTGATCTGATATTCATGCGTTGCTTTCTCCTGTCCTGAGATGTGCCCACGATTGGTACCCCCGGCTCGTGCGGGTCTTGCATACCCATGATGCCGCGAGAAAGGTTAGCACCATTGCTGCGACAACGGGCAGGGGGCCAACAAACACAAGACCTGTCGCGAATATCACCGGCGACAGCGCAATAACTGCCACAGAGGCGCCGCCGACAGCAATGAGCCCGCGCCGCCACGACCTTCGGTTTCCAGACACGATCACGAGGCCGAGAAGCCCCCCGCCCAGCATCGCCAGCAGGTGCTGAGGTGGCGTGGCGTGGCGGGGCGGGGCACCAGTGATAAGTGCCTGAACAGCAACCATTTGCACCTTGAAACCCTCAACCATGACACCCTCGGGATGAGCGTGCCAATCATGGCCGGGGATCGACTGCCCGATCACGACAACCTTCTGGTGGAACCGGTCGCGAAGTTCTGTAGATGTCAGGTCGAGGAGGTCACGAGCATTGAGCGTTGCCTGCTTTATAATCTCGACCGGAGGCACGTCCAGGTCTGAGTATGCAACGCGTGAAGCCAGATCGACTCGCTGGTGTTTGCCTATATCCCGGCGAACGAACGACACGCCCGCACGGTGCTCGATCCCTGCGCTTTGAGCGACACCGGTGTAAGCTTCCCCGAGCGTAAGCACAACTTCCGTGTTGTGAATATCGATCCGCGTCATAAAGAACGGCATGTCCGGGTACCGCATCGCCATAAATGCCACGAGCGAAAACGAAGGGGTCGCCAGAATCTCATCGGGCAGCTCGACCGCGGTATCAATCCGCCACCCGGTCTGCAAAAACTCCCCGGTCGGCACACCAACCCGGTTGCCCGCGATGATGTCGGCATCAAGAGGACGGCGCTCCCCCGACAGCTTCGGCCAATCGGGATGTGCGAACACCACCTGGCACCCGGCGTTGCGCAGTTTCTCGATGCCGCTGACCATCGCGTCGTCGCCGGGGTTGTCGGCTTCACCGAAAGCAATGTCAAACGCCACGACACTCGGGCGCACCTCGGCGAGCCTGGTCATGATCCACCCGTGCAGCTCTCGGTAGGTCAGAGGCTCGCCGGGGACGACGCCCTCCATCCCCAGCCGGTCGGCCAACTCCCCCATGCCCTCCTCGTCGATCAACACGCCACGGACCATCGTCAGCTCGCCCGGCCCTTCACCGATCGCGGCTCTTGCTTTCGTACCGAGGTCCTGCAACCAGCCGTTCAGCGGCAAAATATCAGCCACGAACCCACGCACAAAGACCGACGCGATCACCACACTCAGCATCACACACACCGCGAGCGAGAGCTTGGGCCTGGCAATCGCGTTGCGACGGACCATCGCCCCGAGCCGGGAGACAGGCGTCGCGATACGGGCGGTCGGGTGCTCCCCGGCTTGCCACCGGCCCAAATCTTCGGCAAACTCCTGCATCGACGCAAACCGCTGCCCGGGCTCTTTCTCGAGAGCCTTGTTGACGATCGCAATCAGATCGGTATCAAGACCGGGATGGAATCGGCGCGGAGGATCGGGTGGATGCTCACGCACGATTTCTCCGACCTCGCGCCAGTGCTTGCCGAGCACGGGGTAGGGAAGGTGCCCGGTGAGCACCTCATACAGCACGACCCCCATGCCGTAGATATCGCTGCTCTCGTCGATCAGATCGGGATCGCCACTGAACTGCTCGGGCGACATATAACAAGGCGTGCCCACGGCGGTGCCCTGCTCGCGGGCCCGCTGCGCGCCGTCGTCATCGCTCACGCTCGGCCCCGACGCCAGGCCGAAATCAATAACCCTCGGCACGCCATCTTTGCCCACGAGCAGGTTGGTCGGCTTGAGATCACGGTGGAAGATGCCCTGACGATGCCCGGCTTCCAACGCCAGGCAGAGCAACCGGACGAGGTTGACCCGCTGGTGCAGAGAGAGATTGTGTTCCTGTGCGTAGTCGGTGATCGACAACGCCGCGGGGATGTACTCCATCGCGAAGTACCGCGCGGGCACTTTGCCGAGGGCAGACGTGGCTTTGCTGGTGTAGATCGTGACGATGTTTGGGTGGTCGAGCCGGGCGAGTGCCTTGGCTTCGCGCTCGAAGCGGTCGAGGGTGCCCGAATCTTGCCCGCAGGAAAGCACGATCTTGACCGCGGCGCTGCGGTCAAGGTCGTGGTCGAACGCCTCGTAGACAAACCCCTGTCCGCCCTTGCCGATCTGCCGCCGGATCTCGAACTGGTCGAGGCGGAAGGGCGGTATCGGATCGGTCGGCTCAGGGGCAGCCGGAGGGAGATCAGGCCCGAGCGGCGTGTCCCGTGTCGGGGCGCTGCCGTCGGGGTCGCTCGGATCAGGGGGAATCGGCTGGTCCACTGGTGGTCCTTGTGACGTGTCGCGGCAAGCTGCTGAAGATCGACACCGACCGAAGCCCGCGATTCTACCCATATACCGTCTCTGACCGGGACGGGATCCATAACGAAGCCGGAATGTCCCGTGGCCCCCGGCGGCGCAGCACATATGGAACCTCTTGCCTCACGAGGCGCGGGCTCGCCCGCGTACGATGCTGCCGCATGGGAAGCACTGTCCAACTCCTCGAGCCTGATATCCGCGAGGCGATCAGCGAACGCCGCTTTGGGGAGCTTCGGACCGCGCTGCGCGAGATGGAGCCGCCGGACATCGGCGAACTGCTCAGCGAGATGGAACCGGGCGAGGCGGCGATCGTCTTCCGCTTGCTCTACCGCGAGGCGGCCGCCGAAGCGTTCACGCACCTCGAGCCCGATCGGCAGGAAACCCTCGTCGAGCACCTGGGCGACGAGCGGACGCTGCGGCTGCTCGAAGAGCTGCACCCCGACGACCGCGCCGCGTTTCTTGATGAGCTGCCCGCCCAGGCTGCTGCCAAACTCATTAATCGACTGAGCCCCGAAAATCGGCGGATCACCCAGCAGATCCTCAACTACCCCGAAGACAGCGTCGGGCGGCTGATGACACCCGACTATGTGCGGGTTCGGATGGAATGGACCGCAAGCCAGGCGATCGAGCACATCCGCAAGTACGGCCGCGACGCCGAGACGATCAACTGGGTGTTCGTGGTGGGCGACCGCCTCCGCCTGCTCGACGAGTTGCCGATCCGTCGGCTGCTGCTGGCCGAGCCCGACGCGACGATCGAGTCGCTCTGCGACGGGCGGTTTGTGAGCCTCAATATCACCGACGATCGCGAAGAGGCGGTCCATGTCATGGCAAAGTACGACCGCACCGCGCTGCCGGTGCTGGACAAAACCGGCAGCCTGCTTGGGATCGTTACCTTTGACGACGTGGCAGACGTTGCCGAGGAAGAAGCCACCGAAGACATCCATAAACTCGGCGGCATGGAAGCACTCGACGCGCCCTACATGCAGACCGGACTCCTCGACATGATCCGCAAGCGCGGCGGGTGGCTCTGCGTGCTGTTTGTCATGCAGGTCCTGACCATCGGCGTCATCGACCACTTTCAGGACTCGCTCACAACAGCACTTGTGCTGATCGTTTTTATCCCGCTCATTATCTCCTCGGGCGGCAACACGGGAACCCAGGCCGCGTCACTCCTGATCCGCGCTCTGGCGCTGGGAGAGGTTGCACCAAGGGACTGGACCCGCGTCATGCGGCGCGAGCTTATGGTCGGGCTGGTGCTCGGCGTCATGCTCGGTGTGCTGGCGTGGCTGTTGGTCCTTACACTCAATATGCTGGGGATTGCGAACACACCACACGCCTCGCTGGTGGGGTTGTCTGTGGGGCTCTCGGTGCTCTCGATCGTCGTGTGGGGCGTGCTGCTCGGCTCGGTCTTCCCGCTGCTGCTCGAGCGGCTCGGGCTCGACCCGGCCGCGATCAGCTCGCCGTTGGTCGCGACGCTGATGGACGTCTCGGGGCTGGTGATCTACTTTGTGGTGGTGTCGGTGGTGCTGCGCGGGACGCTTTTGTAAGACACGCGCGGTTGTCCCCTCGCTTGCGCGAGGGGCTCTAGGCCCTGTGGATCATGTGCCTCATAGAGCCCCTCGCGCAAGCGAGGGGGCAGACCAGTATAGCAGAAAACGCAGGGCCGCAAGAGCTCAGTGCAGCACCCGGTACACCTCGGCCTGATCGGTGAAACCCTGCGCGACTTTCTCGCCCGCGTCCACACGCATCGGCTCAAAACCGGCTGCCATCGCGGCTTCGTAGAGCGTCACGCCGTCGGCGCGTTCGCCGGTCAGGCGGCGGAGCTCGTCGGTCATTGCCATGATCTCATACACCGCGAGCCTGCCGCGGTACCCGGTCCCAAAGCAGTTCTCGCACTTCTCGTTTTTCTCGACCTGGTCCTGCCCGCTGCCGTCGCAGACGGTGCAGGTGCGGCGGACCAGCCGCTGGGCGAGCACCGCCAGCAACGACGAGGTAATCAGATACGGCTCGAGCCCGATGTCGATGAGGCGCGGGATCGCGCTGGGCGCATCGTTGGTGTGCAGCGTCGCGAGCACAAGGTGCCCGGTCAGCGAAGCCTGGATCGCCAGCTGCGCCGTCTCCTGGTCGCGGACTTCGCCGACGAGGATCACGTCGGGGTCCTGCCGAAGCAACGCGCGGAGGCCGTTGGCAAACGTCACACCCCGCTTGATGTTGACCTGCATCTGGCTGATGCCTTCGAGGTGGTACTCAACCGGGTCCTCGATCGTCATGACGTTCCGGCTCGTGCGGTCGATGCTGCCCAACGCTGCGTACAGCGACGTGGTCTTGCCCGATCCGGTCGGCCCGGTGACAAGGATCATCCCCGTCGGCCGATCGACAAGGTCCAGAAGACGGGCCTGCATCTTTTTGCCCATCCCGATCTCATCGAGGCTCAGCTGGGTCTGACTCTGGTCGAGCAACCGCAGCACGATCCGCTCGCCGAAGACCGTGGGGATGCATGACAGGCGGATGTCGATTTTCTTCTGCCCGATGCGAACGGACGTGTGCCCGTCCTGCGGGCTGTGGCGGTTGGCGATGTCGAGCTCGGTCATCACTTTCAAACGGCTGGAGATCGCAGCGGCCAGCGACATGGGCGGGCTGAACACATCATGCAACATGCCGTCCACGCGGAAGCGGATGACCAGCTTGGTCTCCTGCGGGTGGATGTGAATATCGCTCGCGCGGCGTCGCAGCGCCTCGAAGAGGATCATGTTCACCAGCCGGATCACCGGCGTCTGCCGCGCCAGCCCGAGCAGGTCGGTCGAAGAGCTCACCCCGGCCGCCATGCTCTCGATCGCCGAGGCGTCCAGCGGCATCTCTTCGATGATCTCGGTCACCAGGTCGCCGCGTTGTTCGTATCCACGGTTGATAAGGTTTGCGACCGCCGCCCGCGGGCTCAGCACAATCCGCAGCGGCATATCGAGCATGTCTTCGATGATGCCAAACACCGCCGGCTGCAAGGGCTGGGCGGTCGCGACCGTCATCGCGTGCCCGTCGCTCGAGAGCCCCGCGATGTGCTGTTGCCGCGCCAGGTCGGGCGGGACCGATTCATAGAACCGGCTCGAAGACTCCTGCAGCCTCGGCTCGTTGATATAAGAAAGCCCGGTGCGCTCGCCGAGCTTGGTCAGCGCCTGCTGTTCGTCCATCGCGAGCAGCGACAGCATCACGTCCCAAGGCTCGGTGTCCGACCCCTCGGCGTTCCGAAACATTCGCAGCTGCTCGGGCGAGAGCCTGAGCCCGCCGAGCTGCTCGGCGAGGTGCGCGGTCTCATCCAGAACCAGCGCGCCGCCACCGCCGTTGTCGGGCGTTGCGCTCTTTCCCGCCGCGTCGCTGCTGCGCGAGAATCTTGCCAGCGGACCCTTCGCCATCAGCCCGTCTCTCCAGATCGACGGACAACACCCGTGTCGTCCTCGCCCTCGATCAACGGAATAATCAGCGGCTCGTCAACCACCCCCGGCTCAATCGGCACGATGTCGTCGTCCTGCCCCCAGGTGGGCGCGGTCAGCAGCTCGATCACCGTCGGCTCAAAGTCGGGGAGGTTCGGATCGAGCCCGGCAAACTCCTGCGGCCCGCGCGTCAACAAACGCAGGTCCGCGAAGTTCCGATCGTTCAGAATCCGAGGCGTAATAAAGATATACAAAACCTGCTCGCTTGTGATCTTGCTGGTGTCGCGGAACAGCAACCCCAACAGCGGAATATCACCCAGAATCGGCACCTTGATCACCGTGTTGCGGGTGTCATTCACTTTGATGCCGCCGACGACGATCGTCGCGTCGGTCGGGATCGTCACCGACTCAGAGCGCACGTTCCGCGTGGTCTTGGGAGGGGGCACGCCGTTGGTGCTGTTGCCGGTAAAGTTCGAAAGCTCGATCTCGTACTCCAGACGGAGATACCCCGCTTCGGAGATGCTGGGAGTCACGGTGAGCTTCGTGCCCGCCGACTCATACCCCGAGAAACTCGTCTGGTCGGAGTTAGTCCCGAAGGTGGTCGAGGTGGTCGGCTGCTCTTCGATGCTCTCGATCGCCGCCTCCTCGTTGTCATTTACCAGCAGCTGCGGCGAGGACAAAATCCTCGCGTCGGTGTTGGTCTGCACCGCGTCAAGAATCAAAGGCACGTACTGGCTCTTGATAAGCGACGCGCTGTAGCCCCCGAGCCCGGGAAGCGGGAGCTTCGGGTCGCCGTAAGCGCCGCCGTCGGCGATCGAACCGAGACCGAACGCGGTCTGGGTCGAGAACTGCCCGACGCGGATCTGCCCTTCGACTGCGAGGCGGAAGTCTTTGGTGTCACTCACCGCGAGGATGTTGACATCGAGATAGACCTGAGGCCGGCGGACATCGAGCTCGCTGATGATCCGGGCGAACTGGCGTTGCAGGTTCTCCGGCGCCTTGACGATGACGACGTTGGTCGGCTCATGGGCGGTCACAAACGAGTTCTCGGCGTTGCCGACGAACGCGTTTTCTGAGGCAGAATCCAGGTCCTGAAAGAACTGCTGGAACCCGGTGGCCTGGTTCTGGTTGCCACGGGCGCCGGGCAGGATCGGGCTGTCGCTGCCCGACTGGTTCTGGATGATCGCCTGGAGCAGGTCGGCCAGTTCGGTGGCGTCGATATTCTTGACCGCGTACCGCTCGATGACGATCTCCATCGATTCGATCTCGAGCGCGTCGATGAGCGTGCCGAGCTGGTCCTGCTGCTCGGTAGTGCCGTAGTAGAGGATCGTCCCCCGCACCCGATCGACCATCATCACCGACCCACCGCCGAGGGTGCCTTGTGGCTGCTGTTGCTGCTGTTGGAACCCGCGGAAGTTAGGAAACTGCTGCTGGTTCTGGTCGGTGTCTTCGAGGCGGATCACCTCACCCAGGCCGCGCTTGCTGGCGATATCGGCGATCATCGCCGCGTTGGCGCCGGCTTTGTATTCCTTGGGAGTCAGCGTGGTCGGCACATCAATAAGCGCGATGAGCGCACGCACCTGCACGATCTCGTCCTCGGTGCCCCGGTGCAGCAGCGCGTTGCCCGAAGGGTCAATCGACAGCCGGTCGGCGAGGTTGTCGATCGACGACGCCGTGCCGGGGGTCTGCCCGCCCTGGTCCTGCCCGGGGATGGCGCTCCGCAGCGTCGAGCCCTGCCCGACAAGCGTAATGACTCGCTCGCGGGCGGCCTGGGCTGCGACATACTTCAGGTCGATCCGCGTGAACGCCGCCCGGCGGTACTCATCCAGCAGCTTGCCGATGAGCTCTTCGAGTGCGCGCACCCTGCGGGGGGTATCGGTCACGACGATGATGCCCAGGTCGTCGACGTAGGTGATGCGGTTGCCGCTCTGCCCACCGGCGACCGACCCGGGGTCGAGCACCGCCTTGAGCGACGAGGGCTTGATGTTGGGCGTGGGGATGATCTTGGTCGTCGCAAAGTCGCCGTCGAAGTTCTGCACCACCTCGGCCGAGGGCTGAATGATGTAGAACCCGACCGGGTCGCGCGTCAGCGAATAGTTGTACTGCGAGAGCAACGCCTCGAGCAGCTCGAGGAGCCGACTCCGCGGGATGCTCTGCCTGGCGTTGAACATCACCTGTCCGGTCACCGTCCCCTTGGTCGAGACGTTGATGTCCAGCTCGGTCGCGATGAAATCAACCAGCGTCATCAGTTCGAGCGGCTCGGTGAACGCACTGAACTCAACCATGTCGTCGGTGGGGTCGTCGGCGGAGTCATCGGTGGGGTCATCGGTGGGGTCGTCGGCGGGCTGGGCGGTTTCGGCTGCCCCGGCATCCTCGGCGTCCTGGGCGAACACAGGCCCGGAAGCCGCGAGCCCGGCGACGAGCACCACAAGCCCCGCAGCACGGCAAAAGCAAAGAGAACCATCGGGCGAGCGGTACATCATGCGATTCACTAGGGTCACTCCTGGGCCTAGCTCCACACGCTGCGTGCGGGGAAAGGCGGGTCTGGTCTCAGGTTATACCGACAGCCGCCACCGCACCACACGGGGGCGAGCCCCACGGGAACGGATACTGGTCTGGAACTCGGCCTGACGGTTCGGGACCTTCCTTGCCCGCTCGATCAGCAGCAGCTGCCCACACGGGCGATCTTCTGCAACAGAATCGTGAGCAGGCACAAGGTGTACCAAGCCTCCGGGGGGCGAGTTGCACCAACACCATCGGCTCGCCGGGGCTGCGCAGTACCGATTACGCCGATAACGCACCCGCCCGGCACAATCTTGCCCCCGGTGCCGTGAAGTTCTCTGTGGCAAACCGGAGCCGATGTGGTAGGATCATGGGATGAGCAACCGGGGAGCCAGCGTACACGCGGTGGTCTGGCAGCAGCCTGATGGGCAGCCGTCGCGGGCTCTCGCTGACGCTCTGGACCGCCAGGGGATCAAGAGCGAAGCGGCTGGCAACCCGTTCGAGGCGTTCTCGAGGCTTCTCGCCGCTCGCAGCCGGGGCGTGAAAGGCCGGGTCCTGGTGCTGGTCGAGCCGGGCGCACTGCCCGATCAGGAGAGCCTGAGGCGTGCGGTCGAGCGGTTCGACCCCGACGCCCGGTGCTGGGCGTACGAGGCTGCCAAAAACCCCAAACTCACGCCGCTGCCCCACCCGCTGCCACCCGTGGAAGAAACTCCCGAAGTCGTCGTGCGACCTCTGCACACCGATGATAGGCATATGGACGGGTCGGTGCCGCGTGCTGTACGCAGCGGGTCCACCGGCCGCCCGAATCTGAAGCTGACGGGGAAGGCTGCCGAAGCTCCCGGGAAAGCACCAGGAGAAGCGGAATCGGCAACCGTCGAGGACACGGGGGGCAGCCGCGACCAGCCCGAATCGCCTCGATCGGTCCTGACCACAGAAGAGTTGGAGATGCTGCTGGCCGATGACCAGTTGTGAGAACCGGCGAAAATCCGGGCTCAAGACACGACCAAGACCGGCACCCGACGAACCCCAGAGTGCCTCAGCGGAGTACAGAATCACGCCTATGGGCGAAACACTGAGCCAACACGACGATCTCCGGGTGATCCTGGTCGGCCCGACCGGGCTGGACCCCGGGCTGCGCGCCGACCCCGCGATGGAACTGATCCGCGCCCGGACAGCGATGGACGCGATCGGCGAGCTTGCCGACCCGATCGACCCCGCCCAACCCAGCCGGGCGGTGGTCATCGTTGACCCACGGGTCGAGCCCACAGCCAACGGCACCGACCAGAACACCAGCGACCTGGCCGAGTTTCTCGCTGGGCTTCGGCGGATTGATCCCGATGTCCGCGTGCTTCGGCTTGCCCGCAACGGCGACACGTTGCCCTCCGGCTACGACGGGCAGGTCGGGCCGACGACAGACGCCGCGATGCTGCGCTGCTTTCTCGCCGAGAGCGCTCGGCCTGCACCCGCCAACGGCACTGTCCGAACCCCAACGGCTGACTCCACCCCCACCACCGCACCAACCCCCACTGCAATCGCTCCCGCCCCGACCGAAACGATCGAGCCCAAGCCCGTGCAACCGACCCCCACCCCGACCCCGGCTTCGACGCGCGACGAGCCACCGGCGCGGTCGCCGTTGGAAGCCTCATTCCGTTCGGGCAGTGAACTGGAACTGCTCCGAATGCTGCACACCGGGCAGCCGGTGCTCGCGGCGGCGTTGCGGGCGTTGCGCGCGCAGCCGGGCTTCGAGAACGTGGTCTATGCCGAGGATTCGGCTTGTGCAACCGACTCGGCAGCCCATTCGGCTGCGCCCGTTCTTTCGGGCGGCGCGGTGGTCGGTTCGCTGTGCAGTACGACCCTCGCCCCAGCGTCGCTCGCACCTGCAGCCGAGTGGCTCGGGGCATGGCTCGAACTCGAACACCAGCAGCAGCACCTCCGCGAGCTGGCGTTCCGCGACCCGCTCACCGGCGCATGGAACCGGCGGTTCTTTGACGACTTCCTGCCCACCGCGATCGCCGAGGCAAGGCAGCACCGCCGCGCCCTCACGCTCATGGTCTTTGATATCGACGATTTCAAGCGGTTCAACGATCAGCACGGGCACGCGGCGGGGGACGAAATCCTCGCGGAGTGTGTGCGGCTGCTCGACACCGCGGTGCGCCCCACCGATAAGGTTTGCCGCATCGGGGGCGATGAGTTCGCGGTCATTTTCTACGAGCCCCAAGGGCCGCGCCAACCCGACAGCCACCACCCGACGAGCGTGTTCGATATCGCCGAGCGGTTCCGTTCGCTCGTGCGCGAAGCACGGTTCCGCAAGCTGGCTGACGATGCGCCGGGATACCTCACGATCTCGGGCGGGCTGGCGACGTTCCCCTGGGACGGCGATTCGGCCGAGTCTTTGCTCGAACGGGCCGACCAGCTCGCGCTCGAAGGCAAACGGCAAGGCAAGAACGTGATCGCGCTGGGGCCGGGGTGCCAGCGGCTCGGCGAGCGGTAACCTGCGCCAACATGGTGCAAGTATTCCCGGTGTGCCACGGCCATTCTGGCCGTGCGGCTGTCACGGACACCGGCAAATCGGAACGCACGGCTCACAGAGCCGTGGCACGCGCGGTCCCCTCGCTTGCGCGAGGGGCTCTACAAACATCGTTGCGCTTGCGCGAGGGGCTCTGCTTTGCGTGAGCCCCTGCCCCTACGCTTGCGGGCGATGACACGACGCTACGACATGCTCGCGCTCGACCTGGACGGCACCGTGCTCGACCGCTCGAGCAAGGTGCGGCCGGCGGTGGCCGAAGCGATCGAACAGGCGCGACAGGCGGGGATGCTGGTCGTCGTCTGCACCGGACGCGGGCTTGCAGAATCGCGCGACGCAATCGACGCGATTGCGCAGGTCGAGCCGGTCATCGTCGCGGGAGGGTCGATCATCGCCGACCCGCGGACCAGCAAGACCATCCACCGCTTCTCGATGCACCCGACACTCACCGCACGACTCACCAACACCCTGCTCAAAGGCGGGCACCCGGTGCTGGTGCTCAAAGACCCCGACGCGGCGGGGTACGACTATCTCGTCATCACCGGCCGACGCAAGCTCACGCTCGACCCGGTGACGCAATGGTGGTTCGAGGAAATGGCTGTCAGCATCCGCCTCGCCGCCGACGTCACTCTTGACCCCCACCCCGAGCACACGGTGCGGGTGGGCGTCTGCGCCCCGGCGGCCGAGCTTGCCGCGCTGGAACAGCACGTCCTGGCCGAGTTTGACGACACGGTTACGGTTCACAACTTTCCCGCGGTCGTTGCTCCCGACGACGCGACGCACTGGGCGGGCGGTGCGGTGGCGCACATCCTCGAGTGCTTTGACGCGCGGGCTGACAAGTGGAACGCGGTGCGGCACATTGCCGAGGAGCGCGGCATCGCGCCCGAGCGCATCGTCGCGGTCGGCGACCAGATCAACGACGTCTCGATGATCGCCGGCGCCGGGCTTGGGGTGGCGATGGGCAACGCCGTTGACGCGGTGCGCGCGGTCGCCAACCAGCACACCGACAGCAACGAGGACGAGGGCGTGGCGCGGGCGATCGAAATGGTCCTGAGCGGGGAGTGGTGACGCGATGCCTCAGACACTCGCCGAGATCAAAGCACTGCTGGACGCGCGCGGCCTTAGCCCCCGCAAGCGGTTCGGGCAGAACTTTCTAATCGACCACAACCTGGTGCGCAAGCTGGTGGATGAATCCAAGGTCACGGCCGGTGACCTCGTGCTCGAAGTCGGCCCGGGGACGGGGACGCTGACCGAGGAGTTGCTCGAGCGCGGGTGCGAGGTGGTCGCGTGCGAGCTTGACCGGGGGCTCGCCGAGCTTTTGCGCGAACGGCTCGGAAATCACACAGGGTTTACGCTGATCGAAGGGGATTGCCTGGCGCACAAGCGCGAGGTGTCGGCCGAGATTGTCAGGGCGCTCGGGAAGGACGGGGCGAGGCGGTTCACGCTGGTTGCGAATCTGCCCTATGGAGCTGCGACGCCGTTGATGCTGGCGCTCCTGACCGCTCACCCAGCGTGCGTGGGGATGTATGTCACGATCCAGAAAGAGGTCGGCCAGCGACTCGCCGCACGGGCGGGGCAGAACGCCTACGGCGGGATCAGCGTGGTGGCGCAGACGCTGGCGACGGTGCGCATCATCGCCAAGCTGCCGCCCGAGTGTTTCTGGCCGCGGCCGGAGATCACCAGTGTGATGATCGAAGTCGAAAGACGCGACGACCACGGGATCAGCGACCCGGTTGCGTTCGGCGCGTTCTGTCAGCGGGTGTTTGCGCAAAGGCGGAAGCAGCTGGGCAGCGTGCTGGGGCGGGATATCTCGTGGCCCGACGGGATCGAGCCGAGGATGCGGGCCGAGGGGTTGACGCCTGAACAGATCGTGGCGTTGTGGCGTGCGGTTGGGTGAGCGGGTTCACGCGGCGGCTGCGCGGCGTTGCCTCCAGAGGTCGATCGCGACGGCGATGATGATGATGTGGCCGACGATCATCTCCTGGACAAAGCTCGGCCACCCCAGCCTGACGCAGCGGTTTTTCATGTACGCCATCATGAACGCCCCGACGAGCGCGCCCAGGACCGAGCCCCGCCCGCCGCTGAGTGATGCCCCGCCGATGACGACCGCAGCGATGACGTCGAGCTCGATCCCGATCGCGACGGTCGGGTCGCCCTGGGTGAGCCTGGCAAACTGCAACAGCCCCGCGAGCCCGACAAAGAGGCCGGCGATGATGTAGACCATGATCTTGGTACGGGCGATATGTACGCCGGCGTACTTTGCAGCGAGCTCGTTGGACCCGACCGCGATGGTGTGGCGACCCAGGACAGTGCGGCGGAGCGCAAACGCCGCGAGAAGGGCGAGTGCGAGCATGAGCCACACTCCCGGTGCGACAACAAGCCACCCCGGCGAGGGAACCGGGCTCACCAGGCCGGCGAGCCAGCCGGGATCGGCCGAGACCGGCATGCCGCCGGCGATCCACTTGGCGACGCCGCGGAAGAGGCCGAGCGTGCCGAGGGTGACGATGAAGGGGGGGAGTCGGAGGGTGGTGATGAGCAGCCCGTTGTACATGCCGCAGGCCGCCCCGACAAGTACAGCTGCGCCCGCAGCCAGCGCGATCGGCCAGCCGTCGCGGACCGCCATCGCGCCGACGACACTACACAGCGCGACCGCCGAGCCGACGGAGAGATCAAGCCCGCCCGAGGCGATGACAAGTGTCATGCCGATCGCGGCGGTGCCGACGATGACGGTCTGGATCGCGACCATCCGCAGGTCCATGACGGTGACCATGCGGGCGAGTTGCGTGGGGTCGGTGGTGTAGTCGAGCTTGTGCCACTGGATCGCAAAGAAGACGAGCCCGACGATGATGAGGGCGAGAAAGGGGCGCAACAACGCCGCGGCGTGCGCGATGACGCGGGGGGAGGCGGGGCGGGTGTGTGCCGGGGTGTTGCTCACGGGTTGTCGAGTGCCGAGAAATCGGGGGAGATCAGATCGCGCGCCTCGGTCGAGTCCATGGTGTCCGGCGTGATGAGCATGACGCCGGTGTCGATGCGGGGCTCTTGTTGCGCACCCCGCAGGTGTTCGACGGCTGCGCGCACGCCGAGCTCGCCCATGCGGATGGGGTTCTGCACGACCAGCGCGTCGATGTCGCGGTCGGCGAGCGCTTTGACGAGCCCCTCGCTGGCGTCAAAGCCGACGAAGCGGATGGTGCCTGCCATATCGCGCGAGCGGAGTGCGAGCAACATGCCGAAGGTCGAGCTCTCGTTGGGACAGAAAATGCCGTCGAGGTTGTCGTAGGTGGTCAGGAGGTTCTCGGCTGCTTCCTGGGCGGTTGCGCGGGTCGCGCCGGCGTAGCGACCCGGGTCGATCAGCTCGATGCCTTCGGCTTCGGCGAGCGCGTCGACGAACCCCTGCTCGCGGAGTCGGGTGCTGGCTGACCCTTCCTGGTAGCGGAGCAGCAGCACGCGGCCGGTGCCTTCGAGCAACTCGACCATGTGCTGCCCGGCCATGCGGCCGCCCTGATGGTTGTCGGTTGCGATAAACGAGACGTAGTCGGTGCCGACCTCGGCGTTGAGCCCCGAGTCGATGATGACGACGGGGATACCCGAACTTGTCGCCAGGCGGACCGGGGCGACCAGCGCGGTGTCGTCGAGCGGAGCGAGCACGATCGCGTCGTACCCGGCCGAGATGAGGTTTTCGACCAGCGCGACCTGCTGGGCGCGGTCATCCTCGCGTTCCGGGCCGGTGAAGGTGACCTCGACGCCGCCGAGCGATTGCTCGGCCCGCTTTGCCCCGGCGTGGACACTCTTCCAGAAGTCGTGGGTGGTGCCCTTGGGGACGACCGCGATACGGAGAGGTGCGGGGTCGGCCCCGTCGGCAGCGGTCGAGGGCTGGTCCGAGCCGTCGCGGCCGCAGGAACCGAGCAGCCCCGCCACCGAGGCAGCACAGAAAAGAGCGAAGATCGTGCGGCAGGTGTGGGTGGACGTGTGCATGGGTGAAAGTCCTCGGGCTCATGGTCTCGGGCGGCATGGTACCGCAGCAGCGGCCGAACGCAAAGGCGCGGACCCGGGGACGCGACTGAGCCCCATCGAAGCGGGCGCTACGGTTCTGCCGCCTCGCAGCGAACCCTGCGGCGTATCGAGCCGAGAAGAACACCACTGCCCCGGAGCCCGCGCTTGCCGAACCAGCCTCCAAACTGCAACGAAACCAGGCGTCTGCGCGAAGAGACCGACCGCGTCGCCAACTGGAAGCGTTGGGGGCCGTACCTGCCCGAGCGGCAGTGGGGGACGGTGCGCGAGGACTATTCAGACCACGGCAACTGCTGGCAGTACTTCCCGCACGAGCACGCCCGCAGCCGCGCGTACCGGTGGGGTGAGGACGGGCTGCTCGGCTGGTGCGACCGCCAGTGCCGATTGTGCTTTGCGGTCTCGCTGTGGAACGGCAAGGACGGCATCCTCAAGGAACGGCTGTTCGGGCTGACCAACGACGAAGGCAACCACGGCGAAGACGTCAAAGAGGTCTACTTCTATCTCGACTCCACGCCGACGCACTCTTACGCCAAGGCGCTCTACCGCTATCCGCAACGGGAGTTTCCTTACGACGACCTCGTTGCTGAGAATGGCAGACGCGGCAAAGACAAACCCGAGTACGAACTGACCGACACGGGAGTCTTCGAGGGCGACCGGTTCTTTGACGTCACGATCGAGTACGCCAAGGCGTCGGACAACGACACGCTCGTCGAGATCACCGTGCACAACCGCGGTCCCGCAGCTGCGGACCTGCACCTGCTGCCGACGGTCTGGTTTCGGAACACCTGGTCGTGGGGCGCGGTGCAGGACGACACGGCCGACAAGCCGGAGTTGCGGCTCGACGCACCGGGGCGGGTCCTGTGCGAGCACAAGACACTCGGGCGGTTCGCGGTGGAGTTTGGGCCGGGGCCGGCGACCGACGCGGGCGATGTAGCGGCAGACTCGCGCAGCACGGGCGGTGTGCCTCCCGAGATGCTGTTCACCGAGAACGAGACCAACTACGAGCGGATCTTCGGCTACGCCAGCGCGAGCCCTTATGTGAAGGACGCCTTTCAGCGACGTGTTATCGAAGGCGAAACCGACGCGGTGAATCCTGACAACCGGGGGACCAAGGCCGCCGCGTGGCACAGGCTGCGGGTCGAGGCAGGAGGCAGCGCGAGCGTGCGCGTGCGCATCAGACCGGCCGAGGAATCGTCAGACACGGACAAGCCGGCTGCGGACTCTCTGGGCGCAGCGTTTGGCAACGTCATTGACGCCCGCCGCCGCGAGGCCGACGAGTTTTATGCCCATAAGATCGGGCCGCACCACACCCCCGAGCAGCGTTCGATCAGCCGCCAGGCGTTTGCGGGATTGCTGTGGGCCAAGCAGTTCTATTATTATGTAGTCGAGGAATGGCTCGCGGGTGACCCCAACCAGCCTCCGCCGCCCGAGTCCCGCCGACGCGGGCGCAACCACAACTGGACCCACCTGCACAGCCGCGACATCCTGAGCATCCCCGACACGTGGGAGTACCCGTGGTTCGCAGCCTGGGACACCGCGTTTCATATGGTCCCGATGGCGCGGATCGACCCGGACTTTGCCAAACGGCAGCTCGTGCTCATGCTCCGCGAGTGGTACATGCACCCCAACGGGCAGATGCCCGCCTACGAGTTCGCGTTCGGCGATGTCAACCCGCCGGTCCATGCGTGGGCGTGCTGGCGGGTCTATCAACGCGAGCTGGCCGAGGGACGCGGCGACCGGCTGTTCCTCTCGCGCACCTTCCAGAAGCTGCTGCTCAACTTTACCTGGTGGGTCAACCGCAAAGACCCGCTCGGCGAAAACGTCTTCAGCGGCGGGTTCCTCGGGCTCGACAACATCGGCGTCTTTGACCGCTCGCAACCCCTGCCGATCGAGGGCAAGCTCGAACAGGCCGACGCGACGGCGTGGATGGCGTTCTTCTGTGGCAACATGCTCTCGATGGCGATGGAGCTGGCGCTCGACAACCCCGCCTATGAAGACATGGCGTCCAAGTTCTTCGAGCACTTTGTGCATATCACCGACGCGATGAACACCCTCGGCGGCACCGGGCTCTGGGACGAGCAGGACGGGTTCTACTACGACCGCATCCGCGTGGGTGACTCGGGCATGCCGATGCGTATCCGGTCGCTCGTGGGCATCCTGCCGCTGATCGCGTGCGAGATTCTCGAAGAACGGGCGATCAAACAACTCCCCGGCTTTGCCAAACGCATGAACTGGTTCCTCGAAAACCGCAGCGACCTGGCGCGACACACGACCTATATGGAACCCGACGGCCGACCCGAGCACGCCTACCGACTGCTCGCGCTGCCATCACGCGAACGGCTCGTGCGGGTGCTCGGCTATCTGCTCGACGAAGCAGAGTTCCTCTCCCCCTTCGGCATCCGCTCGCTCTCGAAGATTCACGCCGACCAGCCGTTCATTCTGAGGATCGACGACAAGGAGTTTCGCGTCGAATACGCCCCCGGCGAGAGCCCGACACAGATGTTCGGCGGCAACAGCAACTGGCGCGGCCCGATCTGGTTCCCCATCAACTACATGATCGTCAAAGCCCTCGAACGCTACCACCGGTTCTACGGCGACGACCTGAAGGTCGAGTGCCCCACCGGATCGGGAAACATGATGAACCTGTGGGACGTCTCGCAAGAGCTGCGGCGGCGACTCGCGAAGCTCTTTGAGCAGAACGGCCATACCGAGCGCCCGTTCCTTGCCGGAGAGAAACCGTTTGTAGACGCGGCGGGCGAAGAGATGCTGTTCTTCCACGAGTTCTTTCACGGCGACACCGGCAAAGGACTCGGCGCGAGCCACCAGACCGGATGGACCTCGCTGGTCGCGTCGATCCTCGCGGGGACAAACGTGATGAACAAGCCGCGGGCGGATGCGGAGTAATACGAATCACGAGAATATCTCGTGCGTTTCTACGAGCCCCGAGCGCAAGCTCGGGACCACAAATGGTCATTTTTACAGAGAGAACCAAATCCTGTGCTCGCGCACAGGGCTCGTAAAGACGCACATAACTTTTTCGTGATCCGTATAATGACCTCTCCCCTCGTGGCACCGGCTTCCAGCCGGTGTGGTGCCGCGTGCCTGATTCATCATCGGCTGGAAGCCGGTCCCACGGGATGAAGCCGGTGCCACGGGGTCAGTCTTCCACCGTGCCGTAGAGTCGATCGCCGGCGTCGCCGAGCCCGGGCAGGATAAACCCACACTCGCTGAGCTGCCGATCTACCGCAGCGGTGTAAATCACCACGTCAGGTTCGGCGTCGTGAATACGTGCGATGCCTTCGGGTGCCGCGACCAGACACATGAGTCGGAGATCTGTCGCGCCCGCGTCGCGGAGCATCCGCAGCGCCGCGGCCGCCGAGCCTCCCGTCGCGAGCATCGGATCGACCAGAATCACAGGCCCGGCGTCAAGATCGCTGGGCAGTTTGTTGAGGTAGGCCTTGGGCTCGAGCGTTTGCTCGTCGCGCGCCATACCCAGGTGCCCGACGCGGGCTTCGGGCATCACATCCATGACGCCCTCAGCCATCCCGAGCCCGGCGCGGAGGACAGGGACGACCGTGATCGTCCCGACCAGGCGGGTGCCGGTCATAGTTTCGAGCGGCGTGTCGATCTCGACCGGTGCGTGGGGAAACTGTCGCGTCACCTCGTAGACCATCAGGCCGGCGATCTGTTTCATCAGGGCGCGGAACGCCCGCGAGCCGGTCGAGCGCTCGCGGATCCACGTGAGCTTGTGCTGAATCAGCGGGTGGTCAAAGACGATGACGTTGGCGGGTGAATCGAGCATCATCGCATCGTATCAAGAACACCCGGGCACGAGGGGGTTGCCTGTGCTACAACATTCGTATGACCGAAGCCGACCCAACCATGCCGGAGCCTTCCCACCCCGACCGCGCCGCGTTGGACCGGCTCGCTCTGGATGCCGCGATCGCCCAAGCCGAGAAATCCCGCGACGAGGGCGGTATCCCGATCGGGGCGGCGCTGGTCACGCCCGATGGTGTTGTCGTCGCAGCCGGGCACAACATGCGCGTGCAGGCAGATGACCCGACCGCCCACGGCGAGATGAGCTGCATCCGTGCTGCCGGGCGGAGACGCGACTGGCACACGCTGACCATGGCAACAACGCTTTCTCCCTGTGCGATGTGCGCAGGAGCCGTGGTGCTGCACCGCATCCCCCGCGTCGTGATCGGCGAACGCAGCACGTTTCAGGGGCGTGAGGACTGGCTGCGCGACGCGGGGATCGAGGTTGTGGTCGTCGATGACGCGGGGTGTGTGGCGATGATGTCGCGGTTCATCGCCGAGCACCCGGAGCTGTGGGACGAGGACATCGGGGTGCCGGGAGAGTGAACGGCACTATGCGCTGTCCAGCGCGAGACTCGCAACCGTGACATCGTCGTCGAGCGCATCGGCACCCGCGTGGACCTGCACCTCACGGAAGAGCCGTTCAACGTCCTCGGCCGCCGAACTGCAGGGCTCGAGCGCCGCGATGGTTCGCGCCAAGCCGAACTCCTCACCCCCGCGCGAGCGCTGCTCGACCACACCATCAGAGAGCAGCACAATCCGCCCGCCCTCGCCGAGCATCAGCGTTTCGTCGTGATAGGGCGCGTCAGGATCAACACCTAACGGCAACCCGCCGACGGTCTGGAGCGGGGTCGGCGAGGCGTCGCGGGAGCTGCGCACAAGCCAGTGCCCGTGCCCGGCATCGACAAACCGGACCGTACGGCCGTCGGGCTCGATCACCGCGACCCACAGCGAAATAAACCGCCCGCCGGGCAACAACGGCACCAGCTCGGGCCCGATCTCTCGGAGCGCCGCTGCGGGGCTCGCGGTCGAACGCAGCGCCGCGTTGAGCATCGTCTGCGTCGTCGCCATGAGCATTGCGGCGCCGACACCCTTGCCCGCGACATCGCCGAGATACACCCCGACACGCCCACCCTCGAGCGGCAGGATGTTGAACAGGTCGCCCGCGACGAACCGCCCCGGCTTCATGCGGACGCTGTAACGCACACCCCGACAGCGCCCCTCGGCCGCGGGCATCAAGAGCCGCCTCGCTTCGGCTGCGGCGCTGACATCTCGCATGATCTCCGCGTTGAGCCGTTCGAGCGCTGCGCGGCGCTGATTCGCCAGCGCAAGCCCTCCGATACGGCAGAGCGCCTGGCAGAACGCCCCGGCATCGGGCTCGACGATCGCGTCGTGCCGACGATCGTCGAGATAGAGATACGCATCCACCGCGTCGCCCAGCGCGATCGGCGCACAGATCGCCGCCTGAATGCCCAACCTCACGATCGACTCGCCGTGGTTCATCGGCCCGTCGTGGCTGAGCCTGGCGACCTGCCCGGAGCCCGCCGCCTCGATAAGGGTGCGCGAGAACGGCCGCTCTGCGAGCTGAAAGTCGCCAGCGGTCGCGAGCAGTTCGATCTCGTCGCCCACAAGCCGGAACACCGCAGCACGCGGGAAGCCGGTCCCCTCCCGAGCGGCCTGGGCCACGGCATGGGCGAGCGGTTCTTCGCTTGTTGCCGCGTATATCTGGGCTGCGCAGTCGATCAGCAGGTCGAGCCGACGCCGCGCGAGCGAGCGCAGTTCGCGCTCGGGCACCGCATCCACCCGCTCGCCGGCTGCGAGAACGCCGGACGATCCGCTCAGCGAAAGGCGCGTCGTGCCGACCGACGCACCGACCTGCGCGCGGAACGTCCAGGGGCCGATCGAGAGCAGATCAAGATCGCTCAGCGGCGTGGGTGTATCGGGCGCGATCGGCGTGCCGTTGATCGTGACCCCGGCGCGGCTGTGCAGGTCGGTCACAAGCCACGTACCACCGACATCGGCGAGCGTCGCATGGCGGCGCGAGACCGAAGGATCGGAAAGCTGCACATCACACGTCACGCTGCGCCCGAGCACGAGCGTCGACCCCGGAGTCGCTTCCAGAGTCGCAACAGGAGGACCCTGGAGCGGCAAGAGCTTCAATGGCTGCGCGTTGGAGGATCGCATCGGTAAAGTCAGAGAAAGCGAACGGTGCAAGCACGGATCATCGGTTGTCCATCTCCCGCACCTCGCCGCAGCGGAGGACTGTTTCAAGGTAACGAACGTCGGCCGCGTCCGCGACGCCGTCGAAGTTCACATCGCTGAGTGAAGCGTGCATCGCATAAAGATCCTCGACATCGAACGAGCCGTCGGCGGTGAGATCGAGCGGGTGCCGGTCGTACACAAGCACGACCCGACCCAGCACCGACGCGCCCGAAGACGAGGTGACGCGGTAGGTCATCACGTCAAACCCTGTCGCGCCGGGGTCCGGCGCGAGCAGACGGTACGGCCCGTCTGGGCCCGCAACAACACTCGCCTGCGCTGGCGCGTCGACGATCTCGAAACTGATCGTGTCGGTCGAATCATCCACCAGATACGGGAGCATCACGAACACGTCCGCCGCGCCGCCAGCCCACACCGTGGAGTCGTAGACCGTGGGCAGACCCCCCGCCGGAGTCCCTTCAACATACTCGACCGACACCTCGATGGGCGCAGAGCGCACGCGCATGCCGTCGGCAAACAACGCCTCGGCGTGAACGCTCGACGAACCCGCACCGAGCTGCAAACCCGCGACTTCGAGGGTTGCTTCGCACCCGGCCGCGGAGGCGAGCACGCGGTCGTGCTGGACCAGACGGACCTCGACCGGCGCCCCGCCAAAGCCGCCGGCAAGCGACCGCACGTCGAACACGAAGGTCGTGGAGAGATCGCCCGTCGTCGCCGAGACGCTCTCGATCTGGGCGGCTCGCCCGAGGTTGTTGATGATGAGTTCGCTCTGCCACACGCCGAGCGATCGCACGGTCGAGGTGTCGTACCCGAACGCCCGCAGGTCGTGCCAACCGTCCTCGAGCTGGGTCGTGTCGATCTCCAGCGGCATGACAAACCCCGCATCAACACGCCGATTATCCACGACGATTTCGTAATCAAGGACAAAGTTACTCGGCTTGCTTGTCTGCCCGCTCGGCGTGATCTCGACAACCCCCGACACCGGACCCGTCGGCGGGTTCTGCACCGTGACCGTCACCGGATAATCAAACGCCCGGCACATCGGATCGCCGTAGATCAGCCCTTGAAAGGGCGTGAAGTTGAGCGCGCGAAAGATCGACTCGCCCATCGACGCGCCCTGGTGGTAGTACGCCATCGAGCGGGCGTGCGTGAACTTGCCGGGATAGTTGCAGGGCTCCTCGACGGTGCCGTGCGAGGCGGTCGCGCCCGCGCGGATCCACTCAGAAATCTTCGTCTGGTTCACGTTGTCGAACATCGCGCCGTAGCTGGTCAGGTGGTCGGCGTACGACCCAGGGAGCAGCGTCATGTTCGCGCCGGGGATATCGAGCACCGCTGCGCCGGTCAGGATACTCAGCACGTCGTCCTCGTTGCGTGGCATCTGGCGGAACTCGTGACTCGCGGTGCCCCCCTGCGAGGTGATCTGCGTCACGACGCTGGGGAACGCGTTGTGCCGAGGCCCGGAGCGGTTCTGGTCGTTGGTCTGGCAGAAGTAGAACGTGCCCGCGGGTCTGGAAAAGTCGGCTGCGACAGAGCGGTCGATGTTGTCGAAAATCTCCTGCAGCGTGTTGCCCCGTTCCCCGGTGTACCCGAGCATCGCGCCCAGGTAGTACCGCCTCGCGTTGGGGTCAGAGCTCGGGCTGCCCGCGAGATAGGTCTGCTCGCTGTCGAAACGCACCATGGTAAAGGTGTTGCGCGCGTAGCGGTTGTTGAAGTTTGAGCCGACACCCCCGAGCACCTCGCCCGCAACAAACGCGGTGGTGTACGCCCCCGAGATCGAGAACCGACGCACCGGCGAGCAGCCGTCGGTGACGAGCCCCGGCGCATCGATATAGAACGGCGACCCGGGCATCAGCACGATGTAGTCCGCCTGGTTCCCGATGCCCCGCTCGTCGATCAACGCCTGCAACGCGACGAGATTCCACGCGACAAACGCCTGGTAGTCATCAGCCCCCGGCGAAAAGTAGAGCACGTTCTCCGGCGGCACATTCCGAGCGGCGCGATAATAGTTCGCCGCATACATCGACTCGGCGTTGAGCGGGTCGGCGATGATGATGATGTTCTCGCCCGAGCCCCCCGCAGCCGCCTGCCCCGCAGCCGCTGCCAACATACACGCCGCCGATGCTGCGATCCCGAACCGTTTGCCCATTGCCATGCCCGGCCTCCTTGTTCTCTCTTGCCTCGCGGTCTTGCGCGTTGCGTTCTCTCGCCACCATCCGCCGAGCGTTTCAATCCGCCCGGACCGACACCCCGCCCCAGTGTAGATCGGCTTGCCCGAGACCCCAAGCCAAACTTCGTCCGAGAACAGCGATCGGTTCTGCAGATTCAGCCTCACGCCACCAGCGCGATGATATCGAGCGGCTATTCGTCCGATTTCGGCCGGTCGCCTCCGACATTGCCGGGTGTGCCGGGCTCGGACCCGGGCTCGAACAGGCCACCGGGCGGCGCAACCGCCGGGCTTCCCGAACGCACCGTGAACGGATCGGGCAACACCGGCAGCCCCAGACTCACGCGGAGTTGGTTCTGTGCCTGCAACTGCGCAGCAAATATCCTGCGGGGGAACAACCTTGAAGAGCCGCCCGTGGTGAGCACCGCGACAAACCGCTGCGGCTGCTGCACCGCCGCCTTCTGGTCCCACGCCTCGATCACGATCCACAGCCCCGGCGGCGGGTTGACCGGGTCGATGCCGTGGTAGGTGAACACAAAGTCGCCGAGTTGATGGGCGACCACGTCTGTCGGCATCGACTCCAGCACCGCGGCGAGCGTGCTCTCCCGGCTCTCGGGCGCAAGCGACCACCACGCGCTCAGCGCCACGCCGCCGAGCCCGACGTCCTGGGTCGTCGTGATCGACATCGCCGCGACAAAGTCCTGAGGCGAGAGCGAGCCGTCGTCGAGCAGCTCGCCCATGTGCACCGGCCACGCGCCCGCCGCAGCCGCCACACGGAGCGGAGCGCGGAATATCCCCACGTCGTAGGCCGAACCCGAAGCCGTCTGCGAGAAGGTCACCGAACTTTGGTAGGCACCGATGATGCCGCTCACGGCAACCCCGACAACCAGCACAGCAATCACCCCCGGCAGGACCCCCACCGCGAGCGCCGCCCGCACGCCACGGACCTTCTGGGCGGTCGCCAGCGCAATGCCCGCCGCGATAACCCACCACAGCGTGCCGATCCACCCGAAGTAGATCCCCAGGCACGGGAAGAGCACGACCACGTTCGGCGAGCAGGTATAGCACAGCGCGTGGGCGGTGCGGCCGATGCCGCCTTCGGTCTTGCCGCCCAGGCGGAGCACGCCGTGCGCGGTCAGCACCCAGAGCCCGAGCAGAAGCACAAACGCGATCGCCGTGCCGAAAAAGATCCCGCCCATGACACCGACCACACCCATGCCGCCCATTGCGCCGAAGAGCAACAAGGGCGCGAAGAAGACCAACCCAAAAATTAGGTGGGTAATCCCCGCGAAAAACCACGCCTGTGCGGGCGGGCTGTCGACGGGCGTGGACCGCATCATCCACGCCGGCGAGCTGGGGCCGCGAAACATCGTCCGCACCCAACGCAAAAGAAACCGTTTGTGCGTTTCGAGCCACGGGTTGACGTCGGCCCTGGTCTGCCGTTCGCTGACACCCTCAGCCGGCAGCAGCACCATCTCGTTCATCTCGACGCGCTCGCCGCACCCAACACAGTCAAACTGCCGCGGTTCGAGGTGCCCGTCGGCCCCGGTGCCGTAGTACTCCTGCGCACAGTGCGGGCAGGAGAACCGGACCGATTTTTTCGAGAACCGAAAGTCCGAAGGCAGGAACCCCTCGCCGCACTCCGGGCAGGTGCGCGAGTGGAGGTTCCACAACGGGTAGTCACAATGCTGACAGTTCATGGAATGCTCACGCCGAGCGCCGGGGCGTGGTCATCCCCACGCCGCGACCGCCTCGCGGACCTTCGCCCGCCGGAACCACCAGATCAGAAAGATCGGCCAGATCGCGGTGAGCAGCCACCCGACCACGACCGTAACCGGCCCGATCGCCCCCATCATGCCCTGGAACCCCGCGGGGAGCTGATCCATGTCGGGGTTCTCCGCAGCGGCACGCATCGCGGCACGAAACACGAAGTAGCCCAGCACCGCAATGTAGGTATTCGACAGCAGGTCGAGCCACGCGAACGTGGTCAGCACCTTGGCCGAGGAACGCTTGCGCATCAGCAGCATGATGCCCCCGACCAGCAGCACGATCGACAGCACAAACTCGACAAACATCTGCGCCGCCTGCAAAACCGGGAAGGGAAAGCTCGCCGCCAACTGCGCTTCAAGATCTTCGGCGTCCCCCTCGGGAATCAACTCCCCGGCCGCGCCGACCGCTTTGACCGCGACCATCCCGGCCGCACCGCAGGCGTTCTGCAGCGTCCCCATCGCACCGAAAATAATCGCCAGCACCCCCACCACCGTCGGCCAGGCCTCCGGCGGCTTGACGGGCACAAAGTCCCCCTGCGCCGTCGGTGGCGAGTCGGCCAGCGCCTCGGCAGGGGTGTCCGCGAGTGAATCGGCGGGTGGATCGGGCTGGTCGGGCTGGTCGGGTTGGTCGTTCATGGGTGTCCTCCGGGGTGTGCCCGGCTCATACTACGAAGCTGTGGCCGATCCTGCGCGGAACAGGATTCTCGCCCGGTCGGCAAGATTCCCCCTTGCCGTGCATATTCGGGCCGGACGCCACCCCCGACACCCCCGCCGCGCTTGACTGACTATACATTGCATGTATAATAATACACAATGTCCGGCCGCGTTCGCAGACAACAAGTCATCGCCGAACTCCTCTCCCGACAACCCGTCGCGAGCCAGGAAGACCTCCGCGCACTCCTCCACGACCGAGGCATCGGCGTCACCCAGGCCACCCTGAGCCGCGACCTCCGCGAGATCGGGGCCCTCAAAACCATGCGCGGCTACCAGATGCCCAGCGAGGCTGCGGGCGCCAACGCCAACGGCAACTCCAACACCTCACCCGGCACCGCCACGCTCGCCCGCGCGCTCGCGGGGTTTGTCACCTCCGTCGAACCGGCCGGGAACCTCATCGTCCTCCACACCGGGCCCGGGCACGCCCAGCTCGTCGCCCTCGAGATCGACCGCGCCGGGGTCCAAGGTGTCGTCGGCTGCCTCGCGGGGGACGACACCGTCTTCATCGCTGCCAGCACCACACCCCGCGCCCGCGAACTCACCCGCGACCTCCGCCACATGGCAAACCTCATGCACACCAACGGGGACCAGGCGTGATCCGCTGCGCCATCGTCGGCGCCAGCGGCTACACAGGCGCAGAACTCGTCGCGATCCTGCTCCGCCATCCCGACGCCGAGATCGTCGGCATGTTCGGCGCATCACGCGAAGGCGCCGACCGCACGTTCAGCGACCTGCACCCCAGATTCCGCGGCGAGTGCGACCTGCCCATCCAGGCCGCGGACGCCGGGACCATCCTCGCCTGCGCGCCCGACGCGGTCTTTCTCTGCACGCCACACGAAGTCAGCGCAACGCTCGGGACGGCACTGCTCGATGCGGAAGATGGCACAGGATGTGACGCGACGGTCCTCGATCTCTCGGCCGCCTTTCGCCTGCCCGATGCAGCCGACTACGAAACGTTCTACAGCTTTTCCCACCCCGCGCCCGGGTTGCTGGCCCGCGCGGTCTACGGCCTTGCCGAACGTGCCGCCGAACCGCTGCGCACCGCAAAGCTCATCGCGGTCCCCGGCTGCTACCCGACCAGCATCATCCTGCCACTCGCGCCGCTCGTTGAAGCTAGCGCAAACAAGCCGGGCACCCGACCCATCGCCGACTGCATCAGCGGCATCTCCGGCGCAGGGCGTACCCCCAACAGTCGCAACATGTTCTGCGAAGTCGGCGTCCAGCCCTACGGCGTCTGGACCCACCGACACCAGCCGGAAATCCGCACCCACGCCGGGGCGGACGTGATCTTCACCCCGCACCTTGGCCCCTACGAACGCGGCATCGTCAGCACGATCCACGTCGAACTCGCCGCCGGGTGGGATGACACCCGCGTGCGGACACTCCTCGAGCGCGAATACCGTTCGTCGCGGTTTGTGCGCGTGCTCCCGGCGGGGTCGTGGCCGAGCGTCAACAGCGTGCGGGGGACAAACTTCTGCGACATCGGCATGGCCGCCGAACACAGCCACCTGATCGTTGTCAGCGCGATCGACAACCTCGTCAAAGGCGCGTCCGGGCAAGCGGTGCAGTGCATGAACCTCCGCTTCGGGCTCGACGAGGCAACCGGCCTGGTCGGAACAACATGCTTCGTTCCCGGCACGACAACCGAGGTCTCGGCATGACCACCGGCCCCCTGGTCATCAAACTCGGCGGGCGGGCCCTCGACGAATCGAACAATACCAGCCAGCTCTGGGACGCGATCGCCTCGCTCGCACTGCGCGCTTCAGCAACCAGCAACAGCACAGCCGACAATCCCGCGCACGGAATCGCCCTGGTCCACGGCGGCGGCTCGGAAGTCGACACCCACCTCGCCCGTCTCGGCATGACCACCACCCGCAACAACGGCCTCCGCGTCACCCCCGACGACCAGATCGACGAGGTGGTTGCGGTGTTGCGGGGTCGTGTCAACACCCGGCTCGTCGGGCACCTGCAAAGCCGTGGCGTCCCGGCCGTCGGGCTCGGGCTTTCCGACGGCGGCGCGTGCGTGTGCAGAAAGCACGAGCCTCACGGTACGGACATCGGCCGTGTCGGGGCGGTGGCGTTGCAGCACGATGAGCCGTTGCAGCGCACCGCCGGCGCACTGTGGCGTGACCTGCTCGCAGCCGGGCGCGTCCCTGTGCTCTGCTCGATCGGGCTCGACGCGATGGGCAAGCCGCTCAACGTCAACGCCGACGACGCCGCGGCAGCCGTCGCGAGCATCCTGCATGCCCACATGCTTGTGCTCCTGACCGACGTGCCCGGCATCCTCGACCGCACGGGCACACTCATCCAGGAAACCGAGAAAGACAGCATCGAAACGCTCATCGCCGACGGCACCATCGCCGACGGCATGATCCCCAAGGCCCGCGCCGCCGTCGCGGCGGCCGAGTCGAGCGGCGTGCCCACAGTCATCGCGTCGTGGAAACACCCCGAACACCTCGCGGCGCTCGCTGGCAACACACCCGCCGGCACACGGGTGCTGCCCGTGCGACGAAGGCCGGTGGGGACGAGCGCCTGACCGCCCGCCCCCTCAGCGATTCCTGCGCCACGTTCTCCAGGCGCGGGCCAAACTCGCACGCATTCAGCAACACACACAACCACAAGCACAACCGCGGGCCGCAACCACGCCGCCGCAACCAAGCCACGAAAGATGCACGCCATGCCGAGCAAATCCGCCACCATCGAGCACCTGCACCGCACCGCGGTTACCAAGCCCGAGGGCTCCCCGATCCTCTCTGGGCGCGACCTGGTGTCGATCAACGAACTCGACGCCGACGAGGTCCGCACCCTCTTTGCGACCGCCGCCGCGATGAAAGACGATCTCAGGCCGTTCGTCGGTTCGCTCGCGGGCAAGTCGATCATCGCGCTCTTCGAGAAGCCGTCGCTGCGCACCCGAGTCACCTTCGAGACCGGCCCGACCCGACTGGGCGCACACGTCATGTACTTCGACCACTCCCAGCAACGCATCGGCCAGCGCGAGAGCGTCAAGGACTACGCGCTCAACCTCGAGCGCTGGGTCGACTGCATCGTCGCCCGCGTCTTTGAGCACCGCGTGCTGCGCGAGATGGCCGAGCACGCGAGTGTGCCGGTGGTCAACGCGCTGTGCGACCTCGAACACCCGTGCCAGGCGCTGGCCGATCTGTTCACGCTGAGCGAACGGTTCGACACACTCGAGGGGAAGAAACTCGCCTACATCGGCGACGGCAACAACGTCTGCCACTCGCTCATGCTGCTCTGCGCCAAGCTCGGTATGAGCTTTACCGCGGTGACCCCCAAGGGCTTTGAGCCGCAGTTTTCGGTGGTCCGTGACGCGCTGGCCGACGCCAAAGCCACCGGCGCCACGATCACGCTGAGCCACAACCCCGACGCCGCGATCGGCCACGACGCGGTCTACACCGACTGCTGGGTGAGCATGGGGCAGGACCACCAGAAAGCCCTGCGTGACGGCGTGTTCGATTGCTACCAGCTCAACGAAGAACTGATGGAACGCATCACCGAGAAAGGCAGCGACTGGCCGTACTTCATGCACTGCCTGCCTGCGCACCGTGGGCAGGAAGTGACCGACGAAGTGATGGACTCGCCGCGTTCGATCGTCTTCGACCAGGCCGAGAACCGGATGTGGGTGCAGAACTCGCTGCTCTGGCACATGCTCGCCGACGCGCCCTCCGCCTGACTTCGCCCGCGCACCCGCGCCGACCCGCGCGACTACTTTTTCTTTTCGCCACCGCCGAGGAGGTTGTCGAGCAGATTCTCCGGCGAGAGCAACGTATCGATCGCGTTCTCGCCGACAAGGTCAATCGCGATATCGTTCTTGGGCTTGGCGATCAGGCCGCTGGTGCGGATCGGGAGCCTCGCAAGATTTCCAACAATCGGCAGCGGGATATTCGCGAGCCCGGGAATCGCTTCGGCCGCGAACGCGCCGGCGGGGATGAACGTCAGCACCTCGAGCTCTCCGGCGGGGAGCATCGAGCCCCCGCCGCCCCGAATCCGTCGGGCTTTGGAACCGAGATTGATGAACCCCTGCGTCTCGATCTTGAACTCACCCATCGGCAACGGGTACGGCTCGTAACTCACCAGCCCATCCACCATCGTGATCTTCAGCGGCGGCAACCGTCGCCCGACCTCACCGGCCGTCTTCTGCTGCGCCGCTGCCAGCACCTTCTGGAAGAGGTCCGCCGTCCCGAACCGCGCCGTCCCGATGTCGATCGTCAGCTTCCCGTTGAGCCGGTCAAAGTTGCCGTCCATCGGCACCTCGATCGGCGTCTCAAAGATCACCCGTGCCGGGCGATCGTCCCCGGTCTTCTCCAGCGACGCCAGCATCGGCAGCGCCTTCTGCAAGCGCTTGGTCGCGGCCGGGGTGATCCGGGTCGCCTCGACGACACTCGACTTGTCCACCACAAACAACCCATCGCGCACCTGCCCGCGGATCTCGGCTTTGGCAAAGGGCGCGACCGCACTGACCACCAAGCGGCCGCCGTTCATCCCGAACTCCTGCGCGTGGATTTCGAAATCAACCACCGCGCCCAGCACATCGACAAGCAACCCGTCCTGCTTGGCAAAGGCGTCGAGCACCGCCGTCGGGATCGGCGCAAAGCCCCCCTCGAGCGTCAGCCGCGCCGTCTTCGGCGTCAGATTGCCCTCAGCATCGGTAAACGACGCGAGCGTTCCGGTGAGTTTGCTCCGCTTGGGCTTCATCTCCGGCTCGTCGCCGACCTTCAGCCGCGGCACAGTGATCGCCAGACCGATCTGGTCGGGCGTCGGCCCGCGACCGATTCGGACCTCGAGCCCGCCGACCTGCATCGCTCGACCATCGCTGAGCGTGGCCGCGAGTTCGGGCACCGTCGCGGTCAGATTCGCAAGAAACACCCCCGGCTTGAGCGGTGCTGCGCCGTCGCCGTACGCCAACGCGAGGCGCTTGATGTCGAGGTGGACGCGCGTCTGTTTGGCAAACTTGAACGCCGGCGGCGGGCTGCCCGGGCGCGCGCCCAGGAAGTACAGGTTCGCCCACCGCGGCCCCATCTGCCACGACGCCTTGACCTCGCCGCGCAGGTACACCGCCTTGGGCGCAAACACCACGCCGATCGGTTCCTCGGTGGAAAAACGCGGGCCGACGATGTTGAGTGTCAACGGCGTCCCCTCGGTCGCTCTTGCCAACAGCCGCTGCGGCTCGGCGGTAATGGTGACATCAAACCGGTCGCCCACCGACCCCGCGACCAGCGCCGGCTTCGCGAGCAGCGTGTCGATCCACTTCGCGTTGACCTTCGAGAGCGTGAGCCTGACCGGTGTCTCGCCCACCGGCTTGGCGTTCTTCATCTGCGCCGAAGCACTGCCCCGCAACCCGGTAAGCGACGAACCGTCAGCAGCCAGCACCGCGCCGGTCAGCGCAACCGTCGCCCTGCCCCCGGCTTCGGTCATCGCCGCGAGCGGTGCAACGATCGCCACCTTCAACCCCTTGATCGTGACCGGCGGAATCGTCATCGGTTCGGCCGCAGCGCCCCCATCAGCCGCGTCAGCCGCGGGCAGCGTTATTGCTGCGAATGCTGCGTCCAACGAGACCGTGGCATCGAACACGCCCCCGGATGCAAAGTCGGGCACGAAACCTTCCCCAAGCCGCAACTCCAACGGCTTATTCACCACAAACCCCACGCTCGCCAGCCCCTTCAGCGCGGGGATCACAGGCGCATCAGCCGCCATCACCTTTGCCAAATGCGACGCCACCCGCGGCGTGACGCCGATGTTGCCCGTGCCCCGATCAAGCGACACGAAGTTTGGCCGAAGTCGCCCGCTCAGCTTCGCCCGGGTCGGCCCGCCGACGAGCTCGACGGTGTACACCGCTGTATCGCGCCGCTTGTCACTCTCGCGCGTCGTCAGGCTCACATCAAACGTGCGCCCCAGCGTGTCCCGCCAGAGCAGCACGACATCCAGCGGCTTGCCCCCGATCTCGATCATCCCGCGGGGCACGAGCCTTGCAAGCGTCGCAGGGATACCTTCTGCCTTGAGCGTCGAGGTCGGCACAACCTTCAGCGGTGCGAGCACACTCATCGGATCGGCCGGATCCGCAGGGGCGTCAAGAAACAGCCCGTGCAGCGTCAACGCACCGACCACCGTGAACGGCCCGTCGGCGTGGCTGAGTTGGCTGTCAATGCTGACATGCGGCGGCGCACCCGCGACCGCGATCATCGACACGACGACCTCCGGCGCGTCGATTCTCAGCCGCTGCCCGACACCGCCGTTCTCCAACAGCAGCCCGACATCCGCAACAAACTCCGTCAACGTCGCGGTGATCTTTGCCGACACCTGATCGGGACGCACTCCATCTGCGCCGAGCGGCACGTCCAGCCCCGCGATGACCAAACGCAACGAGCCTTCGGGTTGCACCAGCACCGGGCCGGCATCTCCCAGGAACGTCGCGATCGTTTTCCCCGCTGTGCGGTCCACCAGCGTCACCGGCCCGCGTGAACGCAAGCGGTCCGGCTGCACAACCAGCGGCGCGGTGATGTCGATACTCCGCGACCGGAACGTCAGGTCAAGATTCGTCGCGTTCGCGCCGGAGCCCGGGTTCGACGCCGCGAGGATCACCACGTCGCCCTGCGGCCCGACATCACGCACGAGCACCAGCCCGCTCTCCCGGTAGAGCGGCCCGAACACCGCGTCGATCGTGTCCATCGCCAGCTTCTCGACACGCACCTCACCACGCAACGTCGGCACGCTGCCCACTTTGGGCGCACCTGTCGCATCAAGCAACCCCGCAAGCGTCATGTTGATCTTCGCCGACCCCAGCGGCTTGCCGTTCAGACGGCCCGACATATCGCCCACGACCGTGATGTCTTTGGCAAGGTCGTCGGTCGCGATGCCGAAGCTCAGCCGTTCGAGCCGGTAGTCGCGCAGGGTGTCGTCGCCGGCAAACTGCATCTTGCCGACCGCGTCAACAATCGAAACGTCCGCCTTTGCGCGCACACCGCGCAGGTCAAGACCGTCGGCGGTGCGAACCTTTGCGAGATCCACCGCGAGGTCTGACACACTGAACGTCACCTCCGCGCCGCGGCTCACCCGCACGCCGTAAGCCGCGGCAAAGCGGTCGATGATGGGGGCAACCGTTGCAAACTTGCCGCGCACACCCTCACCGCGTGTCGTGATTTGCTGCCCCTGCACGACAATCGCCGCGTCGAGTTCAGCGTTCGCCGCGTTGAGCGCGAGATCAATGTCGTACGCCCCTGAGCCGTCGGTGTGGCTTGTTGCCTTGAGTGTTAGGTCCACGCGCGGGCCGATGTCCCCAGGCAGGTCGAGCCGCAGCCCCTCGGGCAGCATCGAGCCCAGCGCCGCCACAAACGGCTGAAGAATCGGCGTCGAGAACCCCTCGACGTGCAGCCCGCCCTCGATCTGTTCGGGAATCCCGCTGCGCAGCGCCCCCGACGCATCGAGCAGCCCCCCTACCGCCAGATCGACCGAAACATCCCCAGCCGAATCGCCGTCGATGGTCGCCCGAGTCCCGCCGGTAAGCGTGACTGTCTCCCCCAACGACGGCACATCCACCACGAGTTTCAGAGGCTCGATCGCGAACGCCGCGGTACGCACCGTATCACCCGTCGGCAGTTCCACCGTTCCGGTCGCTCGCGTGGTTTCGAGTGTCACCGCGGCGCTGATCGCCTCGATGCCACCATCCAGAGGCAGCGTCAGCCGATCAACCACCAGCGAGATATCCGGAAGATCACCGAGCGTCACCCCCGGCTGGGCCGCGAGCGCCTCGGCGACCTTCGGCACAAGATCGGCCAGCGCCGTGGTATCAATCAACACCCGCGTTGCACCCGTGCGTTCGAGCACGCCGTCCGAGTAACGGGCCTCGATCAAGGCATCAACAACCGGCGCGGTGAGCGCGAGCGTGAGGTCGGCGACGACCTTGTCGATCGTCAACGCGCCCGCCGCGTCGGTGAGGTTCTCGAGTGTGAGCTGAAGATCGAGACTGCCCGACTCCGCGAGACTCGCGATATCGGCACCCGTCGCGATCGGCCCCTTGATCGCGACCTTCACCGGCTTGCCCACCGAGAAATCGGCCGAGCCCGTCAGCGACCCCAGCCGCAGCGCACCGATCTTGCCCCCGGTCTGCGCCGCAAGCGCAGCATCCTGATACACAACTTCGAGCCCATCGAACACGATCGAAGTCGCCAGCGACGAGGGCAGCGTCACCGGCTCGCCCGTGCTGCTTGACGCATCCGGCGTGCTCGCAACGCGCGGCTCGATCGCTCGCTGCAGGTTGGTCGTACCGTCAGCATCGCGCACGATTGTCGCGCTGCCTTTGACAAACACCACCCCGAGATCGCGCGACCCAAACACCAGCCCGAGCAGCCCGCGATCCACCCGCACCGAAACGTCCGCGACGGTGCCGCCCTCGGGGTCGGTGAGTGTCAGTTCGGCACGCTGCCCGCCAAACCACGCCAATCCCAGCGAAGAGACGGTTGCCTCACCCTTGATCTTGCTGTTGACCGCGTCCTGCACCATCGGCCGAACCAACGGCCCGGCGATCGTCGGCGCGAGCGCCACCACAACCAGCAACACCACAACAAGAATCACCCCCAGCATCAGCAGCCGGCGGAACAGGCGACCCCGGCGGGGTGGACGGGAAGACGACGCGGGAGAGTGTGCCATGCGAACCTCGGTGCGAGAACCAGAGCACGCCGACAGACAGCGGTCGGCTACGCATAAAGTATGCGCCCGACAGACAGCGGTTCCGGCGAACCATTCCGCGAACCAGTTTCACAACCATCACGGGCTCGACGACGGGCTCGACGGTGCCCGAGAGAGCACAATCAGGCGTCGTCGATTTTGGCGACCTGCCACTCTTCGAGGTTGATCGGGGCCTGCCGCCCAAAGATCGTCACCAGCACGGTGATCTCGCCCTTCTCGGGGTTGAGGTCGTCCACGGTGCCCTCGTAGCTCTCGAACGGGCCTTCGGTGATCTTGACGTGCTCGCCTTTCTCGAAGCTCAGCTTGATGACCGGCTCTTCCTCCGGGCGGCGGCTGTCCTGCAGCATCTTCTCGATCTCGTGCGACTGCATCGCGGTCGGACGCCCGGCGGTGCCGACGAAATCGCCCACGCCCGTCGTCTCCTTGATGAGAAAGAACACGTCCTGGGGGATACGCCCGTCCTCCTCCAGACGCATCTCGACAAAGACGTACCCCGGGTAGAGCTTGGTCTCGGTGATCCGCTGCTTGCCGCCCTTGATCGTTTTGGTCTTCTCGGTCGGCACCAATATACGGCTGACCAGGTGCTCCATGTGCTCGATCTGCACCTTGCGCAGCAACGTCTCGCGGACGCTCGATTCCTTGTTCGACGCCACCCGAAGCACAAACCAGTTCATGCCCTCTTTCACGATGGGCTCTTCATCATCCGACGCGTCGGCGGCCGGGCTCGGCTTGCCCTCAGCCACGGATGCTGCGGGCGGAGCCTCGGCGGCGGGCTCACCTTCGCTGGACCCAGCCCCGCTCTCGGCGGCAGTCTCGGCGGTGGATTCGGCCCCGGTCTCGGCGATCTCTTCGGCAGGCGACTCAGCAGCGGGCGTGTCGGTCGTGTCGGTGGTGTGTTCTTCGCTCATCGTTGCGGTCTCCGCCTGTCGTGTTGGTTCTGAGGAAGGCGCGGCAGCCCGGGTGGCGGGCAAGTGGGATGCCGCGAGAGCGAGTGCGCCCTCTATCGCTGCAGCACGTCAATCGCGACAAAGAACGACTGGAACGCGAGGTCAACCATGTAGAGCATCCCCGCGATCAGGAACGACGCAGAGATCACCACCCACGTCGAGCCCAGCACCTCGCGGCGGCTCGACCAGTTGACCTTTTTCATCTCGCCGTCGGTCGCGATGAGAAACTCACAGCTCGAAGGCTTCGACCCCATAAACAGGAAGATCAACCCGGCGCCAACCAGCAACACCACACCCGCCGCTCCACCCTGCACGTAGAGCTGATCGACCACGGGGATTGTCAGCACCGAGCGGATCTCGATCGGGGTGTCGTAGCCGTTGGGCATCAATGCCTCAATATCGCTCGGCACCACCCCCTCGGCCAGCGCCGGGCTCTCGAGCGTCACCTTGGACGCAAACTCTCCCCGGTCGAACGATTCCACCTGCATTGTCCCGACTTCGATCAGTTCGCCGGTGTCCTGCGAAGGTGCAAACGCCGTCAGCGTCTCGCCGGGAGCCAACGCCCCGTCGACGTCTTCGAGGGTCATCATCCAGCCCTTGGTCGGCAGGTTGATCGCGGCGGTTTCGCCCCACACCCACGCCGCCGTCGCCAGCGCCATCACGCCGAACGCGACAGCCGAGAGCACCCGCACCCAGTACCCTTGCCCCGGTTTGTAAATACCTAATCCCATGCAGATCTACCCGCCTTGATTGAGATCCTCAGCACGCCGGCAATCCCGGTCGGTCTGTCTCTCGTTGCTTGAACACGCCGGGGAGGAATCGAACCCCCAACCTGCGGATTTGGAATCCGCTGCTC
>CAYMZJ010000002.1:80276-199988 GCA_964394895.1 uncultured Phycisphaeraceae bacterium | reverse complement strand
CCTCCCAAGGGGAGGGGGAGGAAGAGAAAGGCACCCTCCCCCCGGCCCCCTCCCAGGGGGAGGGGGAGGAAGAGAAAGGCATCCTTCCCCGGGCCCCCTCCCCCGGGGCGCGGGAGGGGGAGCAGGAATGCCTGGAGAGGGAGTAGGCAGGCAGAGCACGAAGCTCTTCACAGGACCCGCAAGAGGCGCAACGAAAGCCGCCGGGCTCGGTGAGGAGCCCGGCGGTCTTTGGATGGTGCTTGGATGTGCCGTTGTTGACGGCTTGGGTCATGATCAGCGGCGGCGGCGGAAGGCGGCGATGCCTGCGAGGCCGAGGAGGGCGACGCTGCTGGGCGCGGGGACGACGCACTCGATGAAGCGTGCGCTGACGCCGCTGATCGAGGTGGTGATTGCGCCGGTTGTGGTGTCGAGGACGAAGACGCCGTCGCCGCTGGTGAACATGATGTTGCCGTTGGCGAGTTCCTGAACGCCGCGGACGCTGCTGCCGACGTCGTAGTAGTTGAGGAGCGTGCCAGCGTTGTCAAACTCGTAGATGCCCGCGGGGTCGCTGAAGCCGCCGACGAGGACGTTGCCGAACTCGGTGGTGGTCATCTGCTCGGGGAAGTCGATGCCTGAGATGCCGTCGGACTCGACGAAGACGGACTGGAAGTTGCCATCGTTGTCGAAGACGTCGATATCTTCGCCGTTGATGTCGTTGATGAGGAGGTTGCCGAAGTAGGAGAGGACGTCGAAGGGGCTGCCTTCGCCGGTATCGCCGGAGGCAAAGAAGCCGTTGATGGTCTGGGTGGAGACGTCGATGGTGACGATGCCGGCTCCGGGGGCACCGTTGTTGGTGCCGGCGTTGGTGACGTAGGCGGTGTTGCCGACGACTTCGAAGCCGCGGATGTTGTCCATGCCGCCGGTGATGGCACCGAGGAATGTGGTGCCGTCGAGGCTGTAGCGGAAGATCGAGTCGGCAACCTGGTCGCTGACCCAGATCTCGCTGCCGACCTGGACGGCGTTGATGGGTGTTGATGCGCCTTGGGGCACCATGTCGATGAAGTTGTTGGTGATGAGCGACCCGTCGGTGGAATCGAACAGCATGACCCGATCGTTGGTGGAATCGGGGACCATGAGATTGCAGTCAGCGATGGTGCTGGACTGGGCCGAAGCAATGCTGGACGCCAAACCGACGAGCGCAGCCAAAGTCAGAGCGCGGTTCATAATCTGTCTCTCCTCAATCTCACAGGGCTCTCTCAAGCCCTCTCTCCTGACACCTGTCGGTGCCCTATTCGTCGGTTGATGCACTCACTCTGCCTCCCAGCGAAAGATCACGCACACGTTCAACCGAACGGCATGGTATCACAAATGCCGAGTCTCTCCAAGGGGATGTGCAAAAATATCCAAAACTTGTTGGCACGGGGGCTATTCTTGGGGTATGCAGCCCATCCGCGTCGCGCACGTCCGATATCTCAACACTAAACCCCTTGTGGAGGGTCTCCGGGCTGTTTCCGGGGTAGAGATGCTCGCGGCGGCTCCTTCGCACATCGCCGATATGGTGCGTGGGGGGCGGGCAGATATCGGGCTTGCGTCGGTTGTTGATCTGGTGCGCGACGGCGAGCCTCTGGCGGCGGTGCCGGTGGGGATGATCGGGTGCGACGGGCCGACGATGACGGTTCGGCTGTACTCGTCTGGGCCGTTAGATGAGGTCGAGTCGTTCCACGCCGACACCGAGAGCCATACGTCGGTGGTGCTGTGCCGGGTGTTGCTGCAGAAAATGTTTGGTCGATTGCCGGGTGTTGTTGATTTTGATGCTCGTGAGCGGATGTCGAGCACTGGTCCGGAGGAGTGGCCGGACGCGATGCTCATCATCGGGGACAAGGTGGTGACGGATTCGCCGCCGGCGGTTCGGTATCCGTATCAGTTGGATCTTGGGGAGGCGTGGAAGTCGCTGACGGGGTTGCCGTTTGTGTACGCGACGTGGGTATGCCGGGCTGAGGAGGCTGGATCGCCGTTGATCGCCCAGGCAGCGGCGTTGCTCGATCGGCAGCTTCGGCACAACCTGACGCGGCTGGACTGGCTGCTCGAGACGCGGTCGGGCGAGCACCACTGGCCGGCGGACCTGGCGCGGCGGTATGTGGTGGACCTGTTGCGGTACCGGCTCGGTGATCGGGAGCGGCAGGGGCTCGAGCGGTTCATTGCTGAGGCTGCGGGGCTGGGGTTGCTTCCCGAGCGGGCGATCCGGTGGGCGTCGTGGTCGGGTGATAGGGTGCCGACGTGCCTCCCTTGCAGAGAATCCTGACGCTGGCGCTTGCCGAGATGGTGGATGAGTTGCGGTTTGCTTCGCGGGAGGCTCTCTTGCGCGATATCGACCGGGCTGAGGCGTTGGCTGGGGAGGTCGAGGGGGAGGTCGGGTATCCGGCGGACTGGGTGGTGTTCCGGGTGACGGGGTATCGGCCGGAGATGGCCGACCCGCCGGTGATCGCGGGGGATGCGCTGCTGGGTGATCTGTCGGCGGTGGTCGAGCGTTTGTGCGAGACCGCGACACTCACGGCTGCGGATATCGCCGGCCCGGTCGAGCCGATCGACGAGCTGGCGGCGCGGTGGTCGGTGAGCGTCAAGACCTTGTCCCGGTGGCGTCGGCGGGGGCTGATCGCCCGGCGAGTACACGACGAGCGCGGTGGGGTGCGGCTGGTCTTCACCGAAGACGCGACCGCGGCGTACGAGGCTCGCAACGCTGCGGGGCTGGAGCGGGCGGCGGGGTTCAGCCGAATCGATGAGGCGACCGCGGCGCAGGTCATCAGGCGGGCGCGAAGGTACCACGACCTGCTGGGGATGAACCTGACCCAGTGTGCCGAGCGGTTGGCGGCACGGTTTGACCGGTCGCGGGAGGCGGTGCGGATGTTGCTGGTGCGGCACGACACGGCGGCGCGGGCCGGGCGGAACAAGGGGAAGCGCGGCGGAGAGGATGCTGGGCCGATCTTTGATCCGTCGCGGGCGCTGGGGGAGCGGACGCACAGAGCGATCGAGCGGGCGTGGCGGCGGGGGATCGAGCCGGCGGTGATGACGAAGCGGTATCGAAGGTCGCGGGCGGGGATTCATCGGATCATCAACGAGCAACGGCTGGCGCGGCTGCGCGGGCTGGAGATCGGGCATGTTGCGCCCGAGGCGGCTGCGTTGGACGATGACGAGATCGCGGCGTTGCTTGGTGAGGCCGTGGTGCGGGCGGTCGAGCCGGCGGTGGTGCCGGGTGATATGACCGAGCTGCTGGAGATGATGCGCGAGCGGGTGGTGCCGGTGGGTGTGGAGGAGAGGCTGCAGAGCAAGGCTGAGCACGTGCTGCGGGGACGGGCGCTGCGTTCGATGGCTGCGGTGGGTTCGGCGTTTCCCGAAGCGGGGTTGATTGATCGGGCGGAGACTGATTTGCGTTGGGCAGCGGGGTTGCGGTCGGCGCTGGCGCGGACGCAGTTGTTGTTGATGCTGGAAACTGTGGCGAGTTCGGCGGGGATCGACTTTGCGCATGTGCGGAGTCAGGACGCGCGGGTGTTGGTCGAGGCGGGGCTGGGTGGGTTGCGCGGGGGGCTCGATGGGTTTGATCCGTGGAAAGCCGGGCGGCTGGCGGGGACGGTGGGGCTTGCGGTTGCGCGGGTCAGAGTCGATGCGGCACCGGGCGGGGGCGCGGCTGGAAAGCGTGCGCGGGTGCGGATTCTGGCTGGGACTCCTGCGCAGGACTGGACGTTGTTGGTTTCGCCCTGGGTGGAAAGGCTGCGGCCGGACCGCCGGATGGGGGGGGTGCGCGATGCGCTGGAGCCGGAGTTGCGGGAAGTGCTCTCGGCGCGGTTCGGGTTTGACGGCACGCGGCCTCGGACACTTGCGGAGATCGCGGCGGCGCGGGGGCTGACGATCATGCAGGCCGGGCGGCTCGAGCGGCGGGCGATCCGGGCGGCGCTGGATGCGGCGCGTGGCGGTGATGGCGGTGGTCGAGGTAGGATCGGGGCATGAACTGGTACGCCGTTGAAGACATCGAGCGGGTGGAGTTGGTGGTCGGCATGGAGGTGCATGTCGAGCTGGCGACGCAGAGCAAGATGTTTTCGCGCGCGCCGAATCCGGCGTGTGCGGGGAGCGGGGTGATGGATGAGCCGGAGCCGAACTCGCTGGTGGACCCGGTGGTGCTGGCGTTGCCCGGGGCGTTGCCGGTGATGAACCGGGCGGCGGTGGAGATGTCGATGCGGGTGGGGCTGGCGCTTGGGTGCCGGATTGCTGCGCAGAGCCGATGGGACCGGAAGAGTTACTTTTATCCTGATTTGCCCAAGGCGTACCAGATCAGCCAGTACGACCGGCCGTTGTGTGAGGGGGGGGAGGTCGAGGTGCCCGGGGTTGATGCGCGGGGGGTGTTTGATCTTGCAGGTGAGCGGACGCGGGTGCGGATTTTGCGGGCGCATTTGGAGGAGGACGCGGGGAAGTTGTTGCACGAGTTGCCGGGGGGTGGAAGGCTGGACGGGTCGATCGTGGACCTGAACCGGGCGGGGACGCCGTTGCTTGAGATCGTGACCGAGCCGGACTTTCGATCGGCGGCGGCGTGTGTGTCGTTCGCGCGGTTGTTGCGGTTGACGTGCCGATTTCTTGGTGTGACCGAGGGGGTGATGCAGCGGGGGCACATGCGGTTTGAGCCGAACATCAACTGCCGATTGGTGCTACGCGACGGGCGTGAGGTTGCGACGCCGATCGTGGAGATTAAGAATCTCAACTCGTTCCGGGCGTTGGGGGAGACGATCGAGTATGAGCTTCGCGAGCAGCCGGGGCGGTGGGTCGAGGATGGTCGGGAGCTGGGAGCGGGGACGAAGACGACGCGCGGGTGGGATGCTGAGCGTCGGGTGACACTTGTGCAGCGGGAGAAAGAGGATGCGCACGACTACCGGTACTTTCCGGATCCGGACTTGCCGGAGGTGTGTGTGGATGAGGCGTGGTGCGAGCGGGTGCGGGCGGGGGTGCCTGAGTTGCCTTTGGCGCGGATGGATCGGTACGCGGCTGAGGCGGGGGTGAGCGGGGCTGAGGCTGCGGCACTGGTCGAGGAGCGGGAGACGGCACAGCTCTACGACGCGATCGTGGACGGGTTGGTGGAGACGGGGCGCACGAGGCGTGGTGTTGCACGCGCGGCGGCGAATCTGGTGTTGCAGCAGGGGTTCAAGCTCGCCAACGAGCGCGGGGTGGTGGTGGCTGCGCTTGGGTTTTCGGCGGCGCAGGCGGCGGGGATCGTTGGGCTTCGACTCGATGGTGATATTGCCGCGGCGGCGGTCGAGGTGTTGTTGGTGGAGTGCTGCAAGGACAGCGCGGCTGTGCCCCGGGAGGTCGCGGCGGCGTTGGAGCTACTGGTGGTGCGCGACGCGGCACAACTCGCGGCGTGGTGTGACGAGGTGATCGCGGCGCAGCCCGGGGTGGCCGACCAGGTGCGCAGCGGCAAGGTGCAGGCGGTCGGAAGGTTGATCGGGCTGGTGATTGCGAAGTCCGACGGTGCTGCTGACGCGAAGGAGGCTCGAGAGATGTTGCTGCGGAAACTTGCCGGGGCGTAGAGCAGTTTGCGATTTTGTGTTTCTTCGAGTTGCGCTGTCTTGGTTGTCCCCTCGCTTGCGCGAGGGACTCTATGAGACACGTGGGCATCGGGTTGTCCCCTCGCTTGCGCGAGGGGCTCTGTTGAGACACGTGGGGGTTGGTGTTTTTTGGATTGTTTCCGGGCGGGCGAGACGCCCGCCCCACTGGTTGTTCAGAGGTTTTTGGCGTTCTGCCCGCCCGGAGGGCGCAAAGAACACCGGATACGCCCGGTGATTGGTGGTTTGGGAGAGATCGTGGTTTTTTGCGTTGCGTCCAATGGGCAAATGCCGCTACGGTATTGGTTCGGAGAACACGACTCTCCATGCGGCGGAAGAAGTTGCGGCGGCCGGGGTGTCAGCACACAGGACGTGCTCACGTTTCTGACCCATGGACACAGGATGCTGAGGAACATGATGCAGAAAACAACGATGCGTGGTGTCCGGCTGTTGCGGCGGGTGCTGGCAACAGGGATGCTCTTTGCGACCCCGACCGCGACGCTCGGGCAGGAGACGCGGTTCCTTGAGCCCGCTGACGCGACGGTCGCGCTGGGTGAGCGGGTGTCGCTGGCGTTTGTTGCCAGTGACGTGGCGCAGGAGTGGACGGGGTTGGGGGTGGAGTATTTCTTTGCCCGCACCGCGTGGACGCAGGAGAACCGGGACTCGGTTTCGGTGGCTGCGGATTCCGGGGGTCTCGCGGCGGCGTGGGTGGCGGGCGAGCCCGGGGTGTTGCTGCTCGGGGTGGACCTTGCGGCGAGGGTCGAAACGGTGTCGGCCGAGTCGTTCGCGGCGTTTGTGCGGCGGGTGCTTCCTGCGTCCAGGCGCGGGGACCTTGTCGGGCTGCTCGAATCGGGTCGTGCGGAGGGCACGGTGGCTGTCCAACGGGTGGAGTCGGGCAAGGCGCTGGTGCGGGTGGAGGCTGGGGGGAGCGACCCGGTGTCGATCGCGACGAGCAAGACGGGGCAGGCGGTGGAGATTCGACCATTGATGGACCCGACGGCGATCGAGTTGGGGAGCGACCTGGCGGTGCGGGTGTACTCGCGGGTGCCCGGGCCAAGCGATGGCGTGGTGATCGCGACCAACACGACGACGGGCGAGGTGGTGCGTGCGCCGACGAATGAGACCTCGCTTGCGATCATCCCGATCGAGAGCGCGGGAAAGTGGCGGCTGGAGTTTCACGCGGTTGATGTGGCGGCTGCGGGGCTGGGGGGCGACGGGGAGGGCGAACACGCCGACTGGATCGTGCACACCGCGACGCTGACGTTTGTGGTGCCTGTGGCAGCGAGTGATGAGGAGGTGGCGCGATGATGGGTGCAAGACGCGAGCGTGTGCTGGCGAGGGCTGGCGTGATGGTTGTCGGGCTCTTTGCCCTTGGAGGTTTGTTTGCGGGCTCGGCGGCCGGGCAGGCGTGGCAGGAGCTCGGCCCCTCGCCGATCAACTCCGGGGGCGGGTACGCGGGGCGCATCTCGGCGGTCGGGGTGAGCGCGACTGACCCTGACCTTTATTACGTCGGCGGGGCTGACGGCGGGGTGTGGAAGACGACCGACGGCGGCTCGACCTGGACGCCGACGACGGACCACATGCCGACCACCGCGATCGGGGCGGTCGCGGTCGATCCGACCAACGACCAGATCGTCTACGTCGGCACGGGCGAAGCGAACTACGCCAACCACTCGCGGTACGGGCTTGGGGTCTTTAAGACCACCGACGGCGGAGCGACGTGGGAACAACTCGCAGAAGACACTTTCGGCGGGCGGACGTTCTCGAAACTTGTCATCGACCCGCAGACACCCAGCACGCTCTACGCGGCGGTCGCCAGCGCGGGCGGGTTTCCGGCACTTGCAGCGGCAAAGGGGCACCCCGGCGCGATGGGGCTGGTCGGGGTGTTCAAGTCCACCGACTCTGGCGAGACGTGGACGCACCTGACCAACGGCATCCCGGGCGTCGAGGCGAGTGATATCGCGATTGATCGGCAGAACCCCGCGACGGTGTATGCGGCGATCGGGAATATCTTTGGTGACCCGGGCAACGGGGTGTACAAATCCATCGATGCCGGGGCTTCATGGAACGAGCTCACCGCGGGGCTGCCGAGCTCGCAGGTCGGGCGGATCAGTCTTGACGTTTCGCCGAGCAACCCGCAGACGGTGTACACGCTCTTTACTCGGCAAACAACATCGAGCGGCGGCGGCGCATCAAACATGGGGGGGTTCCGCTCTGACAACGGCGGGTCGACCTGGACTTCCAACGGCAGTGTGAACCAGGTGACCTATGGCTGGTTTCTCTCGTGCGTTTCGGTCAAACCCGACGAACCCGGGACCGTGTTCTACGGCGGGCTCAACATGCGGCGCTACATCAACGGGTCGGGCAGCACCACCACGCCGCCGCACGTTGACCTGCACGCGATCGCGTGGGACGCGGCGGGGCGTTTGCTCTGCGGCAACGACGGCGGGCTGCACCGGTCGATCAATCTGGGCAACTCGTGGACGAGCCTGGCGGCGGGCCTGGGCACGATACAGATTTATGCGGGGCTTTCGACGCACCCGACCGACGACGACTTTGTCCTCATCGGAACCCAGGACAACGGGACCAACCGCCGCACCAACAACACCAAGATATGGCAGCGTGTCATCGGCGGCGACGGGGGGTGGACGCAGATCAACCAGAGCTCGCCCAACATTATGTTCGGCGAGTACCAGGGCACGGGCAACCTGTTCCGCTCGACCAACGGCGGGGCGGGGTTCAACTTTGCCGGGTCGGGGATCAACGGCAGAAACAGTTTCCTGCCGCCGTATGTGATCGATCCGAACAACACCAACACCGTGTACTACGGCACGGAGCGCCTCTTCCGCTCGACCAACGGGGGCACAAGCTGGGGGGCGCGGTCGGGCGACATCACCGACGGCTCTGGGGCGATCCGCGCGCTGGCGATCGCGCCGAGCAACTCAGACTATATCTATGCCTCGACCAACGACGGCAACGTAGCGGTCTCGACCAACGCCGGGCAGACGTTCACGCAGATCCTTGACAACCACCCGGGGTGGCCTCGGGTCACGCGCGAGCTGTTCATTGATCCGACCGACGAGCAGACGGTCTATCTTGCGACCGCGTTCTTTGGGGCCACGCAGATTCGGCGTTCGACCGATGCCGGGCAGACGTGGGAGGCGCTGGACCAGAACCTGCCTGATATCCCGGTGAATGTGGTCGCGGCCGATCATCGGCAACGCCGGCTGACGATCTACGCCGGGACGGACGCGGGGCTGCTGCGGACGGTCGATGGCGGCGACAGCTGGCATGCGTACCCGCCTGGTTTGCCCAACGTGCCGGTGATTGACATTGATCTGGACACCGGCCGCGATCGCCTTGTCGTTGCGACGCAGGGGCGCGGGGCGTGGAGTGTTTCGATCGTGTACTGCGAGGGTGATTGGAACGGCGATGGTGTTGCCAACACGATCGACGTGTTGGCGTTTCTCAACGACTGGGCAGCGGGCGATGAGGATGCCGACGTCAATGGTGACGGGGACGTGAACACGCTCGACGTGATCGCGTTTCTGAACGATTGGGCGGCGGGGTGTTCGTGATGGGGTGGTGACGCGTTCTGTGTGATCCTGTGTGCCACACTCCACAGAGCCCTTCGCGCGAGCGATGGGAGACCAGTCATACGAATCACGAAAATATCTCGTGCGTTTCTACGAGCCCCGAGCGCAAGCTCGGGACCATAAGTGGCCCTCTTTCACGGGAAGAACCAATCCTGTGCTCGCGCACAGGGCTCGTAGAGATGCACATCTGTTCTTCGTGAACCGTATCAGGAAAGGATCACTCTTCTCGCACCCGTCGTGTCGGGCGTGCTGCATGAAGAAATACACCCCCCTCCCCAGCCCTCCCCCACGAGGCGCGGGAGAGGGAGCAGGAAAAGTCGGCACACGAGGCAGGCGCTGCGGTTTCGCTCAGCAGCCGGCTGCCCAGGCATTCAGGAATGCGAGTACGTCCTGGGTGTTGATCGAGCCGTCGTTGTTGAAATCGGCTGACATGTCGTTGGCGCTCCATGCGTTCAGGAACGCGATGACGTCCAGGGTGTTGATCTCGGCGTCGTCGTTGAAATCGGCGGGGGGTTTGTGTTCGAGCCTTGCCCATGACGCGAAGTGGACCATTGCGGGGTAGACCTCTTCGGCGTTGGGGATGATCTGTTCGGGCGGCAGCACGAAGCTGGGGCCTCGGAGCTCGATGAGGAAGTTGTGTGCTCCGCGATCACCCCAGAACCAGTCGCCCTCGCCGCCGGAGATAGGGTAGAGCACTGTGTAGCAGGGGCCGTGGACATAGGTACGGTTGTGGATCGGGAGGATGATCTGCTGCATCTGGGCACCGAGTGTCTGGAACGTCGAGTGGTCGGGCGGCAGGTCGCCGGTGTAGCCCCAGGGTGCGAGGAGCATCTGGCCGTAGGCGTGGATGTCGACCTGTGCTGCGAGGCGCGGCCTGGACTCTGCGAGTGCGCTGATGAGTTGGGTTTCGGGTTCGGAGAAGGGTGCGGTGCCGCGGTAGATGCCCGAGTTGGTGTTGCCGGATGAGCCGTTGTTGAGCCCCCAGCCGACGCCCCAGTTGCGGTTGAGATCGACGCCGAAGGTGCCGTTGCCGTTGTCGCGTCGGTTCTTTCGCCAGAGCCTCTGGTTGGTCCAGGTGTAGCTGTAGCCGTCGGGGTTGGCGACGGGGATGATAAGGAACTCGGCGCGGTCGATGAGGGCGGTGATGTCGGGGTCTGAGCCGTGCTCGGCCAGCAGCCGGTCGGCGGTGTACATCCCGACCATGGGGGCGACCCATTCGCGGGCGTGCTGGCAGGAGTTGATAAGGATGGTGGGCTTGCAGTCGGGGTCGCCGAAGGCGTCGTTGGCGATGCGCAGGCCGCGCATGGTGCGGCCTTCGATGGTCAGGCCGATGTCAAAGACCTCGGCGATGTCTGGGCGAGAGGCTGCGAAGGCGTCGAGCTGGGCGTTGATCGCGTCGAGGTCTTTGAAGTCGTCGAACCAGCTGCGGGCGTTGCCGCCGCGTGTCAGCCGGGCGCGCTCGGCGTCGACGGTTGCCTGGATGTCGGCGTCGATGACGGCGTAGGTGAGTCCGAGCCGATCGAGCGCGGTGAGCTGATCGGGCGAGACCATGAAGTCGGTGGGTTCGCCGGGGCGGATGTGGTGCGACCACTGGTCGGCGCCGAGCGTCTGCATCTGCTGCACGTCGGCGGCCGAGTCGAGCTCGACGGCGACGACCTTGAACCCTTGGTAGGGCGCGGCGGCGTCTTGGGGCAGCGGCTGGGCGCTGGCTGCGGTGGCGATCAATGCGGCTGTACAGACTGTTGCTGTCCGGATCATAGTTTCTCCCTCTCGCTTTCATTTCTCGCGTCTGGTGTGCCACGGCCATCTTGGCCGTGCGGACCGGTCGGCACGGCCAAGATGGCCGTGGCACACCAAGAGAACTGCTCCACCTCCACACAAGGTGCTCTCGATATGTCTCGGTACGGATGGCACCGGCGTCGGTACCAGCGTACAGGCAAACCCTCGCCCGACCAAGGAGCAGTATCGAAGTGTCACAAATAGGGGTTGAATCCGCGGGTGCGAGCCGGGGCTCACGCGCCCAGACACTCGGCCAACACCGCTGCCCGGACCGCGACGCCCCAGGAGACCTGCTGCTGGATGAGCGACTTGGGCCCGGCGTTGCTGTCGGCGACGGTGCTGTCGATCTCGACGCCGCGGTTCATGGGTCCGGGGTGGAGGACGACGGCGCCGAGCTTCATGTTTGCTGCGCGCTCGGCGGTGAGGCCGCAGTGTTCGCGGTAGGCGCGGACCGACGCGATCGGCCCGGTCTTCGGTTGCCCGCGCTCCGGGGGCGGGGCGTTTCCGGGCTCCCGGGTGCTGCTGCTGTGGCGTTCGAACTGGATCCGCAGCATCATCACCGCGTCCATCTCGGGCAGCACCGTGTCGAGGTCGTGCTCGACCGACAGGGTTGCAGCTTCGGGCGCGTCGGGCGGGCGCAGACACGTAAGCCCCTTGGGCACCAGCCTCGGCGGGCCGACGAGGACGACGCTTGCGCCGAGTTTGGTCAGGCCGGCGATCGCCGAGCGGGCGACCCGTGAGCTGACCACGTCGCCGACGATCGCGACGCGGAGGCCGGCGAGGTCAAAGCTGTCGTCGCGCCCGAAAGCCTCGGCGATCGAGGCGAGGTCGAGCAGCCCTTGCGTCGGGTGCTCGTGCCTGCCGTCGCCGGCGTTGATGACGGCGCAGGCGACGGTGTCGTGGACCAGTTGGGCGATGCCCGACTGCTTGCCTCGCACGACGATCGCGTGGACGCCCATGGCTTCGAGTGTGCGGGCGGTGTCGCGGACCGACTCACCCTTGGCAAGGCTCGAGCCGCCGATGGAGAGGTCGGCGACTGCGGCGCCCATGCGTTGGGCTGCGAGGGTGAAGCTGGACCGAGTCCGGGTCGAGGGCTCGAAGAAGGCGGTCGCGACGGTCTTGCCTCGCAGCAGGTCGAGCGGGGGGGCTTGGCCCAGAGCGGCCGGGCGGAGTTCCTTTGCTCGCGCCAGCAACCGGCGGATGCGGGCGGCATTGGTCTCGGCGAGTGCGAGCAGCGAGGGAGCACGATCAGCTGATAGTCCGGGCTGTGGTCGCATTGTCGCTGATTCCTTCGCACGGCCGATCATGCACAGCGTCTCCTGGAAACCCCGCTCCTGTTCCACCCGCCCCGGGGTGCCCGGTTCATCGGCCGGATCAATCCGTCGGTCCTGTTCAATCGGTGTCGTCGAGTGTCACCTCGGGTGCCGACTCAACACCCGGGTCGATGTCCATGACCTCCGGCTCGCTTTGGTCGTCCACCTCGTGGGGCACCTCGTCGTCCAACTCGTGCTGCAACTCGGCCTCGCCCTCGATCACCTCGGGCAACGGCATGTAATAGATCGGCGGCACCTCGACCACGCCGGGGTCCCAGGGCTGGGTCTGCTCGACGCGCCAGGACGAGAACCGTCGTTTGAGGTGGAGGGTGATCGCTTGTTGGACGACCTGCCCGCCGCTGCGCGAGAAGGCGTAGACCGGGCGGAAGACGTCCACGCGGGCCCGGTCTCCCCGCATCCAGACCCACCCGATGTGGTAGGTGGGGAGCGACTCAGCCTCGGGGGTGATGGGTGCCGCGCGGTCGCCGATGCGGGTGGCGACGTCGATGTACTGCTCGCGGGTCACGCCTTGGGGCAGGTTGATGGCAAACCAGCCGTCGTTTTCGTCGTCGGGCGGCGGGTGGCGTTCGGAGGCCCAGGAGATGCTCTCGGCCAACAGGTTCAAGACGGTTCGGCTGGCAAAGTCGGGTTTTTCGTCGAGCGGGATCGGGATGCCTTCGGGGTTGCTGTCGTAGATGACGCTGGTGCAGCCGGGCAGGCCGGCGACGGCGGCGGCGACCCCCACCGTGGCGGCTGCGGCCAACCATCTTTGAGAACGGTTTGCGCTCTTGTGTGTTTTCGGGTAGTGCCTTTGTCCCCTCGCTTGCGCGAGGGACTCTTTTGTCCGGTGACCTTGTGCCTCGACAGAGCCCCTCGTGCAAGCGAGGGGGAAGTGCCGCCCACGCTGCTTGCGCCGTCCGCGCCATACCGAAGACACGATGGCGCAAAACGCCCTAGCCTGTCTGGGGAACTCGCTGCGCATATGGAACCTCCCGTGTGCCAATCGTCCCCAGAGCATAGTGCCCGAACCCGACGCTGAACCATGACACCCCGCCCGCACCATCCCGATTCCCTGCCGACTGGCCGACGGTTTGTGGTGGGGATCACCGGCGCGTCGGGTGCCGGGTACGCCCTGCGGCTGCTGGAGCTGCTGCTGGGCAGCGGGTGCGAGGTGCATCTGGTGGTGACCGAGTACGGCCGGCGGCTGCTGGCTGATGAGGCGGGGGTGCGTGGGCTCGATCTTGGGAATCTGCTGCCCCACACCGTCAGCAACGCCCCGCCGCCGCTGGGCGTGAGGCAGTGGGCCGAGGGCGCGGCGCGCTGGGACACGGCCGAGGTCGAGCGCCGGCTGATTGTGCACCCGAACAAGGATGTCGGCGCGGTGATCGCGTCGGGAGGATTTTTGCACGACGGGATGGTGGTCGTCCCCTGCACGAGCACGAGCCTGGGGGCGCTGGCGACGGGGTCTGGCAGTAATCTGTTATGCAGGGCGGCGATGGTGACGCTCAAGGAACGCCGGCGGCTGGTGGTGTGCCACCGCGAGAGCCCGCTGAGCCTGATCGACATCGAGAACATGCGGACGCTGGCGCTGGCCGGGGCGATCGTGTGCCCGACAAATCCGGGCTTTTATCTGTTGCCTGAGAGCATCGAGGACCTTGTGGACTTTATGGTGGGGAAGGTGCTGGATTTGTTGGGTGTGGAGCACGGGCTGGAGACGCGGTGGGGAGGTAGGGGATAACAGGCGCATGGATGAAGATGCCCACTTGAGCCATCACATACTCCTCCGACAAGTTGGCCGAGACACGGTGGCTGCGCAAGTGGCTGAGCTCATAGCTCAAGAAACCCGTAGCCAAGCAACTGAATCGTCATGCTTCGCAAGGTCATCAACTCGTGTCATTCAGGCTTGATGGGAGAGAACCGTCAGGTTTGTTGAGTATCTTCGGGTTGTTCGGCTTCGATAACTCGGATTACATCTTGTGCGATATAGACTCTGGCGTAGTTTCGACCGGTTATTTCACGAAGAATACCGTACTCGGTCAGCCTGTCGATATACCGTTGAGCTTGCTGTGGTCGCACCCCTAGTCTCCTTGCAACATCTGTTGAACGCACCGCGGGGCGTTCAAAGAGGAAATCGGTGAGTTCCCGAAGCCTGGCGGAGGCTCTTTCTCGCGTGACCGTGTCTGCAAACTGCTGCCGGAGTTCCAACATGCGCTTCGCTCGGTACACACCGTCCCTCGCCTGTGTCGCCACGCCGATACAAAAAAACCTTACCCATTCGATCCAGGCTCCCTCGGTGCTCACTCGCCGAAGCAGAATGAAGTAGTCCTCCTGGTGCTTGTCAAAATACGGGCTCACATACACCAACGGTCGGGAAATCAGACCGCTTCGACAGAGCATCATGACGATGAGCATTCGGCCCAGACGACCGTTTCCGTCTGCAAACGGGTGTATGCACTCAAACTGATAATGCACCAGCGCCGCTGCGACAATGGCGGGTGCCCAAGCCGGAGGCGATCGCATGAAATGGTCAAGGTGGTCCATGCAGTGCTGGACCTCTTCAGCCGGCGGCGGTACGAACGCCGCATCGGCAAACCCACGACGACGGCCTTGGATATAGGCCTGACCATCGCGGTACTCTCCGGGCCTCTTCTCCGCACCCCGCACACCTCCTGACATCAGGACCGAGTGCATGGACTTGATCAGCCATTGACCAAGTGGGGCTTGAGACTTCAGACCCGCATCAAGCGCACGGAGATAGTTGCCCACCTCTCTCGAATCATCAGTCGTCGCTAGTCCTGCCTCATCAAGAGCGACATCTTCCGCGCTTGCAATTGTGTTCTCAATCCTTGATGAGGCCTGTGCTTCCTTGATCCGGAAGGGATTGGCAAGCAACTGCGAACTGGGTAGTGATGCGGCAATGCCGTCCAGACGCGTCAGATTCTGGACCGCGTCCTCCAAATCTGGATAGACGGTACCCAGAAGGTCTACGCCGAGCGACTTCGGAGGAAGTGGGTCCGGGAGAAATGCTTGGCCCGAGAATAAGCCCAGAGTGGGACGCCCCTCCTTGACCACAGGCTCCGAGCCAGAAGTCTGAACCAGTTTGCCAGGAGAAGATTGGGTAAAATTCGACAGGTCCATTTGAACAATAATAGCCTAGTTGTGCATGAAATGCACACATTGAGCACTAAATGTTTATTTGTTTCCAAGAACACACTATACTGTTCAATACCGAGCAGGATCCAATATTTGGGGTCGATATGATGATCAACCCCCTACATATTGTGGTGCAAATGCTACACCCGCTTCTCCCAAGGCTTCCGGTCCTTCTCGACCTCCACCGCCACGCCCTTGAAGAGCCGAACACCACCCTCACCGACCGCGGCGACCAGTTCCCGCGCAAGGTCGGGGGTCAGGGTGGTCCGCAGCGGTTTGGTGGGCTTGACCTCGCAGACGACCTCGTCGGTCTCGACCACCAGCTGGATCGGGACAGTTTCCGGTGGTTTCGTGGGTTGGTTCGGGGTGCCTGCTGGTGTGCCGTTTGGTGTGCCCCCCTCACTTCCGGTCCCGGTCCCGGCTGCGCCGAGCAGGTCGGCGACTGTGTGCAGCGCCTGGTGGCTGGTGCCGTTGCTTCGGACTTCGCTGACGACGACGCGGAGTGTGCCTCGCTGGAGGGGCAGGCCGTCGATGGGGACGAGTCTGTCGACGAGCACCTGGGGGTCGCCTCTGGAGAGATCGATGCGGCCGAGGAGGAACTTGGGGGCGTCGTCTTCGAGGAGGTGGCTGTGCCTGGTGTAGCAGTCGGCGAACATCACCGCTTCGGCGGTGCCGGTCGTGTCCTCGACGGTGAGGATCGCCATTTTCTGGCCGGCGGTTTTGCCCTGCTTGATGACGAGCGTCCGGGTTGATTGCACAAGGACCGCGAGCACGACGCGGGTGTCCTGGCCGCGCTCGGTGAGCTGGTTGAGCTTTGTGTTGGCGAACACCCCCGTCCAGTGCTTCCACTGTTCGAGGGGGTGGCTTGAGACGTAGAAGCCGAGTGCGTCTTTTTCCTGCGCGAGGGTTTCGCTTTCGCTCCATGCCGGGGCGCGGATGAGTTGGGATTCGTTCGCTGCGGCCGGTTCGTCGTCGCTGGCTCCGAAGCCGAAGAGTTGGGACTGCCCGGCGGCTTTGTCCTGGGCGAGCTTCTGCCCGGCGGCAACGGCGGCCTCGATGGAGGCGAGCATGGATGCGCGTTCGTCGCGCGAGTGGACAGCGTCGAAGGCCCCGCTGCGGACGAGGCTCTCGATGGTGGCTTTGTTGACCACGCCGGCGGGGACGCGCTCGCAGAAGTCGTACATCGAGCGGAAGGGCTGGCGCTTTGCGCTGCTGCCATCGTCGCTGTTGCCGTCGCTGGTGTTGCCGTTGTGGTCTCGTTCGGCGATGATTGCGTTGATGGCTTTTTCGCCGGTGCCTTTGATCGCGCGCAGCCCGAACCTGATATGGCCGTGGGCTGCGTCGCGGGGTTCGTCGTCGTGGTAGACCACGCTGAACTCGGCTTGGGAGAGGTTGACGTCGGGGGGTTTGATCTCGACCCCGGCGCGGAGGACCTCGCCGGTCTTGGGATCGACGGTGCGGGCACGTTTGGCGTCTTCGAGATAGGGGATCCAGTCGCTGACTTTCTGGGCCTGACTCTCGAAGGTGAGGAACGCGGCCATGTAGGGGCCGGGGAAGTAGGCTTTGAGGTAGGCGGTCTGGTAGGCGACGATCGCGTACCCGGTCGAGTGACTCTTGTTGAAGCCGTAGCCGGCGAACTTGAGGATCAGCTCGAAAAGCTCCTGGGCTTTGGTTCTGTCGAGCCCTTTGCTTTCGGCACCGTCGATGAACTTGGGGCGGTTTGCCTCGATGACCTTGTGTTTTTTCTTGCTGATCGCTTTGATGAGTGTGTAGGCCGCACGCAGCGGGATGCCTCCCAGCTCGTGGACGATCTGCATGACCTGTTCCTGGTAGACCATGACACCGTAGGTCTCGGCGGTGAAGCGGTCGACGATTTCGTGGACGCTGGGGACGGGCTCATCGCCGTGCTTGCGGCGGTTGTAGTCGGGGATGAGGTCCATCGGTCCGGGGCGGAAGAGGGCGTTGGCGGCGATGAGGTCTTCGAGTCGGTCGGGCTTCATCTCGACGAGGAGGCGTCGCATGCCTCCGGACTCGAACTGGAAGATGCCGACGGTGTCGCCGCGCTGGAAGAGATCGAAGACGCGGGCGTCGTCGTAGGCGAGGCGGTCGAGGTCGAGGGGGTGGGGGCCGCCGTCGTCGGGCTCGCGTCCGACAGCGGCGTAGATCGCGTTTTCGTCGAGCCCTTCGCGGACCAGCGCCTTGGCGCGTTCGATGACGCTGAGGGTGCGGAGGCCGAGGAAGTCCATCTTGAGCAGGCCCATGTTCTCGCAGGTCGGGCCGTCCCACTGGGTGACGACCTCGTTCTCGGCGGCACCGGTCTGGCGGAAGAGGGGGACGAGTTGATGGAGTGGTTGTGTCGCGACGATGACGCCGGCGGCGTGGACCGAGCTGTGCCGGGCTTGTCCTTCGAGAACGCGGGCGTTGTCGATGAGCTGGGTGATCTGTTCGGCGCTGGTCTGCTGGTGGGGGGAGAGGCTGGCGTTGACCTTGGCGATCGCGGCGGGTGCGCCCTCGCACAGTTGGCGGAAGTCGGGCTCGGCTTCGATTGCGCCGTCGATGGTGATGCCGAGGGTTTCGGGGATCATCTTGGCGACGCGGTCGGCGACGGGGAGGGAGACTTCGAGAACGCGGGAGCAGTCGCGGATCGCAGCCCGCGCTTTCATGGTGCCGAAGGTGACGATCTGGGCGACGTGGCCGTACTTTTCGCGGACGTAGCTGATGACTTCGCTGCGGCCGTTCTGGCAGAGGTCGATATCGATATCGGGGTATTCAGCCCGGTCGGGGTCGGTGAAGCGCTCGAAGAGCAGGCCGTAGCGGACGGGGCATGCGTTGGAGAGGCCGAGCACGTAGCCGACCATGGTGCCGACGCCTGAGCCTCGGGCGTTGGCGGGGATGCCGCGCTGACGGCCCCAGTTGACAAAGTCCCAGCAGATGAGGAAGTAGGCGCTGATGTTTTTGTCAGCGAGGATGCCGAGTTCGCGGTCGAGGCGCGCCCACTCGTCGCTTTTCTGGTTGCTCTTCCCGCGCGATCGAGTCGGCCCTTTCCCCCCGCTTGCGCGGGGGGCTCTGTCCGGCGCGCCTTTGAGAATCTCGGGGCCGTAGCGCCAGATCATGCCGGCCTCGGCGAGCATCCTCAGGGCCCGGTCGCACTCGATTTTGAGGGCTTCGGCGTCTGATTTGTCTTGGGTATCCTCGAATGGTTCGAGCTCGAATCGGCTGCAATAGTCGGTGTACCACGCGGTGAGGTCGCCGCCGAAGCGTTCGTCGTCGTGGCGGGGCAGCTCGGACTCGGCCGGGACTTTGACCCGGACCACCGGCGCATGATTTGCCCCGACCGGCAACTCGACGTGGCAGCGTTCGGCGATCGCGACTGTGTTTGCCAGCGCCTCGCGGCCGGCGTCGGCGGATTCGCCCTCGTTGTAGCGTTCGCTCTCGAAGATCTCGCGCATCTGTTCGGGGCTTTTGACGTAGAGCTCGGGGGTGTACCTCATGCGCCCGGTCTCGCTTTTGAGCTTGCCGGTCGAGATGCAGATCAGTGTGTCGTGGGCGTCGTGGTCTTCTGCGCGGAGGAAGTGGCTGTCGTTGTCGCAGACCAGAGGCAGGTCCATCTGCCGGGCGAGCTTGATGAGCAGCGGGTTGATGGCGTTCTGCTCGGGGACGTGGTGCTGCATCTCGATATAGAACCGCGGGCCGGTGCCTTCGTCAGCAAAGACCCGGGCGTGCCACTCGGCGCTCTCGACGGCTCGGTCCCAGTGTTTGGTATCGCCGGACTGGACCCGCGCGAGCAGGTGGTCACCGATCTCGCTGCCGAGGTGGCCGTTGATGGCGATGAGCCCGGAGTTATGGGTTTCGAGGAGTGCCCGGTCCATGCGGGGCTTGAAGTAGAACCCGGTGAGGTAGGCCTCGGAGCAGAGGTACATGAGGTTGTGCCAGCCGGTTTCGTTTTCGGCGAGGAGCACGAGGTGGTAGCCGCCGTCGCCGACGCCGGTGTAGGTTCGGTCGGTGCGGTCTCCGGGTGCGACGTAGGCCTCGACGCCGAGGATTGGTTTGACGCCTTCGCGTCGGCAGGCTTCGTAGAAGGTGACTGCGCCGAAGAGGTTGCCGTGGTCTGTGAGGGCGACGGCGGGCATGCCGAGGTCTTTGATGCGTTTGACGAGGCGGTCGATACGGTTGCCGCCGTCGAGGAGTGAGTATTCGGAGTGGAGGTGGAGGTGGACAAAGCCCGAACCGGCAGCATCAGCCGTTTGTTCGTCCGCACCGGGTTGTGCTCCATCATCGTGTTTGGGTTGTGGCATCCGTCTCTACCTGTGCTTCGTCGTGTATGGATGTTTCGTCGTTCTGGGTCGGGATTCTGGGTCGGGTGGTTGTCCCCTCGCTTGCGCGAGGGGCTCTATGGACTGTGTTTCCCGCTGGCAGCGAGTGGTTTTTCTGAAAGTGCTGTGTACGCAGAGAACAGAGCCCCTCGCGCGAGCGAGGGGACAAGGCACCCCCTTTGGAAGACCGAGAACACCAATCACCGACCCTTCGATCATGGTGAATACGCCTCAGCACGAGGCCCGGAGCGTACCACGCCCATTCTATCCGGAACCACTCTATTGCAGAGCAGGCCGGGTCGCGCGCCATCCGACAGTTTGTCCCCGTCCGCACAGGCGGCACCGCCCGCGCCGCCCGACCCTTTGGGCGGTTTGGCCCGGGCTGTGGGTGGGCGTGGCGCCCTTGGCATGGCATATCTGTGGCGGAAGGGGTATTTACCATGCCGACCAGACTGACCGCTGCTGCCGTTCTTCTTGCTACCGCTGCCGGGCTCGCTTCGTCCGCCCGGGCTGACATCGTGGATATGTATTTTTCGGGTGCCGGTCAGGGGCAGGTTGTCCGGATCGAGATCGGGGAGCGTTCGATCAGCACCTTTGCGGGGCAGCTGATGTACGAGATCACCGAGGTGACCGACACCCCCACCGATGCCGGTGACGGCTGGGACATGCTCGGGTCGCAGGCGTTTTTCTGCACCGACCTGTTTCAGGCGACCAGCCGCGACACGCTGCCTTACACGCTGACCGGGCTGACTGGGGTGCCTGACAGTGCGCCGATGAGCCTGACTACGGCGTCTGCGGTCGAGAGTCTGTTTGCGTTTGCCGACCAGGCGCAGTTTGCGGCCGATGCGCCGGATGATCTGGCGACGGCGTTTCAGCTGGCGCTTTGGGAGGTCGTGACCGACTTCGACCCGGGCGCGGGGCGGTCGAGCCTGGATATCGCGGCTGGTGAGTTCCGGGCGAGCAACCCGTTGAACGAGCCGTTGAGCGGGTCTGTGCTGGCGCAGATCGGGACGCTGTTTGATGCGGTCGGCTCGGGTCAATCGTTTGGTGGCGAGATCATGGCGTTGCGGTCGCCGGTGGCGCAGGACCAGCTCACGGCGGTGATGGGCGTCCCTGCGACTATTCCGGCGTCGGGTTCGCTGGCGGCGTTCGGGCTGGGTTTGCTGGTGGCGGTGGGCCGGCGGCGGCGGTGATGGGATTGCTGGCGGCCGCTGTACGGATGCTGCTGTAATCCTCGGCGCGGTTCTCCTAGTATTGTTGTGAGATGATGCGCTTTTCTGTGTTCAGTGAGCAGACCACACGCACGGGCCAACACGCGGCCCGAGTTGTGACTGTGATCCGTCAGCAACCCTCGTGGATCACCCGTGCGGCGTTCACGGTGGCGTTTCTGACGCTGACGGTGATCCTGCTGGTGGTGGTCTTGCCCATGGTGATTCTCGCCGGGCTGGTGTTTGTGGTGCTGGTTTTGGTGCGGCGCGGGTGGATGGCGCTCCGGCGGGGGCTGGGGTTTGACCGCGCGGGGCGTCGCAACGTGCGGGTCATCTCGCGGTAGGTAAGGCATTGGCGGTTTTCTCGTGTTGTGTGCCACGGCTCTGTGAGCTGTGCCCGCCTGAATCTACGATGTTCGCACGGCCAAGATGGCCGTGGCACACGAAGCACAGCGACGCAAGATGCTCTCGTTTCTCGACATCTTTCTGTTTTTGACGAACGTGTTCCGTACGCGGTTTGAAAAAACCGCGGCGTGCTGTTGTTTGTGAAATCGGACCGGATTCACTCCAAAGAGTATTGAGTCACACGAACTTTCCGGGCATACTGGCACGGAAGGGTTCGGAGCCGCACCACAGGCGAGAAGGAGAGGACGTCATGCCTTTGACCACGCGAGACACGTTGGACAGGGAGCTCGTGCTTTCCAGGCTCGGCCGTGGGGACCGCGTGCCGGGGGTGCCGAGCACGACCGAGATCATCGCGCAGCTGCTGCGGCGGGGGTCCGAGCCGATCACGGCGCGCGAGGTGCAGCGGATCGCAGCAATGTCTCGGGGCGGGCTCAGAATGCGGCGGCAGCCCTCGACGCTGCCTGCGCCCACGGACTGGCCGGGGAGTGTGTTTGTTGAGCAACCTCCCGAGTTGCCCAACTCACCTGCGCCGGACGTGCCGCCCGAGCCCGGCCCCGGGGGGACCAAGGTCGATCTCTGCGCCTCGGACAATATCCGTCGGCTGGTTGATCGCACGACCTTTGGCTTCTCGTGGGAACAGCTCGATTACGCCTACACCAACGGGTACGACGCCTATCTGGAGTGGCAGCTCGACCCCGACTCGATCGACGACAGCGGGCTCCAGGCCCGGCTCGATAACGAGTTTGAGACGCTCAACGAAACCCCGCGCCGGCATGTGCTCCGCGCGCGGAACGACAACTACGACATGACGTGGGAGCTGCTCAACGCGACCATTCTCCGCCAGGCGACCAGCAAGCGCCAACTCTACGAACGGATGGTCGAGTTCTGGAGCGACCACTTCAATATCTACCTGTTCAAGGACGGCGCGGAGATGTTCAAGCCGATCGACGACCGGGACGTGATCCGCGCCAACCCTTTGGGCAAGTTCTCCGACATTGTCAAGGCGTCGGCGCAGAGCCCGGCGATGCTGACGTATCTGGACGGGGCGTTCAGCTTTGCCTGGGCCCCCAACGAGAACTATGCCCGCGAGCTGATGGAGCTGCACACGATCGGCGTGGACAACTTCACCCAACAGGATGTCCGCGAGGTTGCGCGGTGCTTTACCGGCTACACCATTGACTACGACGAGAACAGCCCGACGCTCGGCGAATCGCGGTTCCAGTCCTCCTGGCACGACCACGGCACCAAGAACGTGCTGGGGCGCAAGATCCCCCAAGGCGGGGGCGAGTCCGACGCCGACAGTGTGATCGATATTCTCTGCCATTCGCCGGTCGGTGCGCCGCACACGGCGCGGTTCCTGAGCAAGAAACTCGCGGTCCGGTTCTGGGGCGAGAACCCGCCGACGGCACTGGTGGACGAACTCGCCCAGACCTATCTCAACACCGACGGCGATATCAAGTCGATGCTGCGGGTGGTGCTCGCTGAGCGTTGGCTGGGGTGCTCCAAGCCGCGGCTCAAGCGACCCTACCACTACGCGCTCTCGGCTGTTCGTGCGCTGCCCTCCTCTATCACCGGGTATTGGGCGCTGATCTATCTCACCGATGTCATGGGGCAGATGCCGTTTCTTTGGGCGCCGCCCAACGGCTATCCGGACAGCTCGGCGTTCTGGGCGGGGCACATGCTGCCGCGCTGGCGGTACCCCAACTCGATGTTCTTTGAGCAGGGCGAGGTGCTGTTCGACTTCACGCCGTTCAACAAACAGACGACCGAAGAGGTCGTCGGCGCGATCAACATCTACCTCTTCGGCGGGTACCTTCCCCGCTCTCTGCGGGCCGAGTTGAGCGACGCGCTCGGGCAGCCGCCGTTTACGAACACCCGCATCCGCGAGACGCTCGGGCTGGCGATCTCGAGCCCGGCGTTCCAGCAGTATTGACCGCGACTTTGACCGCGACCGACCGGTCGCACCGATGGCTGCGCCACTACGGCCGCACCAAGGGAGAATCACCATGCCACGCAGCACACAGGGCGGATGCAACGAGTACGTCGATCTTTCCAGACGGAGCTTTCTGGGTGTGGGCGGCGCGGCGCTGGCGGCCAGCGCCGCGGTGCCGCTGTGGTTGCCCCGGGTCGCGTTTGCGCGAGAGGGGGCTGCGCCGCGGGACATCCTTGTCTCACTCTTCTTGCGCGGCGGGGCCGACGGGCTGACGCTGTGCGTGCCCCACGGCGATCCGGACTATTACACCGCCCGCCCCACGATCAACATCCCCCACCCCGACAGCAACGACACCGACCGAGCGGTCGATCTGGACGGGTTTTTCGGGTTGTCGCAGGCGATGTCGCCGTTGACCACCGCTTACGACGACGGCAAGCTGCTGTTTGTCCACGCGACCGGGTCGGTCGACGAGACCCGCTCGCACTTTGACGCGATGCACTTTATGGAAGTGGGCAAGGCCCGCGACCCGAGCCTGTTTACCGGGTGGGTCGGGCGGCACCTGCTGACGGTGCCGCCGTTGGATGACCAGGCGGCGATCCGGGCGATCGGGATCTCGACGGGGCTGCAGCGTCAGCTCGTCGGCGCGCCCAAGGCGCTGCCCTTCCCTGACCTGAATGAATCGAGCCTCAACGGGCCGGAGTTTACCAAGGACGCCAGGTTGCAGATCATCGACGACATGTACCGCCGCGGGCCGGAACTGCTGCGCACGAGTGCTGAGAACACCATCAGCACGATGACGCTGCTCGACGCGATCGACTTTGCCAACTATCAGCCTGCAAACGGCGCGGTCTATCCTGATTCGTACTTTGGGTATTCGCTCAAGTCGGCTGCGGCGCTCATCAAAGCGCAGGTCGGGGTCGAGGCGATCTCGCTGGATATCGGCGGCTGGGACACCCACGAGCAGCAACAACCCCGCAACGGGTACATGGCGTATCTCATGCAGGAACTCGCGTCGGCGATGGCGGCGTTCCATCTTGATGTGATCGGCGAGGGGTTGCCGGTGACGCTGGTGGCGATGTCGGAGTTCGGGCGGGTTGTTGCCGAGAACGGCAGCCAGGGCACCGACCACGGCCACGGCAACGTGATGATGCTGATGGGCAACAACATCACCGGCGGGCGGGTGCTCAGCGAGTGGCCGGGGCTGAACCCGGACCTGCTCCATCAGCAGCAGGACCTGGCGATCACGATCGATTACCGGGACATTCTTGCTGAGGTCGTGCAGAACCGGCTCGCCAACGTCGATCTGGACTTTGTGTTCCCCGAGTTCACGCCGACGTTCCGGGGTGTGACGATGTAGAACATCGCGGGCGCGGGTTGCTTTGCACAGTTGCGCCGCGTTGTCCCCTCGCTTGCGCGAGGGGCTCTAGAGGAGTGTCGCGCCGGCTACGAAAGCTCGCCGGTGATGGAGCGGAGCAGCGCTTTGCGCAGCGCGATCGTCACCGGGCCGGGTTTGCCCGGGCCGATCGGGTGGGCCTCGACCGCAGCGACAGGCAGCACGCCCCAGCTCGAGTTGGTGAGGAAGACCTCGTCGGCGCTGAGCAGGTCCTCGATCGAGAGCATCCGTTTCTCGATGGGTATGGTCCGCATCTCGGCAAACTCGATGACCGCCCGGCGCGTGATGCCGGGCAGCACCGGGCTGGGCAGCGCGACACCGCTCTGGGCATCCAACGGCGCGGGGGCCATCGGGTCTTCGTTGGTGGTGTCCGGATCGCTCCCGATTTCTTCGCCGCGGACGATGGGCGTCCGCAGCACGCCGTCCTTGACGATGCAGACGTTGCTGACGCACCCGCCGCAGAGGTGGTTGCTGACTTGCAGGACCATCGCCTCGGCTGCGCCGCGGGCGGCGGCGGCCTGGAGCTCACGGAGACGCCACCAGTAGTTGAGTGTCTTGTGCCCCTCGAACGGGTTGAAGGGGTTGGCGCGGGCGTCGGCGATGGAGACCATGACGCCGCGCTCGAACATGGCGTCCGGGTATTCGGTCGCGGGCTGGGCGACGATCAGGACCGTTGGCCCGCCGCGTTCTGCGCCGCCGCCGCCGTCCTGTTGCAGCATGTTGAGGTCGCCGCCGGTGATGGTGAGTCGCACGCGGGCCCGCGCATAGCCAGCGCGGGCGGTGGTCTCCATGACCGCGTCGTAGAGGCCTTGGGTGCGGAGCTGCTCGGTGAGCCCGACGTCGCGTGCGCTGGTTGCGAGGCGTTCGAGGTGGTCGTCGAGTCGGTAGACCCAGGTTTCGTCGAGCGCGGTGGTGCCGCCGAGCATGGTCTCGAAGAGCCCGACCCCGTGCTGAAGCCCGGCGTCGAACGCGGAGACGCGGGCGTCGGTGGTTTGGAGAAACTTCCCGTTGAGAAAGACAGTTGCCATGCGGACTCCGCGTCACGAGTTACCCGTTGCGCCGCTCGGGATTGTGTGCTCCGAGCCCCGGACTTCAGTCCGGACGCCCGCTGCAAGCGTACCCGCACACCGCGAGATCAGATTGGTGCGCTCGCACATACTTGACCGCGCCCTCGACCGAGCGGGCATCGGTGAGCAAGCGTCTTGAGCCGCCGGTTGTCCACCATCTTGCGCGAGGAGGGCCGAACGCCTGTCCGAGGCGCCTGGAGGCAACCCCTTTGAACAGTTGGAGTAACTGCGCTCCCTCTCGATCTCCAGAAGCCACGACAAGATGCACATGGGTGCGCATGACTGTGCCAAGAATGATGCCGAGTCGGTGCGTGGTGGCGACCTCCTCAAACGCCCGGACAGCCACCCGCGCCTTTGCTTCATCCAGAACGATTTCTCCGCCACGCATCCGCACTTGCGCAAGGTTGTGGAGGGATTTATCGTCCTTCTGGTAGGGCGTGCCGGGCGTGTTTGATCGGTGGCATGTCCCGTCGGGTTGGGGTGTGTCGGAAACGAATCCGCGTACATCGCCGGGGAGCCAGGTGCCGTAGGTGGTCCAGGTCAGGAGGTAGTGTCCGCCGCGACCGGTGTGCGAGTCTGAACCGGGCTGAAGCCCGGGGCTCGGAGAGTTGGAGTTCGCTTCGTTCTCTGGATTCATGGTGGACTACTTGCTCAATGCCCCGCGGGCGTGCCGCCCTTCCGGGGGTCGCACGCGGCGTGGATTCCCTCTTTGTCGCGGACGATGAGTTGCACCACGCCCACGCTCTTGATCGTTCCCAGCTTGTGGCCGAGGGCTTGGAGTTGTTCGCGGAAGGCTGCGGGTGCTGGCATGGGGAATCTCCGTGCGCTCGAACATGTCGGGAGTCGCGGCGGCGGGCGCTGTCTCGCGGTAGTTGATCGCCGCAACAACACGGCCGTGGGTCGGGTCGTCGGGCAGAGAGATGACCATGAACCCACCGCCGCCGAGGCCGCAGCTCTGGGGGCGGACCACACTGAGCACAAAGCTGGTCGCGACGGCGGCATCGACCGCGTTGCCTCCGAGCTTGAGCATCTTCGCCCCTGCTTGGGACGCAACAGGATGGTCAGCCGCGACCGCGCCGTGCTCGAATGTTGCAACACTCGGGATGCGCGTCTCGGCGGGCTGTGTTATCGCTTGCGCCGCACGAGCACCCGGCAGCAAGACAACCTGGAGAAGGCATGTGACGCCAACGAGAAAGCAGATGGTTCGTTTCATGCTGGCATTTTACACCAACACTTGATGTTTGCGCGGGCGAGCGGCCTCTCACGCTGGCGCGTTGCCGATACCGACAAAGCTCATGTGCAGCTCGGCGTGGCGCAGGTGCAGCTCGATCCACTGCTCGCGGCTCAGCTTGCCGAAGAGCGGGCTGGCGGGGATGAACGCCGCCCCGCTCTGCACGCGCTCGATCTCGCGCCTGAGGTCGGCCGCGCCGTCTGCAACACTGACCTCGTCTGCCGGGAGAAACGGCACGTCCGAGGGCAGCTTGATCCCCGGCGGGACGGGTTTGATGAAGATTTTCTTGCCCATCACCAGGCGCAGCACCCGGCCGAAGAGCTTGAGACCCAGCGGCGGGTCACCCCCGAACCCATCGAGCGAGCAGGCGAGAAACTTCGCCAGGTGCTGGAGGTTCTGGCCTGGGGACCAGTTACCGAGAGGGCGCACCCGCCCCGCGGCGTCGGCTTTGGCGACCTCGTCGAGATCGCCCAGGAGGTCTTCGAGGGTGCCAAAGTGCACCGAGCGACGGTTGGTGACCGCTTTCGTGTTGATAGGTGTCATGGGAGACAGCATATCCGCCGAAGACGCTCTACAGTTGGCACGCATATCGCAAAGGTCACGCCGTGCACGCCCGGGCTGCTTACCCCAACGGCCTGACACAGAACACACCGAGGGACACCATGGCCGGACACAAACTCCCGACTGCTGCCGACCTCACCAGCCCCGAGCCGATCGAGGTTCTGACCAAGCCGTTCCTGCGGTTTGCCTCGCTGAGTTCGGCAGGCGGGCTGATCCTGATCGCCTGCACCGTCGCCGCGATGCTCTGGGCCAACTCGTCGGCAAGCGAGTCGTACCACCACTTCTTCCACGGTGATAAACTCAGCATTGGGTTCGCCGAGCTCGAGCTCTCTAAGAGCCTGGCCCACTGGATCAACGACGCCCTGATGGCGTTGTTCTTCTTTGTCGTCGGGCTCGAGATCAAGCGGGAGGTGCTTGTCGGCGAGCTTTCTTCGCCGCGCAAAGCCGCCCTGCCCATCGCTGCGGCGCTCGGCGGCATGGTTGTCCCCGCCCTCATCTACGTCGCCTTCAACGCTGGGGAACCATCCCTCAGAGGTTGGGGTGTTCCTATGGCGACTGATATCGCGTTTGCGCTGGGGATCCTCTCGCTCTTGGGCAGCCGCATCCCGGCATCGCTGAAGGTGTTTCTTGTCTCGCTGGCGATCGCCGATGACCTGGGCGCACTCATCGTCATCGCGCTCTTTTATACCGACGAACTCGCGACCAACTATCTGCTCTATGCCGGCGGCGCCACGCTCGCGATGGTGATGCTCAATGTGCTCCGCGTCCGCTCGCCCTGGATCTACTTCTTCTTCGGCCTTGCGCTCTGGTACTTCGTTTTCAAGAGCGGCGTCCACGCCACGATTGCCGGCGTGGTCGGCGCGATGACCATCCCCGCCACCGCCCGGGTCGGGGCGGCGCGATACACCGCCGCCACCCGCGACGCGCTCGAAGAGTTTGAGTCCCACAACAAAGACCCCGACCCCAACGCCCTCATCAACCCCGAGCAACACGCCGCGGCCTGGACGATTCACACAAACAGCATCCAGGTCATGCCCGTGCTCCATCGGCTCGAAAACGCGCTGCACCCTTACACTGTCTTCCTGGTCATCCCGATCTTCGCCCTCGCCAACGCGGGCATCGAGATCCACGGCGGGCTGGGGCAGAACCTCCTCAACAAGCCGTCCTTCGGTGTTGTCCTCGGGCTCTTTGTCGGCAAACCTCTCGGCATCGTTTTGTTCTCGCTCGTCGCTGTCAAACTCGGCATCGCGAGCCTGCCCCGCGGCGTCTCGTGGCGGCACATCCTGGGCGCAGGGTGCCTTGGCGGCGTCGGCTTTACCATGGCGCTCTTCATCGGCAACCTTGCGTTTGCCGAGAGCCCCAACGTCCTCACCCACACCAAGCTCGCGGTGCTCGTGGGCTCGGCGCTCTCGGCGATCGCCGGGCTCATCATCCTCGCCACCTGCCGTAAACAGCCCGAGGCCCCACCAGCCCCCGCCGACTGACCTCCCCCGCGCTCCGAAGTGTGCGAGGCTCTGCGCACGATCGCCGGGGACATATGATCCTGCACCCGGATCCAGCACGCCGCCCCGAGGGAGAGCCGATGTCCCGTTCCGCCAGTCTGTCCCGCAACCCCCAACGCGCTGTCGCCGCTCTCCTGCTTCTGGCAGCCTGTGCCGCGGTTGCGGGCGGGCAACCCGAGCAAAGCCAGCCCAAGAACATCATCGTCTTCATCGCCGACGGCTGCGGCGAGAGCACCCAGCGCGCCCTCGAGCTCTGGCGCGGCGAGCCGATGATCTATCAGGGTCCGGAATGGACCCGGTTCGACGCGACGACCTACCCGCTCCGCCCCGGCCCTCGTCCGAGCCGGGGCGTGCCGCCACTCGAACAAGACCAACGATTCGTCTACGACTACGCCCTCGCCACCGACACCACGCCCGACGAAGGTTCCAGCCTCGGCTACCCGTTCCACTTCCGCAGCTACCGCTGGCTCCGCGCCACCGCGTCGGACTCGGCCAACACCGCGACCTCGATCTTTGCCGGCGTCTCCACCTACCGCGGCGCGATCAATGTCGACGGCGGGCAACAAGCCGTCCCCACGGTCTCCAAAGCTGCGAGCGAGCGCGGCAAGGCGGTCGGTATCGTCACCAGTGTTCCGTTCTCGCACGCCACCCCCGCCTGTGCTGCGGGCGCGAGCGTTCCCAAGCGCGAGATGTACCACGACATCACCCACCAGATGCTCACCGGCACCGTCTGCACCGTCATCGCTGGCGCGGGGCATCCGGAGTACGACGACAACGCGAAACGCCGCGAGATGCCGAAGTACACCTATATCAGCGAGGGCGACTGGAACACGCTCAAAGCAGGCACCGTGGCTGGTGCGACTTCGCCCGCGTGGACGCTCGTCGACGACACCGAGCGGGTCCGCGCACTGGCTGAGGGTGACACACCCGAGCGGCTCTTCATCCTTGCGCCGGTTGCGCACACACTCCAGCAGATGCGCACGCCGCACGTCCGACGCGACTCCACCCCGCCCGGCGGCCACCCGCTCATACCCGGCGTCCCCACGCTGCGCGAGCTCACACTCGCAGCACTCAACGTGCTCGACAACGACCCCGACGGGTTTTTTCTTATGGTTGAAGGCGGCGCGGTGGACTGGGCGATGCACGACACCTAGATCGGCCGCATGATCGAGGAGATGGCCGACTTTCACAGCACGATCGAGGTTGTCTGCGAGCTGCTCGACGCCGGCGATCGCGGGTTTGACTGGTCCAACACGCTCGTCATGGTCACGGCTGACCACGACCATTTGCTGCTGGGGCCGGAGTCTGACACTATTGCCTTCCAACCGCTCGAAGACCGCGGCCCGGGCGTCGTCCCCGGCCACCTGTGGCACGCCGACACCCACTCAAACCTGCCGGTGCCGCTGTTTGTCCGAGGCGTCGGTGCCGAGCGGTTTGGTGATATCCCCACGACCCCCGCCGGGCCGAAGCGTGTGTTTCATCAGACCGCGATCGGGGAGCTGTTGTTCGAGTTGGTCGGCGCGCCGGACGCAGCGACAAGCGAATAATCCGCAGCACACCGAAATAACAGTCGTGAGTTATACGATCACGAGGGTATCTCGTGCGTCTTTACGAGCCCCGAGCGCAAGCTCGGGACCACGAAGAGTCGTTTTTCACAGAGAAAATCAATCCTGTGCTTGCGCACAGGGCTCGTAAAGACGCATAGAACTTCTTCGGCATGCGTATTACTCCGCCCGCTCGCCGCTGAAGTCGATGCCGCGCAGGCCGCGGCGGGTCCATTTGTACTTGCCTTTGATGTCCTCATCTCGCTCTTCCCCAGAGAGAGTCGGCGTCTCATAGATAGGCCTTGGACGGTAGTCGAGCAAGGTTTCTCGATCGCTGTTTGGATTGCTGGGTCGAAAGCTCTTGTTTGCATCCGCTGTGACCCGCGGAGAAGCCGAGCCATCGGCCATCATCAGAGGTACTCTCGCCGATGGATGCAGGTAGAACACGGGACGGACACCAAAGAAGTATGATTCACGCTCGGCGAGTTGTACCTTTTGTGCTGGAAAGCTAATCTCTGAAACACGACGCCCGCCAATATTGATGGGGGGATACAACAACAGATCGTGTTGGGGGCGATACTGGTACACTGTGTTCTGATTCTGAGTCGCTTCATCCGGTGCCCAGAACGCGGGCGGCAGCCCATAAGAGCTGCCGTACACACCAAAGATAAACGACCGCGCTTCATTGTCGTCGAGGTCTGGAGGATTGTCAGGATCGGCCTGCCACCCGAGGCGTACCTCGTCTCCCGGTGAGACCATCCATTCCGCCGGCAACGACTCTCCAAGATAATCCGCGAGCACAAGTGTCGATGTGAATAAGAAGTTTGGAAGCCGTTCGAGGCGGGGAACCGCATCATTTCCGCTCAGCCGGCGGACGATATCCGTGGACTGATACATCGCTGCGACAACACCATTATTCGGATTCTGCAAATCCTCATACTCCGAGTCGTTCGCGCCCGGCACCCACGAAAACGACCAGACGTGGTCGTCAAAGTCTGCGGCATAGCTCGCGCCAACCTCCCCGATCTTCTTCAGGTTCGCCAGCGAGCCCGTCAGCCCCGCCTGTTTTCGGGAGTGCTGCCCGCCGACCACCGCCACGCAGCAGACCAGCCCGATCACCCCTGCCATCACCACAGCGTCAATACCTGCGAACGCTTTCCGAACACATGTCCTGTTCCCCATGGCACTTTCTCCTTGATTACTCAAGGTATTCCAGCAGAATGCCGGAAGGTTGCAACCTCACCAGCACCATCTCGATAAAAAAATGTCAACGGCCACACAAGCACACATCCACGATAGAGAAGGGACCCCCGATGCATACCCCCGCCACCACCAAGACCACTTCCAACTTCAGCCGATTCACCCAAGCCGCCGCGCTTGCTCTCCTCGCCGGCACACCGGCCCTCGCCCAGCCGCTCACCACGATCGCCCTCACGGGTCAGCCCGCACCCGGCGTCGGGCCCGATATCACCTTCGCCCGGTTCTCCCCCCCGGCTCTCGCCCCCGACGGCACCGGCAGCCTCGTCTTCTTCGCCACCCTTGCTGGCGACGGCCTCTCTGCCGGCCTCGACGAAGCCCTCTTCCGCCTCCGCAACGGCACGCTCGAACTCGTCGTCCGCGAGTCCGACCCTGCGCCCTGGTACGCCCCCAACACCCGGTTCGTCGGCCTCTCTGACTTTGCCATCGACGGCCTCGGCTCGGTCACCCTCACAGCTTCGGTCGATGACCCCGCAGTCATGGAGAACGCGACCAAAGCCCGCGCTCTGGGCCTCTTCGCCGAAGTCTCCAACAACACCTTCGCTGCGCTGGCCCGCATCGACGACCAAGCTGAGGGACTCCCCGACGGCGATCTCTACGACACCCTCAACTCCCCCACTGTGGCTGCTGCGGGCAACACCTTCTTCACCGGCGGCCGTCCCGGCGACGGGCTCGACTCAATCCCCAAAGGGCTCTGGACCAACCGCACCGGCAGCGTCACCCTGCTGCTCACACCCGGCGACATCGCCCCGGGCACGCAAGGCCAACTCTTCGCCCACTTTGCGACGCCCACACCCGTGCCCGCCGACGGGTACGTCTTCCGCGGCGGCTCGCGCCCCGACGGCTCGACCGATCGCGCCACCCCCGGCCTCTGGCGCGAACGCAACAACACGCTCAACGCCCTTGCCCTGCACGGCCAACCCGCACCGGGCACCGCGACCACGTTCGCCGATTTCGCTGCCCAGCAAGCGATAAACGCCGACGCCCGCGTCGCGTTTGTCGCAACGCTCGATGCTGCCGATCCCGAATCGGACTCGGGGCTCTGGACCGATCGCGGCGGCTCGCTCGTGCTGCTCGTCCGTGAGGGCGACGCTGCCCCCGGCACCGACAGCTCAACCATCGCTGCCATCTCGCCGCACGTTGTGCTCAATGATGCCGGGGATGTCGCGTTCCGCTGCGGGCTGCGCAACGCCGACAGCCAGACCAACACCGCGGTCTACCTCGCGCATGCCGACGGCTCGTTCCAGCTCGTCGCGCTCGAGGGCGACGGCATCGCCGACGAACTCGGCGACGTCACCATCGCCACGCTCGGCGACCCCCAGCTCAACAACGCCGGCGAAATGCTCTTTGCCGCGACACTTACCGGGGCCGATGTCGATCGAGATTCCAACCACGCGCTGCTCGCCCGCGACGGTGACGGCGTCGTCTACTCGGTCGCCCGCGAGGGGCAAACCATCGACCCCGACGGCTCGGGGCTGCGGCAGATCAGATCGATCGTCGCCGATACTTCTGCGGCCCGCGCCGGGCGCGACCCGCTCGACGACACCGGCCGCGTGGGGCTGGCGCTCTCGTTTACCGACAACACCTTCGGTGTCTTCACCGCTGCGGTCGCGTACGTGAGCCCGGCTGATATCAACGCCGACGGCATCGTGGATACCCGCGACTTTGTTGCGTTTCTCAACCTGTGGAACGCGCAAGACCCCGACGCCGACTTCAACAACGACGGCATCATCGACACCCGTGACTTCGTGCTCTTCCTCAACATCTGGTCACGCGACCGCAACTAACACACTTGGATAACAAGCGGCGCTCCGACCCTTACCTTACCGGCTCTTCCTCACCGACCGGGGTGTCGGTCTCCGCGCGGCTGAACGTAAGACTCGCACCCTCGGCGTCTACCCGGATCACATCCCCCGGGCCGTACTCGCCGTTGAGGATCCGCGTCGCCAGCGGGTTCTCGATCCGTTGCTGAATCGTCCGCTTCAAGGGCCTTGCCCCGAACGCCGGGTCCCAGCCTTCCTTGGCGAGCAGCTCGCGTGCTGCGCCCGTGAGTTTGAGCGCGATGTCGCGCTCGGCGAGCCGTTCCAGCAACCGTTCGAGCTGGATGTCCACGATGTCGCGGATCTGTTCGCGGCGGAGTTGATGAAACACCACCACCTCGTCGATCCGGTTGAGCAGCTCGGGTCGGAAAAACTGTTCGCGCATTCCGACATCGAAACTCGCATCAAGCCGTCCCTCTTTGGCGATGTCTTCGGGGTTGAGCCCTGCGCCAGAAATCTCCGCGCCCGGCCCGCGCTTGATCATGTCGCGCACGGTTGCCTCGATCTCCCAGTCTTCTGCGCCGCGCTGGGTCATTTCCTGGATCTTCTGGCTGCCCAGGTTGCTGGTCATCACGACGATGGTGTTGCGGAAGTCAACCGTCCGCCCCTGGCCGTCGGTGAGGCGGCCGTCGTCGAGCAGTTGTAAGAGTACGTTGAAGACGTCCGGGTGCGCCTTCTCGACCTCGTCGAGCAGCAGCACGCTGTAGGGCCTTCTTCGCACCGCCTCGGTCAGCACGCCGCCCTCCTCGTAGCCGACGTAGCCGGGGGGCGCACCGATCATCCGCGCGACCGAGTGCTTCTCCATGAACTCGCTCATATCGACGCGGATCAGCGCGTCCTCGGTATCAAAGAGGAATGCTGCGAGGGCTTTGCACGTCTCGGTCTTGCCCACACCCGTCGGCCCGAGGAACAGGAAGCTGCCGATCGGTCGGTTGGGATCGCTGAGCCCGGCCCGTGAACGTCGCACCGCGTCGGCGACGGCGCGCAGCGCCTCGTCCTGCCCCACCACCCGCTCGCGGAGGTGTGTTTCCATGTGCGTGAGTTTCTCGCGCTCGCCCTCGACCAGCCTAGCGACAGGGATACCCGTCCACCGCCCGACGATCTGCGCGATCTGCTCGGCGTCGACCTCTTCCTTGACCAGCGCCCCGCCCGCGGCTTGCCGCGCGTCCATCGCAGCCTCGGCCTGCTCGAGCTTCGCTGCCAGCTCGCGCAGATCGCCGTACTGAATCCTTGCCGCCGCTTCGAGATCGCCGCGGCGTTGGGCTTGCTCCAGCTCGACCCGCCTGGTGTCGATCTCCTTCTTGATCGCCTTGACCGCGTCGAGGTCTTTCTTCTCATCCTCCCACTGCGCGGTGAGCGCGTGGTTCTTCTCCTGCAGCTCGGCGAGTTCTTTCTCGATCCGGTCAAGCTCGCGCGATCCCCCGTCGCCCTTCTTGTCCTCGGCTTCGAGTTTCACCGCCTCGCGCTCGATCTCCAGCTGCATGATCTTCCGCCGCAACTCGTCGAGCTCGGTGGGCATGCTGTCGTTCTCGATCCGCAGCCGGCTGGCCGCTTCGTCCATCAGGTCGATCGCCTTGTCCGGCAGAAACCGATCGGCGATATACCTATTGCTCAGGTTCGCCGCCGCCAGCAATGCTGAGTCCTGGATGCGCACGCCGTGGTGCGCTTCGTACCTGTCCTTGAGCCCGCGGAGGATCGCGACGGTCTCCTCGACGCTGGGTTGTTCGACCAGAATCGGCTGGAATCGCCGCTCGAACGCTGCATCCTTCTCGATGTGCTTGCGGTACTCATCAAGCGTTGTCGCGCCGATGCACCGCAGCTCACCCCGCGCCAGCGCCGGCTTGAGCAGGTTCCCCGCGCTCACCGCGCCCTCGGCTGCGCCCGCACCGATGATCGTGTGCAGCTCATCGATGAACAGAATGACCTGCCCCTCGCTGGCCTGCACCTCGCGGAGCACGCTCTTGAGCCGCTCCTCAAACTCGCCGCGGTATTTCGCCCCAGCCAGCAACTGCCCCACGTCCAGCGCCACGACCCGCTGGTTGCGCATCCCGTCGGGACAATCCCCGTTGACGATCCGAAGCGCGAGCCCTTCCGCAACTGCGGTTTTGCCGACACCAGGCTCGCCGATCAGCACCGGGTTGTTCTTGGTCCGCCGGCTCAGCACCTGCATGCACCGACGGATTTCCTCATCACGCCCGATCACCGGGTCGAGCTTGCCCTGCTGGGCTTTCTCGGTCAGGTCGATCGAGTATTTCTTGAGCGCCTCGTAGTTGGCTTCGGCGTTCTGGTCGGTGACCGTCTCGACGCCCGACGCCTTGCGCAGCTGCGCCACCGCGTCGGCCAGATGCTCACGGTTCACACCCAGCGTTTCGAGCACGTCCTTTGCCTTGCCGTTGACACCCGCCACCGCCAGCAACAGGTGCTCGGTCGAGACGTACGAATCCTTGAGCTGCTTGCTCTCCTGCTCGGCCCGCGCCAGCAGCTCGATCACCTCGCGCCCGGTCGAGCCCGCGCCCGAGCTGGTCGTCGGGATCCGCCCGAGTTCACTCTCGACAACTTGCAAGACCCGCGTCGCGTCGGCGCCGGCTTTGCCAAGGATCGACACCACCGCGCCACCCTGCTCGCCTGCCAGAGCTGCAAGAATGTGCAGCCCCCCCACTTCGGGGTGCTGCCTCCCCATCGCGTCCTGCTGGGCGGTGGCGAGTGCCTGCTGTGCGGTCGTTGTGAGTTTGTCTGGTTGCATGATCTGAAATCCTCCTCGGAACAGTTTGCTCCGCACAGAGGGCTCATGCAACCCGCGCGCCAGCCGATCTCTCTGTGTACACGAGCCTCCTCAAAGTCATCTACGCCGAATCCCGTGCACGCTGCCATTGTGGCAGACCGTTCACCCCCCACGGCACGCACCGCAGAAACCGTACTCGGCGATAGGAAATCCATCGCAGAATCTCGCGTACCCGTTTAGGGGGCACACCACACACATATCCCCGCAAAGGAATACCGCCATGGGCACCAAGTCTTGTTCCGTCAAAGCACACCTCGCCGCTGTCTTTGTTCCCGCACTCGCCGCGACCGCACTCGCCCAGCCATCCTTCCAGGGGCTCGGCGACTTCGCTGGCGGCGCGTTCAGCTCCGACGCCTGGCGCGTCTCCAACGACGGGCTCGCCAACGCCGGCGGCGGCACTATCGATACCGGATCCATCGCCCACCGCTGGTCCACCATCGACGGCCTTGTCCGCCTCGGCACACTCCCTGGCTTTGAAGACTCCAGCTTCGCCACCGGCCTCTCCGCCGACGGCAGTGCGGTCTGTGGTCACTCCAACGGCACGGGCGGCACCGAGGCATTCCGCTGGACCGCAGACGGCGGCATGGTCGGGCTGGGTGACCTCCCCGACGCGCCCCACGCCAGCGTCGCCAACTACATCTCCGCCGATGGCAACACCGTCGTCGGGAGCGCCGATCAAGACTTCACAAACAACACCAAGCAGGCCTTTCGCTGGACAGAACCCACCGGCATGATCGGCCTCGGGTACACCCAGAACCATCACGACTGGAGTTCGGCGTGGGCGGCCTCGGCTGACGGCACGATCGTCACCGGACTCAGCCTCAAACTCTTCTCCGACGGCGAAGCGTTCCTCTGGACAGAAGCAACCGGAACGGTCGGCCTCGGCGATATCCCCGGCGGTGTCGATTACAGCATCGGCATCGACATCACCCCCAACGGCGCAGTCGTCACCGGCACCTGCGCACCGCCCGCAGGCTACGAAGCTTTCCGCTGGACCCAGAGCGGCGGCATGGTCCCACTCGGTGACCTCCCCGGAGGAGGCCACTATTCGAGCGGATACGGCATCACCAGCGACGGCAACACCATCGTCGGCGTCGCCGACTGGGACGGCGGGTTCGGCGCAGCGCAGGCGTTCATCTGGGATACAACCAACGGCATGCGCAGCCTCCAGACCGTCCTCGAATCCGAGTACGGCCTCGACCTCACCGGATGGACGCTCCTCTACGCCAACGACATCTCCGCCGACGGCAGGTACATCGTCGGCCAGGGCATCAACCCCGATGGTGACTACGAAGCATGGCGCGCCGACCTCGGCGGCTGCCCGGGCGACTTCAACAACGACGGCAACGTCAACACCATCGACGTCCTCGACTTCCTCAACGCCTGGACCAACGGCTGCTGATGTAAACATTATACAAACAACCGCCAGTGCCCTCCTTCACAGCACTCCAAAAAATCGTGCAACTGGCCCCCCACCCCGCGGTACACTCCCCCAGGCCCGCGTCCTGGGTGGACGCCGCACCGGCCCGCTGCGCCGCAAAAGGGGAAACTTCCAATGGCACGCACATTGTATCTCACCGCACTCGTTCTCTTCGTTCTCACAACCACCGCCGCCCGGGCACAATCTCCCTGCAAGCCGTGGTTCAAGCACCAGCAGGTTGCCAAGAACTTCTGGGGAGGAATCGCTCTGATCGACCTCGACCCGACCGGCTGGCTTGATCTCGTCGGCAACACAGAGCAGAACGGGCTCGAAATCTGGAGGTTCGGCACCGACGGCTCTGTCACACTCATCGAGACGGTGGACGAACAGACCGGCTACACACTCCTCGCAGCCGACTTCGATGGTGACGGCGACACCGATCTTGTCACCGGAAACACCACCTCGAACACCCTCCACATCTACACCAACACCAACGGCACGCTCCTCAAACTCCCCGGCACGCACATCCCCAACCTCCGCGAGATACATGCCGCAACAGACCTCGACCTCGACGGCCTGCCCGAGCTTGTCGTCCACGCCTCCACCGAAATACTTATCTACAAAATCAACGCCGACGGCACCATGACCAAATGGACCAGCGTGCCATTTGACGACCTCCTCGATGCCGTCGTACCCGCATCAATCAATCAAGATGAACACCCTGATCTCCTTGTCGTCTATTGGAATAGGATCACGCCGATTCGACAAAACCCTGACGGCACCTTCGAGGTTCTCTCATCCACAAGACTCTCCAGAGCAAGCAATACCACACTCACAGGCGACATCAACCGCGACGGCCTGACAGATGTTCTCTACGACGATCGCAAAGTCCTGCTAGGTCAAGGGCAAGGCGAGTTCGCACAGGGGGCAGACCTCGACGAGCGCGTCTCCAGTCTGGGAACACTCACTGATCTCGACCATGACGGCGATCTCGACCTTCTCGTCAATGCCAGAACACCCGACGACACCGCATGGTCCGCCTACACCATGCTCAACGACGGCCAGGGCAACTTCACATTCCTCGAACACAACACAATCATCTCCTCCTACAGCTCGGCAGAATACATCCTCGTCCAAGATATCAACCGCGACGGCCACCTCGATCTTGTCAGCCAGCGAAGCGGCCTGACCGACCTGCGCATGGGATTCGGCGACGGCTCCTTCGACAGTGTGCCTTTTCAACCCGTCTTCGAGAACCACCTCCGCCGCGCAACTCTTGGTGATATCGACGCCGACGGCGACCTCGATATCATCGCCACTGGAGACGATCCGGATCCCGCCATCAAAGTTCTCACCAATGACGGCACCGGATCGTTCGTCATTGCCGCAGCAATGGCAGCACCCTCTGAAGTTTATGAGAGAACCCCCCTCTTCGACTTCGACGGCGACGGCGACCTCGACATCCTCGCCTGGACCCTTTCCCACGGGCTGTGGATTTACAAGAACACCGACGACGGATTCTTCTCACAGGTGCATGTCTTCCCGCACCGGGAGGGCGGCCCCGCGTTCGTGCCGCTTGTCAGCGATATCAACAACAATCGCCGACCCGACATCGTCGCGGGCGATGCCGAGGGAGAAACCCGAGGCTACACCGTCTACCTGAACCGGGGCAACGGGGAGTTCCTGCGCAGGTTCAGCGCGGCTCCAACAGCAGACCACGTCCTCGCCATCGCTGACTTCAACAATGATGGAAACATGGATCTCCTCTGTGCAAACACCGACGAGAATGACGATCAACTCCAGATCTGCTACGGCAAAAGATCAGGGATCTTCTACGATCCGGTACCGATTCAGATCCTCGGCGATTCAACTCCGTATGCCATGCCGGGCGACTTCAACGGCGACGGCTGGCAGGACTTCGTCATCTACGGATGGGTTTCACGCGATGTGAAGGTCGTCATCAACCAAAGAGACGGCACCTTCCTCCACACCGAAACACTCGAACAGCTCTTTGCTGTCAGAGATCCGGGGGTCGTTGATCTCGATGGCGACGGCTTCGACGAGCTGGTCTGCGCCACCCAAAATACTTCGGGAAAGTCTGCAATCTTTTCCTTCAACGCTGCCGGTAGACTCCTCACAGAAAGACCCTACGGCAACGCCGCCGGGAACGTGCTCAGCACCCCGGTTGGCGACCTCAACGGCGACGGCGCAACAGATATTCTCCAGGTCGCATGGAGGCGATACCGTGGCAACGGGTGCTTCTCGGTCTTCCTCAATCAATGCCCCGGCTCCCCCTGTTTCCCCGACCTCGACAACGACGGCGACACCGACACCGACGACTTCATCACCTTCCTCACGCGATGGAACACTCAACGCGGCAGCGACTGCTCCGGCTACGACTGCACCGCCGACCTCGACAAGAACGGCACCGTCGATTCCCGCGATTTCGTCGCCTATCTCAACGCCTGGGCCGCCGGATGCTGACACCCAAAACAAACTTCAAATATCCGCCCCCCTCACCCATTCTGACATGGTTCTCCAGAAAAAGTGCAACCGGACGCACACCCGGCAGTACACCCCCACAGGCGCAGGTCCTGTGGGGATGCTGCCGACCGCACCCGACCCGTCGCACCAGACAAAAGGGGAATCTCGTCATGCCACGCCCGTCGCACCTCGCCGCACTCGTTCTGATCCTCCTCACCACTGCTTCGGCCTCCGCACAATCACCCTGCAAGCCGTGGTTCAAGCACCCGCAGATCGGGACGTTCTATAACGCCGGCTTTGCCATGGTCGATCTCGACCCCGACGGCTGGCTCCACCTTGTCGGCAATGCCGGGTGGGACGGGCTCGAAATCTGGCGGTTCGGCCCCAACGGCTCGGTGGTGCTCATCGAAACCGTGGACCAGAACACAGACTACAAACTCCTCGCAGCCGACTTTGACAACGACGGCGACACCGACCTCGTTACCGGCCATGCCGAGACCCAGACCCTCCATATCTTCGAGAACACCAACGGCACCCTGCTCAAATCCGCCGGAACGCATATCCCCGATCTCTTGGAACTCCACGCCGCCTCCGACTTTGATCGGGACGGCCTTCCCGATCTTGTCGTTACAACCTCGACCCACATCGTGCTCTACCGCAACAACGATGATGGCACATTTTCCGAATGGATCAGCACACCTTTCGAGGACGCGTGGGATGTCTGGCCAGCAACAATCGACCACGACGAACTTCCAGATTTGTATGTCCGTTCCGGGGCGGGGATCACGCCCATCCGACAGCGCGCCGACGGCACGCTCGAAATACTCACGCCATTTGAAATCCCCGGCGGTGGGCCCAGTCTCGGCGATATCAACGGAAACGGGCTCACAGACATCATCTACGACACGCACGTCGTTGTATTCGCAGATGGCGAAGGAGGCTTCATTCCAGGACCATATCTCGACTCCCGCATCGACAGAATCAGCAAGCTCGTCGATATCGACCGGGATGGCGACCTCGACCTCCTCGTCAACGCCGACACACCCGACGGCAACTCCCGCACGACCTACACCCTGCTCAACGACGGCACCGGCGCATTCGCCTTCCTTGAGCACGACACAGTCGGCCCCTATTACCCCGAGCAAAAATACATCCTGATCCATGATGTCAACCAAAACGGCAACCTCGATATCGTCGCCCAGCGGGGACGCCTGATCGACCTCCGTTTCGGCTCAGGTGACGGGTTCTTCGACGATGTCCCGTTTCAGCAGTTCTTTTCAGGAACGCTCCGGCGGGCGACCCTCGGCGATATCGACGCCGACGGCGATATCGACATCGTCGCAACAGGTGACGACCCGGGACCCGTGATCAAAGTCATCACCAACGACGGCTCGGGAACTTTCACGCTTGTTGCTGCCATGGCTGCGCCCTCGACCGTCTACGAAAGGGTCGCGCTTGCCGACTTTGATGCCGACGGCGATCTCGACATCCTCGCCTGGACTGCCTCCCACGGCTTGTGGATCTACGAGAACACCCCCGACGGCTTCTTCTCACAAATCCACACCATCCCCCACCGCGACGGCGGCCCCGCCGCTGTGCCCTTTGCTGTCGAAATAAGCATCAACGGCCGACCCGACATCGTCGCTGGGGACACCGAAGACGGAGTGCGTGGCTACACCGTCTACTACAACAACGGCGATTGGGACTTCGCCCGCAGGTTCACCGCTGCACCCGCGGCAGACCACGTCCTCGCCGTCGCCGACTTCAACAACGACGGCAGAGCCGACCTCCTCTGTGCAGACTCTGACTCGCAGGAAGACGAACTCCAGATCTGTTACAAGAGAGTCTGGAAGTTTGACGACCCAGTGCCCGTCCGCGTCTTCGGGGACTCATTACCCTTCGCCATGCCGGGCGACTTCAACGGCGACGGCTGGCAGGACTTTGCCAGCTATGGATGGACGGCCCTCGATGTCATCATCATGACCAACCAGCGCGACGGCACGTTCCTCCCCACCGCGACGCTCGACGAGTTCCGCTATCTCTACGCACGAGACCCCGGCGTCCTCGACCTCGACGGCGACGGCTTCGACGAACTGACATTTGCCAGCCAGAACTCCCCGACAAGAGCGACACTCTTTTCATTCAACGCTTTCGGTGAAGTCACAAACCGAACACTCTTCGGCAATGTGACAAGCAAGGTACTCGGCTCGCCCGTCGGCGATCTCAACGGCGACGGCGCAACCGACATCCTGCAAGTCACGGGCGACTTCTACACCGGAGGCATCTCCGTCTTCTTCAACCAATGCCCCGGTGCCCCCTGCTTCCCCGACCTCGATAGCGACGGCGATGTCGACACCCAGGACTTCACGCTCTTCCTCAACCGCTTCACCGACCAGGCCAGCGACGACTGCTCGCAGTACAACTGCACCGCCGACCTCGACAAGAACGGCACCGTCGATACCCGCGATTTCGTTGCCTACATCAACGCCTGGACCGCCGGCTGCTGAACACAATCATGCAACCGAAAAAATATCCCACACCCACACCCACACCCACCACCAGCCCACCGCACACCGGCCCCCCGGCCGGTCCGCGTGCGCCCGAGCCGCGGCTTGTTGCCCAAACCCGGCTGCAAAGTGGGGTCCTCGCCCCGGATCCCGGTCTTCCCCTCGGTGGAGGCTTGACCTTTGCCCGAGTAAGCACTGGACCCCGCGGGAAGGCACAAAGGTTGGACAAACCGTTGCGCAGCCCGAGCGTGTCGCGGACCGGCCCGAGGGCCGATACTCCTCAATACCCAGGAAACCACCAAAATAGGTGCTCCAAGGCCGACCCAATATACCGCATATCACACTCGCAGACCACCCGAACTTCCACACAATCCGAGCTTTCCACACGCTGTCCCCACAAACTCTGCCTCCGACAAAGTGCCGGGAACCGCCCCACTTCCCGAGCGGATATCATCCAGCAAGACCCCCTGCGCATTGACGCCCCCGCCTGGGTCCGCTACAACACCAGCCCTCAAGCACGCACAGGAGCGATCCCATGAGCACCCGCCTTCGGCGATTGACCGTTCTCACACTCGGCACCATCGGTGCAGCCACCATCACCGGCTGCAGCACCGCCAGCAGCCCCGCCGACTTTGCCCAGGCAGAGCGCATCAGGCAAAACCTGACCCCAGAGCTCGACACCCTGTACCAACGCCCCGACGACATGAGCAACGCCTTTACCATCATGCTCGATGAGAACGGCCGCATGTTCTGGCAAGACCTCGGCCGCTTGCTCTACACCGACCGGCCCAGCCGACTCGCCCGCGAGCCCGTGCCCTGGTAAACCAGTTGGGCCTTGGCCAAAGAAACTGATCCCACTCCAGCCCGCCCCATTGTGGCGGGTTGTTTGCTGGGTTGCCCCTCTCAACGCAGCAAGAAAGGCACCCCGCCGGACGTGCCGACGGGGTGCCTGGTATGTGCAAACTCGTGTACCGGTCGGGCATGAAGCCCGGATCACCAGATCACTTGGCGGTGTACTGCCCGCGGCCGGTCTTCCTGATCAACGCACTCTTGATGAGAGTCTGATTCACGATGGTGCGGAAGTTGGCGCTTGTGGTCTTGTACCCTTCCTTCTGTACAGCCGCAGCAACCTCGCTCACACCCATGATCTTGCCCTTGAGGGTCTTGGCGAGTGAGGCCTCGAGGCTCGCGGCGTTGCGCGGACGACGCCGACCGCTCGCAGCCCGGGTCCGGGTTGTCTTGCGGGCCTTGTTCGTGCTGCCCTTGGGACGACCCACCGGACGACGACCGGGGCGGCTCGGGGTGCTGGAGGTGCTCACGCCGAGGGCACCGTTGATCGCGCCGATCTCGGCGTCGAGCAACGCGACCTTCTCAAGAAGCTCTGCACGCTCGGATTCCAGCGGCGCCAGGTCCTGCGCACGGCGCTGGAGCTCGGCCTGCAACTCGCCAGCTGAGGCGCTGCGAAGCCCAGCAGAGAACGAACTCCCCTTGTGGGGTGCCTTTTTGCGGGTGGCCTTCTTCTTTGACTTCTTCGCTTTCTTTGCCATCGGTAATCCTCTCTGGGTCTCGACCGTTGTATGGGTCTCGACCATCATGCCTTTGCCGTCCTGCAATACAAACATGAGGACCGGCAGGAACTCCCCCTCAGAACGAACCATAGAACCGTGGGATTATGCCGCACAACTGTGGAGAATCAACCCGATCGAGGTTTGCAGCACGAACCAGCGTCGCCGCAGTACAAAGAAACAACACCATACAACAGGTGTCATACGCCGATGAAAGATGTGCACTTTGCCAAGAAACCGCGTGTTACCCAGCCATTTCGTCGGACAACCCGATACGTTCCATCAGCCCCTCGAACTGTTCCAAGCTATAGAACTCGATCGTCACCCGCCCTCGGTTTCCACGGCTGCGCATGGTCACTTTCGTCTTGGTTCCTAAGTGTGCACTCAACCGACGCTCAAGATCCGCGATCACCGCTTCCCGTTGATTGGGTGTGTTGTTCGGCGGTTGTTGTGTTGGCTCTTCTGCTCTGGCTTGCGTTGTTCTACGCACAGATTCTTCGGTCTGCCGCACCGACCACCCCTGCGCAGCCGCCTGCTTTGCCAGCGTGAGCCGCCCGCCGGGCCTTGGCAACCCGAGCAGCGCCCGAGCGTGCCCCATCGTGAGGTCGCCCGAAGAAACCAGTTGCTGAATCTCCTCGTCGAGCTCGGTAAGACGAATGAGGTTGGCAACTGTCGATCGGTCGAGCCCGACCCGCTCGCCGAGCTCGGCATGACTTACACCAAAACGCTCCGACAACGCTCGCAGCCCGTGGGCCCGCTCGATCGGGTTGAGCTCTTCCCGTTGAATATTTTCAACCAGCGCCCACTCGGCCGCGTCCTCGTCGGCGAGCTCACGAACCACCGCGGGCACCTCCACCAGCCCCGCTTCTGCTGCAGCACGCAGCCGACGCTCGCCAGCGACCAGTTCGTACCCGGTTGCGGTCGGCCGAACGATGATCGGCTGCATGAGCCCGGAGCGCTTGATGGACGAAGCGAGCTGTTCGAGCGCTTCGGCACCAAAGTGGCGGCGGGGCTGAAACGGGCTCGGCCGAACACGATCAACCGCCACCCACCGGACCAGCCCCTCAGCCTCCCCCACTCCCCCCACCACTGCTGCGCCCGCAGTGGTCCCCGCAGCAACCACCTCTCCGCCCGAAGCGGGTACGCTCCCAGCCGGTGAAACTTGAATCGGTGCATATTGTTGTTTAGTGTTTGTTTGGTTTGGATCAACCTTCACCGGGTCTGTGGTCTGGATCAGGCTGCTGAGTCCTCTGCCGAGCCGACGTGGTTTTTGTGCTGCCATAGCTGTGTGCCTCCGTGCCTGCGCGATTGCTGGAACAGTGTTATAACACCCCCAGCCTCATCCGCAACCGCCCACCGCCCACCGCCGCCCCACCACCATCTTCCTTGGGAGATTATCTCGTGCCAAACACCACGCCGCGCAAAATCGAGTTCATCGCCAGAGGGCTGGCGGTCCAGGACAGCCGTGTCCTGCTCTGCCGAAATATCGAGCACAACGTGGCGTACCTCCCCGGCGGACACGTGGACCCCGGCGAAACCGCAGCCGAGGCGCTCGCCCGAGAGTTCCAGGAAGAATGCGGCCTCGGTGTCCGTGTGGGCCGATTCCTGGTCGCCAACGAACACATGTTCACCCAACGGGGCAAGCCCCGCCACGAGTGGAACGTCGTGTTTCACGTGGAACACGCAGCGGGGCCCTGGCCAGAGATCGTGCCCAGCCTTGAGGATGACCTGGCGTTCGAGTGGTGTGATGTCGCAGCGTTGCCCGAATCTGGGTTCGTGCCCGCCCCACTGTTGGCGTGGATTCTGGCTGGCAGGCCGGAGGCCGACACCAGCACCAGCGACGCCTGGATCACTTATCGCGAGCCCCAAACGGGCTGAGTTCCGGCTATGCAGCCGCGCCAGTCCTCATTCCTTGCCAGTTCACCAGTCGAAGAAAAGTAGGGGTCTCCTCCGCCCGATAGCTCCAGCGGAGAACCCGCTGCATGCCCCAAGGCCAACGCACCAACCCCCAAGCCGACCAACTGCTTGCCCGGATCGATTCGCTCGGCGATCGCGTCAGACGGTCCCGGGACGACCTGGACGCTGCGAGTCAACTCGAGACGCTCGGCCTGCTCACCAGCGCCATCGCCCACGAGTTCAACAACATCCTTACGCCGATCCTCAGCTACGCCCGGGTTGCCCTGGACTCGCCGGAAGATATCGACCTCTGCCACCGGGCGCTGGAACGAGCGGCGATGGGGGTGGAAAGGGCGTCGCGGATCGCGTCGTCGGTGCTCAGACTGGCCGGCAACGACAAGGGAGTCAGGCCCGCCGAGTCGTGCTCGCCTGTGGTCGCGTTGCAGGGTGCGATGGCGTGTCTGGCTGAGCCTCTGGAGGCCCGCTCGATCGAGCTTCGGCTCCGGCTCGCTGAAGAACTCCGACTGCCCATCTCGCAGACAGATCTTGAACACGTCTTCCTGAACCTGCTGTTGAACTCCAGCCGAGCGTTTGGCGAGGGTGGGGGGGTCATCGAGATTTCCTGCGAGAACCCGACGACCGGTTCCACGTGGAACAGCACCAAAGCGGACAGCAACACTGTGACGCTGGTGTTCTGCGACAACGGACCCGGAATCGACCAAGAGACACTCGCCGGCCTGTTCGAGCCGTTCCAGCGGTCGCAGTCGATCTCCAGGAAGCAGAGCAACGGCCTCGGGCTGGCGATCTGTCGGCAACTGCTCGAAGCGGCCGGAGGCACGATTGCTGCGGAATCAACCGATGGCAAAGGCGCGACTTTTTTGATCACGCTGCCGCGAGCCCCGAGCCAGACAACCGACGCACAAGAGTAAATGTTCTACACATCCCGAACGATCTCTATGCGCCTTTACGAGCCCTGTGCGCGAGCACAGGATTGATTCTCTCAGCAAAAAAGAACTCTTCGTGGTCCCGAGCTTGCGCTCGGGGCTCGTAAAGACGCACGAAATATTCTTGTGATTCGCATGACCATGTGATGGGTGTTTGTTAGTGTTTTACTTGGTACCAATCAGTCTTGCCAGCACGATGACATCGCGCGGTGCGACCGCCAATCCCACCGTGTCGCCCGGGTTGTGTCGGGGCGTGAGTTCAGGATTCAGCACCGCAGCATGGGCTTGCTGACCTGAATCAAACTCCAGCACGTGCTGGGCGATCTCGCCGAGGTAGATCGTCTCGGTGAGTTTGGCGCGCAGCGAGCCGACGGTGCCCGATTCGACCGGCTTCCAACACTCGGGGCGGACACAGACCTCGACCTCCTGGCCGACGGTGGGGGGGTTCTCGCCCTCAGCATCCGCAACGAGTTGCCCGGCTTTGGTTTCGAGCGTGATCTTGCCCGGGCGGACCTCGACCACGGTGGCGTCGAAAAAGTCGGCTTCACCCAGGAACGCCGCAACAAACCTTGAGTTCGGCTTGCGGTACAGCTCCCGAGGCGTCCCGATCTGGCACACCTTTCCATCGCGCATGATCGCGACGCGGTCGGCCATGCTCAACGCCTCTTTCTGGTCGTGAGTGACGTAAACCGTGGTCAATCCTGAGTCTTTGCAGACTCGGCGGATCTGCGACCGCAACTCAAGCCGGAGCTTGGCGTCGAGGTTGGAGAGCGGCTCATCAAGCAGCAGCACAGCCGGGCGGACGACCAGCGCCCGCGCCAGCGCCACCCGTTGCTGTTGTCCGCCGGAGAGTTGGGTGGGCTTTCGGCTTTCGTAGCCAGTCATCTGCACTTGGGCGAGGGCCTCGGCGATCCGTCGGGCTTTCTCTGTGCCGGAGACTTTGCGGACGTCGAGCCCGAAGCCGATGTTCTTCGCCACCGTCATGTGCGGCCAGAGTGCGTAGCTCTGGAAGACCATGCCGGTGTTGCGTTTGTTCGGTGGCGTGTGGGTGACGTCTTTGCCATCAAAGGCGATGGTGCCTTCGGTGGGGTCGATAAAGCCGGCGATCATTCGGAGGAGGGTGGTCTTGCCGCAGCCCGAAGGGCCGAGGAGGAAGAACAACTCGCCGGGTTCGATCGTGAGCGTGGGGCCGTCGACCGCCCGGGTGACCCCGGCCCGGCCGATGGCGGGGTATTCCTTGACCAGAGCTTTGATATGGATGGCGGTAGACACGCGGCAAGGGTAGCGGGGACAGGCAGCAGTGGGGGCAGGAGTGGAAAGTGAAGAGGAGTGGGGGGCTCGGCGTGCGGAGTGTTGTAGGATGAGGCGAGGCGTCGGGACCCGGAGTGTCCCGCCCCGAAGGGTGGTGCAATGACCGACCGAGACCTTCAACACGCAGCGGTTTCTCTTGAGCGATTGCGCGAGCACCGTGTCCGTCCCGAGTTGGACCGCAGCATCGGCGCGGTGATCGAGCCGATGCGGAAGGACCTGGGCACACGGTTCCGTCAGACCGGAGGCATCGTCGACGCATGGCGCGCGGCGGTGCCCGATCAGCTCCTGGCGCGCACCACGGTGCGCAGCTTTCGCCGCGGCGTGCTGACGATCGAGACGCCCGACACTTCGACGCGGTTTCTCGTGCAGCGGTGGCTTGGCGGCGGCGGGCGGCGCATGGTCTCGAGTTGTGCGCCGGCAACGATCAACAATGTGGTGGTGAAGGTCGTTCCGAGGACAGACTGAACACGTCGGACCCGGAGTGTCCCGCCCCTGGGTACACCCTTGTCCCCTCGCTTGCGCGAGGGGCTCTGTGAGACATGTGGGTATCAGAGAGAGCAACCGTCGTGCTCTCGTGTTGTGTGCCACGGCTCTGTGAGCCGTGCGGACCGTCGTCTGGAACGCGCACACGGCCAAGATGGCCGTGGCACACGAGGCGAGTTGTCTACGGGTGCTCTAAAAACGTTCGACCGAGAACGGGCGTTCGATGTTGGTACCTCCGGCTTTGAGGCCGTCGATGAGCGGCCCGATGTGGTTCTCGTACCGTCGCCAGCGTTCCTTTGAGGTCTGGTAGATCGGCTGTCGCACCTGGTCGGTGCTGGCGGTGACGACCGCGCGGGAGTGTTCGTAAAACTTGAGGCAGCGGTCGTCCCAGGGCAAGCCGACGAAATCGACAATGCGGCGGGCCTGGCGTTCGACATCACCCACGGTGTCCTCATAGACCACATCAAGGATGGGGATGGTCGCGTCGGCGCGCCAGTGTTCCATGATCGAGCGGTACTGGTTGTAGGCGTGGGCGAGTGTTTCGAGGCGCGGCCGCCAGGTGTGTTGCGGCGACAGCGGCGTGCCGTAGTTGGAGACGCAGACATCAAGCGGGTTGCGGATGCAGTGGATCACCCGCGCCCCCGGGAAGAGTGCGCTCATGAGGCCGATGTACTTGAAGTTGTGGGGGAGTTTGTCCACCACACGTTTGGCGTCGGGCGCGAGCGAGTTGATGAGCTCGAGGTAGCGGCTGGAAAACTCGTTGGCGAGGTCGGGGGTGAGGTTGCTGATCGCGGTGGGCCAGCGCCCGCCGAGCCGGCGCGACAGCTCGCCGGCCATCTGCGAGACCGTCAACAGTTCGCCCGCGCCGAAACACTCGGGGTGCGAGCTGAGGATCTGCTCGACGAGTGTCGTGCCCGAGCGGGGCATGCCGACGACGAAGACCGGCTTGTCGGTGGGGATGGTTGCTTTGGGCATGGTGCTGAGCGACCAGGCGTTGAAGGTGTTTTTGAGTTCTTCGGTGAGCAGCTCTTGTTGTTGCGGCTGGTAGAGCGAGGGGAAGAGTTGGTTGCCTCTGGTGAAGGCGTCCCACGCTTGGTCGTAGTTGCCCTCGCGCTCTTCGAGGCGGCCGAGGCCGAAGAAAAGCCCGACGCTGCGTTGGGGTGTGAGCGCGTCGCTGTCGTCGAGAATGCCTCGGATAACGCGGATGCCCTCATCGACTTTGCCTTCGCGGTCGCAGAGTCTTGAGTAGACCGCGGCGAGCGCAGGGTGAGGACCGAGGCGGTCGAGGGCTTCGGTGATGAGCGTGAGCGCCTCGTCGTAGCGGTTGTAGTTTCGGTGGAATCGAGCAAGGGCTGCGATCGCGGGGGCGTTGTCGGGGTCGAGCTCGATGGCGCGTTGGTAGAGCACGGCGGCTTCGTCGAGGCGGACTTGTTGCTGGAGACTGATTGAAAGGTCGAAGACAGCGATCGAGGAGTTGGCATTCTTCTTGGCGAACTGTCGCAGCCAGGGCTCGGCGTCGCGGCCACGCCCTGCGCTCAGGAACGCGACGCCGATCATGTGGAGGATGTTGTCGTTCTCGGGCGCGAGTTCGTAGGCTTGCCGAAAGCACTGCGCGGCTTTGGTGCCGAGGAACTGGCCGAGGTAGGCGCGTCCGAGCCAGTAGTGCGAGATCGCGTGCTCGGGGAGTTGTTTGACGAGGGCTTCGAGCAGTGGGGTTGCTTCGGAGATACGGTTGGCCAGCACGAGGCTCGCAGCAAGCTCGCCGGCGATGTAGGGGTTGTTGGGGTCGAGCTGCAACGCAAACCCGAGCGCTTCGACGGCCTTTTCCGGGCGGTCGGTCTCGCGGGCGATGGTGCCGAGCAGCCGCATCGCGGGGATATCCTGCGGCGACTGTTCGAGCCACTTCACGCACGCGGCTTCGGCTTGTGCGTTGTCGCCCGACTTGTAGAGTTCGTACGCCTGGGCGATCAGTGGTGTGTCGTCTGCCATGGGAATCTCTCGGGGGGTCTCGGGGCGAGCGCGTCGCGCAACGGCCCGGAATCAAGCGGGGTCAGACAGTGTCACCCCGGCTGCGCTGAGCGCGTCGCGGAGCGGGCCGAGGTGGCTTTCGTACCGTTTCCAGCGGGCGACCGACGAGGTGTAGATCGGCTTGCGGACCTGGTCGACACTCGCGGTGGTGACTGCGCGCTCGGCTTCGTAGAAGCGCAGGCAGGCGTCGTCCCAAGGGAGGCCGACGAAGTCGATGATCTGCTTTGCCGCGGTCTCGATATCTTCGACGACGTTCTCGTAGACGACCTCGAGCATCGGCACTTCGAGCGTGGAGCGCCAGTGCTGCATGAGCAGCTCGTGCTGGCCGAAGGCGTGGCCGAGCGTGGTAAGGTCGTTGCTGAACGAGTGTGCCGGGCCGAGCTGGGTCGCAAAGCACGAGACGCAGTTGTCCAGCGGGTCGCGGCGGCAATGGATGACGCGGGCGTCGGGGAAGAGCAACTGGACCAGGCCGAGCTGCTCAAAGTTGTGGGGCATTTTGTCGGTGACGCGGGGGGCGTCGGCGTTGAGCGCTGAGAGGTAGTCGAGATAACGCTTTGATGCCTCGTCGATCTGGGCCTGGGTGAGCCTCGAGAGGTTGGTGATCGAACCTAGGCCGACGTTTGCGACGAGTTCGCGCCAGATCTTGCGCAACTCCTGCAACTCGCCGGCGGCGTGGACATCGGGATGGGCCGCGAGAATCTGCTCGACGAGTGTCGTGCCCGAGCGCGGCATGCCGACGATGAAGATCGGGCGGTCTGATCGTTCCATCGCCTGGGGCATCGACGACAGCGCCTGAGATGAAAAGGTCGCGATGATGTCGGCGGTGTGGCGTTCTTTTTCTGCGGGCCGATAGAGCTTCGGAGCGAGTGTGTTGCCCTGGGTGTAGAAGCCGAACGCCTCGTCGTGCTCGCCCTCGACGTCGAGAAGCCTCGCAGCTGCGAAGAGGAGGGCGGCCCGATCCTGCGCGGTGAGTTGTGGTTCGGCAAGCGCTTTGCGAGCGGCGCGCAGGCAGGTCTGGCGGTCTTCGCTGGTTTCGCAGAGCGGGGCGAAGGTCGAGATCACGACCGGGTGGGGGGAGCTCTGCTCGAACCGTGCGCGGAGCATCTCGCGGGCGTCGTCGCGTTTGCCTTCGGTCTGCAAGACGCGGGCGAGGCCGGAGATGGCGCGGCCGTTGTCGGGCGCAACCTCGAGCACCTTCCGGTACTGCTCGCCGGACTCTGGAAGGCGGTTCTGGTGCTCGAGTGCCGCAGCGAGTGAGTTGAGCCCTTCGACGTGCTGGGGGTCGGTCGAGAGCAGGTCGCGGAGGATCTCTTCTGCCAGCGCCGGCTTGCCGACCGCGAGGTAGGACGCGGCGAGCGGCTGCATCACGTTGCGGTCCTCGGGCGAGATCTCGCGGACGCGCTCGAAACACGTCACCGCGTCGGCGCCCTGAAAGTTTCGCAGATACGCCTGCCCGAGCCAGTAGTGAGCAAAGGGCTGGTCGGGGGAAGCAGAGACGATCTCTTGCAGCACCGGCAGCGCGCGTTCGGCCTGACCACCCATGACGCGGGTGCTGGCGAGCTCGGCACGGATCGCCGGGTGGTCGGGAAGCTCGGCGTGCAGCGCTTCGAGCGTGGTGATTGCGCTTGCGACCCGCCCGGCCTGGCGGTCGATGAGCGCCTGGGCGAACCGGGCTTGGGGCATGCCGGGGCGTTCCTCGAGCACCTGCGCGCACAGTTGCGTCGCGGCGTCGAGCTTGCCCTGGCCGAGCAGCATCATGATCTGTTTGATACGTGGTTCGGGAGGGGGCGGCATAGTCACATGTCCGCGAGCTCGACGCCCGCAGCCTTGAGGGATTCGATGAGCGGGGTGACATGGTCGCCGAAGCGTTTCCAGCGGGCGACCGACGACGTGTAGATGGGCTGACGAACCTGATCGACACTCGCGGTGGTAACGCGGCGTTCGGTCTCGTAGAACCGCAGGCATTGCGGATCCCACTCGAGCCCGATCGCGTCAAGCATGCGTCTTGCCTGGGCTTCGGTGTCGGCGACGACATCCTCGTACTGGACGTCGAGGATGTCGATACCACAAGCCGTTTTCCAGTAGTCCATGAGCTTCTGATACTGCCCGTACGCCCAGCCGAGGTGGGAGAGATCGTTGGAGTAGCTGTGCCACGCGGAGAGCTGTGTGAAGTAGCAAGAGATGCAGTTGTCGATCGGGTTGCGTTTGCAGTTGATGATGGTGGCGCCGGGCAGGATGCGCTGGATGAAGCCGATCATCTCGAAGTTGTGGGGGAGTTTGTCGATGACGAAGTCGGCATCGGGCGCGAGGTTGTTGATGTGGTCAAGATAGCGCTGCCCTCCCTTGGTGAGGACTTCTTCGGTCGCGTCTCTGGAGGCAACCGGTGCCGGGCCGTTCATCTGCTGGCAGACATCAGCGAGCACGAAGGGCACCTCGGGCAGCTCGCCGGCGCCGAAGACGCGGGGGTGGGCGTCGAGGATCTGCTCGGTGAGTGACGTTCCTGAGCGGGGCATGCCGAGGATGAAGATGCACTTGCTGCCGTCGATCTGGGCGCGCGGGCCGTCCTTGAGTATTTCCGGGGTGAACGCGGCACGGATTTGTTGGTAGAGGGTGAGCCGGTGTTCGCGCTTGAAGCCCTTGGGGTAGTACTCGTTGCCGCGCTTGAACGCACGGAACGCGGCGTCGTAGTCTTTGGTCCCTTGGTAGCACTGCGCGAGGCCGAAGGTCAGCGACGACTTGACCGGGTTTGGCAAGTGTTCCTGATCGAGCACCTGCTCGAACATGGTCTTGCACTCCTCGAACCGTTTGGTTGCGAGATAGATCGGCGCGATCGCGAGTGCGGTCTTGGAGGTCGGCTCGGCATCGACCATGGGCTTGAGAATCGCGAGCGCCTCGTCGTACTTGCCTTCGGTGCGGAGGCAGCGGGCGAGGGTGCCCAGCGCCGAGTCCATGTTCGGGTCGATCTCGATGATGGCTTTGCAGATCTCGACCGCTTCGTCGAGCCGGTTCTCGTGTTCGTAGATATTTGCCAGACACACCTTCCCGGGGATCGAGTCGGGGCGCTTCTCAAGAAACTCCAAGATCAACGGCTCGGCGTGGGCGGGCTGTCCTGAGGTCAGCATCGCGTTGGAAAGATGGAAGAGCACGTCGGGGTCGTCGGGGGCGTCCTCGCGGGCCTGCTTGAGCACCCTGATCGCCGAAGCGGTATTGAACAGCTTGAGGAAGCACTTGCCCAGCCACACCTTCCACTGCACCGCGGTCGGCATTTTTTCGACCGCCTCGCTGAGCAGGGGCAGTGCGAGCTGGGGCTGTTCTGACGCGGTCAGGCTCGCGCCTAGCTCGCCGATGAGCTGGATGTCGTTGGGACGCGACTGCCTGAGGTGCTGAAAGATCTGGACACTCTCGGCGGTCCGCCCGGTGCGGCGGGTGAGCTGCCCCAGCAGCCGGGCGGCGGCGGTGTTGGCCGGGTTTGCCTGCAAAATCTGGCGGCAGGCCCGGTCGGCCTCGATGAGTTTGCCCGCCGAGGCGAGCTGCGTGACCTGTTGGAGATTGGCTCGGGACATAGGAGGAGAGTGTAGGAGCAACAGCACGCGGGGCGATCGGCCCGCTACCCTCCTCCAGCATGAACCACGAGCCCGAAATCGACGAAGGCCTCGACCCCGACGGCCCCTCGGCTGCTGACCTTGACGAGTTTGGCGGCGAGTTTATCCGCTGCCCGCACTGCGGCGAGGAGCACTACGACCAGACCGAGCTGTGCCCACACTGCGGCATGGCGCGAGAGGACGAGCCGGAGGGGGGGGTGCCGATCTGGGCGATCATCACGACGGTCGTGGTGCTCATGGCGATTGTCCTGTTCTGGGTGTTTTAGAGCGGTCGCAGGTCACTCGTCTCGTGTGCCACGGCCATCTTGGCCGTGCAAATGCCCCGGATGCTCGTCCGCACGGCTCACAGAGCCGTGGCACACAGAAATACGCATCGGCAGCACGAGCGCCCCCTGATCGCACTCACTCGTCGATGCCCAGGTCCGACTTGGTGAAGAGTGACTCGAACCGCACGCCCGCCAGTTCAATGTTCTCGCGGGCGCCTTCCTGGCGGTCGATCGTGCAGATGATGGCACGGACGTCCGCACCCGCGTCGCGGAGGACGCCGAACGCTTCGAGCACCTGGCCGCCGGATGTAGCGATGTCTTCGACGATGACCACGCGGTCCCCGGCGTTGAGCACGCCCTCGAGCTGCTTGGAGGTGCCGTAGCCTTTTTTGGCGTTGCGGACGAAGATCGAGGGCAGTCCTGTTTCGAGGCTCGCGACGGTAACCAGCGGGATGCCTCCGAGCTCGGCCCCGGCGAGCCTTGTGATCGGTTTGCCTTCGTCTGCGGCGATGCGACCTATCCGCTCGGCGAACATCGTGCCCAGTTCGCGCAAGAGCTCGGGGCGGGTGCTGAAGAGGTACTTGTCGAGGTAGTAGCTGCTGGTTCGACCCGAACGAAGTGTGAACTCTCCTCGCAGGAGCGAGGCTTCGGCGATTTTCGCAGCCAGCCCGGGATGGTCGGTCGATGTGGTCATGGAGGAGGGTATGACCGATTTTCGCTGGGTGGGGTGTCGGATGGGGCAGGTCGAGGCAGTGGTGGGGAATTCCGGCGGCGTTGTCCCCTCGCTTGCGCGAGGGGCTCTACCTGCAGACAATGCTCATGAAACTCTTGTGGCGGGGTGACCAATGAGTAGTTGGCTTTGGTGCGATCTTTGAGAGAACGTGCTGCCTCAGGAGAACCTCCATGATGAACAAGCTCCCGCTCGCTGTTGGTGTTGTGCTGCTCCATGCTGCGGCCTTTGCGGCCGGTGCTGCTGCACAATCCCAAGATCAGTCCGAGAACCGTGCCGAGCGGGCTGTGGACCGCCAGCCCGAGTTGCCTTACACGCTGGCGGGTCCGAGCGTGGACCCGACCGATCCCGACACGCTGGTGGTGTATGAGTACAACGGCCAGTTGCAGGAGCTCGGGTTGCCGCCCGCAGAAGCTGCGCTCGACCTGCTGGATCTGGACCCCGAGACCGGCGAGGCTGTCGCGACGGTGATCGCCGAGCGGGCGTTGCTCGCCGAGCAGCTTATCACCGACAACTTCGATCTTTTCTCTCAATCAGAGACCATCGAAGCCGGCGGCACGGGGCTCGAGAAAGGGTGGTTCTTTCTCCGGGTGCTCCGGGTGCTGCACCCGCTGATCGAGCGGGGGAGCCTCGAGGACGAGATCCGCCCGCTGCTGCCGGAGATGACCGCCCGCGACTTTGACGCCCTGCTCGAGGAGTACTGGCAGGCGATCGGACAGGCCCGCGTGGACGACGCCAAAGCCAAGGGGCACCGGGTCCGGCTGCGCAAAGCGGTCCGCGAGGCGCGGCGTGACCAGTTGGGCAAAGAGGTCGAGATGGCGGCCGAGCGGGCGATCGAGAGCGAGCGCTTCGCGGTGCAATATCTCACCAAAGGCATCGAACTCAACGAGTTTCAACTGCACAAAATCCAGACGCTCATCAACGACCACATGGGACGGACGATGGGTGAGGCTTCCGAGAACGACACCGCACTGCTCTTTATCGGCGTGCTTGCCTACCTCAACGAGACGCAGCGAGCGCAGATGATCGAACGCATCAAGGGTGTGCAGTAGCGGAAGATTCGGAATCCGTGAGGTGATCGCCGCGTGGCGTGGTTGGGGGATACGCTTGTGTCTGCGGGACGATTGCCGTCGCGCGAGACCGAGTCTGTTCCACGCTGGAGAGCCGTGTATGTTCTGCAAAACCCGCACATCGGTTGCGTTGATCGTTTTGGTTGCGATGGCAGCCCCCGCCCTGTCGCAGGTGATCACACCGCCGAGCACCCGGCCCGAGCGCGCACCGGCGGTTCAGCCAGAGCCCCCGCGTCCGACCGCGCAGGCTCGCCCGGCCCGTCCAAAGGCCCCGGAGGTGGACTTTGCCCCGATTGCCGTACGCGACCAGAACGGCAAAGTCGTTCCTCTCGACGTACCGGCCGAGTATCTCGCGCTGGCGCACAACCCGCTGCTCGACCTGCCGGCACTGGTCAGGATCGCGCCGGGCTTCTACGAGCGTCGGCAGAAGGTCGAGCGTCTGGTCACCGACCAGATCGACCTGCTCCTCGATATCGAGGGTGGACTTGTGGAACGGGCGCGGGTCAACGACGAGGCTGCGCTGCGGGCGTCTGCCGGTCGGCTTTCGGTCTTTACCGGCAACCCGAGCGTGTCGCCCTCGATCACCACCGATCTTGTCGCGGCCGGTCGGATTCGGCCGGACATCGGCGCACTGACGCAGAAGATTCTCCAGGAGTACCAGCAGGAGCTCACCGCCGACGCGATGGCCACACCGACCACCGCGGACGGCGCCACCCCGATCGACCAGATGATGCACCGCGTGCTGCGGCTGTCGGTCAGCGAGTTCGAGTACTACTTCCGCCAACTCATGCTCGATACCGCCGACTACTTCGACGCGATCCAGCCCGAGCTTGAGCTTGACACCCAGACTACTGCGGCGGTCGGTCCGCTCGCCGAGCAGCTCGCGGTGGAGAACGATCTCGACGCCAGGGCAGCGCTCATCCGCGAGATCTTCGCGCAGCTGGACACGCGCACCCGCCAGCGGGCGATGGGCATGGCGATCAAGATGCGGCCGACGATCGACCCGACCGCGCTCATGGCCCCGGTGCCCGAGGGCGCGACGCCCATGGATCTCGACGATGAGACCCGGCGTGACGTGATCTTTCAGCTCATCGAGGGTGGCCGGGTGGATACCAACGCCTTTGTCGAGTGAGCGCACGGGCTGTGAACGGCTCCCGACAGGACCGGGCTTGATCTGGACGGCGTGTGCTGCCACGATGCCCTGCGCATGACCGCACGACCTCGCCCAAGCCGAACGCTGCGACGGCTCCACCGCTGGGTGGTGGTGCTTGCGGTCGGTTTGGTGCTGTGCGCCACGCTGCTTGTGCTGCTGGCGACGAGCCTGACCCGGATGTCGCCGGGCTGGTGGCGTTCGGTGCAGGCCGATGACCCGCGCACCGTCGAGTTGGCTGAGGCTATCGAGAACGACCTGGTCAACGTCATGTACAAGGTGCGCGACGAGGCGGAAGAACCTTGGTCAATCGGCCTGCGCGCAGCCGACGCCAACGCGTGGCTGAACACCCGGCTCGGGCAGTGGCTCACCAACCGCGACGACAACTTTGCCTGGCCGACCCAGGTGCAGAACCTGCAGGTCGAGTTTGACCGGGGACTCATCTATGTCGGCGTGGAGTTGGTGCGGGACGATCGTTCGCAGGTCTTGTCAGCGACGCTCCGCCCGGAGTTTCACGACGACGGCTCGCTCTGGGTCCGGGCCGAGTCGGTGATGATCGGGCGGCTGCCGCTGCCGGCGGACTGGATCCTCAAGCAGGCCGAGTCGAACTGGCCGGACCTGCTGCCGGCTGCGGCGCTCGAGAGCCCGGCGACCCGCCGCCTGCTCGACGCGCTCGCGGGGCGCGGCCCGCTGGCGACCGACCCGGTGGTCGAACTCGGCGACGGCCGCCGCGTGCGTGTGCTCGCGATGCGCTCGGCCGACAGCACGCTGCACCTGACGCTGCAAACCGAGTTTGAGGATTGAGGCGGGGGTGTGCTGCGAGTTGCAAGAGAATCACTGCGGTCTCAACGAGCCCTGAGCGCAAGCTCAGGTGGGTGGGCAGAGATTTCTGCAGATTCGAAGAACAGGACTGTTCTTGATCGCTTCCGACTGCATTCAGGCGGGCTGGAAAGCCCGCATCCAGGTATGTTTCGAGAGCATTCTCTATGCCATGACCGACATCCCCGAACCCGAGCTTGCGCTCGGGGCTCGTTGTGATGCTCACGTCTCACACCCGAAGTACACCCACACTGCACTCGGAGGCTACAAGGCCGATGGCGACTCGAACCCCTCGGGGTGCAGCACGTTCACCACCCGCTGTGCCGCGTCGATCAAGTGCGATTCGCACCACGCCCTCCCGATGAGCTGCAGCCCGATCGGTAGCCGCGCCTTGTCCGCTTCAACCACCCCAGCCGGGACCGACACCGCGGGGAGCCCGGCGAGGCTCGCACCAACCGTGTACACGTCCTCGGCGTACATCGTGAGCGGGTTGCTCAGCTTTGCACCCAGCGCGAACGCCGGACCGGGTGTGGTTGGCGTGCACACGGCGTCGCACCCTGCATCAAACGCGGCTGCGAAATCCTCAGCGATCCTGCGTCGGGCTTTGAGCGCGGTCAGGTAGTACGCGTCGTGGTAGCCGCTGGTGAGCACGTGCGTCCCGAGCATGATCCGCCGCTGCACCTCGCTTCCAAAGCCCTCGGTGCGGGTGCGGGTGTACATTGCTTCGAGCGTCGCGTCGCGGGGAAGCTCTGCGCGAAAGCCGTAGCGCACGCCGTCGTACCGCGCCAGGTTGGAACCAGCTTCGGCTGTCGCGATGACGTAGTAGGCTGCGACGGCGTGGTCGGCGTGGGGGAACTCGATCTCCCGAACCTCGGCCCCGGCATTTCGGCAGGCATCGAGCGCGCTCTCAAACACCGCCTGGGCGTCGGCATCATTGTGCGGGCCGCGCGATAGTGTCGGCACACCCAGCACCAGACCTGCCAACGATCCACCCGACTGTTGGTCGGCTGACGCTGTTTCCGAACCCGCGTGTGCGCACATATGGTCGCCCGGTTGGTCGGCCGAGGTCGCGTCGAGCGGATCGACACCCTGCATCACCGAGAGTGCGAGCGCACAGTCTTCGATCGTGCCGGCGACCGGGCCGATCTGGTCGAGACTCGAGGCATACGCGACGAGCCCGTACCGGCTGACCCGGCCGTAGGTCGGCTTAAGGCCCACCACGCCGCAGAACGCTGCGGGCTGGCGAATCGAGCCGCCGGTGTCTGAGCCCAGCGCGATCGGGACCAGCCCCGCCGCAACCGCTGCGGCACTCCCGCCCGAGCTGCCACCGGGCACGCGCGACACGTCCCAGGGGTTGCGTGTCGGTCCGAACGCCGAATGTTCGCAGGAGGAGCCCATGCCGAACTCGTCGAGGTTGGTTTTGCCGACCACGATCGCGCCGGCGTCTACGAGTCTTTGCAGCGCGGTCGCGGTGAAGGGCGAGCGGTATCCCTCGAGCATTCGGCTCGCGCAGGTGGTGGTGCCGTGGGCGTAGCAGATGTTGTCCTTGACCGCGATCGGAACGCCGGCGAGGGGGCCGAGCGGTTCGCTTCGGGCTTGTCGGGCGTCGATGTCGGCTGCGCGTTCGAGCGCGTGGTCCTCGAAGACCGCGAGGAACGCGCCGAGTCGATCGTGCGCTGCGTTGATCTTGTCGAGCGTTTCGCGCACGACAGCGGTTGCCGAGCGCGATCCGTCCCGGACACCCGCAGCGATCCGCACCGCGTTCATGCGCGCCCCGCGTGCATGTGGTTGAAGTCCTCAGCCGCCGGTGCCGGTGCCGGCCCGTTGCAGCCGAGCGCGGACGTCGGAGACGTAGCCGCCTTTGACGTCACCCTCGGGGGTCTCGACGCGCCAGTCGGAGAGGTTCGAGACCAGCCCGGTGATCTCTTCGCCGCTCATGTGGTCGACGACTTTGGGGAAGCCGATGATGGTGCCTCGGATCTCGGTGTCGTTGGCGCTGAGGACGTCGAGGGTGATGTACTCGGACTTGCTGCCCTCTTCGATGAGCACCTCGACGGTGTACGAAGTCATCGGCCGTTTGGCTTTGACCATCTTGACGAATTCGCTGTAGGTCGCTTTGGCCTCTTCACGGGCCGCGACGATCTCGGGGTGGTCCAGGGGGACGCTGTTCCACCCGGTGTCCTTGGAGCACCCGACCACGTTGAGTGTCAGGCTCGCTGCCAGCGCCACTGTTGCTGCCACTATTGCTATCTGCTTGAGCATCGTCATCACTCCCTGGTTGAGGCAGGCCGGACTGTTCCGACCCGGAGAAAGGTTGTCTACGCCCCGCCGCGGTCGCCCAGGACTCTGGGCACGCGGAAGAACGGGGGCATCGCTTCGGGTGCGAGCCCCATCACTGCATCATTGGCAAGCACCGGCCCCGGCACGTCGTCTGCGAGGCGGTTCTTGTGGGATGAGCCGTCAGCGGTCAGACCCTCGGGGGCCCGGGTTTCGGGCGTCTGTCTCTCAGAAGCCCGCCCGGCCGTGGTTTCTGCCCGGGTCATCGGCTCGACGCCCGAGAGGTCGAGCTCCCCCAGCCGGTCCATCCACCCCAGGACTGCCCCGAGGTCGGCTTGGTACCTGCCTACCTCGTCGGCAGCGACCTCGAGCCGGGAGAATCGGGCGAGTTTGTGGATGTCTTCGGGCGTCAGGTCGGCCATGCCGAGAGTGTATCGGCAACCGGCTCGGGGCCGCGCCAGCGTCGGGCCGAGATGGCCGAGTTGGAGAAATCATGCCAACCCGAACGGCCGGATCGTCGTACCTTGGGGTGTGCGAGCGGATCAACCAACCAGAGGAAAGCTGAGGCGGTGGGCGCGGCGCTGGATCGCCAATCCGATCGCGTCGGCGGTTCTTCTTGGGGTGCTCGCCGTTGATGCTCTGACCTTACCGAGGGTCTTTCAGCCCACCACAGTCGGCCGGGTTGTCCAGCACATATTCCCGGAGATTCCCCCGACAATCTATCCGGCAATAGAAGAACTCTACGTCGTAAGTCGTGCGGGCCAGCTCAGGATCATTGATCCACAATACAAGAGTTGGGATGAACTCAGCACACTTCTGAGCACCGGCACTGATCCTGTCGCGCGATGTACGTTCTACCAAGTCGGACAGCTACACGGGTTCTGGTCACACGTCTATGTAGAAGCGGCACGAGGTCTTGAGTTTCAACCCCTTTCAGGAAAATGGACACCCGAAGATACTCGAGCCGCCAGAAAGTTGCTGTTCTCTGATCACGCCCGCGATCTGCCGTCCTGGAGATGGGTGAGTCTGTATCAGGATGTATCAGACGCCGACAGCACAACACGCCGTGTCCTCTGGACTGGCGTTGGCCACGACACATTCGCGTTGCTCACCTTTACTGCACTGCTCTATTCATTCACCGGTTGGCCCGCGTGGTTTGCTGCGCGACCGTGGTCGCGACGACATAAACGCCTCGCGCGGGGCTTGTGCCCGTCCTGCGGCTATGACTTGCAAGGGCTTCCGTTACCAGTGTCTTGCCCGGAGTGTGGGCACGCGGAGTGATCTGCACAAACACCGCGTGTCCCCTCGCTTGCGCGAGGGGCTCTACAAAAAGACAACGTGTGTAGTGAAATCCCGCGTGCGACGTGTGTGGTAGAGCCCCTCGCGCAAGCGAGGGGACAACGATCGCGCAACACGCTCTACGCCTCCGTCGCCTCTGTCGCCGTCACCTTCTGCACCGCCCGGTTGGCGATCCACGCGATGAATCCAAAGACCACGATCGCCGACCCGATCGCCGCGATGGTCACCCACTTGGGCTTGGCATCCGCAACCGCGCTCTTGCTTAGCTCCTGCACGCCGGCTGCCAGATAGACCGCCAGCGCCGTGCGCGGCGCCATGCCCACAGCGGTCCCGATCAGGAAGATCCGTTTGGACACGCCCGCCGACGCCATGACAAGATTGGTCAGCGCAAACGGCGAGTTGATCGGCAGCCGCAGCAGCGTCACGATCCCGAGCGACTTCCAGAACCCGTGCCCGATCAGGGCGTCGCTGATTGCCTTGGCTTTGGGGTTTTCCGCGATCATCCGCTCGGCGCGGTCCCGGCTGGCGACCCGTGCGACGACATAGCCGACCATCGCTGCCCCGGTCACGCCGGCGATCGCTGCGGGCACGCCAAATGCCACACCAAACGCCCAGCCCGCGAGGATCGCCTGCACATAGGTCGGCAGGATTCCGAACCCGGCGGTGACGACAAAGACCGCGATGTAGATCGCAATACCCATGCCGTCCTGCCCGCGAAGCCAGTCGCCGACGAGCCCCATTTTCATCCACACCAGGATGCTGCCGACGATCGGAATCGCCATCCACGCGATCGCGAGATAACCCGCCGGGCCGAGCTTGCGGAAGACGTCGCCGAAGCTCTGTTCCTGTTCGGGCGGTGCCGACGGCTCGGATTGATCGGTGGGTGGTGGGTCGGCTTGTTGGTTCTTGTCTGTCATAGAGCCCTTCGCATCATGGAGTTTCTTTGTTCTGGAGGTGGTCACGCTTTTCCCCTCGCTTGCGCGAGGGGCTCTATCCCCAGAGAATACGGCAGCAGCCGCGTTCATGTTGACCGCTTCGGACCGCAACAGGCTGGCTGGAAATCCCGCCCCCCCTGAATGAAAGTAGATATCTGGGTGGACCGAGATTCTGCCCCGGCCTGATGTCCCGCCGCACCCCGGCCGCTCCCACCGTGATAGCATCGCCCCGACACGCACTGCCCGCCCGAGACGTTCGGCCAGGCTGCGCTCACCCACACACCGACCATGGTCGGGCGGAAGCCCGCTGCGGAGATTGACCGATGCTGCCCAAACCCCCACCCCGCGAGAGTTCCCTCGGCTTTCTCTACCTGCCTCCCTACCGCGTGCAGGGCCTCTCGGTCGCTGGCGAGGCGACCTGCATCCAGATTCCCGAGCTCGACCTCTGCTTCGATATGGGCTCCTGCCCCCGCGCAGCACTCGCAAGCAACTTTGTCGCCCTCTCCCACGGCCACATGGACCACGTCGGCGGCCTGGCGTACTACTGCTCCCAACGCCGCTTCCAGGGCATGGGCGACGGCACCATCGTCTGCGACGCACGCATCGAATCCGACGTCCGCACCATGCTCGAAGGGTTCCAAGCGCTCGAGCGGCAGGTCACGCCGTTCACTCTCGTGCCGTTGCAGGAAGACGAGGTCTTCAAGCTCAAAAACAACGTGTCGCTCAAGGGCTTTCACACCGAGCACACCGCGCCCTCGATGGGCTACAGCATCATCGAACACCGGACCAAGCTCAAGCCCGAATACACCGACTTTCCGCAGGAAAAGCTGCGTGAACTCAAAAACCGGGGCGAGGAGATTACCCGCAATCTCGAGGTGCCTTTGATCTCGTATCTGGGAGACACCGCGGCCGGTCCTCACCTGCTGCGCGACGACGTGCTCAAGTCAAAGATCATCATCACCGAGTGCACGTTCTTCGATCCCGGGCACCGTGGGCGGGCCAACATCGGCAAGCACCTGCACGCGGCCGACATCGCCGAGTGGTTGCGGGTTGCTGAGTGCGACGCGATGGTGCTGGTGCACGTCTCCCGCCGCACCCATCTGGGCGAGGCGCGGACCCAGCTCACCGAGGCGCTCCGCGAAGAGGACATCGGGCGGGTGCACTTCCTGATGGACCACCGGACCAACCGGATGCGCTACGAGCAGCAGCTCGCCGAGGCCGAAGCGGCTCACGTCAAAGTCTGATGGCGGTTTCTCACAGCGCCAGCGGCATTTTCTGACACGAGCGTTGACACCCTTGCCGCGCCCGATTACGTTTGCACGGTTCTGTTCCGATTCTGTGTCGCGTGTGCCCGGGAGGCCCGCCCGACGACTCAAATCCTGAACTGGCTTGCCGCCAGGTTTCCCGAGGTTGTGCCGAGATATGTCCGACCCCGATCAAAAGATCTGGGCAGCTGTTCTTACGCATCTGCGCAAGACGCACCCGCCGCTCTATCGCAAGTGGTTCGAGGACGAGCTCGAGCCGCTGCCGGTCTCCGGCGGCACGATGCCGGTGCGCACCTCCTCGACCATCCACCGCGCCTACGTCCAACAGAACTGCCAGGCGCAGTTCAACGACGCGCTCCGCAGCGTCACCGGCGCACTCCTCTCGGTCCGGTTCCTCGAACCCGGCGAGACCGTCGTCCCCGCCGACCGTGTCGTGATACGCAACCGCTCGACCCCCGGCACCGCCAACCACCACACCGGGCCGACCGACACCACCCTCGCGGTCAACCCGGACTTTGACTTCGGGTCCTTCGTCGTCGGGCCGACCAACCGCCTCGCGCTCGCGGCGGCCAAAGCCGTCGCCAACGAGCCGGGCAAGTCGTACAACCCGCTCTTCATCCACGGCGATGTCGGGCTGGGCAAGACCCACCTGCTCCAGGCGATCTGCCTGGCGATCCGGGAGAAAGACCCGCACGCGGCGCTCTGCTACATGTCGGCCGAGGGGTTCATGTCCCAGTTTGTCGAAGCGGTGCAGCGCGGGCAGATGTCCGACTTCCGCCACCGCTTCCGCGACGTGGACGTGCTCGTGATCGACGACATCCAGACCCTCGGCAGCCGGGACCGCACGCAAGAAGAGTTCTTCCACACCTTCAACAGCCTCTACCAGGCGCAGAAACAGATCGTGCTCTCCTCCGACGCTCCGCCCGAACTCATCCCCGATCTCCAGAAACGGCTGGTCTCCCGCTTCAAGTGGGGGCTGGTCACCCAGATCGACCCACCCTGCTTTGAGACCCGCACCGCGATCCTCAAAACCAAAGCGCGCCAACGCGGGATCGACCTGCCAGACGACGTCGCCAGCTATGTTGCTCAGGCGATCGACACCAACATCCGCGAACTCGAAGGCGCGATCGGCACCATGCAGATCACCGCGTCGGTCGAGGGGTGCGAGATCACTCTCGAGCTCGCCCGTCGGGTCATCGCCGGGGCGTCCAGCACCGATACCAGCCGCCAGGTCTCGATCCAGACCATCATCGAAACCGTCACCGACTTCTACAGCGTGCGGCTCAGCGACCTGCAATCCAAACGCCGGGCGCGGTCGATCACCATCCCTCGCCAGATCTGCATGTTCCTGGCCCGCCAGAACACCCGCCACTCGCTCGAAGAGATCGGCGGCTACTTCGGCGGCCGGGACCACACCACCGTCATGCACGCGGTCCGTATCACCAAAGAACGGCAACGGACCGATCCCGACTTTGCCTCAGAGCTGGAAACGCTCGAGAGCCAGCTGCCGCCGGTCCAAGGGAGCTAAATCCCTGTAGAGCCCCTCGCGCAAGCAAGGGGACAGTGTGACTATCAAAGTGACTATCAAATGCCGAATATCGTGGGTGTTGCTCTTTGATTGTGCTGTGTGGAAAACCTGTGTCTTTGCGCTCGGCTGCTGGCGGTGGCGCTCGGTCCGTTCTCTGCTGTATTTGCACGCACGTCGTGGGCGCAGCAGGATCTGCCATTCACCGAGCGCAACCGACAGGTACCGTCATCTTTCAGTGGTGCTGATTTTTTCGTAAAGTGTTGCTGTAAAGTCATTTACGTTGATCGACAACGACCCATCCACAACCGACAGGCCCTCTTACGACGACGACTTATTTCTCTCTATACTTAAAGAGAAGACAAAGAAACAGGCGGTTCGTTCCATCAGAGCACCACACTCTGGAAACCCCTCTCCAGCACCGCATTTCGGAATGTTTCCACTCGGGAATGCTTGTGAATAACCCACCTTTGGACGCTCATGGGCGTTTTCGGGGCTGGCAAGCCGGGCAGTGGGTGGTGGTGCGTTGGGAGACAGTGCTTCCCAGGAGCACCCTCCCGCAGCGTCGGCATGGTTTGCCGGCGCGGCTGTAGACCCGGAACCGGGACTGCTGCGACCCGCTCCGCATCTCGGCGTCCATGAAATCCCGCAGCGTTGAGCCGCGTGCTGCGACCGCTGCTTTGAGCACCGAGCGTACCGCTCCTGCGAGCCGTCGCACTTGTGCGGGCGTCAGGTCGGTTGCTGGGGTGTGTGGGTTGAGCCCGGCGAGAAACAGCGCTTCGTCGGCGTAGATATTGCCCACCCCCGCGAGCACTGTCTGGTCCAGCAGGCAGGCCTTGATCGCCCGTGTGCTGCGTCCGAGCCCCAGCCGGAGGTCGGCGGTGCTGATCGCCAGCGCATCGGGTCCTAGGGCGTTCCAGCGTTGCCTGTGCAGCTCGTCGACTGAAGTAAACGCCCACACGCCGCCGAAGCGTCTGGGGTCCCGGAAGAGGACCGACGAGCCGTCGTCGAGCCTCCAGCGGATATGGACGTGGTCCGCGCGCTCGGGCGAACCACCGGCGGGGACCACAAAGACTTGGCCGCTCATCCCCAGGTGCAGGTGGACCGCGCGGCCGTCGTCGAAGCAGACCGCCATCTGCTTGCCGAGACGGAGGATGTCGGTGACGGTGCTTCCCTTGCCCAGTGCTTTGAGCCTCGATCCCGGCGGCGCGAGTCTCACAAAGTCGGGGCGCTTGATCTCGACTGTGCGGACCATCCGCCCGACCCACAACGGCGCGAGCGTTTGCCTGACCGTCTCGACCTCGGGGAGTTCAGGCATCGTCCGGTGCCTCGGCGTTGTGGTCGTTGTGTTGTGAGCGCGGTGGTGTTCGGGCTGGGCGTTGTTCGTGGCGGCGTTTGCGGAAGAACTCGGTCAGCACCCGGCCGCAGGCGTCGGCTTCGAGACCCGCGACAACTTCACAGCAATGGTTGAGCCTCGCGTCGGTGGTGATCGCAAAGAGCGATCGGCACGCACCGGCTTTGGGGTCGTCTGCCCCATAGACCACCCGCCCGACCCGCGCGTTGACCAGCATCCCGGCACACATCGGGCAGGGCTCGAGGGTGACGACCACCGTGCAGCCGGTGAGCCTCCAGTCGCCGAGCTTTGCAGCGGCGGCGCGCACCGCGAGCAGCTCGGCGTGGCCGGTCGGGTCGTTGCTCTTCTGGCGGGTGTTGGAAGCCTCGGCGATCTGCTCGCCGGTTGTGGTGTCATAGACGACAGCGCCGACAGGCACCTCACCGCGGGCTGCGGCCTGGCGGGCGAGCTCGAGCGCGCGGGTCATCCACCGCCGATCGGCCGGGGTGGCGTGTTCGGCACCACCCGGATCGGGGCTGGTGGTGGCGCGTGAATCTGCTGCGTTTGTAGGTGTTTCCGCACCGGTCACGCCGGGCTGTGCGTTCCGGTTCAGCAACCTGCGCCACCAGGAACCCGCGGCATTATTCATCACCGGCGTCCGGTCCTTCGCCCGAGTTTCTGGTTGGGGATTTCTTGCCGAAGCCTCGCGAGACTCGCTCTGCGGGCAGCAGGGTGTGCAGCACCACGCCGAACTCAAACAGCACATACAACGGCACCGCGAGCAGCAGCATGGAGAGCGGGTCGGCGGGGGTCAGAAACGCCCCGGCGACAATGCACACCAGTGCAACATGCCGGCGGAATCGCAACAAATCTCGCGGGTTGATGATCCCGGTCCACCCAAGCAGCAACACGACCACGGGCGTCTGGAAACCCAGGCTGAACGCCAGCGCAAGAGACAGAAACAGGCTGGTGTATTCGGTGACGCGGTATTGCTGGAGGATGCCCGACGCCTGCGTCATCGGTGTGGAGAGGATCTCGACCTCGCCAGCAATCTCGCTGGGGATCGACATGCGCATCTCTTTGCGTGCGCTGTTGTACCACATCCGTCCGGGCTCGATGCCTTCGGGGTCGCCCTCGAGCATCGGAACCTCGGGCAGCACTACGCCTTCGGGCATCGGGATCGTCGGCTGGGGCTGGCCTTCGATCGACATGCCGAACGAGATAAAGAACGCCAGCACCACCGGCAGCAGGACCTTGTAGAGAAACACGATCGCCAGGGTTGTCAGTGCTGCTGAGAGCGGCAACAGCACATACACGAACCGTCGTTCGTTGTTGTAGAGCCCCGGTGCGATAAACAGCCACCCCTGAAAGAGCACCCACGGGCTGCCGACGAGAATCGTGACAACCACCGCGAGTTTCAGCGCGGTCATAAACGTTTCGACGGGACTGGTCTGGATCAGCTGGGCGTTGAGGTCGGCGTTGAGCAACGCCTGTTCGACCGGCTCGATGACAAACCCCAGCAGCCGCCGGGAGAGCGCAACCGACACCACAAGCAGCGGGAGCAGACCGACAAGCGAGTAGATGAGCCGCTTGCGCAGCTCTTCGAGGTGATCGCCGAAGGGCATGACCGCTTCGGCGAGAAGACTCATAGCGGGATTTTGTTTGGGGTTGATCATCGTGGGCGAACCCTTTCGCAGCCGAAACGATAGGAACACGGGGGGAAGGTGACGGGTCGGACACCCGGGCGCATCTCTTGATGGGTAAGGCGGACGCGGGATGACAGAAATCGAGGGCGAATATTCTGACGACGGATTGCTGCCCCTCGTGGCCGCGGCGATCTCGCGCGATCCCGAAGCGATCCGATTGTTGTGGGATCGTCAGCGTCGGTGGGTCGCGGCGTTGCTCCTGGCCTACAAGCCGCGCGAGGCCGATCTGGAGGACCTGCTCCAGGAGGTGGCGATGGCGTTTGTGCGAAAGATTGGCGAGCTGCGCGAGCCCGAGGCGTTCAAGCCCTGGCTGCGATCGGTCTCGATCAACGCGGCCAGGCTCGCCGGACGGAAGCAGACCACCGCCCGCAAGCACAGCCGGGCGTTCCGGCTCATGGTCGAGCGCAGCTCCGAGAGGCCGGTCGCGTCCGACGTGGTGCTCGCCAAGCGGGAGGAGGGTCGGCGGCTGCTCGACCTTGCGATGCAGTTGCCCGAGGCCTACCGCGAGCCCTTGCTTTTGCGGTGTCTGCACGGGATGAGCTACCGGGAGATCAGCCGCATCGTCGGGTTGCCGGAGACGACGATCGAGACCCGCATCGCCCGAGGACGGCGGATGCTCAGAGAACGTGCTGCGGGGCAGGAGGCAACCGGGCGGACCGAACCAGCGATGCCCGGGCCGAAGAACACGAAGAAGAAATCCCCCACAATGACCCCCACAATGACCCCCACGGGGAAGACCAGCGAGGAAGTGTGCGATGACCGGAGTTGACCGCGATATTTTGATCACGCGCGTGCTCGACGGCGAGGCAACGCCCGAGGACTGGGCGGCGTTCCGAGCGATGGCTGCGCGGGACCAGGCGGTCTGGGCGGACCTTGCTGACGCGCAGCAGGACCGGGCCGATCTGGCGGCAGCTGTCGCCGACGCGATCGCGGTTGCCGATCGGGTCGAGGCCCCGGTACACCACCACGCTGGGGAGCGACTCAACGCCCGGATCCGTACCGGTGTTGCGTGGCTCGGATGGGCGGCGGCGGCGACCATCGCGGTGGTCGGGTTCACCGGGCAGTTTGGCGCGGTGTCCACGCCCGGCACCGGTGCGGACACCCAGCAGGCCGGGCTGTTCTCGATCAGCTCTCCCGAGGACGCGATGAGGCTGTATCTGGACAAAGGGCAGGAGGCTGGCAGTGTGCTCGGTGAGCTTCCCGATCGGGTGATGCTCAGCTCGACACCGGCGGCCGACGGGAACGGGTACACCGTGGTGTATCTCCGCCAGATCGTCGAACGGCACCACGTGGATTCGCTCTATCAGCTCGGGGAGAACGAGATCGGTGAGGCGGTGGTGGTGCCGATGGTGCCTCGGCGGACCATGAATGTGACGTACTGACTGCGCTGCACAAAGCCGGAGCGATTCTTGGATGCAGGTGCGACGGGCATGGGCCGATGGCGCATCTTGGAAGAGCGAGACGACCAACCAGACGCAACCAAACCCCGGTCCGGGCCGATCGCCCGAGGAGGAATCATGATGAAAACGAACGAGATGAATCGGAAGAACAGGATGCTCATCAGCGCGGCTGCGGCTCTGTGCATGGCGGCGGGGCTGGCGGCTGCCCAGCAGGTCAAGGTGATCGAGGCCGACGAGGGCGACTGCCAGACAACGTGCAGCAGCGAGCGTGTTGTCGAGTGCGAGATGATGGGCGATGCGGGTGCTGACGGCGAGCCCGTCGTCATCAAGGGGATCGTGTTCGCTGATGGTCAGCCTGAGGTGAAGACCGAATCGAAGATGGTGATCATTCAGAAAGATGATGACGACGAGTACAAAGTCGAGATCAAAGGCGACAAGGTCAAAGCCTGGGTCAACGGCGACCGTGTCCCGCGCAAACAGCTCAAGGTCACCGACAAGAAAATCCGCATCCTCGATGACGACGGCGAGACCATCGCCGAGTTCGGGCGGGGTGTGAACATGGTCTTCAGCGGCGATCTTGATTTCGACGACGATGCGATCCGGTTGTTTGGGAAGCTCAGGAACGGGAACGACCATGGCATCAGGTGGGAGCACGCCGAGGGCGACGAGGGGAGGTCTCCGTTCATGGTCCCCGGCAATATCAAGGGCAACATGATGTTTCTGGACGGTGATGGTCAAGATATGAGGTTGTTCCAGGTTGGTCCTGACACGCCGCCGGTCATGGTCGGCATCAACATGGGCAGCCTCGATTCCGATGACGATGACCTGTACGACTTGCTCGATGAGCGTGATCTCGACGACGACGAGGTCATCCAGATCGTCCGCGTGATCGACGGCTTGCCGGCTGACAAGGCGGGTCTCCGCGAGGGTGATGTCATCGTCCGGCTCGACGGCGAGTGGGGTGCAACCCCCGAGCAACTCCGCGATGTGCTCATGGACAAAGAGCCCGGCGACGAGCTGGAGATCGCGGTGGTCCGCAACGGCCGATTCCGTGAGTTCGAGGTCGAGCTCCGCGCGTACAACGCCGAGAAGCTCCGTTCCTTCACGATTACGACGGACAACATCGAGAGCGGCGAAGACTTTCCCTTTGCGAATCTCCAGTGGCGCTCGGGCGGCGAGAACACCAACAAGATGATCGAGGAACTCACCCGCAAGCTCGCGGCTCAGCCCGACATGGATACCGACAAGCTTCGCATCCAGATCGAGGCACTCGCCAAGGGTCTGAGGTCACCGGACCAGTTCTCCGGGCGTGTGCACCTTGACCGGCTGCCCCGGATTCGTGGCATGGTGCCCGGCGAAAACGGGCAGCTGCGGGCCTTTGTGGAGCGTGCTCCTCGCCGCGACACGGTCGTGACCAGAGGCCAGGACGAGCGGCTCGAGAAGATCGAGAAACGGCTCGAGCGTCTGGAGAGCCGTATCGATCGGCTGCTCGAGGTGCTGGAACGCAGCCGCGACTGAGGCGTCTGATCTCTCTCCCCCTGTCCCCTTGCTCAGCCATTGAGGCTGGGCGTTCCGCGACCGGCCGCACGGGTCCCCCCCCGTGCGGCCGTCTTTTTGCATCTGCGGGGTGTCGTCTTGTCCCCTCGCTTGCGCGAGGGGCTCTATGAGAGTGTTGTGTCTACAAAGATAGAGCCCCTCGCGCGAGCGAGGGGATAACAGGAATACATATCAGGACAAAGAAACACGCTGGCGTGAGGCATTCCGACGATCACTGTTGTCGCGGTTCCGGTATCATCGTCCCGGAGGTTCTCATGCCCGATTCGCCCGATGCTGCCCACTCCGACGCGACCGAGGCTCTCGCGACCGCCAGAGCGGCCTACGACCGCGCCCGCACCGAGATCGCCAAGACGATCGTCGGGCAGGACGAGGTGGTCGATCAGGCGCTGACCGCGATTTTTTGCCGGGGGCATGTGGTGATTGTCGGCGTGCCGGGTCTGGCAAAGACGCTGCTGATCTCGACGCTCGCCAAGACGCTGAGCCTGGGGTTCAGCCGGGTGCAGTTTACCCCCGACCTGATGCCAAGTGATATCACTGGCACCGAGGTGATCGAAGAGGACAAAGCCACGGGTGCCCGCGAGTTGCGGTTTGTGAAGGGGCCGATCTTCGCCAATATCGTGCTGGCCGACGAGATCAACCGCACACCTCCCAAGACCCAGGCAGCACTGCTCGAAGCGATGCAGGAACGGCAGGTCACGATCGGCGGCATCCAGCACAAGCTGCCCGACCCGTTCTTTGTGCTCGCGACCCAGAACCCGATCGAGCAGGAGGGCACCTACCCGCTGCCCGAAGCCCAGCTCGACCGGTTCCTGTTCCAGATCCTGATCCACTATCCCGATGCGGCCCAGGAGGCAGAGATTGTCCGTCGTTCGGGGAGTCTCGATCAGGAGACGCCCGAGGCTGTCCTGACCGGCGAGGACATCCGGACTGTCCACGAGGTCATCCGGGCCACGCCGATCGCAGACCACGTGCTGAGCTACGCCCTGAGGCTGGTCCGGGCGACACGGGTGGATCAGCCGATGGACAACGGTGCAGAGCGGCCGAAGATGATCGCGGATTATCTGGCGTGGGGGGCGGGCCCTCGGGCCAGTGAATATATTGTGCTTGCGGCCAAAGCTCGGGCGGCGCTGACCGGGTCCACACACGTCACGCCCGAGCACGTCCGGCAGATGGCCAAGCCGGTGCTGCGGCACCGCATCCTGCGAAACTTCAACGCCGAGGCCGACCGGGTGACCTCCGATATGATCGTGGACTCGTTGCTGGAAGAAATCCCCGTCGAAGGCACGACCCAACAGGAACAGCAGCAACTCGACAAGGTGATCGGGTAAGCTGGGCGGGGCGGCCTCCGAGCCGCGGCGCGTTCACCACAGGGTCAGGCACAGGGTCAGGCACAGGGACATCCAGCCACCCGTTCATGGAGACACGATGCTTTCACAGACTGTCGAGTACGCGCTCCGAGCAATGTCCTCGCTCGCGTACCGGCCCAACGATCTTGTGCCCACGTCAGAACTTGCCAAGACGACCAAGGTCCCCGCGAACTACCTCGCCAAGGTGCTCCAGACGCTGGCGGGGGCCGACCTCATCATGGGGCGACGGGGCGTGGGCGGCGGGTACCGTCTGGCGCGGCTTCCCGAAGAGATCTCGCTGCTCGAGGTGGTCAACGCGGTCAACCCGGTCGAGCGGATCACGACCTGCCCGCTGGGGCTCGACAACCACGGCCCGAATCTCTGCCCGCTCCACCGGCGGATGGACGAGGCGGCGCGGCTGGTGATGGAGTTGTTCGGCTCGACGACGCTCGCGGACATCGTCTCGGGCGAGGGCACGCCGCAGCTGCCTTTGTGCAGCGAATCCATGACCCAGCAGATCCGTATCGAGCGGGTTGGCAAGTAAGACCAGCTACCATCCGGGCGTGACGACCGAACCAACACAATCTGTATCAGACGCACCCGCCGAGCCACCCTTGCACGAGCAGGAGGCGGCCAGGCGAGCCAACCTTGCGAAGGCCCGCGCGATCGCTGGCGTCAATCCCTATGGCACGCGGACCGAGGGGCTGGTCACACTCGCCGAGGCCAAGGGGCGCTACGACGAAGAGGCGGACACTGAGCATCAGGCGACCGCCAAGAGCGAGAACCCCGTCGATGATCGGCCACGGGTCAAGGTGGCTGGGCGAGTGATGCTCAAGCGGACCGGGGGCAAGCTGATCTGGATGAACCTGCGGGATGCCTCGGGGGAGGATTTGCAGATCGCGGTAAGCAAGCGGGACTGTAAGGAGTATGGGTTTGGGGTTGCCCAGGCGACGGACCTCGGCGATATCGTCGTGGCGCACGGGCCGCTGATGAAGACCCGCACCGGCGAGGTGACGATCTGGGTTGACGAGTTTGAGCCAGCTGCCAAGAGCCTGACGCCGCCACCGACCAAGCACGCGGGGTTGCAGGATGTCGAGCTGCGGTATCGGCAGCGGTATGTCGATCTGTGGGCCAACCCCGAGACGATGCGGGTCTTCCAGACGCGCTCGGCGATCGTCTCGAACATCCGACGACTGATGGATGCGCGGGGGTATCAGGAGGTCGAGACACCGATGCTCCAGGCGCAGGCCGGCGGCGCAGCAGCCCGACCCTTCAAGACGCATCTCAACGCGCTGGATGTCGATGTTTCGCTGCGGATCGCGCCGGAGCTCTATCTCAAGCGGCTGTTGGTGGGGGGGATGCCCAAGGTGTATGAGGTCAACCGCAACTTCCGAAACGAGGGCGTGGACAAGCAGCACAACCCCGAGTTCACCATGATCGAGGCGTACGAAGCGTTTGGCGATATGGGGACGATGATGGAGCTGACCGAGCATCTCTGCCGTGAGAGCGCGAGGTTGGTTGTTGCAGTATCACGCGGGCAGGGTGACGCGGGCAGTGTACCCGATGAAGACCTCAAGTTGTCCTTCGGCGAGATCACGATCGACTATGGCTTGCCGTTCGATCGGGTGAGCTATAGCGAGCTGTTCGAGCGGTCGCTGGGCTTTGCGATGACGGACCTCGAAAAGGTGTGGGCCAAGGCGGACGAAGTAGGAATCGTGGAAAAATACGCATGGCGTTGGATTCCTAAAGGGATCGAAGTTTGTGCCGAGAATCTTCGAGGCAAAGTCGCTGACGCGATCATCGTGAACGAAGTGTTTGAAGATGTGGCAGAAGCGAGTCTTGATCCAAGCCGACCGACCTATATCACCGACTATCCCAGTGCCATTTCACCACTGACGCGCCCCAAGCCGGACGAGCCTGCGCTTGCCGACCGGGCGGATTTGTTTATCGGTGGCATGGAGCTGGCGCCGCACTACACCGAGCTCAACGACCCGCAGGTGCAGACAGAGAAGTTCCGTCAGCAGCTCGCGGGGGTTGATGCTGAGGAGATGACCTTCCGTACCTTCGACAAGGACTTCATCCGTGCGCTCAAGGTGGGGATGCCCCCGGCCGGCGGGATGGGGCTGGGGATCGATCGGCTGGTGATGCTGCTGACAAACCAGAGATCGATCCGGGATGTGCTGTTGTTTCCGTTCATGCGTCCGGAGTGAGCGTCGAGAAGTAAGTGTTGATTTATGGATGTTTGGTTTGACGCCCGGGATGAGAGCACCACGTGCTCGAATCCCGGGATTCGTGCGCTGCGCTTTCTCATCCCGGGCGTAGGTTGATGAGTCGTGGGTATTGAAGATGTGGGGTGTGCAAAAAAAAGACCCGACCGGTTTGGTCGGGTCTTCGTGGAATGCGGATTCGAGAAACGGATCAACGCTTGGAGAACTGGAAGCGCTTGCGGGCACCCGGCTGGCCGTACTTTTTGCGTTCGACCTTGCGGGAGTCACGGGTGAGATAGCCGGCATCACGCAGGGCGTTCTCGGTGGTCGGGTCGTAGCCGACCAGGGCGCGGGCAATGGCGAGTCGGGCGGCCTGGGCTTGCCCGGTGGTGCCGCCGCCGTTGATGCGGAAGATCACGTCGAGATTGCCTTCGAGTTCGGTGAGCTTGAGCGGGGCGTAGACGTCGTTGCGGTCCTGCTCTTCGGAGAAGTAGTCCTCGACGGTCTTGGTGCTCTTGCGGTTGATCTGGATCTTGACAATGCCTTCGCCCTCTTTGGAGACACGGGCGCGGCAGCGGGCGACGGCGGTCTTGCGGCGGCCGGTGCCCCACCACCAGCCGTGGGCGTCCGGCGGGATCGGGTCACGGAGAGCGCGGGTCTGGTTGCCCGCGGCGGGCTCGGGGGTCAGATTCAGTTCGCTGGCAAGAGATGTCATGGTCGTCCTCGTGTCGGCTCGGGCGGCGTGCGCTCGCGGCCGTGGTGTGTTGGTCGGGGGCGGTCGGGGGGGTCGGGGGGTCAGACGGTCATCGCGGCGGGCTGCTGGGCCTGGTGGGGGTGGTCGGTGCCGGGATAGACCTTGAGCTTTTTGATCATCTGGCGGCCGAGTCTGGTCTTGGGCAACATGCGGCGGACGGCGTCTTCGATCAGCACTTCGGGCCGGCGTTCGCGGAGGCTGCCGAACGATTCGAGCTTCTGCCCGCCGGGGTAGCCGGAGTACCGTTTGCGGAACTTCTGGCTCGCCTTGTTGCCGGTGAGTTGGACTTTGCCGGCGTTGGTGACGATGACAAAGTCGCCGGTGTCGATGTGTGGGGTGTACTCGGGGCGGTGCTTGCCCATGAGGATGACCGCGACATCGGTCGCGAGCCGCCCGAGCGAGACACTCTCAGCATCGACTACATGCCACTTTTTCACAACATCGCCGGGTTTGGCTGAATAGGTTTGTCGCCGAAGCATTCGGATACCTCCGGGGCGCACTGGCCCGCGCTGCTGCGTTGTGGGTGGTCGGAAATCCACGCCAGAACGCCTGGGTGCTGCTCGCCGCCTACCGGGCGGGGCGGGCCGGCCGATCTGCGGTGCAGATCAAGCCGACAAGATTCGGTCTGCTGACGCCAGCAGGGGCCTCCCAGCCCCGGACCAGCGAATAGGAACCAGAGAGAATATCCAGCCCGGGCGGGGGGTCAAGCGCCAGATATGGGGGTGGTGTGGTGCTGAAGGAGCAATGCTGTATGATGGGTAGACAGAGTACGCAGTGTATTCCAAACAAAAACCAATCACAAAGTGTAAAATGTAGCAAATATCTTGACTACCGCGACAAATTAGACGATAATGTGTAGTCTACCAAACCCATTGAAAACATGGGGCGTAATAGTGGTAGGTGATGGGGGCATCAAAAAGAACATCCCGGCGAAAGCCGGTTGGGCAGCCTATATGGCTGCCTCTTTTTTGTATACTGTTGCCCAATGAAAAGACGCTCTATCGTCTATATTGACGGCTTCAACCTCTACTACGGAGCGCTCAAAGGGGGACCCGACAAATGGCTGAATCTGTATAGGTATTTTTGCACGCTCCGTCAAAACGACGTGGTCGAGAGGGTGTACTACTTCACTGCGGAAGTCGCGGGACCAAATCTCGAGAATCAGCGCGCGTATTTCAAGGCGCTGGCTACAACTCCGCACGTCAAGATCATTCTTGGACGGTTCAAGCCCAAGGATGTGAAGTGTCGGGTTCGGTGCTGTGAACACGTTGGTCGGCGGAAGTTCACGGTATCTGCTGAGAAACGTACTGATGTCCACATCGCCCTCCAGATGTTGGAGGACGCATACGAGGACAGAGCGGACACATTTATTGTGGTTTCAGGCGATTCCGATCTTGTTCCTGCTGTCCACAGAGTCAGGAACAGATTCCCGGAAAAGCGGGTGATTGTGTATGTGCCTGCTCGAGACCCGGATCGAAGTGCAGCGGTTGAACTCCGCTCGGCTGCAACCTCGAATCGAGACTTGCCATTGGCACTGCTTCCACGCTCCCAGTTCCCACCGACTGTCCCCGACGGGAGCGGCGGAACAGTGGAGAAGCCTGCGGGATGGTAATGAGGCATACCTGTTCTTGGTACCTTTACCCTCAAAAAACCATGACAGACGCGCGGGCAACTCTGATTCTGAAGTCAGGAAGAACCGCTGTTTCTGAGTGAGAACAGCCCTGATGCCGCCTTCGCATTGGCGGCATCCGCCCGGCGTGCCGATGATTGGACCCATGACCGATCCTTCTTCATCGCTTCCCGAGGCCGATTCGCACGAGTTCTTGAGCCCCGGGGCGTCCGGCGGCCGGGGCACTTCGCCCGATATCGGCACCCCGACCAGCCGGATCGTGGCGCTGGTGGTGGTGACGCTGTTGTATCTGGTCATCGCGGGGGCGCAGAACCTCTCGGGATATCTGGCACCGGCCGAGAAGCAACTCGGCCGCGATCCCCGGGGGGGTGAGTTTGCCAAGCTCATGTTCCTGATCGAGGAAGCCCTCGGCAGCTGGGCGGCGAGCGGGCAGTTCGCCGAGGCGTCACTGACCCAGTTCGAGGCCAGCAGTCACCCGGCCGACCGGTTACAGGGGGTGCTGGTGCTGGGTGAATCCAAAGGTCCGGCCGAGGCACTGGACCTGCTCGAGACGATCCGCAGCAACCCGGGGCCGGCGGCGAACGAAGAAGCCGGGGAGGGTTCGCTCGGCGGCAGCGGTTCGCCACGGCGCACAGACTGGGCACTGGTCCGGGCCGGTGACGACCCCGAGACCGGCGCCAAGCCCGACACCGAGTTTGTCGTCGATCAGGAGGTCATCCACGACGCCGAGGCGATGGAGACGCTCTACACCCTCGGCCTTGATGCACTCTCTGACGATGCCCGCGAGCGGCTCGTCGAGCGCTATGGCTGGCTTGGTCGACTGGCGACGACCCCCGAGACCGACACGCTGGCCCGCGACGAGTTGTACGCTGACATCCCCTGGGCAATCGCGTTTCTGGTCTTTGCCGGGGGGATGCTTTTGGTCTGGGGTGTTGCCGGCTTGACGATGTTCATCGTGGCGATCGTGATGATGGCGACCGGCCGATTGCCGTTCCGGTTCGAGCGCCCCCGGGTTGGTGGCAGCGTCTTCCTCGAGACCCTCGGCGTCTTTCTGCTCGGGTTTGGGCTGTTGCAGGTGGGCGGGGCGCTGGTCGGCAGAATCAACCCGCAGATCGCGGGCGTTGTCGGGATGCTCGGCCAATGGTTGCTGATCCTGACGCTATTCTGGCCGCTGCTGCGCGGTGTGAAGCTGACCGAGTGGCGCGGGGCGGTGGGCTGGACCGCGCCCCGGGGTGTGTTCCGGGAGATCGTCGCGGGTATTGCGGGGTACTTCGCGGGCGTGCCTTTGTTTGTTGCCGGGGCGGTCATGACGGTCGTGCTGACCTGGCTTTCGGCACAAATCTTCGGCGAGCCGACCGAGCCGCCGAGCAATCCGATTCTTGAGATTGTCCGCAGCGCCGACCTGTTGATGCTCGTGCTGCTGATCTCGCTGGCGACGATCTGGGCACCGATCGTGGAAGAAACACTCTTCCGCGGTGCGCTCTACCGCCACCTGCGCGGGCGTGTCGGGTTCTTCGTCGCCGCGCTGAGCACAGCGTTGCTGTTCGCGTTCATGCACAGCTACGGCCCGTTGATGGTCGGGCCGTTGATCGCGCTGGGGTTTACGTTCGCGATGATCCGCGAGTGGCGGGGCTCGCTCATCGGCTCGATCACCGCGCACTGTCTGCACAACTCGGCGATCATGGTGCTGATGCTCTTGGCGATGAAGGCGATGGCGTAGTTCGATTCACGAGAGACTTGCGAGAGCAGCTTCAGCCAAGATAGAGCGAATATTCTTGTGTGCCACGGCTCTGTGTGCCACGGCTCTGTGAGCCGTGCAGGCTGGTATCCGGGACGTTCGCACGGCCAAAATGGCCGTGGCACACGAGACGCGAGAAAGGAAAACGCTCTCACGTCTCGGCAGCGGATCACCCACCCGGTTCGCGGAAGCGTCTGGTCATGTCGCGCATGAAGAGTGTCAGGCGTTGTTGCTGGGCGGGCGAGGCGCTCTTTCTGGTTTGCTGATTCATAAAGACCAGCAGCCGGGAGGCGTCGTCGGCGGAGACCTCGCCGCTCTCCATGACTTCCTGACTCTGCTTCGAGTCACGGCGTGCGCCCTCGAGCAGTTCCTCGTCGGTGCGGCGGTCGATCGAGCTGTCGAAGGGGGCGGTGAGTCGCGCCAGCCGGACGTAGGCGTTGTCGAGGTACTCGCCTTTCTCATCGGGCGGGACGGCGGCGTAGTCCTTGGCGACCAGGTCGGCGGCGTCGACGAACAGCTTGCCGGCGTTGCGTTCGAGCTGTTCGCGGGCCTCGCCGGCAATCCCGGCGAAGAACTGGGCGACGAGCACCGATTCGCTGGCGTCCATGTCGCGGACGCGGCTGTAGAGCTGGCTGATCAGCTCGATCCGCTCTTCGACCGGCAGGTTGTTGAACTCTTCGGTGAGGAGGGTGTAGTTGAAGATGCGGTTCATCTCGGCCTGCTCGTAGTCGGGCTTGGGGACCGGGCGGACCGCGAGGTAGATGCCGAGCCCGAGCCCGAGCGCAGCGGCAGAGCTGAGACCCATGATCGCGTAGCGCGACGCCGGGCGCGCCCACGCGGCGTTGAAGCGCGCAGCGACGTTCCGCTCGGCGTTGCGGAGCCGATCGCGCAGCGACACACGGTGCGGGGCGATACCGATCTCTGTGGCGGCGGGGTCGTCGTCGAGCAGTGAGCCGGTGGTGTGTGGTTGGTCGTTCATGGTGTTGTGCCTATCCCCCGAAGTTGCAGAGTTTCAGCGTGAGGGCGATGAAGTCTTCGACAAACTCGGTGGGCGGATCGCCCGGGTAGATATCCACCGAGCTGTCCCAGAAGAGGGCGTTTTTGCCCGATTTTGCGGGGTGAACCTCGACGAAATCGAGCATGACCGCGAGTTTTTCGCCCCGGGTCGCGTAGTGGTCGTAGGCGCGGGAGACCGCCCGTTGTCCTTTCCAACGCTCGGCGGCGGCGATCCGTTCGTCGCTGTTGCCGGTGTCGATGGCGCCGAAGAGTTCGAGGGCGACGTAAATCTCCGACCAGGGCGCAGCGTAGCTTGTGCCGTAGGTTTCTTGTGCGGTGCGCGAATCATTGTTGTCATCGTCGAGTGCGATTTTGTCAGCCGGGCAGCTGTAGGGGTCCTGCACGATCCAGGGCGAGGTCTCGTCGCCTCGGATTTCGCGCCGGGGCGGGGTCGCATCGATGTAGGCCGCGAATACCTCGAAGAGGTCGGTGCTGTTCTCGTTTTCGTCGGCGCCGGCGATGGGATCGACCCAGGGCAGCACGCCGTCGGAGTCGTTGAAGTAGAGCTGCATGGAGGTGCCCAGCCCGCGGAGGTTGGTCATGCACTTGATCTTCCAGCTTTCCTCGCGGGCCTTGCCCAGTGCTGGCAGCAGGATGCCGATGAGCAGCGCGATGATCGAGATGACCACGAGCAGCTCGATGAGCGTGAAGGCGTTGCGTTCGAGTCTCGTGCCTTTTCTGCGCGGCGGTCGGCGGGCAAAAAACGAGCCCCGAGCGCAAGCTCGGGACCCGCAAGTGTTCTCGACAACACCTAAAGCAATCGTTGTGATCTCGTGTTGTGTGCCACGGCTCTGTGAGCCGTGTGGGAGGGCATCCGAAGCGTTCCCACGGCCAAAATGGCCGTGGCACACGAGAGGAGTTTCCTGAGATTGCTCTACACCGGCAGCCGGACCATCGGCCGCGCGGGCCGGTCGCGGGTGACCTGATCGATCACCCGCTTGGCGGTGGGTGTCTGGGTGGCGCGGAAGGTGTCGGCGTGTTTCCCGAAGCATGTCCGAAACTCCTCATCCTCTCGCATCGCGACCGAGAGCCCCTTTGCTACCGACGCGAGCCCGGCTTTGAGCCTCCACGCTCGGAGTCCGATAACCGCAGCGGCGGTGCCCAGCAGCAGGGGGCCGCGCAGCGGCAGCGGCAACAGCGACGTGGCTGCACCAACTGTTTCGGTAAACGGGTCGCTCGGTTTCGCAGTTTCGGCGAGTACCTCGTCGAGCCGCGCCAGCCCGGCATCGACCACCGCGGCGGCTGCCTCGGCCTGGGCCTTCTCCGCCAGCGCAAGAGGTCTCACTGGGTCGTCGGCGGGCAGGGTGTCCAGCTCGTCCTGCCAGCGGTCGGCTTTGGCGTCCAGCGATTGTCTGAGCGCCTGAGCGTCGGCCCGGAAGCTGTGGACCGCCTGCATGTCGGTGCAGCCGAGCGTTGTCAGAACCAGAATCCATCCGATCGCCCCTCCGACCAGCGCCCGCACCATCCATCGACCATTGTTCCCTTCGACCATTGCGACTTCCCCTTCCATCCCGGCCGACTGTGGATCGGCAACGTCCCCGGCCGGCGGGACGCTGCGCGGTCGGGAGGGGGAGCCCGGGTGTATTGTGGCCGAAAGTGCTGGCAGATGGAAGGGGAAGTGGGTCGAGGGCCTCGAAATGGCGCGCAGGTAGAGTAGCAAGGGGTGAGAAACTGGGAGAGGCACCCTCCCCCCGGCCCCCTCCCAAGGGGAGGGGGAGGAAGGCAGAGCCCGAGCTCGAGCCCGAAGCCCAGACCAGAGCCTGAAGCGCAAGCGAGGAGCCGACGTACCAAGAACAAAAAGGCACCCCCTCCCCAACCCTCCCCCGCGAGGCGCGGGGGAGGGAGCAGGAGCGTCAGGGTTCTGTGTTCCCGGTTCTGCTCCCGGACTCTCCCTCTTGCAGTGCTGCGACGAGCGCTTTTGCCATCGCGTGGTTGAGGGCGTGCCCGGCGTGGGTCGCGACGACGCGGGCGTGCAGCGGGCGGCCGACGAGGGCCAGGTCGCCGATGAGGTCGAGGAGTTTGTGCCTGGCGGGTTCTGATTCGCCGCGCCAGGTGTTGTCGATGGGCGAGCCGGCGTCGTCGATGACGAGGAGGTTGCGGGGGGTGAAGCTGCGGAAAAGGCCGAGGGCTTGCATCTGTTGCGCCTCGGCAGCGAGTGAGAACGTACGGGCCGGGGCGATGCGGGCGAGGAAGTCGCTGGTGTCACTACACCACTCTGCGTGTTGAGGTGGGATTGGGGCGGAGGGGCCGTAGTCGAGTTGGTAGCGGTAGCTCGGGGTGTCGTCTGGTCCGAGAGGTTCGGCGGTGATGGACGCGCGGCGGTCGGGGCTGGTGACGGTGACGGGGGCGTCGAGCGTGAGCGGCGCGATCGTGTCGGCAGGGGTGGTGTTGGCAAAGTCGCGCAGGCCCGCAGCGGTGATCGCGTCGGTGAAGAGCAACGCCGAGCCGTCGCCGATGGGGAGTTCGTTGGTGTCGATCTCGATTAGCGCGTCGGTCACGCCCATGCCGAGAAGTGCGGCGAGGAGGTGTTCGGTGGTGTAGACGATCGCGTCGGGATGCGTGGCGTTGGCAACGGCGGTGTGTCGAGGCGGGATGCTGGCGAACGCCGGGTGGACGGGGCGGTCGGCGAGTGAAGCGATGGTCGCGGGGATCACTGGCGAGCCGGGCAGGTCGGTGCGGCAGAAGCGGATGCCTGTGCCTGCGCTGGCGGGGCAGATCGTGCAGTGTGCGCTGTGTTCGGTGAAGAGGCCGATGCCTTCGACGACGGCCGGAGTGGCGAGTGTTCGGCGTGGCAGTGCCGGCGGCGGGGGGGTCATGATGCCGGGGTGTCCGGGTTGCCGGTGGGTTGGGGCTCGGCGGGTGTTGTGTTGTCAGCTTCTGCGCGGGAAGCGAGTTGGACTTCGAGGGCTTCGACGCGTTCTTTGAGGTCGCGGACGGTCTTGGCGACGCGGTCGTTGGTGCGGTAGGAGCGGAAGGCGATATTTGCGGGCCGCGCCGGCGTGCCGAACCAGCTTTCGCCCGGGGGGATGTGTTGCATGACGCCGGACTTGCCGCCGATGAGTGCGCCGTCGCCGATGCGTTTGTTGTCCTGGACGCCGACTTGGCCGCCGAGCATGGCACCGTTGCCGACGACGGTGGAGCCGCCGAGCCCGACCTGGCCGCAGAGGACTGCGTGGGCGCCGACCTTGACGTTGTGCCCGATCTGGACGAGGTTGTCGATCTTTGTGCCTTCGCCGATGGTGGTGGAGGCAAACTTGCCCCGGTCGATGCACGCGCCCGCGCCGACCTCGACGTGGTCGCCGATGACGACGTTGCCCAGGTGGGGGACTTTGACGAGCCCGGTTCCTGAGGGGTGGGGGATGAACCCGAAGCCGTCGGCACCGATGGAGACCTGGGCGTGGAAGAGGCAGTCGCTGCCGATGATGCAGTGGTGGTAGACGACGACGTTTGGGTGCATGACGGTGCGCGGGCCGATGGTCGTGTAGCGGCCGATGGTGACGCGGGCGTGGAGGACCGCGTCCGCGCCGATGGCCGCGTTTTCGCCGACGATGCACAGCGGGCCGATCGCGGCGGTGGGGTCGATCGTTGCGGTTTGGTCGATGATCGCCGAGGGATGGATGCCTCGCGGTGGGGCGGGGGGCGCAGCGATCTTGGCGAGTTGATTGAGCAGCGCGACCAGCGACCGGTCGGCGTCGTCGACCAGCAGCAGCGTGCGGGTGGTGGGGTCGTGCCCGGGGATGTCGAGGCTGCGGGTGACGATCGCAGCGGAGGCTTCGCTCTTTGCCCAGCGTTTGGCGTAGACAGCCGAGCGGATAAAGGTGACCGAGCCCGGGCCGGCTTCGTCGATGCCGGCGAGGTCGGTGAGTTCGATGTCCGGCGGGCCGAGCATTTCGGCGCCGAGCATCTCGGCGAGTGACTGGGTGGTGATGGACTCGAACATGGTGTGGACAGACCCCCGCGTTAGTCGGCACCGGCCTGGAACTTGTTGTTCATGAGCAGGACGACCTGGTCGGTGATATCGAGGCGGTCGCTCGCGTAGAGGATGGACTTTTGCTGGATCGCGTCGTTGACGACTGCCTGGACACCCTCGGGGACTTGCAGTGTTCTGTCGTCGAACAGGACGAGTTCGTATCCCTCGCGGGCGGAGACCTCACCGACCGCGGTGAGGAGCTTGGCGTAGAGCGGGCTGATGATCTCGCCTTTTTCGATATCGATGAGCGTCTGGTAGGCGTTGAAGCGGGCTTTGATGGTTTCGTTGAGCTCGAAGATGCGTGCGCGGATTTCGCGTTGGCGTTCTTTGGCGTTGGTGGGAAGCTCACTGAGCTCTGCTTTGAGGCTGTCGTTTTCGTTGCGGAGGACGTCGAGGTTTTCCTGACGTTGTTTGGCGTTGGCTTCGAGCGATTTGTTCAGCGTGGAGAGTTCTTCGAGTTCGTTGAGCGCCCGTTCGACATCAACGATCGCGACGGTGGTGGGCTGGGCGACGAGCCTGGTCTCGGCCGACTCGGCGCCCGCGCGCCAGCCGACAAACGCGACGACGGAGAGGCACGCGAGGACGGCTGCGCTGGTGTGGATGGGCTTTCGGGGCATGGTCTGGGCTCCTGATTGTGGTGTGCGAGAAATGGTAAGCCCGTTCCGCGAGTTTCGTGGGCGGGGGGTCGCTGCACGCGGCAGCGGCTAGAACGGGAGGTCGATAAAGAACGTAAAGACGCGGCGTTCGTCTGTTGGTTCCTCGAGGAGGGGGAAGCCGAAGTCGAACCCGATTGGCGCCGGGCTGATCTGTGGCACATACAGGCGGATGCCGAGCCCGGCCGAGACGCGGTAGTCGTCGAACCCGACGTCGTATCCCACGGTGCCGGTGTCGATGAAGACCACGCCCGAGATCATGTCGGTGACGAGAGGCTGGACGATCTGGGAGCCGAGGAAGAAGGACCACGTGCCGCCGACGGGGTCGTTGCCGAGTTGGCCGGTGTCGTTGCGGATGCCGACCGGGCTGACGCCGCGGAAGTCAAAGCCTCGGAAGGACTGGCCGCCGAGGTAGTATCGTTCGTAGACCGGGACGTCGTCTTTGTTCTGCGGGATGTATTTGGCAGCGACTCTGGTGGAGAAGACGGTGGTGCGGCCGAGGAAGTCCTCGTGGACCGGGACAAAGAACTCGTGCTCGACGTTGAGCTTGGTGAAGGTGTAGTCGCCGCCGAGTGCGCCCATCTGCTCGATCCCGATCGAGGTGCGTGAGCCTCGCCTTGGGCGGAAGCGGTTATCGAGTGTGTCGCGGGTGAGTGAGAACCCCAGGCCTGTCAGGATGTTCCGGTCGGCGACGTCGAAGACATCGACGGGTTGGTCTGCTTCGATTTCGAGGAGTTCGACCGATTCGGCGCGGAAGGTCGCGTTTCCCCGCCACCGGGTGCCGAAGCGTCGGCCGACACCGAGACGCCCGCCGAAGCGTTCTTCGCGGTAATCAAGGAAGTCCCGGTTGCGGTAGAAGACGCCGACGCTGCCGGAATAGTCGGTGTCCCACAGCGAGGGCTCGCTGAGGCTGAGCGAGTAGGTCTGGACGCGGTTGCCCGGGAGCAGTTCGAGGCTGAGCGTCTGCCCGCCGCCGCGGAACGCTTCGCCGGTGAAGAGGTCGGCCGGGGTGTCGGGGGTGTCGTTGATATCAAAGTTTCGCTGGACGATCGAGATTCGGGCGACGACACCCGAGTCGGTGTTGAACGCGGCTCCGATGTTGAACTCGCCGGTGTCGGTCTCGCGGACCTCGACCAGGACGTCGCGGTAGATGTCGTCGTAGGGGTCGCGGCTGGGGGTCGCGGTCGCGGGGGTGGTGTCGAGATCGAGCGTGTCGGCGGCGGGCTGGTCGGGGTCTTGGGCTGGTTGCTGTCGTGGGGTCTGTCGCGGGGCCTGTCCGCGGGGCGTTGCCTGGATGCTGAGCCGGGGGGGCTCGAAGTTGCTTTCGTAGAGGTTGGTCTGGGTCAGGCGTGTCTGCGCGCGGTCCATCGCGGTGGGGTCGAGCGGGGCTTCGGGCTTGACGCCCTCGCCGTGGAGCTGGCGGAGGATCACGCTGGTCTTGGTTCGGGTGTTGCCGATCGGTTTGACCTCGCCGATCAGGTGGTGATCGCCCTGGAGGACCGTGACAAGCAGGTCCACAACCGGGGCGCCGTCGGCCCGGAGCTGGTCGGTCTGGACAGTAACACCGGCGAAGCCTTCTTTGTGGTAGGCGGCCTTGATCTCTTTTTCGCTTTGACGGACACGGTTGATCGAGAAGACGTCACCCCGCTTGATCGGCATGATTCCCGCGAGCTGTTCGGGGCTGAACCTGGGCGATTCGTCGGGCGTGCGCAGCACGACATCCCCGAGGTGGTAGAGCGGTCCTTCATCGACGAGGAAGGTCACGACGGCTTCACGGTTGTTGGGCGCGGGTTGGACGCGGTGGTCGACCCGCACGTCGAGATAGCCGTGATCCTGGTAGAAGCGGAAGATCGCGGCAACGTCGGTTTCGAGCAGGTCGTCGTCGAGCGGGGCTTTCGAGAAGAGGAACGTTTTCTTGGTCTTGATTTCGCGGCGGACTTCACCGACGGGGATGCTCTTGACGCCGTCAAACCGGATGGCGGTGACGCGGAGCTTCTGACCCTCGGTGATGCGGAAGAGGACGATGCCGTTGTCGTCGAGTTCTTTGCGGTCCCAGTCGACCTGGGCGTTGTAGTAGCCTTTGGCGTGGTAGAGGTCCTCGATCCTGCGTGCTGCGCGGTCGAGCTGGAACAGATCGACGGGCGTGCCGACGAGCAGGTCGACCGACGCGGCGATCTGCTGGTCGGTGAGCTGGCGGTTGCCGACCGACTGCACGTCCTCGATGATGGGTTGTTCGAGGAGTGTGAAGACGAGCACGACCGAGCCGTCGGGCCCGAGGCGGACCGCGGCGTTGATGACCGAGTAGCGGCCGGTGCGGCTGAGGCGGGCGACGTCGTCGGAGACGGTCTCTTGCAAGTAGGGCGCGCCGGCGCGGCTGCGGATCTGGTTGCGGGCAAAGTCGGCCGACCGGGTGGCGAGAGGGAGGAGCACCACGTCGTCGCCGCGTTGCACAGGGCGGACCACCTCGACCCGGCGGAGGGGGCGGCTGTTGAACTCGGCCCCGGGCTGGAGCGCCCCGGGCTGCACGATGGCCTCGGCTTCGGCTTGCTGATCGGTCTCGCGGGGTGGGGTGTCGGTGCCGTCCTGGGCGGACACCTGGGCAGCGAGCCCCGCAGCGGTCAGCAGCGCGGCGACCACGAGGGCGCGGGCGGGGCGTGCCGGTCGGTGCGGGCGGGGGAGCCCGGCCTGGGGCTGTGGGGATGGGTCGGGTTGGGTTCGCAGGGTTGGCCTCACAAGGAGGGGACAATACCGCTCCCCACGCCGAACCACAAACCGGACGGGCCGCCAAATGGCATTCCGGGCCTGAGAGGTCGGAAAACAGTTCGGCAGAGATGGTCGAGGGTGGGTAATATCCCCCGCTCTGCTCCGGGCGACCGGGGGGGTGACTCGAATCGGCCTTGCAGGGTCGGCTCGGGAGCGCGGCCGGAGGCTGCCTGTGGGTGTGTATCGAAAACGGACTTTCCAGACAGGGATTCGGGCATGGAATCGATTTTGCGGGTGACTCGTCGAGGCGGGGTGATTCTCGTCGCGGTGCTCTCGGTGGCGTGCAGCCTGCTGCTGGTCTATCTGGTCTTCAATCGCGGGGCGATCAGCCACCTGCCGACGCTCCACCTGGTGGCGTTGGTCGGCTCGCTGCTGCTCCCGATCACGACGCTTGGGTTGTTGCGACTGGATCAGCTCACGGTCCGTGCGCGGGGCAGTGGTCGCTGAGGGTTCGGGCTTTATGAGTGTCGTTTCTCACGGTATGTTGTCCCCCCGCTTGCGCGGGGGGCTCTTTGTCCGTGCGCTCGATTTGTTCATGTACTCAACATTTCTGCTCAACACTTCCGTAGAGCCCCTCGCGCGAGCGAGGGGACAACGCTGCGGTTGGTCAAAGCAAACACGATTGACGCGAGACCCGCTGTCGAGACCTGCACCTACTGCAGCGTCACCGGCATGACGACATAGACAAAGTCGTCGCCGGACCGGATGAGCCCGGGCTTGTTCTCTTTTTTGAGTTCGATGATGACGTCGGGGTCGGAGATGACTTTGAGGGCGTCGGTGATAAAGCCGGGGTTGAACCCGATCGAGACGTCTTCGCCTTTGTAGTCGGTGAGGTCGACCTGGATGTTTGCTTCGCCCATCTCCGGGGCTCGGCTGGAGAGGTCGAGGCGTTTGTCCTTGCCGGTAAAGCTGAGGCGGACGCCGCGTGATTCCTCGTTGGTGAGGAGGGCAGCACGGCGGACGGCCGAGAAGAGCACGTCCCGATCGACGTGAACCGTTTTGTCGTTGTCCTTGGGGATTACGTCTTCGTATGGGGGGAATGCGCCCTCGACGAGGTTGGACGCGAGGACCGCGGTTTCGTCGGCTCCGCTCTCGCCGTAGGAGATATTGAAGAAAATCTGGTTGTCGGTGATCGCGATGTCCACGTCACCTTGCGCCGACCCGAGCAGGCGTTGGAGGAGGGTGAGTGCTTTGGTGGGGACGATGCACTTGACGCTCGGCCCGTCTTTTTCGGTGAGCGTGGCGCGGCAGAGGGCGAGGCGGCGGCCGTCGGTGGCGACCATTTCCAGTTTCTTCCCGTCGCGGCTGAGCAGCACGCCGTTGATTGCGTAGCGGGTGTTCTCGCGCGCGGTGGCAAAGATGGTTCTGGCGATGACTTGGCTCAAGGACTTTGCGGGGTGCTTGAAGACCGCTTTGGCGGGTGGGTTGCCGCCCGAGCCTGAGACCGCAGCCTTGAACTCGGCGACGGCTGGAAACTCCTCGGGCGGGTGGCCGTAGACCTTGAAGTGGGCGTCCTCGCCGCGGATATCGACGGTGTCGCCGGAAGCTTCGAGGGTGAGTGTGGGCTCGTTGTCCTCGGCCGAGACGATCTGCCGGAGTTTGTCAGCGGGGATGAGCGTTTCGCCCGGCTGTTCGACGTCGACGTTGTCCACGCGGAGGCGGAGTGAGATCTCGGCGTCGGTTGCGGTGAGGGTGAGCGTGCCGCCCTTGCCTTCTTTGGCTGCGGTGAGCTTGACGCAGGTGAGCTGCGGCCTCGGTGTTCGGGTCGCGACGACTCCTGAGACAAGATTGATCGCTTCGAGCAGCGAGGCTCGGTCGCATACGACCTTCATAGGCACTCTCCCTTTGTATAGAACAAGTCTACCCGCCAGACGTGCGGGCTGCCCTGTTGCTCGGCACAAGGGAGAGTAGGAGGTCGGAACCTCGGTCCGATTGGGCTCGATGGGGTCCGGCGGGCGCGGTGGCGGGCTTTGGCCGGGCCGATACGCGGGAAAGCCATTGGTCGGATCTGTATTTGTGCAGCAAATCCTGTTCCAGCCATGATCCGGGGTTGCCACGTTGCCCGGAGGTGTAGATACTCCACATTCTTGCCTGCGGATTGGCAGACGAAGCAGTGGGGGTGTGCCGCGAAAGCGTGCCGCCTGATCGTGCGCCCATTCGTCGGCGGGACGGGATGGGTGCGCACCCACCCGGGATGATCGACCCTGTTTTCCCCCGCGGAGGCACGCATGTCCTTTGAAGCCGCGACGCACTTTCACGCCATCGAGATCGGGAGGCTCAGCCTCGAGATGACCGCTGCTGCCGGCAGCGGGCACCCGACGACCTCGTTGAGCATCGCTCACCTTGTCACTGTGTTGATGTACGACACGATGCGGTGGAGTCCGGACTACCCGGACTATCCCACCAGCGATCGGCTTGTGCTCAGCGAGGGGCACGCGGTGCCTGCGGTCTATGCCGCGGCTGCGAAGCTCGGGGTGATGTACGGCAAGGACCCCGACAACCGCCGCAAGCTGACGGTGGATGATCTTTCCAGCCTGCGCGACCTCGACAGCGAGCTCGACGGCCATCCCAACCCGATGGAGGGGTTCCCGTTCTTTGACGCGGCGACCGGTTCGCTCGGTCAGGGGCTCAGCGTTGCGGCTGGTCTTGGTGAGGCGGCACGGCTCGACGGGCTGGATCGTTGCATCTATTGCATCATCGGTGACGGTGAATCCCGCGAGGGGCAGGTTTCCGAGGCGCTCGACTACATCGCTGAACGCAAGCTGACCAATGTGCTGGCGATCTTCAACTGCAACAACTACGGGCAGACCGGGAAGGTCTCGAGCCAGCAGTCGGCTGAAACCATCACCAAGAAACTCGAGGCGTTCGGCTTTGAGGCGCTGGTGATCGACGGCCACAAGCCCGACGAGATCAAGGCGGCGTTCAAGTCGTTCACCGAGCGCCAGGGGCAGGCCGACACGACACCGCTTGCGATCGTCGCCAAGACGGTCAAGGGCTGGGGCTGCCCGAGCATGCAGGGCGGCGGGTGGCACGGCAAGCCGGCGACGGGGGAGGGCCTCCAGCGTGCGCTGGCCGAGCTCGACGAGCGGCGGGTCGAGCTGACCAGCTCACTCAGCGCGACCGACGTGTTCGAGATTCAGCCCCCGGCCGAGGCCCCGGCAAGGCCCGAGCAGACCCGCGACCTGCCCGGTCTGGGTGAGACGATGCGGAGCATGGACATGGAGAGCGTGATCCATGCCGGGCGGTTGGCGTCCCGCAAGGCCTACGGCATCGCGCTGCGTGCGCTCGGCGGGATCAACGACGATGTAGTTGTGCTCGACGCCGACGTGAGCAACTCGACCTTTGCCGAGACCTTTGCCAAGCAGAGCGACCTGGCCGACCGGTTCTTTGAGTGCAAGATCGCCGAGCAGAACATGGTTTCGGTGGCTGCGGGGATGAGTGCTGCGGGCAAGGTGCCGTTCTGCTCGACCTTCAGCAAGTTCTTTGTCCGTGCGTACGACCAGATCGAGATGGCGATCAACTCGGGGGCGAACCTCAAGCTGGTCGGGTCGCACTCGGGGATCACGCTCGCGGCCGACGGCCCGAGTCAGATGTCGCTGCCCGATGTCGCGTGGTTCCGCTCGTGGACGACGATGAAAGACCACCGCGGCAACCCGGGGTGTTATGTTCTTCAGCCGGCCGATGCGTATGCTGCGTACGCGCTGACCGGCGTGATGGCTGAGTATGAGGGCGTGTGCTACATGCGGACGCTGCGGGCCGAGACCGAGTTCATCTATTCCGACGATCAGGTGTTCAACCTCGGCGGGTTCGAGGTGCTGCACCAGGGGCGCGATGTTGTGCTCTGCGCAGCGGGGTATATGGTGCACGAGGCGAACAAGGCGATCGAGTTGCTCGATACTGCGGGCGTGAGCGCCACGCTGGTCGATCTCTACAGCCTGCCTTTCGACACCGACAAGCTGCTCGATATCGTCGCGGCAAACAACGGGTACGTCATCAGCATCGAGGATAACTACGGCGGCGGGATCGGCTCGGCGGTTGCCGACGCGCTGGTTGAGTCCGGCGATGGGTTCACGCTCGAGCAGATGTTCGTCCGCCGTATCCCCAAGAGCGCCCGCACGCCCGACGAGCTGTTGGCGTACTGCGGCCTGACCGCACAGGATATCGTGAGCAAAGCGATGAACGTGTTGCAGGTTGTGTGACCGGTCGGGCTTGGGCACCCAAAGAGAAACACCCTCCCCCAGCCCCCTCCCACGGGGCGCGGGAGGGGGAAGAAGCCAGAGCCCGACGCGCGAGCGAGGAGCCTGTTGAACGCGAAGGGTGCGAAGACAGGCAGCGAAGGCAGATTCACCGCCGAGCACACTGAGCACGCGGAGGAAGACAAAAGGAAGCAGTCCAAGAGAGGCTCAAGGCGCAAGCCTGAGCTTCTTCTTTTTCTTCATTCCTCTTCTTCAACGCACACAGAGTTTCAACGCACGCCCGAACTTCCATCCTCCGAACGCAAAGAGCACAGAGCAAGGCCGAAAGACACCCCCTCCCCAACCCTCCCCCACGAGGCGCGGGGGAGGGAGCAGGAGAAGCCTGTCCCCTCGCTTGCGCGAGGGGCTCTGCGTCCGGCCTGTCGAGTCGGTCATGCTTGTGCGCGGAGGTGGGCGACGACGATGCGGACCTGGTCGTAAGGGATGGTGCCGTTGAGTCTCTCGTAGATGGGCTTGAGAAAGTCCATACCGATATCTTGGGCGACATTGGCGACCAGTGAATAGGTGTTTTCAGGAACCCATGCCTCAACGCTTGGGGGTTCGTTGGCGGCGATCCACTCGACGAGATATTGCTCGACTGTTCGAGGGGTGCGTTTGATGTCATTTGCGATGGTTTCGATCGGTTCACCACGGGCGAAGCGCTCAGCGGCTTCTCTACGGCTCTTGGTGAGTGGACGTGACCCTTTGGTGTGGGGCTGGCGCCGGGTGCCGGGGCGGGCGTCGGTGGTGAGGTCGTGCTCGGCGCACCACGCGGTGATGTGGGCGATGAAGGCGTCGCTGAAGGCTTCGAGTTTTTGCGTGCCGACGCCTCGGACGGTGGCCATGGTTGTTGTCGAAGCGGGGCGCACCGCGGTGAGTTCGCGGAGGGTGTCGTCGCTGAAGATGATGTAGGGGGGAACGCCGCGCTCTTCGGCGAGCTGGCGACGGAGGGTGCGGAGGGAATCAAAGAGATCGAGCTCGTCGGTCGAGAGGGTGACTTCTTCAGCGACGGGTGCGCGCTCGACGGGGTGTTTGGGTTGGAGGAGGGTGACTTCGCGCGCGCCGGTGAGAACGTCGCGGGAGGCGGGGCTGAGGGCGAGGGTGGCGAACTTGCCGGGGTCGCGGGTGAGGAGGTCTTGGTCGATGAGCTGGTTGATGTAGCTGGTGATGGTGGGTTTGGGGATGTCGCGGAGGAGGTTGTAGGTGCTGAGTTGGTCGTGGCCACGGTCGAGGATTTTGGCAGCGCGCGAGCCTCGGAGGATATCGACGATGTGGGAAGCGCCAAAGCCGAAGCCGGAGTGCTGGATGGTGCGGGCGACGCAGGAGATGATTTTCTGAGCGATGACCGTCGCGTCGGGGGCTGCGGCGTTCTCACCCAGGCAGACATCGCAGGCGTTGCAGTCGGGGAGGGGGTAGGGCTGATCGAAGTGCTCGGAGAGAGCTTTGTGTCGGCAGGACATCCCTGAGGCGAGGCGCTGAATGCCTTCGAGGAGGTCGAGCTGGGCCTGGAGGACTTCGGGCGGCGAGCCGGACTCTTCGGCGGACATGGTGAAAAGCCGGGACCAGCGGACGGCATCGGCGCTGGAGTAGAGCAAGACACACTCGGCTTCGAGCCCGTCTCGTCCGGCGCGGCCGGTCTCTTGCTGGTAGGCCTCGATCGACTTGGGCAGAGCGGCGTGGAGGACGCAGCGGACATTCGAGCGATCGATCCCCATGCCAAAGGCGACGGTCGCGACGACGACGTCGAGCTTCTCGCGGCTGAAGTCTTCCTGGACGGTGCGACGCCGATTGGGAGAGAGCCCGGCGTGGTAGGCGCTGGCGTTGATGTCCTGGTCGCAGAGCATGTCGGCGACGGCTTCGGTGTCTTTGCGGCTGATGCAGTAGACGATGGTCGCGCCATCGGTGTGGCGGGCGATGACCTCGGCGATCTGTGTGTCGCGATCGACGCGGGGGACGACGCGGTAGATGAGGTTGGGTCGGTCAAAGGTGCCGACGAGGATCGCGGGGTCGCGCATGCCGAGTTGGCTGGTGATGTCCTCGCGGACGCGCTCGGTTGCGGTGGCGGTGAAGGCGTGGATGCAGGCGTCGGGGAAGCGGTCGCGGAGGGTGGCGAGCTGGCGGTATTCGGGGCGGAAGTCGTGCCCCCATGCGCTGATGCAGTGGGCTTCGTCGATCGCAAAGCGGCGGACGCCGGGGGGGCCGGGCGAGCCGGAGGGGTTGGGAAGCTCGGCGAGCCAGTCTGTGAACCCATCGGAGAGGAGTCGTTCGGGGGAGACAAAGAGGAGGCGGGCGCTGCCGGTGTTGAGGGCGGCGTAGGCGTCGTCTTGTTCGGCGGGGGTGCAGGCCGAGTGGAGGGCGACAGCGGGGTAGCCGTTGAGGCGGAGGCCGTCGACCTGGTCCTTCATGAGGGCGATGAGCGGGCTGATGACGACGGTGAGTTCGTCGGTGACGAGCGGGGGCACCTGGTAGCAGAGGCTTTTGCCGCCGCCGGTGGGGAGGACGACCAGGGCGTCGCGGTGGTCGAGTGCGGCGTTGATGGCGTCGTGCTGGAGTGGTCGGAGTTCGGGAAAGCCCCAGACCCTGCGGATGACGTCCATGACGGTTCGGGCATTATCGATGGTTGATTTGTCGGGCTGGGTCATGGGCTCGTCCTTTGTTCAATATCCTAACAAAGCACTGTCTCTAGACAAGCGCGACGCTGCATGAAGGTGATAGCGGTGGTTGTTCTGGATTCTGGTTCCGATCTGAATTCGTCTTTGCGGCGGGGTCGAGGGCGGGTATGGTGGCTGGATGCTGAATCTGCACGCTGTTGTCGTTTTTCGTTCTGTGGTGACTCTTGTGATGTTGTGGGCGGCGGTCGTGTCGCACGCGCAGCCGGAGCGCACCGCGATGTCGTTTGATGCCGAGGCGTTGTCGCGGATCGCGGTGGGGGAGCGGGTCGGGATCGGTGGCGTTCCGCTGCCGGAGGTGGGAGTGGGAGTGGGGGTGGAGGGTGGTCGGGTGATGCTGCGGCTGTCGCGGTTCAGTGTGACTTCGCTGGGGACGAGGTTTGTGGTCGGGGACCGGTGGGGCGAGGATGTTGATCTGGGGTTTGATGTTGATTCGGTGGTGCTGTTGCGGGGGCAGGTCGAGGGTGATGCGCAGTCGCATGTGTACCTGAGTGTGTATCGCGGTGCGATGTCCGGGCGGATCGAGCTGGGCAGCGGCGAGCGGTTTGTGGTGACCAGCCGTGCGGGCGGCGGGCGGATGATGCCCAGCGGACAGGCGCTGGTGTTGCCCGATCCCGGGACGGGCGGCTCGGTGCCGAGTTGCGGGGTCGGTTCGTCGGGGTTGGTCTCGGACTGGGAGGGCTCTGGTGCCACCCGGTCGGAGCCGAGGCCGGGCTTGCTTCGGGTTGAGATCGCGGTCGAGACAGACTACGAGTTGTACGAGCAGTTCTTCGATCTGGACGCGGAGGCGGCGTACGTCGTGCAGTTGTACGGCGCGATCAGCGATATTTATTTGCGAGACGTGGGGACGGCACTCACGCTGACGTTTGTGCGGGTGTGGGACGACCCCGACGACCTGTTCAACCGGGAGAACCCGCTCGAGGAGTTTCGCGATTACTGGAACGCGAACATGGAAGACACACAAAGAGATGTGGCGCAGTTTCTGTCCGGGCGGGTGAACTTCTGGTACGGGGGCATCGCCTACGGCAACTCGGTGTGCGGCGGCAACGGGTACTCGGTGAGCGGGTACACGCTGGGATATTTTTCTGACCCGGAGCTGCCGGGTTCGTACAACCGGGACATTGTCATCCCGGCGCACGAGCTTGGTCACAACTTCGGGACGGGCCACACCCACGGCTACGGGCTGGACAACTGCCAGGACCCCGAGGTCCCCGGGCAGCGCGGGTCGATCATGTCGTACTGCGGGCAGACGCATACCGGGGGGCGTGCCAACTACGACCTGCGGTTTCACACGTTCACAGCCGCCAGAATGCGGGAGCTGCTGGAGGTGAGCGAGTGTGTCGAGGCCGATTGCAATCTCAACGGCATTCCCGACGACGAGGACATCGCTGGCGGGACGAGTCAGGATGTCAACAGCAACGGTATTCCCGACGAGTGTGAGGACTGCAACGGGAACGGTGTGCTCGACCCCGAGGACATCGCGATGGGCACGAGCAACGACATCAACGAGAACAGCCGACCCGACGAGTGCGAGCCCGACTGCAACAACAACCTGCTGCCCGACAACTACGACATCGAGACCTTTATCAGCCTCGACCTCTACGGCGACGGTGTGCCTGACGAGTGTGAGACCGATTGCAACAGCAACGGGATCAGCGACTACACGGAGATATGTCTCGACATGAGTCTGGACCTCGATCGTGATGCGTTGCTCGACAGTTGCGAAGACTGCGACGGGGACGGGGTGATTGATCTGATCGCTCTCGACGGGGCCAACGACGTGTGGATCGCGGACAAAGCGCGGCCGGTGCTGCGGCGGTTTCTGAGCCTTACGGGGACGGTCGTGCGCGACTCGGCCGACGCGGGGCTTGCTGAGCCCGGCGACGTGCTGGCGTTGCCCGACGGGCGGGTGCTGGCAACGAGCATGGTCGATGCGCGGGTCGTGGAGTTTGGCCGCGACGGGGAGTATCTGCGCGATCTTGTGGCGTCGGGCGACGGCGGGTTGGTTGCGCCCGGGGCGATGCTGATCAGCCCGTGGGGGTCGCTTTTGATTGCGAGCACGGGGACCGACAGTGTGAAGGCGTACGACCCGGACAGCGGCGTGTATCTGGGTGACCTGGTGTTGCCGAGTGCGGGGGGGCTGGTCGGGCCGTTCGGGCTGGCGATCTCGCCCGAAGGCACGCTCTTGGTGACGAGCAGCGACGGGCGGGTGCTCGAGTTTGATGCGGGGTCGGGCGTGTTTGTGCGCGAGCTAGTGTCAGTTGATGACAACGGCGGGCTTGATGATCCGCGGGGTGTGCTTGCGCTTTCGGATGGGCGGGTGCTGGTGGCGAGCCGAGGGACGAACCAGGTGCTGGAGTTTGACGGGGTGAGCGGGGCGTTCGTTCGGCAGTTTAACCGTGGGGGGACGGCCGACCGGATGACGCTGGATCAGCCGTGGTGTATCCGGGTCGGGCCGGATGGGGATATTTATGTGAGCCGGGCGCACGACCACGAGGGTCGGCCGGGCGGTGGGAAGGTGGTTGAGGGGAGCGGCACCTCGGCTTTGCACCTGACCAACGCCCGCATCTACCAGTTTGATGTGGATTCGGGCAAGATGGTGCGGGCGTATGTGCAGTCGATCGATTCGGGGATCACGCGGCCAACGGGGTTCGATTTTCTGCGGAGCAATGGCACAGACTGCAACCAGAACCTTGTGCCTGATTCGTGCGATATCGCGACCGGGTCGAGCGCGGATGTGAATGGCGACGGGGTGCCGGACGAGTGCCAGACGGAGTGTGTCGCGGACCATGATGGCAACGGGGTCGTGGACACGCGGGACCTGGTGGCGTTGCTGAACGACTTTGCTGCGAAGAAACCCGCAGCGGATATCAACCGGGACTTTGTGGTGGACACTCGGGACGTGCTGCTGTTCCTGAATGTGTGGAGCGGTGGTTGCTGATACGGATCACGCAACGTTCTTGCGCTCCATCAACTCGAGGTTGTTTGGGAACGGGAGTGTCAGGAGCAAAGACACCCTCCCCCCAACCCCCTCCCGCGGGGCGTGGGAGGGGGAGGAAGGCACCCTCCCCCCGGCCCCCTCCCAGAGGGAGGGGGAGGAAGCCAGAGCCCGAAGCGCCAGCGAGGAGCCAACGTACCAGGAGCAAAAGACACCCCCTCCCCAACCCTCCCCCGCGAGGCGCGGGGGAGGGAGCAGGAGAAGACAGAACACGAGTTCCTCACGGAGTCCGTGCCACTTCATTTTGATGGTTTATTCGGACGGTCCAGTGAAATGGTGGGGTAAAGAGCGCGTGCGGGTGTGAAGTCGGGCAAACTTCTGTGCGTTCTGTGGGCAGTTCTGCATATGGAGGTTGGTGGGGGAGCCGATCTCTGGTACAAAGGTATGGACAGGTTGGGAGCCTGACCGGCGCGGTCTGTCTCGGCCTGTTCTGCCTCGTGTGGAGAAAGGGTTCGGCCCGGCGACGGGTTGTTGCGCGGTGTTCATCTCTGAAATGGGAGGAACACGGCGGGCTCTTTCTCCGCATAGCAAGGCATCCGAGCGTGCTGGAGGAGGCCCCTCGCGGCTCGGTGACCATTCAGAGAGGGAGATGCGCTGATGTACTCGACTCGTTGTGCCGTCTGTGTTCGTACTTTGATAGTAGCTGCGGGTGTGTGTTTGTCGCAGTCGGGTCTTGCGATAGCGCAGGACGCGGGGGTGCCTCAGCGGGTGCAGGAGTCGTCGTGGGACGGGTCGTGGGTCATGCTCGGTCAGGCGGGCGACGAGCTGTTGGGTCGTGAGGCATGGGTGCGGCCGGCGCACTTTGTGACCTACCGGGCGAACCTGCAGACGATCACCCGTCACCTCCGCAAGGCGCCTCTTGAGTTCACGAGGGACGCGGTCGAGGCGCCGCTGCTGTTTGCGATCCCGATGCCGACGGGGGAATATCAGGCGTTCGAGATTGTCGAGAGCCCGATCATGGAGCCCGCGCTGCAGCGGAAGTATCCGGACGTCAGGACGTACCTGGGTCAGGGGATCGACGACCCGGCAGCGACGGTGCGGCTGGACATCACGCCTCAGGGCTTTCACGCGCAGGTGCTCTCGCCGAGTGGGCGGGTGATGGTCGATCCGCTCAACCGTGGCGACAGCACGCACTACGCGAGCTATTACGCGGCCGACAACGTGCGCATGGACGACTGGCGGTGTGAGGGTGCGATCGGTGAGGTGTTCGGGCAGAACCAGAACGGGGGGGGCTCGAGCCGGAGCGGTGAGAACCTGAAGACCTACCGCCTGGCGAACGCGGCGACGGGCGAATACACGCAGTTCCACGGCGGGACCAGAGCGCAGGGGCAAGCAGCGATCGTGACCGCGATCAACCGGGTGAGCGGCATTTACGAGGTCGAGGTCGCGGTGCGGTTTGTGCTGGTCGGGAACAACGACCAACTGGTCTTTACCAACCCCGGTTCGGACCCCTACACCAACAACAACGGCGGGGCGATGCTCAGCCAGAATATCGCAACCTGCAACTCGATCATCGGGAGCAGCAACTACGACATCGGGCACGTGTTCTCGACCGGCGGCGGCGGGGTCGCGTTCCTCGGGGTGGTGTGCCGGAGCAGCAAAGCCGGCGGCGTGACGGGGCTTCCCAGCCCGCAGGGTGATTCGTTCTATGTGGACTATGTCGCCCACGAGATCGGGCACCAGTTCGGCGCGAACCACTGTTTCAACAGCGGCACCAGCAGCTGTGGTGGTGGGAACCGTTCGGGGAGCAACGCTTACGAGCCGGGCTCGGCGAGCACGATCATGGGCTATGCCGGGATCTGCGGCTCAGACAACATCCAGAACCGTTCGGACGCGTACTTTGGATCAAACTCCTACGACGCGATCCGCAACTATATTACAAACGGTTCGGGCAACAACTGCGACCAGCAGACCAACACCGGGAACAACGGGCCGACGGTGGATGCCGGGCCGGGGTACTCGATCCCGATCGGGACGCCGTTCACGCTGACCGCGACGGGAAACGACCCCGATGGTGACACGCTGACGTACAACTGGGAGGAGCGCGATCGTGGGCCGAGCGCGACGTTGACGACGCCCGACGACGGGCAGTTCCCGCTTAACCGCAGCTATACCGGGACGCTGGACCCGAGCCGGACTGTGCCGAGGTTGGCGACGATTCTGGCGAACCAGACCGACAAGAAGGACCGTCTGCCCGAGGTGTCGCGGACGTATGTGTGGCGGGTGACCGCGCGGGACAACCGGGCTGGGGGCGGCGGGGTGCAGTTTGACCAGGTGACGATGACAGTGGTAGGGTCGGCGGGGCCTTTCGTTGCGACCGAGCCTTCGGGCGGCGAGGTGTGGGCCGGGCAGGGCACGGTGATGTGGGACGTTGCCAACACCAGCGCCGCACCGATCAACGCGTCGCAGGTGGACATCCTGCTCTCGACGGATAACGGGCAGACGTTTCCGACGGTGCTCGCGGCAAACACGCCCAACGACGGCAGCGAGTTTGTGACGGTGCCGAGCAACATCCAGACCACGCAGGCGCGGATCAAGGTGCGGGCGTCGGACAACATTTTCTTTGATATCAACCCCGGGTCGTTTGTGATCGAGATCTCGCCGCCGTTATTTGTGACGCTTCCCGACGGCGGGGTGTTCTCGATGCCTGCGGGGCAGAGCACCGACTTTGCGGTGGACATCCAGGACGGCCGGGAGACGGTCGTGCCCGGGACCGAGAAGCTCTATTACAGCTACGACGGCGGGTCGTTTGTGAGTGTTCCGCTTGCTGACAATGGGGGTGGGTTGTACACCGCGACACTGCCCGCGGCGTCGTGCGTTGATTCGCCGCGGTATTACATCGAGGCGGTCGGCGACGAGGGCGGCGTGGTCCGCCTGCCCGAGGATGCGCCGACGGGGTTCTTTGAGGCGCAGGTCGGCGAGTTGACGGTGGTGTCGAGCGAGAACTTCGAGAGCCCGAGCGGGTGGATCATTGACAACGGCGCTTCGGACGGCAACTGGGAGTTGGGCGTGCCGGTGGATTCTGGGTTTGGCGATCCTGACGGCGACGCGGACGGCTCGGGCAAATGTTATGTCACGGGCAACACGGTGTTCCAGGATATTGATGGTGGGACGACCGCGCTGATCTCGCCGGTGATGGATATGTCCGACGGCGGGGCGATCGGGTTCAGCTACTGGATGAGCGGGTTCCCGGGTGTCGAGATCGGGCCGGGCGACGGGCTGTTTGTGGATGTCGCGACCGATCAGTTTGGGGCGAACTATGTGCAGGTCAGGGCGTACACGGACGTGGCGCTGGCGTGGCGGACCGACGAGATCGTGATCGGGGCGGAGGTCCCGGTTTCTTCGACGATCCGGGTGCGTTTCCGGGCGATCGACGCGGGCAGCGACGACACGGTCGAGGCTGGGATTGATGCGCTGACCATCAGCGAGTTTGTGTGCGAGGACGGTTGCATCGCGGACTTCAACAACGACGGCAACGTGAACACGCAGGACGTGCTGGCGTTCCTGAACGCTTGGACCGCGGGCGACCCGTCGGCGGATGTCAACGGCGACGGCGATGTGAATACGCAGGACGTGTTGTTCTTCTTGAACCTCTGGAATGCGGGCTGTTGATCAAGGGAGTTAGTTTGATGCACAGAGCGGTGAGGATTGCTGCGGCGGCTGGGGTGTTGGTGTCGGCGCAGGGTGCGCTGGCGCAGCCGGACCGGGGCGATCCGAGCGAACATCTGCCCCGCAACCTGACCGACGCAGAGCGGGCGTATCTGGTTGAGCACCCGCTCGTTGCGATGCGCGGCGGGGGCGGGCCTTCCGGGCCGGTGTGGTGCCCGCCGGAGTATGCGCCGACCGAGGCGATCATGATGTCGTGGTCGGGGTCGAACTCGTGGAAGACGATCCTGGCAAAGATGGCGGCCCAGATCACCACGGTGGGCGATGCCGACGTGATAATCGCGGTTGCAACGAGCAACACAGAGAACAGCGCGACGAACCTGTTGCAGTCGTACGGCACGGACATGGACCGGGTGCGGTTTGTTCGCAAGCGGCTCGACTCGATCTGGATGCGCGACTACGGGCCTCGGTTTGTCTATGAGGGTGGGGTGCGGGTGATTGTCGACCACACCTACAACCGGCCGCGGCCTTTGGACAACGGGTGGCCGGACTTTTTCGCGGCCCAGGACGGGTTCACGTCCTACGACATCCCGCTGATCCACGGCGGGGGGAACTTTCACCTCAGCGGGTTGGGTGATGCCTACTCGACCCGGTTGATCGCCAACGAGAATCCGGGGCTGAGCGACGCGGAAATCGTCGGGTACTGGCAGGAGTATCAATCGCTGGACACCGAGCTGGTCACACCGTTCCGGCGGTCGATTGATTCGACGCAGCATATTGATATGTGGGTAATGCTCACGGGCGACCGCGAGGTGTTTGTGAGCGACTGGCCGTTGACGCCGGGTTCGTATGAGGACAACATCTGCGATGCGTATGCCGCGGAGATGGCGGCGGCGGGGTACACGGTGCACCGCGTGCCGGCGGCCTCGACCGGGGGGACGCACTACACGTTTACCAACGCGGTGATCTGCAACGACCTGGTGCTGGTGCCTTCCTATACCAACTCGACCGCGAGCCAGTACAACGCTGAGGCGCTGGCGACGTGGCAGGCGGCGTGCCCGGACAAGACGGTCGTGCAGATTCCGTCGCAGGCGATCGTGACGGCTGCGGGAGTGCTGCACTGCATCGTGATGCACGTGCCCGAACCCTCGGGCGGTGCGGACCCTTCGATCTATCTCCGGACGCTCAACGAGGGCGGCACGTTCGAGCCCGGCGCGCAGGTCGAGGTCGAGTGGATCTCGGACGACGATATCGACACCTACTACATCAAGCTCGAGCTCTCACTCGACAGCGGGCAGACCTGGCCGATCGTGATCGATGGGTTTGAGTTTGACGACGGGGCGTACACCTGGACCGTGCCCGATGTCTTTACCACGCAGGGCAGGATCCGGGCGACGGTGTTCGACTGGGACGAGGGCACGGGCGACGATTTCAACGACGTGGATTTCACGATCAACGGCAGCGGCGCGTGCGTCGCGGACTTTGACAACGACGGCACCGTGAACACCCAGGACGTGCTGGCGTTTCTCAATGCGTGGACCGCTGGCGATGGGTCTGCGGACATCAATAACGACGGCAGCGTCAACACCCTCGACGTCACCGCGTTCCTGAACGCGTGGGTGGGTGGGTGCTAGAGGATCGGCGCGACACACAGCGCGCGACAGACAGGAAATGGAACACCGCGATCGGCACGCTGCCGACCGCTTGAGAACGAGCCCGGAAGAAGACTTCCCCCCACTCCCGAGGAAAGGAACGTACTGATGAGGATTCGCAAGCATTTGTTGACCGCGTTGTGCCTGGCGGCGATCGCCGGATCGACCAACGCGCTGGCTGGTGGCGGCGTGTCTGGTGGTGACAAGACCATCGACGCGGTGCAGGACCTGATGCAGCAGCACCCCGGCGTCCGCATGTGGCACGACGGCGACCGTTCGCGGATCGTCTATGGACAGAAGATGACCATGGCTGGGAACCATCGTGTCGCGGCCGAGTCGTTCCTGGCTGAGCACGGCGACGTGTTCGGGGTGGGTGATCTCGACCTGGTCGAGACCTGGTCGGGTGATGTAAGTTTCGGCAAGTTCTGGGCGTACCAGTACACCCAGCAGATGGACGGGCTGGCGGTGGATTCGAGCCCGGGCCGGATTCTCGTGCGTGACAACATGGACGGCACCTGGTCGGTCGTGTACGCGGCTGGGATGTTCGCGGCCCGGCCGGACAACGGTTTTGCGCCGATGGCCCTCACGGGCGCGCAGGCGGTGCGCTTTATCAAGGGCTCTGATTTCGGCCGGCTGCCGATGTGGTCGGGGGCCGAGCTTGTTGCGTATCAGGTCAACACCGGCAACGGGATGGTCGCGAGCCGCGCGTGGAAGTTTGTGGGTGAGAACCCCGACCTTATCAACCGCGAGAAGTACACGTTCTTTGTCGACGCGGCGACGGGCGTGCTGCTCGAAGCCCGCGACGGGGTGCACAATATCGACGTGTTTGGACGGGTCGATGGGTTCGGCAGCCCGGGCAACCTTCCTGATATGGCAAGCAACCCCCCGACGCTGCTCGACGTGAACAATGTTCGTGTCGCCATCTCCGGCGGGAACAACGCATTCACCGACGCCGACGGGTTCTTCAATATCAGCCACGGCGGGAACTCGGACGTGACGATCAGCGCCAACTTTGATACCGGGCAGTGGGCCAATATCAACAATCAGGCCAGCGGCGGGGTGCTCTCTGAGAGCGAGACCGCGACGCCGGGCGTTGAGGCTTCGATGACTTTCAATCAGACGCCGAGCCAGTTCGAGACGGCGCAGGTCAACGCCTTTATCCACACGGGGCTGATCCATAACTTCATTACCGACCGTTCGAGCTGGACGGGCATGAACTTCCGTATGACGACGAACGTGAACATCAACTCGAGCTGCAACGCATTCTTTGACGGCAGCAGTATTAACTTCTTCCGCAGGGCCGGTAGCTGCAACAACACGGCGTACACCACCGTTGTTGCGCACGAGTATGGGCACTATGTGGTCGCGCGGCTCAACCTTTCGCAGGGCGCATTCGGAGAGGGATTCGGGGATGTCTGCGGCCAGATGCTCTACGACACACCCATCATCGGCGAGTTCTTCTTTACCAACGGCGGCTTCATCCGCAACAACGAAACCACCAACCGGACTTACCCCTGTTCGGGCGGTGTCCACGCCTGCGGCCAGCTTCTCGGAGGTGTGTGGTGGGATATTCGTAAGAACTTCGGCACAACCTACGGATCCGCTGCCGGGCTCGCCGAAGCCCAGCAGATCTTTGTCGACTGGATGCTGGTCACCACCGGCGGGCAAGGCGACAACTCCGCGCACCCGGGCACCGCGATCGAGGTGCTCACCATCGACGACGATGACGGGAATATTAACAACGGCACCCCCAACTACGACGAGATCTGCGCGGCGTTCGGCAAACACCTCATCGACTGTCCGGAGGTCGTGCCGTTGCTCTTTGTCTACCCGTCGGGCATTCCCGACACTGTCTCGCCGTCCGGCGGCACAACCTTTGACGTGCTTGTCTTTGCGAACACAGGTTTCGAGGCTGCGCCCGGCACCGGCGTGCTCCACGTTGATTCCGGCTCGGGCTTTGTCGAGATCGACATGACCGAGACGTCCGACAATGTCTACGAGGCGGTCTTCCCGATGATTGATTGCCGGACGGACGTTCGGTATTACGTCTCGGCCGAGTCGACCGACGGCGCTACCGGACGTGATCCGCAAGAAGCACCCATCGAGGCGTTCGAGGCGTACGCCGCCGAGTCGCGCTCGATCGTTCTTGAAGATGACTTTAATGACGACAACGGGTTCACTGTTGTGAACGAGAATGTCGACGCCGGCGGCTGGAAGCGTTCGATCGTGCAGGGCAACAATCCGCCCAGCGACTTCGACGGCTCGGGCAAGGCCTACATCACCGGCAACGGATTTGGGAACCCCGACCTTGACGGCGGCCCGACCCGCTTGGTCTCGCCGACCTTCGATCTCTCCGGGCTGGCCGATCCTTATGTTTCCTACGCCCGCTGGTTTAGCGCAGACAACCCCACCGAGAGCGAGGACCGTTTCACGATCGAGATCTCTGACGACGGCGGCTCGTCCTGGACCGTGATGGAAGACCTGACCGACCAGGGCATGCAGTGGACGGTTGCGAGCCACCGCGTGGCGGACTTTGTGTCGCTGACCAACAACGTGGTCGTGCGCTTCAGCGCGATCGACGGCGGGGTTGACTCCCGCGTCGAGGCGGCCGTGGACGCCTTTGTTCTCGACGACGTCGATTGCGGCGGGTGCGTCGCGGACTTCAACAACGACGGCAGTGTGAACACCCAAGACGTGCTTGCGTTCCTGAACGCATGGACCGCTGGTGATCCTTCTGCCGATGTCAACGGTGACGGCAGCGTGAACACGCAGGACGTGCTGTTCTTCCTGAACCTTTGGAATGTTGGTTGCTAAGCTTTGAATCTTCACGTACGCCGGGGGTTGACGCCCCCGGCGTGCCTTTGAGGGAGGATGTTCTTCCCGGATTTGACCCCGAGCAGGAGACACAGATGAAGAAGGTACGAAATGTGCTTGTGGCGGCTGCGCTGCTTGCGTGTGTGGGCGCGCCGGTCGCGCTGGCGGGTGTGAAGAGCGGGCCTGTGGCCCAGGACCAGCTGAGCGCACAGTTCCCCGGTGTCCGCTATTACAAGGATCAGGGCCGGACGCGGATTATCTACGGCAAGAACATGACGACCGCGAACACGCCGCGTCTGGCGGTCGAGCGTTGGTTGAGCGACCATGGTCTGGCGTTTGGCGCGGGGGAGCTTGAGCTCGAAGAGCGTTATGCGTTCGATGTGAAGTTTGGCGAGTTCTTCGTGTTCCACTACTCGCAGACGATGGGCGGCCTGCCGGTCGATTCGAGTGTTGGGCGTGTGCTCGCGCACAACAATCACGACGGGACATGGTCGGTGGTGTACGCGGCCGGGCTGTTTGTCGCAACACCCGAGGGCGGGTTCCCCGCGATGACCCGGACCGGTCAGGACGCGGTGAACTTTATCCGGGGCTCGGAATACGGGAAGCTCCCCGTGTGGTCTGCGCCCGAGATTGTGGTGTTCCAGCGTCAGACGGAGGCGGGATTCGAGGCTGTGCGGGCGTGGCAGTTTGTGGGTGAGAACCCCGACATGGTCAACCGCGAGAAGTACACATTCTTTGTGGACGCGGCGACGGGCGTGCTGCTCGAAGCCCGCGACGAGGTGCACAACATCGACGTGTTTGGGCGGGTCGAAGGGTTCGGTTCGCCGGGCAACCTTCCCGACATGGCGAGCAACCCCCCGACGCTGCTCGACGTGAACAATGTTCGTGTCGCCATCTCCGGCGGAAACAACGCATTCACCGACGCCGACGGGCTCTTCAATATCAGCCACGGCGGGAATTCGGACGTGACAATCACCGCCAACTTTGACACCGGGCAGTGGTGTAATATCAATGACCAGGGCGGGAGCACGCTGTCAGAGAGCGAGACTGCGACGCCGGGTGTCGAGGCCTTGATGACCTTCAACCAGACGCCGAGCCAGTTCGAGACGGCGCAGGTCAACGCATTCATCCACACCGGCCTGATCCATGACTTTCTCACGGATCGTTCGAGCTGGACCGGGATGGACTTTGTCACCACCACCAACGTGAACATCAACTCGAACTGCAACGCGTTCTTTGACGGGAGCAGCATCAACTTCTTCAGGGCCGGCGGCGGGTGCAACAACACCGCCTACACCACCGTCGTGGCACACGAGTACGGTCATTACATCGTCTCACGGCTCGGTCTCGGGCAGGGTTCCTTCGGCGAGGGATTCGGTGACGTCTGCGGCGAACTGCTTTACGATACGGGTATCGTTGGTGAAAACTTCTTCACCAACGGCGGCCACATCCGCGACAACGACAACACCATCGTGACCTATCCCTGCGGCGGCGCGATCCACTTCTGCGGGCAGGTGCTCGGCGGGGTGTGGTGGCACTCGCGTGAGAACTTCGGCACGACCTACGGCTCCGCGGCCGGGCTCGCCGAGATTCAGCAGCTCTTCGTGGACTGGCTGCTCATTACCTCCGGCGGCTCGGGCAATAACGCTGCCCACCCCGGCACCGCGATCGAGGTTCTTACTATTGACGATGACGACGGTAACCTCGACAACGGCACACCCAACTACAACGATTTCCGTTTGGCGTTTGAGCTGCACACTATTCCCTTCCCGGATATCCAGCCCATTCTCTTTACCTATCCCGGTGGGCTGCCCGAGGTCCTGACGCCCAACATGGCGACCAATGTTGACGTCGATATCTCAGCAAACGGTGCTGATCCTGTCCCCGCCACGGCCGAGTTGTGGTACCAGATCGATGGTGCGGGTCTTACCGGCGTGAGCCTTACCCATAACGGCGGCGATTCTTATACCGCGACCCTCCCTGGTGCGGATTGCACTTCGGTCGTCGAGTACTTCTTCCAGATCGAGGGCACCGACGGCAACACCTACGCCGACCCGATGGGCTCGTTCTACTCAGCGACGGCTCTTGACGGGATCGACGTGGTTGTCGACGACGACTTCGAGTCCGACAGTGGCTGGACCGTCGGTGACGCGGGTGACAGCGCCACCACCGGCGTCTGGAACCGCATGGACCCCCAGCCGACTGCTGCACAGCCCGGTGACGATGTCTCTGATCCCGGCACGATCTGCTGGGTGACCGACGGCCGCGCCGGTGGCGGCATCGGTGAGTTCGACATCGACAACGGCAAGACCACCCTCAAGAGCCCGATCTTTGATCTCTCCAGCAACGTCGACCCCGTGGTCAGCTACTGGCGTTGGTATTCGAATGACGAGGGTGCCGATCCTAATAATGACACCTTCCGCGTTGATATCACCAACGGCGGGTCGTGGGTCAACGCCGAGACGGTTGGCCCCGCTGGTGTCGAGGCGTCGGGCGAGTGGTTCTACCACGAGTTCCGGGTTGCGGACTTTGTGACGCCCAACAGCACGGTGCAGATCCGGTTCGTTGCTGAGGACGCGTCGAACGGGTCCATCGTCGAGGCGGCGCTCGACGAGTTCTCGATCACCGACGCGCTCTGCAACGACTGCGTTGCCGACTTCAACAACGACGGCAGCGTGAACACCCAGGACGTGCTCGCGTTCCTCAACGCCTGGACCGCGGGTGATCCTTCTGCCGACGTCAACGGCGACGGGACTGTGAACACCCAGGACGTGCTGTTCTTCCTGAACCTCTGGAACACCGGCTGCTAACACAGCTCAACGAACAGAGTCCAACCATCACCCCGGGGATTTGGCCCCGGGGTGTTTTTTTATGGGTCACGATCGCACAGCGGGATCCAACCCCGCGTTGCGGGCGGATCGGGGCACGGGTTTGGGATTTGGCCTTGACCCAGCCCCGCCCGGTCGGGTACCAAGGAGAATCAGGCTCGCTCGCGTTGATCGGGTGGGCGGTTCCGGGTCGATCGTCGGCGGGCGTTGCAGCGTGGGTATTCCCAGAGGGGGAACACCCGAATAACCCAGATATCCGTTTGTTCGGAGTATTGTCCCGGGCTGTGGGCAGTCTCGCCCATCGGCGGGCCAGAGCCTCGCGCGGGACGACGATAGAGAGATATCCAAACCAAGAGCGGCCGACCTAGGCCCAATCCAGGGAGAGTGTGTCGATGAGAATCCGCAAGGCTGTTTGTCCTGTTGTTGTGACGTCCGCTGTGCTCTTGTGCTCCATGGCCGGGCAGGCTGTGGCTGGGCCGGGCGATAACCTCTCGAACACCCAGAAGATCGGCAAGGTCAGCCCGACCTCGATCTACCTGAAGACCGGCGAGATCGACGCTTCGGTGCCCCGGGGCGGGTTGGAAACGCTCGCCGGGCAGGCCGGTCGGTTTGTGATCCAGCTCGACGGCCCGATGACCCCCGCCCGGCGAACGGCGCTCGAGGGCGCCGGCGTGGTGCTGGGTGATTATCTGCCGATCAACAGCTTTGTCGCGACCTTTGCCCACGCCGACGCCGACGCGGTGGCGCAGCTGGGGTTTGTCCGCTGGCACACGCCGTTTGCCGACAGTTGGAAGATTGCGCCCGACCTCGGGCAGCGCGAGCTCGTGACCAACGACCGGCTGCTCTTGCAGGGTCTGGGCATGTCGGCGTTGATGGTTGACCTGTTTATCGATGCCGACGTGCAGGCGACGATCGACTCGATCCTCATGATGAGCGACAAGACCGAGGTGGTGTCGATCACGTCGATCGGCGACCAGCCGTTGCTGCACGTGCTGGCCCCTAGTGCGCTGGCCGGGCAGCTCGCTGCGGTCGACGGCGTGCAGTTTATCGACGACTTCCCCGAGCTCTCCAAGCGCAACAGCACGACCGCGTGGATCATCCAGTCCAACAGCAGCGGGCAGACCCCGCTGTGGGATCACGGGCTGCGCGGCGAGGGGCAGATCCTCGGCCATATCGACGGGCGCATCAACATCAACCACTGCTCGTTTGTCGACCCCGAGGGCGACCCCCCGGGGCCTGACCACCGCAAGATCGTTGCGTACAACGCCCCGATGGGGTCTGACTTTCACGGCACGCACACTGCCGGGACCGCGGCGGGCGACGCGGGAGCAAGCAACGACACCCGGGGGATGGCGTACCTGGCGAAGATCGCGTTTGACACCATCCCGGCCTTCAGCGAGACCGCGTTCTACAACATGCTGGTGCAGCACGAGGGGCAGGGGGCGCGTGTCCACACCAACAGTTGGGGCAACGATGGCACGACGAACTACGACGGCATGAGCCGCGCGATTGATCGGTTTATCTACGACTACGAGGACAACGTCGTGGCGTTTGCGGTGACCAACGGCTCGCTCCTGAAGAACCCCGAGAACGCCAAGAATGTTCTTGCGGTGGGCGCCAGCCGGGATACGCCCAATCAGAACCAGCACTGCACCGGTGGCCGGGGTCCGACCAGCGACGGCCGCCGCAAGCCGGAGATTTATGCTCCGGGTTGCAGCACGCGATCGTCTTACAACGTGACAAGCTGCGGCACCACCACCGCGACCGGCACCTCGATGGCGAGCCCGGCGATCAGCGGCGTGGGGCTGTTGGTCCGGCAGTACTTTACCGAAGGGTACTACCCCTCGGGTGCTGCCAACGGGCCCGACGCCTTTGTGCCTTCCGGTGCGCTGATCAAGGGTGCGCTCATCAATGGGTCGGTCGATATGACCGGCGTCAGTGGGTACCCCTCCACCCGCGAGGGATGGGGGCGCCTGGTCGCCGACGAAGCGTTGTTCTTTGTGGGTGACACCCGCACGCTGTGGACCATGGACGTGCGGAACGCCTCGGGCATGGACACCGCTGAGACGGTCGAGTTCCCGATCGAGGTGACCGGCGCGGGAGAACAGTTCCGCGTGACCATGACGTTTACCGACCCGGCGGGCGCAGCGAACACGAGCTTTGCACCGGTCAACGATCTCGATCTCGAGGTCGTCGCGCCCAACGGCACGGTCTACAAGGGCAACGTCTTCAGCGGTGGTGAGAGCACCACCGGCGGCTCCAAGGACGATCGGAACAATCTCGAGCAGGTTCACGTCTCGAACCCGGCGCTCGGGGAGTGGACCGTGCGCATCAATGCGGCTGCGGTCAACGTCGGCACGCAGGGGTACGCGCTGGTCGTCACCGGTGAGGTCGCCGAACCCACCGGTTGCTACGCCGACTTCAACGACGACGGCAGCGTCAACACGCTCGACGTCACCGCGTTCCTCAACGCATGGGTCGCCGGCGACAGCTCGGCCGATGCCAACGGCGACGGCAGCGTCAACACCCAGGACGTCATCGTGTTTCTCAACCTCTGGAACGCCGGCTGCTGAGGCCCGGCGGTGCCCGTTGCGGCACCTCTCGCGGCACCCTCCTGAGGTGCCCGAATCGACCGACCAACCCGGGGCCGGCTGTGCTTGCCACAGCCGGCCCGGTTTCTTGGGTAAACCCGTTGCTCGCAGGACAATCCGCCTTGTGCAGCCCGCAGAACTCGGTACACTCGGCTTGGAGAACCACCATGCTCAGAACACGTTTCGCTCGGTTTGCTGCGGCCTCGGTGCTGGCGGCTTGTGTGTTGCCCGCGATTGCCCAGACTGACATCCGGTCGCCGATCGTCGGCGGCCCGACACAGGACGGCATCCGCGAAGTGACCCTCGATGCCGGGGCGGTCGAACGCCTGCGCGCGCAGGTGGGCGAGGTCCGCCTGACCGGCTTCCCGATGCCCGGCGGCGGGGCGGTCGAGCTGATCCTCGAGCAGTTTGACGTGCTCGCGCCCGAGGCACCGGTTGTGCTCGGCACCGCCGATGGCGACGTCGAGATCGGCCGGCCGGATGTCACGCTCTTCCGAGGGACGCTCGCGGGCGATGCCGAGTCGGTGGTCTTTCTTTCCTTCTCGTCGTTCGGGACGCACGGCGTGATCCGTTCGCAGGGTTCCACAATCATCCTGACCAGCGGCCCGTTCGGTGCGGACCTGCCCACGGTCATCGCCGACATGGCGTCCTTCCCCGAGCCGCCCGACTTTGCGCAAGGGTGGAGCTGCAACGTCGGGCCCGAACACATCAACCCATTGGGGCTTGACCTTGGTGGGTTTGAGGGCGGCGACGACGGTGGGCAGCGGGTGAACCCCTGCCGTATTGTCCGTGTTGCGGTTGAAGGGGACTACGAATACTCGGCGTGGCTCTTCGGCGGCGACGTGGACGCGGCGGCGGCCTATTCGATCACCCTGCTCGGAGCGGTCAGCGAGATCTACACACGCGACTTCAATGTTCGGCTCGTCGTCCCGTTTATCCGGCTGTGGGAAGATGAGAACGATCCCTACGACGGCGACAAACTCGGCCAGTTCCGCATCGAATGGAACGGCAACATGGGGCACGTGCAACGCGATCTCGCCCACCTGCTCAGCGGGAACTACGGCGGCGGGGTCGCGTGGGTCAGCGTGCTCTGCAACCAAAACTACGGCTACGGACTCAGCGGTGTGGGTGGATCATTCCCCTACCCGCTTCGAGACCACGACTACGGCAACTGGGACCCATTTGTCGTTTCCCACGAACTCGGGCACAACTTCGGCACCCTCCACACCCACGACGGATACGACCCCACCATCGACGACTGCGGCAACGGCGACTGTTCGGAAGCCTACGGCGGCACGATCATGTCCTATTGCCACACCTGTTCGGGGGGGATGTCCAACATCGTGCTTGGGTTCCACCCGCGGGTGATCGACCGCGTGTCGAGCTATATGGACGGCGTGTGCGACCTTACAGGTGACAACCGTGTCTTTGTGTACGAGGACGAGGCGGTGGGATTGCAGAACACACCGCTCGTTATTGACGTGCTCGCCAACGACCTGCCGTTGAACTGTTCGGAGCTGACGATCGCTTCGGTGTCCGGCGTTTCGCAGTTTGGCGGGACGGTGGAGATCTCGGAGGGCACCGGCGAGGGTGGCCGCGACGAGGTGCTTTACACCCCGGCGCAGGACCACTTCGGCGCAGACCGGTTCTTTTATGCCGCCGAGAATCCGGGGGGCGTGCAGAGCGAAGCCAATGTGTATCTCGATGTTCTTCCGGTTCACAGCGCAGTTGCGATCGGCGCAAGCCGTCCGGGCTTGGCGGCTGACTATTACGCGCTTGACGCTCCCGACCAGCTCCCCGATTTCTCGACACTCTCGCCGTACGCCAGCGGGGTCATGCCCGACCTGAACATCGAAAGCGGCTTTGGCCTCTTTGCGGGCAGCGGCACCTCGACCGACGTCGGCGCGGTCTTTGAGAGCGCGATTCTCATCCCCGAGACCGGGCTCTATGTGCTGTCGATTGATTCAGACGACGGCTCGAAGCTCTACCTCGGCGGCAACCTCGTGATCGACAACGACGGGGTCCACACCATGGAAGAGCAGAGCGTCGGGCTCGGACTCGAAGCCGGGTACCACAGGGTCGGCGTCGAGTATTTCCAGCTCTCGAGCCGTCGCGGGCTCATTGTGAGGATCGAAGGTCCCGGCGTGCCCCGCCAGCCGATCCCCGGTGAGATGTGGCGGAACGACCGGTGTGTCGCGGACTGGTCGCTCGACGGGCAGGTCAACTCCATCGACTTCCTGCTGTTCCTTTCCGACTGGAACCGGCGCGCATCCGAGACCGACCTGAATGCCGACGGCGTTGTCAATACCTCCGATGTTGTCCTGTTTCTGAACGCGTGGGTTGTGGGCTGTCCTTGACACTTCAGGCAGGATTTGCCGCTCGCGTTCGTGCCGAAGGTAGTGCATCTGGCGACACCCACCAATTGGTTGGGTCGGGGGGTGGAAACATCCTTGTAGTATTGAGCTGTTGGAGAGTGATTCCGGCGCAGTGGCGGAATCGAAAGACATTGAAAGGGAGAAACACCATGCGTATCGCACACATCCGAACCGCCGCGGCCCTCGCGGCTCTTGCAGCGGCCCCTGTTCTTGCTGACGAGTATGTCGTCGAGCTTTCGGGGCTGAACTTTCTCTACAACGGGCAGTCCAACATGGACATCGACCTGACCATCCGCCCCGGTGATACGGTGCGGTGGGTCTGGGTGTCGGGGTTCCACAACGTCGTCAGCGGCCCGTTCGGCGGGCACGACGGGGAGTATCGCAGCGGCGATCCCGAGAACCCGCCGGCCGAGTTCAGCCACACGTTCAACGACCCCACCGATTCGCTGTACCACTGCCACGTGCACGGCGGTGCCGGCATGGTCTCGATGGTCAAGGTCCGCTGCTCGGCCGACTACAACGAGGACCTCAACGTCAACACGCTCGACGTGCTGGCGTTCCTCAACGATTGGTCGGCGGGCGACGAGAAGGCCGATTTCAACGGCGACGGCAGCGTCAACACGCTCGACGTGCTCAGCTTTCTGAACGCCTGGAGCTCGGGCTGCTGATCCGGTTGGATTCTGGCAGGATCTGAATCGCGCTTTTGCGCGCATATCACCGAAACGCGCTTGCGTCCGACGCCGGTCCCTCGTATTTTAGGGAGCGGGCGTCGGACGCTATTTTTTGCATTCTGTCCGGGGTTTCTGGTTGTGTACGTTGTGTGCTGGGGGAAGAAAGCGAGTATCGATGAAGAAGCAACACGGGTTGAGTATCACGGTTTCTGCGGTGGCGCTGCTGAGCGCGTCGGGCTTGGCGCAGGTCGTTGGCGACGTGCCGCTCATGCACTCGATCGAGTTCCGCGCCAGCACCTATTCGCCCAGCGCTCAGGAAGCCCCGGCGCTCAGCGTTGCGCCGGACGGTTCGTTCGCGGTGGTGTGGGCGAGTCGTCGGCAGCAGCAGGGCAGGTACGGGGTGTATGTCCAGCGATTCGACGCTCTGGGTGTCGCGGTCGGCAGCGAGACGCCGCTGAACCTCTGGACCGGGTCGCACGTCATGGCACCCGCGATTGCTCATGCGGCTGACGGCTCGTCGTGGGCAGCGTGGCAGAGTGCGGGCCAGGACGGCTGGGGCGGCGCGATCATCGCGCGACGTTTCGATGCTCAGGGCTCGGGCGGGTCCGAGATTCTTGTCAACGACCTGACCGAGGGTGAGCAGATCAATCCGGTGCTGGCGACACTGCCCGACGGCGGCGCGGTGATTGCCTGGAGCACCAACCAACCCGGAGAGCCCGAGCGCGTCGTGCTGCGTCTTTTCAACGCCGACGGCTCGGCGCGGACCGGCGAGCTGGCAGTCGAGACCGACAGCACACTCCGCACCTCCACGCCGAGTATCGCGACTCGGGCCGACGGTTCGTTCGCGATCGCGTTTGGGTCGTTCGATGCACAGGACGGCAAGGCGGCGGGCGTGCGTGTCCGGGTGTTCTCTGCCGAGGGCGGGGCGCTCGGGGACGCGTCGCGCATGTCTGGTGCCGACGCGCTCACCCCGGTCGAACCCTCGATCGAGGCGGTCGCGGACGGGTACGTCGTTGCCTGGCATGACGTGCTCGACAACGCGCTCGGGTACGACGTGCTCGCAGTCCGTCTCGACGCGGCGGGGGCACCCGTTGCCGAGCCGGTGGTTGTGAACACCGAACGTGTCGGTTTGCAGAACGCCGCAGCGGTCGCGGTCGATGCCGAGGGGCACATCACCATCGCGTTCAACGCCCGCGACGAGTACGACACAGGCGTCTTTGCCCGCGCGTTCGACGCGGAACTCAAGCCGGTTGGCGGGCAGTATCGTCTGACCGGGCGTGTCCATGGCACGCAGGCGATGCGCGAAGCAGCGGGCACCCAACGCCTCGCCTTTGCGCCCGACGGCACGCTCTTGTGCGCGTGGAAGGGCGACGCGGGGTTCGGCGACAGCTCGTCGGTCAACATCACTATGCACTCGCCGACGCCGATTGATCTGGGCGCGCGCACCGCGGGTGTTATCCCTTCGATGCAGCCCGCACGGCTGATCGCGGGTGTGGATCAACAACACGGCGTGGGTGTGGTGGTTGCTTCGGCGGACGCACCCGAGCCGCACGTGCCGCCGACGTTTGATGCGCGGGATGTTGACGACGCCGAGCGCGAGGTCCTGATCACCGGCAGCGACATCGGGTTTACAGCGGTGGTCAACACCGGGTGGACGCCGCCCGACCCGCACATGGCGGTGGGCCCGGACCACATCGTCGCGATGACCAACGGCGAGATTTCGTTCTTCACAAAGGACGGCACGCGCACGTTCCAGGACGAGATCGAGGACAGCTTCGGCTTCTGGGGCTCGGTCGGTGCGACCGGGTTTGTCTTCGACCCCGAGGTGATCTACGACGAGACCTCCGGCCGCTTCTTTGCGATGGCGGCCGAGGCGTTTGCGCCGGGCAACCGCAGCTACTGCCTGGTCGCGGTCTCCGACGATTCTGACCCCAACGGCACATGGCACAAGTACCGCTTTGACACCACCGGCACCTCGGGCGATCTCTTCGATTCGCCCAACATCGGCGTCACCAACAACGCGCTGGTCATCACCGGCGACGGCTTCGGGCTCGGAGCGGTCTACGCGGTGTACATCTTTGATAAGGCGCCGCTTCTGGTTGGCAACCCGCCGACGATCACCAACGTCTTCGAGCTTCCCACCAGCACCCAGTCGGCGGGGTTCCCGCGCGTTACGACAGGGAACGAAGACACGGTCTATCTTGTCGAGCACCGCGAGGGTGCGAGCAACAACTCGGTCCGGGTGCTCGCGTTCTCAGATATTCTCACCACACCGAGTGTGAGTTCGTTCGATCTGCCAGTTCCGACCTACGGCCCGCCCGAAGACCCGCCGCAGATGGGCACCAGCAGCCGTGTCAACACGTTCGACGCGCGGTTCTGGTCGGTCGATCAGGGGCCGGGCGGCCACATCTGGGCGACCCATCACGTCAACCCCAACAAGGTCGTCGCGCGGTGGTACGAGATCGCGCCCAACGGCTGGCCGGACTCGGGCAACGACCCGAGCCTTGTGCAGTCGGGCGATATCGACCTGGGGCCGGACGTGCGGACGTTCTTCAGCTCGATCAACGCCTCGGGCGACGGCAGTGTTGCGATCTGCTATTCGAGGTCTTCGCCGAGTGAGTTTATCTCGATGGGGTCGGCGTACCGCGTTCCTTGTGACCCGGCGGGGGTCTTCTCGCAGGACTTCATCCACAAGAGCTCCAACGCCGGGTACACCGCCGGGCGGTGGGGCGACTACTCGGCGGTCCAGTTCGATCCGAGCGCTCGCTCGGTCTATTGGGGGCACCATGAGTATGCCGAGGGCGGCTCGTGGCGGACGTGGATCCAGAGCGTCGAGACCAACGATCCATGTGTCCGTGTTGATCTCAACAACGATGGGTCGGTCAACACCCAGGACGTGTTGTTGTTTCTGAACGCCTGGACGGCGCAGGAATGTGCTGGCGACTGGGACCGTGACGGGAGCTTCAACACCCTCGATGTCCTCTCGTTCTTAAACGAATGGGCCATGTGTCGGACCTGAGGCGGTGTGGATTGATACCATCCGGTGCTGCGGGTGAGAGCCCGCAGCACCGATTGCCTGATACGCGTGCGAGAAATCCTCGTGCATTTCTACGAGCCCCGAGCGCAAGCTCGGGTTCACGAATGGTCGATATTCACAGGAAAAACCGACTCTGTGCTTGCGCACAGGGCTCGTAAAGACACATACAGTTTCTCGTGACCCGTACAATAACTCGTGGGCCATCGCGCAGCGTGTCGTGCTGTGTTCCCGATGGGAAGCCCCGCCGAAGCCAACCACCCAGAGGAGATAGACCATGCTGCGTACCACATGTTTGACCGCTGCCGTCGCGATCGCTGCCCCCGCCTTTGGTCAGGTTGCTGAGCTTACCGTGCAGCCCGGGCAGTCCAGCGCCAGCGCCCAGATCTGTCTTGAGCCGTCCGGGCTCGGGCAGCGTTGCGACACCGACGGCTCGTCGATCAGCGGCATGATCGATATTGAGCTCGACGACTACACCATGCCTGGTGCGATCAGCGTCTACGACTTTGCCCTCGCGCTCGACGGCACGCTCGAATACAACATGGATTGGGGCTTCTTTATCGGTGGTGTGGACATCACACTCACCGGGGTGACGATCTCGTACGCCACGCCCGGCATCCCCACCGGCCCGGTTGTGATCGATGGTGCGGGAGATTTCGAGTTCCCCACGGTCGGGGCGTTCATCACCGGCACCGGCAGCTTTGCAGGCTACGGCCTGGTTCTCGAAGGGCTCATCGGGTCGGGCACGTTCGACCTCGCCGACTTTGGAGCGGTCGAGTCGTCGCTGGCGGGGAACATTGCTGTCAACGGCGGGCAGATCACGCTGACCGGCTTTCAGACCTTCGCCAACTCAGGCGAGATCGAGGGTGTTACCGCCACGATCGACGGCTCGGCGACGATCGTTGCGATCGGGGAGGTCCCGCCGTGCCCGGGCGATTTCAACGGCGACGGCACCGTCAACACCCAGGACGTGCTCGCGTTTCTCAATGCGTGGACCGCCAACGACCCCTCGGCGGACTGCACAGGCGACGGCAGTATCAACACCCAGGACGTGCTCTGCTTCCTCAACGCATGGACCACCGGCTGCTGAGAGCCCCAGAGGGTGATGCCTGATTCTCGGAGATAAACCCAAATTCTTGGGTTTTTCCTTGCATGACGTAAACAAGTTCTGATAACCTCGGCAAGTTGAGAGGTGGTCGGTATCTCGTGGCCGACCCGAATGCAACCCGCTGACCGCTTGTGTTGCTGCGGCCTCTGCAGGAGGCGATCGCCGTGATTGACAACGCCCATGCCCCGAGCACCCCGAGTGCCCCCTTCGCACCGTCTTCTGTTGCGAGTCGTTCTCCCGCGTGGTCGAGGGTTGACGCAGACCCTTTGGTGGCACCGGCCGCAGCGGGGAGCGCGTCGGCCGAGCTTGCCGAGCGGTACGAGAATCTGTACCAGACCGCTTCGGGCGATCCGAGTTGCCTTCCGTGGTACCGGCCGGGCATCAATCGCCCGCTCACGCGGTGGCTCAACACCAATGCGCCGTGTCTGGTTCGTCCGGGTGTGCGCACGGTGGTTGTCGGGTGCGGCTTGGGTGACGACGTGATCGAGCTTGCCAACCGCGGCTTTGACGCCTGCGGCTTTGATATCTCGCCGACCTGCATCGACTGGGCCCGCCGCCGATTTCCCGACCATGCCGACCGGTTCTTCATCGCCGACGTGCTGGATACGCCGACCCGGCTGCGGGCGCGGTTCGGGCTTGTGGTCGAGGCCTACACCATCCAGTCGGTGTGGCCGAGCGTGCGCGACCACGTCTTTACCGGCGTTGTTTCGCTCGCCAAGCCTCACGGGGTGGTGCTTGTGCTCACCCGTTCGAGCGAGGACGGCACAACCCTCGACGACTGCGAGTGCGCCCCCTACCCGATCTGTCCGAGCGAGCTGCACGAACGGATGGAACGGTTCGGCCTGAGTCCGGCCCACCCGCCGATCGACTGCACCAACGACCGCGACCCGCCCGAGCCCAGCCTGCTGGCAGCGTTTCATCGTGAGCCGTGAGGGGCGTTCCGTTGTCCCCTCGCTTGCGCGAGGGGCTCTACAAAGGCAATGCTCGTTGGACAAAAGAGCCCCTCGCGCAAGCGAGGGGA
>CAYMZJ010000002.1:0-80176 GCA_964394895.1 uncultured Phycisphaeraceae bacterium | reverse complement strand
CAACGACACAACGACACAACGACACAACGACACAACGACACAACGACACAACGACACAACGACGCAAGGTGGTTGCATGAACAACGCTGTCAGCGGCCGGTTTCAACCAGCACGAACGTGTACTTATGCACAACACCTCGCGCGATTTCGCGGAAGGTGCCGAACCGATCCATCTCGCGGTACGCCGCGACTTCGTCAGCAAGATCGTCCTCGCGCAAGAGCAGCAGCAGCCCCTCGGGTTGCGCTTCGGGAAGAAAGTCCGGCTTGAGCCAGCGGACCCGGACCGACTTCCCTTGTGCGGCGGCTTCGCGCACGGCGTAATACAGCACTTCCGGGCGAGCCTCGATCATCTCGTCGGCCCAGATTTCTGCGCCGCCAGGCAGATGGGCAGCCAGCGCGATCCCGGCTTCTCGCCCGGAGCTGGCGCGGCGGTCGGGTTCGAGCACACCGACATAGACCGCAGCACCAATGAGCAACAGGATTGGCCAGGCGAAGGGAGAGCCGAGGAACATGGCGCGGGCGATCGCGGGGCGCGTGCCGAGGAACGCCGGTGTGGGGCCCACAGAGGTGGGAGATTCCGGGGCGGGACACTCTGGGTCCCGTCTTTCAGGGGAGGTGCATCCCGACTCCCGTTGCGCCGGGGCGGGGCTTTTCAGGCCCCGTTGCCACGCTCCGCGCGCGACATACGCGACCAGAGGCGTGAGGAGTGCGCACAGCGGCAGGCCGTAGCGCTCGTTGCTCACGCCCGCAAGCTCGAAGATCGCCAGCGCCCCGAGGATCGAGAAGGCGAGCGCCCGGGCGATGGTCTCCGGGCCGGTTGGTGCGTGCTTGGCCTCGCGTTCGCGGGCGGCGTCCGGCCCCCACGGGAAGAGCAACACGAGCGAAACCGGCAGCATCGTTGCCAGGATGGTTGGGCTGATGAAGAGAATGCGCAGGAGTTTGTCCCGCTCCCAGAGGAAGCTGTCCACACCTTGCCTGACTGCCGGCTCGGTGCCCAGGTCGGGTTGGGTCAGTAGCCGCGCGACGAGCAGAGCTGCGCCAAGTGCAAGAAGCAACGGCAGGAGCATGTTCTTTGCGATCACCCGGCGGCCGGGTTGTGCAAGACCGAGCACGATCAGCGACCCGGCGAGTGTGCCGAGGAGGAAGGGTGCGCCCGAGGGGCCTTTGACCATGAGCATCGCAAGCACCGAGATGGACAGCACGCCGGCGCGGGTCCAGTGTCCGCTGCGCGTGCGGGGCATGCGGGCGAACCAGTCCACCACCAGCAGGCAGGCAACCCCCGTCGTCAGCATGTGCAACGGCTCGATCTCGGCGCTGCGCGCACTCGGCCAGGTCACCGGCAGCAGTATCTGCGCCAGCCCGGCAGCCACGCCCCACGGCGAGCCGAACCACCGCGTGGCGAACCACCACACCGCGATCCCGAGGAGTGTCGCGGACAACGCCCCGGGGAGTCGGGCAGCAAACTCTGTTTCGCCGAACACGGTCGTGCTGGCGGCGATCGCCCAGAGCATCCCCGGCGGCTTGCGGAGATAGGCGGTCTCAAACATGCGGGGCACCAACCAGTGCGCCTCATCGGCGCGGGCATCGTCGAGCATCTCCCACGCGGGGATCGCCCGGTGCCCCTCGCTCATCGAGAGGCCGGTCGAGCCGAGCTTGGGCAGAAAGACCGCAGCACCGATCGCCAGCAGCAGCAGGGCCTGCCGCCATCTGGTCGCGCAGAGCCAGGAAACCACGGCGTTCACGGCGTGCCGGGTCCGTTGTCTGATTGTGTACGACCCTCGTCGGCTGCATCGCTGGTGTGGTCGTGGGGGATCGGTTCGCCGGTGCGGAGTGATTCGAGGATCGGGCCGCTCCATGCTTCGAGGACTGTGCGGAGGTGGGGGTTGCGGCTGCCGCTGTGTCCGGCGCGCTCTGCTTCGGCGTAGGCCTCGTCGAGGCTCATCCCCTCGGTGTGCATTCTGTACATCGCGACAAAGCACCCGGTGCGTTCGGTGCCTGCGCCGCAGTGGACGAGCACGGGGTGGTTTGCCGGGTCGAGCACCAGCCGCAGGGCATCGGCGTACTGGTTGGGGTCGCCGGTTGCGTCGCCGATGAGCTGGAAGACATGCCGCTCTGCGCCCAGCGCTTCGGCGGCGTGTTGCTCGCGCTGGTTGGCGCGGCGGTTGGCGGGGGTGTCCTCGACCCACGCGCCCAGGTCAACGATGGTCTTGATGTCGTGCTTGCGGACGACCTTGTTGAGTGCAGCGGTGGTGAGCTTGCCCGAGCGGTAGATCTCGCCGGGCACGACCACGCCGAAGCGTTTGGGGAAGATGTTGGGGTGGATGAGGTTGCGGTAGCCGACGATGAGGAGGGTGATCGTCAGCCCGATGGCGATGAGCTTGCCAAGGCTCGGGCCGTTGCCGGGTTGCGGCTGCTGAGGGTTGTAGTCGGCGGTGGGCGATGGGGGTGATGGGGGTGGAGGGGGCGTCTGGTTTGGTGGTGGGGAAGCCATTGTGCAGAATCGTACGGGCACTCTCGCCGGTTGGCACTACACTTGCTGGTATGGCGGACAGAGCTTCAGGAAAGCCGGGTCAGAGAGGGTCGAGACCGGTGCGGCCCAGCGCCTATCCCGAGCCGGTCGAGCGGCTGATTTCGGAGTTGAGCACGCTGCCGGGGATCGGGCGGCGGAGTGCCGAGCGGCTGGCGTTTTTCCTGCTGAAGGGTGAGGAATCGGCCGCGCTGGCGTTGGCGCGGGCGATCACCGACGTGAAGCGGGCGGTGCGGCACTGTTCGGTCTGCTCGAATCTGACCGACCACGACCCGTGCCCGATCTGCGAGAACCCGGGGCGGGACCGCAGCCGGGTGCTGGTGGTTGAGCAGCCCAAGGACCTGATCGCGCTGGAACAGACCGGGATGTTCGACGGCTTGTACCATGTGCTGATGGGTCGGCTCAGCCCGCTCGACGGCATCGGGCCGGGCGAACTGACCATCGCCGAGCTGCTCGGGCGGATCGACAACCCGGCGCAAAACCCCGGCGGCGTGGCGATCATCGAGGTAATCCTCGGCCTGAACCCAACGCTGGAAGGTGACGGCACCGGGCTCTATCTGACCGAGGAACTGCGCAAGCGCGGCGTGACGGTGACGAGGCTGGCGCGGGGCCTGCCGACAGGCTCGCAACTCGAGTATGTGTCCAAAGCAGTGCTCGCCGACGCGATCGAGGGCCGGCAGGAGATGGGCTGATTCTTATGCGTTTCGAGACCTCCCAATCCATGCGGCTCGGCCAGAGCATGAAGCTGGCGCCCAGGGTCATCCAGTCGATGGAGATCCTGCAGATGTCGGTCGCCGAGCTCGAGGAACGGATCGAGCAGGAGCTTGCCAGCAACCCCACCATCGAGCTCACCGAGATCACGCCGGACCCTGACGCGGAACCCGAGCGCGACGTGCCGGGCGGCAAGGAGAACGCTGAGGATTTTTCACGGCTCGAGGATTTCGAGGCTACCAACCCCGACGCGGCCGAGAACACCAGCGAATCGGGCGGGCTGGTCAACACCCGCGAGCGGTACGACTTTGACGAGCCGCGCACCAGGTCCACACGTCTCGACGGTGAGCGCGACAGCAAGATGGACGCGATGGCGTCGGCCCCGGCGCGCGAGGCGTCGCTCGGCGAGCAGCTCAAGGATCAGTGGAGCCTAGTCGACGTGGACGAATCGCTCCGTGCAGCCGGGGGGCTGATCGTGTCGTACCTCGACGAGGACGGCTATCTCCGCACGCCGCTCGAGACAATCATCGATCGTGCGCCCGCCGACACCGAGGGGCAGCGGCCGACACTTGAAACGATGGAGCGTGCGCTCTCGGCGGTGCAGTTGTTTCTCGACCCGCCCGGCGTCGCGGCCCGGGACGCCCGCGAGTGTCTGCTGCTTCAGCTCGACGCGATAGAGGACAGCGACGAGTGGGATTCTGACAAGGACCGTACCGAAACCCTGCGCGTCGCGCGGCTGCTGGTTGATCGGCACCTCGACGACCTCATGCAGAACCGCTTGCCCAAGATCGCTGAGGAAGAGAACCTGACCTTTGACCAGATCAAGGCGGGGCTCGGGCTGTTGCGGCGGCTGAGTCTTGCCCCGGCGCGGCGGCTGGTACGCGAGCGGGCCGAGATCGTGATTCCTGACGCGATCGTGGAATACGACGACGAGGAAGACCGGTACATCGCGTACCTCAACGATTCGCGGCTGCCCAACTTGCGGATCAACAAGGAATACGCCGAGATGATCCGCGACCGCGACGTGCCCAAGAGAGACCGCGAGTTTTTGAGAACGAATATGGGCAACGCCCAGTGGCTGATCGACGCGGTCGAGCAACGCCGCCGAACGTTGCAACGGGTGCTCAATGTGGTGGTCGATGCCCAGCGGGAGTTTTTCGATTACGGCCCGCAGGCGATCAAGCCGCTGCCGATGACGCTGGTCGCTGAGCAGCTCGGGATTCATGTTGCGACGGTCAGCCGGGCGGTTGCTGACAAACACCTGCAAACGCCGCGGGGTGTTGTGCCGCTGCGGCGGTTCTTTACCGGCGGCACCGAGACCGCCAGCGGCGAGGAAATCTCGTGGGACGCGATCAAAGCTGCGCTGCAAGAGGTGATCGATCAGGAAGATAAGTCCAAGCCGCTCTCTGACGACGCGCTCGCCAAGGCGCTCAGCGAACGCGGCATCGAGATCGCGCGGCGGACAGTCGCGAAGTATCGCGGGCAACTCGGCATCCAGAGCGCGAGGCTAAGGAAAGAGTTTTAGCGATGGCAGAAACCTCCGTGTATACTGGGTCAGTGACGCATCAGGAGGACGTATGACCAAGCCCCCCGCACCGTTTCGTATCATCCCCGCGGGGATCCGCCGGAGGGCCAAGGCTGCGCTCAAGCCCTACGCGCGGCGGTTTTTTGAGGCCTACCTCAATGAGTACGTCAAAGAACAACAGGCAAACGGGCGTATTCCGGGTGTTCATCCCGTCCTTACTCCCTCGGCGACACACATCCCCACGACGCCGCGACGGACTGACGATTCCGGGCTCTGGGGATACATGCGACCAAAGGCCGACGACACCGAGCCGAAGTGGTCTGACGGCTTTGCCATCCCGCCCAAGCACCTCTGGCACGGCTACACCGACGACACCGACCGCATGATGCAGATCGGGCTCGAGAACATGCACCGCATCCGCCGTGTGCTCGCCGATGTGGTGGGGGCGGGGGGAGGGCCAAAGCGGGGGCAGAAAATCCTCGACTTCGGCTGTGCTGGCGGGTTTGTGCTGCGCAACTTTCTTGACATCGCCCAGGACCGCGAGTCGGGCGGCGAGGTCTGGGGCGTTGATTTCAGCGGGCCGCATATTGACTGGTGCGTGCGCCACCTGATGCCGCCGTTTCGGTTTGCGCTGACGTCGAGCATCCCGTCGCTGCCTTTCCCCGACGGCTATTTCGACCTGACCTACTGTATTTCGGTGTTCAGCCATATGGGCGAACAGTGCGAGGGGTGGCTGGCCGAGCTTGCGCGGGTGACCAAACCCGGCGGCCGGGTCTACCTCAGCGTGGTGACGAAGGAATCCATGCGAGACTACTTCGAGAAGCGCCCCACGCTCGGGTTCTCAACCGCGATGAAGAAGCGGTTTACGCAGAAACAACTCGAGTCGGACTTCTCCTCGGCGGTCGTCGGCAACGGCCCGGGGTGCCACTCGGTGTACGACCTTGAAGCGTTCAAAGCCAAGTGCGAGTGCGCGTTTGATGTTGTGAGCGTGGTGCCGAATGTACACAGCTTTCAGTGGGTGCTGGTGCTGCAACGGCCGGAGCGTGCTGTGGGCAACACGCCGACAATCGAGGTCGTCGCCGGGCGTTCAGCGGAAGCTACGTCGGCCTGACATACCACGCCGCGGGCGCGTGGTCGCCGGCTCGGGCCTGGTGCCAGAAGTCGGGGTTGCGTTCGACGCGCTCGGGCAGCTCTTGCCCGTGCAGCGGCTTGGCAAAGAGCGAGATCGCGTCGATGAACCGTGAACTGCCCCAGGGGATGATCTCCTGGAATATGCACACCAGCCCGGCATCCCGGCAGTCGGCGCGGAACTTCTCGCCGGTCATGTCGCGGCCGCGCCAGTGGTCGTGGCCTTGCTCCATCGCGTCAAACTCGGCCTCGTACTCGCCGAGGTTGGAGTGGTGGATGAAGCCGAAGCTGCCGGGTTTCATCTTTGTGCCCAGCTGGCGGACGTACTCGCGCATCACGGCGTGGTCGGCGTGGACGAGCGAGTTGAAGCTGAACACAAAGTCGATCGAACCGAGCTCGACCATCGAGAGCGATTTGCCGTCGTTGGTGTGGCAGGTCATGTTCTTCCTGCCGAACCGTTTGCGGCAGAACTTGATGCAGTTGGGCGCGAGGTCGACGAGCGTCATGCGTGCAGACAGCGGGCTCTGGCCCGAGGGCGGGAAAGGCTGGAGGAAGTCAGTCCAGACGCCGTAGCCGGGCCCGAGCTCGAGGATGTGGCCGGTCGGCAGGAATGTTTCGATGCGGGGTAGAATGGCGTGTTTCCAGGCGTTATCGACCCCGCCGAACCCGTCGCACCATTCGGTGCCTCGGTTGGACCAGTCGTAGGTTTTCTTCCATCGGCGTACATTATTGAGGATTGATGGCATCTCTTGTCTCCACGCCTTGAGGTACTTTGGTCGTCGATTCCATGATAGGGCTCAGTCGTCCTTGCCGGTTTCTGTCGGCGGTTGGGTGGCGATCGGCCATTGCCCGGCGTGGCGGAGTGCGGCGATCGTTTCGCGGCGTCGGGTCCGGTGGTCGCAGCCGCACTCGGGGCAGACCGCGTCGGGGTGGGCCGAGATGTCGTAGTTGCAGTCGGGACACCGGCCGGCTTCGTGGCGGGCGAGCATGCGTTTGTACGCGCCGATCTGTGTGCCGCGCAGGAACCAGTGGAGGAGGCTGATGCCGATGCCGGCGAGCGCGAGCCATCTGATGAGGCTCAGCGAGTAGTAGATGAGCAGTGTGGGGAGCGGTGCGGGTCGGGTTCGAGTGCCGCCGCCGGTGCTGGCGAGGTCTTGCCAGGTTGCGGTCAGCCAAGGTTGTGCACGTTTGTTCTTTCTACTTATCCACGTTTGCGATCTTATTGCATCAGTGAGAGCGCTATCGATAGCGGCGAGCCGTTGAGGATCAGCGTCAACCGGATATTCCACCTTGCGGGGAGACACTCGATACGAGACGTCGGCTTGCCATCGCGTAGGTCGAATATCATACCTAAGTGTGTACGAAACATTCCATCGCTCAAAGAATGATGAGACGGATGTATCTGTGTGGTATCCACTCTCATCACGGACAATGAACACATAGGACGTATGCGAGCCGCTGGTTTTGCCCATACTGTTCTGCCAGGAGAGCGAGAGCGCAACTGCGAGCCCACCCACCGGCAGCCACAACCACAACGAGAGCCACCACCTGCTGCGCGTGTCGAGCATGACCGACAGGATCCGCCGCACGGTGCGGCGCAGCCGGGGAATCCGGGTGTCGGGTGTGGCTTTCATATGGGCATGGTACCAACAGCTTGGAGGCTCCTCGCTTGCGCGTCGGGCTCTGTCACACGGAATGCGAAAGGTTGGCTGAAACACAACGAGCCCCGAGCGCAAGCTCGGGTTCATGGAGAGGCAAGACCATGCGTGGCACCTGGACCTGTGCTTGCGCCCAGGGTTCGTAAACCGCACCCTCTCTGCGCACAACGTGTATCAGTCGGGCCTGGTGTACCGCTCGGCGATCTCGATCCGTTTCCACACGTGCGGCCAGTACTCGGCGTTGCGCTCGACGCGCTCTTCGAGCCTTTGCCCCGGGCGCGGCTTGGCGAACAGTGAGTAGGCGTCGATGAACTTGTCGCTGCCCCAGGGGATGATCTCCTGGTAGATGCAGACCAGCCCCGCCTCGCGGCAGTCGTTGCGGAGTTTCTCGCCGGTCATGTCGCGGCCGCGCCAGTGGGTGTCTTTCTGGTCCCAGCTTTCGAGCTCGTCGGCGTACTCGCCGAGGTTCGAGTGGTGGATGAACCCGAACGCGCCGGGTTTCATCTTTGTGCCCAGCTGCGTGATGTAGTCGCGCATCACGTCGTGGTCGGCGTGGACGAGCGAGTGGACGCTGAAGACGAAATCGACGGACATCTCCTCGACCATCGCGAGTGAGCGGCCGTCGTTGACGTGGTACGCCATGCCGCGCTTGCCGAAACGTTGCCGGCAGTGCTCGATGCAGTTGGGCGCAAGGTCAACCAGTGTCATCCGTTTGCAGCACGGTCGCAGCAGGTCGGTCCATGCGCCGTAGCCCGGGGCGAGCTCGAGCACGTGCCCGGCGGCAGGGAGAAACGGACCGACGCGGGGCATGATGGCGTGCTCCCAGCCTTGCTCGATCGAGCCGTAGCCCTTGCCCCACTCGCGGCCGCGGTCTTTCCAGTCGTAACGCTTCCAGTAGGTGAGGTTTTCTGCGATGGTGGGCATGTGCGGAGTGTATCGCGTTGGTTTACGGATGTTCGTGCACGCGGGTTACTTGACGCCCGAGATCTTGCGGACGGTCATGTCGAAGTTTTTGACCATGCTCGAGTGGATGCCGAAGACGACGCCGGAGTAGACGGCCGCAGCGATCGCCGAGCCGATGACCAGCGACACGCGGGCCGAGCCCAGGTTGCTGTTGTCGATGGTCTCATAGAGCGCACTGCCCGGCTTGATGCAGGCGAAGATGAGCGTGACCGGGCTGAACGCCGAGAGTGCCGCTCCAATGACGGCGATGCCCGTGCCTGATTTCCATGCACACAAGCCGACGATGCCGCTGATGACCCCGACGACGCCGACCGCAGCGACAACGCTTGCCAGAGTGCCCTTGCTGCGCAACGACCATTGCAGACCGACGATGACGCAGAAAGTTATGAAGGGAATCGTGACCATCGGCGCGAGCAGCGCAGCTTCGGGAAGCATGATGGGTGCCATTGGTTGCGCCCCGCCGGTGGTGCCGAACCCGGCCAGAGGAACCATGACGCCGCCCTCGCGCCCGAGGCCGCCGGTCATCACATAGATCGAGGTCAGGGCGAGCGTGCCCATGGGGACCGCGAGCAGGGGGAGCAGATACGCGACCAACCCGCGGAGCTTGCCCGAGAGGTAGGACTTGGGCGTGAGTGGTGTTGTGAGGAGGAGGTCGAGCGTGCCGTCTTCGCGTTCGCGGCTGATCGCGGTGGCGGACATGTTGATCGCGACCAGCCCGATGACAACCAGTTCGCCGATGACGGTATAAATGAGCGCGAGCTGAAAGTCCTTGGTGCTGAACGTGCCGATGTGGTACGCGCCGACAAGGAGCACGCCGAAGAGCCCGCCGACGATGACAAAGGACCACCGCGCGAGGATACGACCGAAGGTGCGGTTGCGGGCCGAGGCCTCGCGCCACGCGATCGGGTTGGCCCAGACAGCCTTGGGGGGGCGGTGTTCTGCCCCGCTCGCGCCGAGCCCGAGCATCTTGCGGTACCAGGGCACGCCTCCCACATTGCGGCTGCCCGCAAGTGAGGCAAACCCGCCAAGGCGGACCGTCACTGTGCTCGCGATCATCAGGAAGACGCTCAACGCGAGGCTGCCGTAGCACCAGGCGCTCACGGGATTCTGCAGCGCCCACGCTCCGGTCTCGCCGGCGCGTGGATAGTTCGAGGGGTTGAGCAGCGCCTGCAGCGCCAGGAACGGATTGATGACGGTCATCCATGTGACCGACGGGTCGCCCGAGCGCTGGCGGAGCAGCGCGTCGATCGCCATGGTGACCGCGATATACGAAACCACCGAGACGTAGAACGTGAACACTGCGCGCCTGCCGGCGATGCGGCTGACCGAGAGCGCGATCGCGATCGTCCCCACCAGTACCGCGGCACAGACCGCAATGAAATAGCTCGCAAAGATCGACTCGCCGGGCACGCCGCCGAAGTATTGCACCAGCGCAAACAGCGGCAGGCTCGAAAGCAACAGCGCGATGATAAAGAACAGCCGGCCGAAGAGGTTGCCCAGCACAATCTGCCCGGCGGTCATCGGGGTGGTCAGCAGCACCTCCCACGTCCGCGGGCTTGCTTCCTGGGCGATCGCCCCGGCCATGAAGACCGGCGCGATGACGCAGATCAGCCCGATCTGGAGGTACGCGATCGCGATAAAGCTCGACGCCCCCGCTTCGGCCAGCTCGCGGTAGCCGAGCTCGGTCTGTCCGCCCTTGATCAGCAGCGACCAGAGCAGCACGATGATGAGTGCCGCGAGGTAGGCGCTGCGAATGTACATATGCCGCATCCGTCGCGACCCGTTTTGCACGAGGCGCACCGCGATCGGGTTGGTCGGGCCGAGTCTCAGAAACCAGCGGAGGAGTACGGGCATAGCGGGGTGATCCTACTCGCAACAGCCCGCCGCTGCGCACAGAGCTGTGGCACAGAGGAGTATGTGCAGCATCCCGGTTCGGGCTCTTGCAAGGACGGCTGCCGAGCCCTCGGGGTTCGCGCCTGTTGCGGTTTCGGGGGGTCTGGAGGGAGGTGTGCGAGTTGAAGAAACCCTCCCGATGTCAGCGGCCCTGCTGCTGGAACTTCATCGCCATCTCTTCGAGGTCTCGTGCATCGACCGCACCGTCGTAGTTGATGTCAGCCCTCGCGCTGCCAGCCCGGTACCACTCGACGTACTGGTTGAGCTCGTCCCCTTCGACCCGGCCGCTGTTGTCGAGGTCGTAGCTGCGGAGGAACAGCCGCTCTTGGCGTTCGTACATGAGCTGGTCGATGCGATCGTCCCATTCGGCACTGCTCATTCTGCCGTCGCCGTCCTCGTCGCTCTGAGTGGTCGCGTGGTCGAACATCTGCCGCAGCGAGTTGGCGGTCTGCACCGCAGCCCAGTCCCGGATCGTTTCCTGGTAATCCTTGATCGCCACGGTGTACGCTTCGAGTTCTTCTGAACCAATCGTGCCGTCGCCGTCGTTATCGAACAGGTCTTCGGCGGGCGGCACCGGCATGCTCTCCATCATCTGCGCCTGCAGCTCTTGCTGGTCCATGTTCTCGACCCGCATGTCCTGCAAGAGGGGCATCGCCACCATCATCGGCGATAACACCTCCTGCTGTGCCTGAAGGGAAGCGACGTAGTCGTCACCAAACTTCTCGGCAAGCTCGACCATCACCAGTTCCTGCTCGGCGGGGTCGATCTGGCTCGGGTCGGTCACGGGCTCGACGCGCCCATCGGCGAAGTACTTCAGCATCGGGCCTGTCGCCTCCTGGCCCGCAACGCGCTCGTCGTCGCTGACAAAACCGTCGTTGTCGGTGTCCCATTTTTCGAGCTGCGCCCGCTCGATCACGCCCGCCATCGCGCCCTCCATCATCCCCGACGAGGCAAGCTCCTGCATCTCCGCGGGGCTGATCTCACCATCGCCGTCGGTATCGAGTTGTGCCTTGAGGTAGGGGTGTTCCATCGGGTTGAACATGCCGAGGCCCTCGTTGGCAAACGCCGCGACCTCATCGTCGGAGACCACACCGTCGCCGTCGGCGTCGATCGCGCGGATCATCTCGATCTCGATCTCCTGCATGTTGAGTGTCCAGAGCGCTGAGCGCTCCTGCCCGTCAAAGATCATGTCCATGAGCGCGAGCATCTTTGCTTCGAGGTCGTTGTACGGGCGGTCGGCCGGGTGGTTGGCGTCCACCCACGCTCGCGCGTCGGCGATACGTTGTTCGTCGGATCGGAACGCGACCGGCTCGGCGCGGCTGAGCTCCTCGCGCAGCGCGGCGAGCGCCTCGGCATCAGGGCCGGGGAGCAGGGTGGTATCCCGGCTGCCGGATTCGCCTTGCGATGTGTTCTCGTTGCCGGTCGGGGTCGCCGAGCCGGCACCGCCGCCACCGTTCGAGCGGATCATGAAGACGACAACCCCCGCGATCAAAGCCAATACCCCCACGACGACCAGTGCCTGACGCATGTTTGTGCTCCTCTTCGCTGTTGAACCCGATCCGCTCCCGAACTCAGAGCCGGGGTCGGCGCAGTGTACCACGACCTGCGCCGCAAGACCGAAAGATCATTGGGCGTCGAGCGATCGGGATTTCGCTCTCGGCATGTCGAGGCAAACCCAGTATCAAAAAAACACCCGCTGGCATGTGCCAGCGGGTGCGGGGGGGGTTCGATCGGTTCGGCGTAGACGCCCTCACTCGGGCTCAGGTGCTCTGGGCCTGCTGCGTCTCGGCGGTTTCTTCGCCATCACCATCGGCTTTGGGTTGCTCGACGTGCTCGCCGCGGAAGGTAAGTTTGTCCTCACCCTCGACGTGCGTGACGTGAACGACGTTCAAGCCGTGCAGCTCACCGGAGAGCAGCATCTCGCTGAGCGGGTCTTCGATAAAGTTGCCGATCGCGCGGCGGAGCGGCCGGGCGCCGTAGTCGGGGTTGTACCCCTTCTCGATGAGGAAGCTCTTGGCGGTCTGGTCGAGGTCCAGCTCGATCGACTGCTCGCGCAGCCGCTGGAATACCTTGGCGACTTCGTACTCGACGATTTGCACCAGGTCGTCCTTGGTGAGCGGGCGGAACACGATGATGTCGTCGAGCCGGTTGATAAACTCGGGGCGGAAGAACCGCTCGATCTCCTTCATCAGGATGCTCTTGACGTTCTCGTGATCGGCCTCGGTATTCCGTTTCTGGAACCCGAACCCGGCGCCGCCCTTGATAAGGTCCGCACCGATGTTACTGGTCATAATCATGATCGTGTTGCGGAAGTCCACGTTGCGGCCGAACGAATCGGTCAGGCGGCCTTCCTCCATGATCTGCAGCAGCATGTTGAACACGTCGGGGTGCGCCTTCTCGACCTCGTCGAGCAGGACCACGGAGTACGGCCGGCGACGGATCCGCTCGGTGAGCTGGCCGCCCTCCTCATACCCGACATAGCCGGGAGGTGCGCCGACCAGGCGTGAGACGTTGTGCTTCTCCATGTACTCGCTCATGTCGAGGTGGATCAGCGCGTCCTCGTCGCCGAACATGAAGTCCGCCAGCGCCTTGCTCAGCAGCGTTTTGCCCACGCCCGAAGGCCCGACAAAGATGAACGAACCCATCGGCCGCTTGGGGTCTTTGAGCCCGGCTCTTGCCCGGCGGATTGCCTTGGAGACGGCCTTGATCGCTTCGTCCTGGCTGATGACCTTCTTGTGCAGCTCGTTCTCGAGATCGAGCAGCCGCGAGGACTCCTCTTTGTTGAGCCGGGTGAGAGGCACGCCGGTCATCTTGCTGACCACTTCGGCGACCACGTCCTCGTCGACGACGCCGTCCACTTCCATGGCTTTGGCGCGCCACTCCTTCTGCATATCTTCCTTCTTCTTGCGCAGCTGCTCGGCCTGATCGCGCAGCTCGGCGGCACGCTCGTAGTCGGCTGCCTTGACCGCGTCGTCCTTGTCGATACTCAGCCGTTCGATGTCGGCCTCGATCTCGGCAAGGTTCGGCGGCTTGGTCATGCTTTGGATCCGCACCCGCGCACCGGCTTCGTCGATCACGTCGATCGACTTGTCCGGCTGCACCCGGCCGGTGATGTACCGCCCCGAGAGCTCGACCGCCGCCCGCACCGCGCCGTCGGTGATCTGCACCCGGTGGTGCGCTTCGTACTTGTCGCGCAACCCCTTGAGGATTTCGATCGATTCCTCGACGTTGGGCGGATCAACCGGGATCGACTGGAAGCGCCGCGCCAGGGCTGCGTCCTTCTCGATGTACTTGCGGTACTCGTCAAACGTCGTCGCGCCGATGCACTGAATCTCGCCGCGAGCCAGCGCCGGCTTGAGGACGTTGCTCGCGTCGATCGCTCCCTCAGCGCCACCTGCGCCCACCAGCGTGTGCAGCTCGTCGATAAAGAGGATCACGTTCTTGGCGCGACGGACCTCGTTCATCACCGCCTTGATGCGTTCCTCGAACTGACCACGGTACTTGGTCCCCGCGACCATCATCGCCAGGTCAAGCACCACGAGCCGGCGTTCGTGCAGGATCTCGGGCACCTCGCACGCGATGATCTGCTGGGCGAGCCCCTCGACGATCGCGGTCTTGCCCACGCCCGCTTCACCCAGCAGCACCGGGTTGTTCTTGGTGCGGCGGCAGAGCACCTGCACGAGGCGTTCGATCTCGCGTGCTCGCCCGATGACCGGGTCGAGTTCGTCTTCCTTGGCAAGCTCGGTCAGGTCGCGACCAAAGCTGTCGAGCGCGGGGGTCTGGCTGCGCTTTTTGCCGCCGCGGCCCTCGGGACCGCCGCTACCGCTGCCGCCGCCGCCGACCGCTTCCCCAGCCTCGCTGTCGGCACCGGCCCCGAGCAGGTTGAGGACCTCCTCGCGGACCTCCTCGAGCTTGAGCCCCAGGTTCATCAGGACCTGTGCCGCCACGCCGTCGTGCTCACGCAGCAGCCCGAGCAGCAGGTGCTCGGTCCCGACATAGTTATGGTTCAGGTTGCGGGCCTCTTCGATCGCGTACTCGATGACCTTTTTCGCCCGTGGGGTCTGGGGCAGCTTGCCCATCGTGACCATCTCGGGCCCGGCCTTGACGAGTTTCTCGACTTCGAGCCTGACCTTGCGGAGGTCCACGTCGAGGTTTTTGAGCACGTTGGCCCCGACGCCGGAGCCTTCCTTGACGAGCCCGAGCAGGATGTGCTCGGTCCCGATGTACTCGTGGTTGAAGCGTTGGGCTTCTTGATTGGCCAGTGCCATGACTTTGCGTGCACGGTCTGTAAAGCGCTCGAACATCGCCCACTCCTTCTGAGGCCCATCATCGGGCCCCATCAACTCTGTACGGCTCAACCACGGTATTCGGTCGGCTGTTCCGCCGGTTTCCCGGTCAATATTCTGTCAGGGTACGCAGCAACCCTGCTGCACACCCTCTCGGAGTACATCGGTTGCGATCGCTGTGCCAGTTGCCGGTTCTTGGCCGAACGGTGGTGAGAGCGCACAATGATGCGGTTTGCCGGTAAAAACACCTAGCCAAATGCGGATTTCGGACTGCCATTTGTGGGGGATCGGTCGGATTGGCAGATGCCTTATCCCAACCCTTTTTTGAGGGCAAGGGTTACCTCGGTGTCCACGCCAGCGCAGGGTCAGCGACGATCCCGATCGGGATCAGCATCTCCGTGCGTGCCCCAGCAACCCGATCCCTGATGATGACCTTCAACTGGAAGCTGCCGACGGTGAGCGTCTCGGGGAGCGAGATCTCGGTGAGCAGGTAGAAATCCCGTTGTTTGTTGCGCGAGGTCTCGACGACGACCTCTTCGGGCCGTTTCCAGGCGAGGATTTCGCCTTCGCCGTCGTGGTAGAGCTCGAGGGTCTGGGTCAGGTCGATCGCCCAGCGTTCCTCGACGGGCAGGCCGCCGAGGTTCGAGGTGTCGACCTCGCGGTGCTCGAAGCGGTCCACCTCGACATAGAGCAGCGCCCGGATCCGCCGCCCGGCGAGGAAGTCGGTCTGTGGGAAGGGGGTGTATCGCCCGAAGCCCCGGACCTCGGTGCAGAGCAGAGCCCGTGGGATATTCAGCCCCATCGAGCGGTTGAGGCGGTCGGAGAGTGTCCGCAGCGCGGTGGCGCGGTCCTCTTCGCTGATTTCCCCTGGGGAGAGCACCGAAGAGAGCATCTCCGCGACCGCTGCGGCCGAGTCGCGCTCGGCCGGGCTGAGAGCAGCCCCGGCCTTGGTGCTCGGTCCGATGGCTTCGAGCGGGTCTTTGCCCTGGGCGGCTGCCATCGCGATCATCGCGACCGCGGTGCGGAAGGGCTCCGAGGTGGTATCCAGCTCCTGCCCGAGTGCCTCGTCGAGCTGGGCGTACAGCAGCTCGACGCCGGTGGGTTCTGGTGCCGCGGCTTCGGTCGGGGGCTCGGTCTCACCTGCTGCGGCGTCGACAGCTTCCTCAACGGGTGTCGGGGGCGTGACCACGTCCTTCGGACTGTCGGGTGTCGTGTCGGCAGCGGTGGTTTCGGCCTCGGTCTCGGCGGCGTCACCATCCGCTCCCAGCAGATTCGAGAGCGAGGAATCGATGATCGGGTCGGGCTCGGCGACATCTTCGATCGGCGTGCCGTAGGCCTCGGCGAGCTGGGCAGTCTGTTCGGCGATCAGGGCTTCGAGCTCGGTCTCGGCCTGGGTGAGAGGCACCCCCGAGGGGTTGTCGCCGACCATCGCTTCGAGCCCGATGTTGACGCCGGGTTTCTCGGCTCGCGTCTGGGCCCCGCCGCCGCCGCAGCCGGGGAGGGCGCACGCCAGCGCCATCAGCAGCGCAGGCGTCACGCCTTTGTGCTGTGTGTGGTTGGTTCGGATGTGGTGTGTTCGTGTCTGCACGACCGCGCCTCCTGCGTCAGTGTGTGTGCTGTGGTCCCTGTCGCTCCGCGATCGGGACGTACCCTTGTGCTCGAGAGCAGCTTCGATCATTGCAATTCTTCGGGTTGCCTTGCCATGGTTGTCCCCTCGCTTGCGCGAGGGGCTCTTTTGTTCTGTGGACTCTCTGCCTCATCTGTGGTCCCTGTGCTCTTTGGCCCATGTGCTTTGTAGAGCCCCTCGCGCAAGCGAGGGGAACGCGCTCTATCGGCAGGATCAGCGGGCGATCGCCGCAAATCGCAGCCCGAGTCTTTCGAGCACCCGGTGGGGCTCACCAAGCCCTGACTTGAGCCCCTGATCGGCCTCGACACACGCCCGCAGCAGCGATCTTGTCCTGCCGGGGCGGAGGCGGGGGGAGACCCGGATGAGCGCCTCTTTCGCCGAGCCCCACAGCCGGAGGGTCTGGGCAGCCGCCTGGGGGTTCATCCGCTGGGTGTTGGCGATCGCCATGTTGTGGAGCTTGCCCGCCAGATCGGTGTAGGCGAAAATGACGGGGATGTGAGCGTCCCTCGGGGCGTTATCGAGGATCAGCCTCAGGTGCCGAACAATCGCGGCCGGGTCTCCTGAGAGCAGCACCGACTGGATGCTCCAGGGGTCCTCCTGCCGACTCACGCCGACCATCTCGGTGATGAGCGCCGCGGTGATCTTCCCGTCGGCAGCGATCGCCAGGCGGGCCAGGTCGCTGTCGATCCGCCCCAGGTCAGCCCCGAGCCGATCCACGAGCACCTGGGCAGCTGCCCTGTCGATCGAGGCGTCGTGGCGTTCCTTGCAATGGCGGACGATCCACGCGACAGCATTGGGTTCGTTTGTGCCGTCGCACTTGCAGACCGCGCCGACCGCCGCGATGAGCTTGTCGAGTTTGCCGGTGTTCCAGCGTTCGCTCCGCAACAGCAGCGTCGCGTGCTCGCAGGGGTTCTCGGCGTAGCGCTCGATCAGGGGGCGGTTGGCCTCTTTGACCAGTTGGTCAGCCCCGTCGACAAGCACGAGCTTGTGCTGTTGCATGAGCCCGAAGCTTCGGCACTCATCGAGCACGTCGGCAACATCGGCCGAGTCGCCGTCGAAGTTGAAGGTCTGGATCTCGCCGTGCTCATCGGCGAGGGCTTTGCGGAGCCTCGCGGTGGCTTCGAGGCGCATGAAAGCGTCCTTGCCGTGGACGACGAGGATCCGCCACGAGGGGTCGGGAGCGAGGTCGAGTGGGTTCGGACCGGTTGCGGCTTTGGAGGGTGATTTCTTGACCATTGCTCTGAAGAGGATAGAGCAGTTCGCGGTGGTCGAGTGATTTGCAGAGCCGCAGCGTGGACATGCTGTCGGAAAGCCCAGGCAGCATGTGCTCATTGAAATCCGTATTTTTGCTGAATGCCGATTTGCCTGCGTGCCGTTTGCGATACCCAGCAAAAAAAACCAGGGACGCGGACATTTATTGATGGCCATTTGAACCGATTAGTTGACAGGAGTGTACAAATCCAGTACACTTTATCGGGAAAGGTTAGGGTATGAGCCTTATAGCAAAGCATCCAGGGCATGGGAAACTACCAAGCGCGATTGAGGTCGCCCGGGAGTTCTTCGTGCTGGCTAGGGCTGAAAAGAGCCCCGGGTTCACCGCATACAAACTTCAGAAACTGCTCTACTACGCTCAGGCGATTAGCCAGAGAGATCGTGGGCGCGGGATGTTCTGGGAGGCCGTGAAGGCGTGGGACAATGGCCCCGTGGTCGCCTGTGTGTATCACGAGATCAGCGGAATGAAGACCATTCCGTACACCCACGAGAACCTGGGATGCCCAGCCAAGCTGAATGATCAAGACCGAGAACTGGTGCTTGCTGTGTGGGAACGATTCAAGCATCTGAGCGGTGACGAGCTTAAGGCCAGATCACATAAAGATCAGGCATACATCGATGCCCGTAAGCAAAAGACGATCTTCAATCAGAATCCCACTATCCAGCCGGAGGGGATGCGGGCTGATATCGAGCGGGATCGATCTCACGAGGCGGAACAATTCGAAGCCTTCATGGCTGGCATCCAAGCGGGCGCATGAATGCCAGACGGATACCTCGGTCCCATAGTTCGCGGTGAAGTCTGGTGGGCTGATAAGGTGCGCAGCCCGGACAATCAATGGGAGTCAAAAGACAGGCGAGTGCTTATCGTCTGGCCAGGTACTCCGGTTACGAATACGAGTGGGGAATCATTGCTGATGGCGGTTGGCATCAGTACGAGTCCTTCTGACGACAAACACCGGAATGGACACACTGTTCGCTTGCCGGATAAGCAGACATACCCCGAGACAGAGTCGGGGCTTGATCTACCGTGTTGGGCAGTGGCGTCTTGGTGTGTCCTACTCACGCCTTGCTATTTGGACAAACGGGCGGGGAAAGTCCGTGACGATATGCTGTTGCGAGTCCTCGAAATCATCCGCGAGACTGGTCCAAAGCCCATTCAGATGAAATGCGAAGCCGATGGTCCGGTCAGTTGTGACTATTGCCGTAGCGCGCGGTGAGCGGTCCTCTGACCGCAATCACGCGCTCCTCAGAAAACCCCGATCCCTGCCAGCCCGTATCGTGTAGACATGCTCGTCCTCACCGTCCTCCAAGGCCCAGACAAGGGTCGCAAGTACCAGCTCCCCCCCAACGAGCCGCAGCTCATCGGGCGGTCGAGCGAGGCGTTGCCGATCACCGACGACACGGTGAGCCGACGCCACGCCGAGCTGACCCCTGACGCCGGCATCTGGTGGATCCGCGATCTCCAGTCGCAGAACGGGACGTACGTCAACGGCCTGAAGATCGACGACCGCCAACGCCTCAAGCCGGGCGACCAGGTCCGCACCGGCTCGACGCTGTTCGTCTTCGGCCAGGACGACACGGTGGACGCCGACGCGGTGCTGCTCTTGCGCAGGTCCGAGCTTGATTTTTCGATCGAGCGGGCGCTGCCCTCCAACGAGGACTCGGTGATTCTCGCTGAGCCCGAGCCCGCAGCCGCGGCGGTCGATCACCTCCGCATTATCTATCAGCTCACGACACTGACAACCCAGGTCATGGATCGGCAGCAGTTGCTCGAGTCGGTGCTCGATCTGGTGTTCAAGGAGTTTGAGCCCGAGCGCGGGTTCATCATGCTCGCCGGCGATACCCCCGACGCGCCGATGAAGCCGGCGGTTGTCAAATACAAGAACAAACCCACGACCTCGGGCGACGCCAAGATCGGCGTCTCCCGCACCATCATTCAGCACGTCATCAAAGACTCCGAAGGCGTGCTCAGCTCGAACGCGATGACCGACAAACGGTTCGCTTCCGGTGACAGTGTGCAGCAGTACCACATCCGCAGCGCCATCTGCTCGCCCATCCGCTTCCAGGACCGCGTCTTCGGCGTGATCTATATCGACTCCTCGATCGCCAACTACACCTTCACCGAACAACAGCTCGCGCTCATGAACGCGATCGGACAGCACACCGGGCTCGCGCTGGCAAACGCGGACCACTACGGGCAGAAAATCCACGCCGAGCGGCTCACAGCTGCGGGCGAGACCGTCGCGAGCCTGAGCCACTCGATCAAGAACATCCTGCAGGGTCTGCGCGGCGGGGCCGACGTGGTCGAGATGGGGCTCCGCAAAGGTGACTTCAACCTCTCGATGAACGGCTGGGGGATTCTCAAGCGCAACCTCGACCGCATCGTCGGCCTGACCATGAACATGCTCACCTTCAGCCGCCAACACGGGGTGGAACTCGCGCTCGAGCCGTTGGGCTTGCTCGTCGAGGACTGCGCCCAGCTGCTCGAAAGCCGATGCCAGCAAAAAGGCATCGCGATCATCGTGGACCACGACCCCGAGATGCCTCCCGTCCCCATCGACGGCAACCTCATCCACCAGGCGCTGATGAACCTGCTCTCCAACGCGGTCGAAGCGGTCCCCAACGAGACCGGCGTGGTCACGGTGCGGACCATGTTCCGCACCACCGACGCGCTGCTCGGGCAGGGGCACAGCTACGCCGAGTTTCATGTGATTGATAACGGGCCGGGCATCCCCGCCGATCGGCAACGGTGGATCTTCGAGCCCTTCAACACCACCAAAGGCACCAAGGGAACGGGCCTCGGGCTCGCGGTGACCAAACGAATCATCGACGACCACCGCGGGCAGATCCACCTCGAGAGCGTCGAAGGCAAAGGCACGACCTTCCGCGTAGTGCTTCCCGCCGACACACCGGAAGGGCTGGACCCGTCGGCGACGGCGCAGAGCCGGGCGGAGCTGGACACACCACAATCTTAGTTTTTCCTTTCTTCTATTCTTGATTCATATGGAGCGCCAAATCGGAAACGACCTGACCCGCTCCATCCTCCACATCGACATGGACGCCTTCTTTACGTCTGTCGAGCAGCTCGATAACCCGGACTTGCGCGGCAGGCCTGTGCTCGTCGGGGGCACCGGCCCGCGCGGGGTGGTCGCGGCGGCGAGTTACGAAGCGCGTAGGTTCGGCTGCCACAGCGCCATGCCCTCAGCCGTTGCCAAACGCCTCTGCCCGCAGGCGGTGTTCGTCAAGGGCAGCTACGACCGCTACCGCGAGCTGTCGGACAGGGTGTTTGCGATCTTTGACGACTTCACGCCTCTGGTTCAGCCGCTCTCGATCGACGAGGCGTTTCTCGATGTCACCGGCTCGCAGCCGCTGCTCGGCCCGGCGGTATCCATCGCCGAGCGGATCCGCGAACGGATTCTCGCCGAGACCGGCCTCACCGCGTCGGTCGGCGTCGCGCCCAACAAGTTTCTCGCCAAGCTCGCCAGCGACATGGACAAGCCCGACGGCCTGACCATCATCACCTCCGACCGCGTGCAGGAGATTCTCGACCCGTTGCCGGTCGGGCGGATGTGGGGCATCGGGCCGGCCGCGGAGAAACGGCTGCACAAGCTCGGCCTCCGCACGTTCGCCCAGCTCCGCGAGATCGATCCGATCGCGCTGCGCAGCTCGTTGGGGTCGTGGGGTGAGCGCGCAAGCCAGCTCGCGCGTGGTGAGGACGACCGGCCCGTCGTCTGCGACCGCGAAGCCAAAAGCGTCGGCCACGAGACGACATTTCACGCTGATCTGACCGATGCTGACGAGGTCCGCGCGGTGCTCTTGCAGCTCACCGAGGACACCGCCCGCCGGTTGCGCCGCAAGGGTCGCAGCGCGCGGACGGTCACCTGCAAGATTCGCTTCGGCGACTACGAGACGATCACCCGGTCGCACACGCTCGAGACGCCGACCAACACGACCAGCGGGCTGTGGGAAGCTGCGCGCACGATCTTCGACACCTGGGCTGCTCGCAGCTTCCGCCCCGTGCGGCTCATCGGCGTATCGACCAGCGGCCTTGTCGATCAGGCCGACCCGCAGCAGCTGCTCTTTGGCGATCCCAACGCCGCCCGGCAGACCGCCATCGACACCGCCAGCGACGCGATCAACGCGAGATTTGGCAAGGGCGCGGTCCGCCGAGCTCGGACGCTGAAGGACCCGCCAACCTGATCGGCGGTGTGCATCGAGTGCTGACGCCGACCCGTCGGGGCGAGGCTCGTGAAGGAAGGTCAGGCTCGGGTGGTCGCAGGTGTTTGTCGCGGCGGCGATGGCGTTTCGAGGAGGAGCAGGAAGCCGCTCCGCCCCCCGCCCCCGCGGCTGACATCGTGCTGCTGGAAGAGATTCGGGATCTGCTCAGAGCGCAGAAATAGCCGATTTTGGTCACTTGTGTATTCTGTGGGGTTGCCCCGAGCATTCTTGAGAGGATTGCCTAGTATTGTGGCCCGGAGGGAGCGGAGCTCTCGACATTCGGGCCGCGGGAGCACGTTCTGTGCCCCGCAGACATCATGGGGCCGGAGAACGGAATCCGCCCATACACTCGTTCGATTGGTCGCGGGGTTCGTACCCGCTCATCGTGTTCCGCTCGGCACATCCGGGCGCGTACTGATTTCCTGATTGCCCTGACTGAGGAGGCACGAAAATGAAGGTCCGTGACTGGGTTAAAGCAACGGTGGGCGCTGCGGCGATTGCCACCATGATGATGGCGGGTGCGTGTACGGCAGATGGTGCCGGCGATACCACCCACGAGTACTACACCACCGGCAAGTGGCAGTGGGGCCGGCACAGCACTGTCGCGGCCCCGGCACCTGTCAAGCAGGCCGCCAAGCCGGCTCCCAAGCCCGCCGCCAAGCCAGCGCCCCGCCGTACCACCAGCGGCCCGTGCTCGCCCGACGTCGGCCCCAACGAGACCGTCGTCAGCCAGGCGTTCCCGACCGGTGAGATTTCCTCCAGCGCCCTGATCGTCTACACGATCATGCCCCGCGAGGTCCGTCTCAACCAGCCGTACGAGTACCGCCTCCAGGTCTGCAACCTGACTGGTGCCGAACTCCAGAACGTCGTGGTCATCCACGAGAACCAGAACAACATGGAGATGGTCAGCTCCAGCCCGGCAGCCAACCGTGGCCCCGACGGCAGCCCCCAGTGGGTTCTGGGCAACCTCGGCCCCAACGAGAGCGAGATCATCACGATCACCGCCAAGGCGACCCGCACCGGGCTTAGCTCGAACTGCATCGCTGCGACCTACAACAACCTGCTCTGCGCCGAGACCACGGTCGTCGAGCCGGCCCTCGCGCTCAAGAAGACCGCGACCCCGCAGGCGATGCTCTGCGATCCCATCCAGCTCACCTACGTCGTCACCAACTCGGGCACCGGCGCCTGTGACAACGTTGTCGTGCGTGACACGCTGGCCGACGGCCTGACCGTCAACGGCTCGCGCAACGTCAGCTTCAACGCCGGCTCGCTTGCTGCCGGGCAGTCCAAGGAGTTCAAGGTCACCGCCAAGGCTTCCCGTTCGGGTCGCTTCTCGTCTCCCGCTTCCGCGACCAGCGGCTGCGGCGCCGACGCGAACGCTTCGCCGGCAACCACGGTCATCACCCAGCCGAAGCTCGCTATCGTTGCTGAGTGCATCGATCGCGTCTTCCTCGGCCGCAACGTGACCTTTACCTGGAACGTCACCAACTCCGGCGACGCTGCATGTAACGACACCACGATCTCCGCACCGGTTCCTGCCGGTTCGACCTTCGTCAGCGCCACCGGCGGCGGCACCCTCAACGGCAACACCGTTGTCTGGAATGCCGGCACCATCTCCGCTTCGGGCGGCAAGCGCACAGTCAGCATGGTCGTCTCGCCCTCCGGCGTCGGCACACTCCGCGCGGCGGCTACCGCCGACTGCGTCTGTGCAGAGCAGGTCGCTGACACCTGCGAGACCAAGGTCGAAGGCATCCCAGCCATCCTCCTCGAGGTGGTTGACAGCCCCGACCCGATCCGCGTGGGCGACTCGGTCACCTACACCATCACCGTGACCAACCAGGGCTCGGCTACCGACCACAACATCCGCATCGTCTGTGAGCTTCCCGGCGAGCAGACCTTCGTGTCCGCCACCGGCGCGACCAACGGCACGGCCTCCGGCCAGACCGTCACCTTCACCCCGCTGCCCTCACTGGCAGCCAAGGCCACGGTCGTCTGGCGTATCACCGTCAGTGCCAATGCCGCGGGCAACATCCGCTTCAAGACCACGATGACCTCGGACCAGTTCCAGCGTCCCATCGAGGAAACCGAAGCGACCTACCTCTACGAGTAAATCTCACCGAGGTACTCAACATCAGCGGCAACCCCGCTGAGACTTGAAACCACGCAGCGGGCCCGGAGCGATCCGGGCCCGCTGTCTTTTTGCGTGTCGTGTGCCGTTGTCCCCTTGCTGGCGCGAGGGGCTCAGCAGGAATGTTCGGCACACCAGAAGTAGAGCCCCTCGCGCGAGCGAGGGGACAATCGCAACCTCATACGGATCACGAGAGACTTCTACGTCTCTTTACGAGCCCTGTGCGCGAGCACAGGATTGGTTCTCTCTGTGAAAAAGGACCCTTTGTGGTTCCGAGTTTGCGCTCGGGGTTCGTAGGAACGCACGAACCCGCTTCGCAAAGCGAGTTACCCTGCTGCGACGCCCGCCCCCATCGCCAGCGCCATCGCCTTGCCCATATCTGCCGGGCTGATCGCGATCTCGACGCCAGCGGCTTTGAGCGCATCGACCTTGCTCTGGGCGGTGCCTTCGCCTCCTGAGATGATCGCCCCGGCGTGGCCCATCCGCTTGCCGGGGGGGGCGGTCTGGCCGGCGATGAATGCCGCGACCGGTTTGGTGACGTGGTTCTTGATGTAGTGGGCCGCTTCTTCTTCGTCGGTGCCCCCGATCTCGCCGATCATGAGGATGCCGTGGGTCTCGGGGTCTTCCTCGAAGGCTTTGATGCAGTCGATGTGGTTCATCCCTCGGACGGGGTCGCCACCGATCCCGATGCAGGTTGATTGGCCGAGCCCGAGGTTGGAGGTCTGCCAGACCGCTTCGTAGGTGAGCGTGCCCGATCGGCTGACGATGCCGACGGCTTTGCCGGTCTTTGCTTCGGAGACGTGGGTGTGGATGTACCCGGGCATGATCCCGATCTTGCACCCGGCGTTGGTGTAGGGGTCGTCGGCCGAGGTGTCGTTGCCGGTCTTTGGGCCGGGCGTGATGATGCCCGGGCAGTTGGGGCCGATCAGGGTGATGAGCTGGCGCGAGGGGTGGACGTCGGCCCCACGTGCAGCGAGGTTGCGCTCATCGAGCACCGCGCGGACACGGATCATGTCCTGCACCGGCACGCCCTCGGTGATGCAGCAGATCAGCCCGAGGCCCGCGTCGGCGGCTTCGAGGATCGCGTCGGAAGCAAAGGCGGGGGGGACAAAGATCATTGTCGCGTCGGCGCCGGTCTCGCGGACGGCCGAATCGACGGTATCAAAGATCGGCAGCCCGTTGGCGTCCCGGGTGCCGCCCTTGCCGGGGGTCACGCCGCCGACCATCTGTGTGCCGTAGTGCAGGCAGCCCTTGGTGTGGACCGCACCGAACGAGCCGGTGATGCCCTGGCAGATGACGCGGGTGTCTTTGTTGATGAGCACAGCCATGGCGGGCCTCCCAAAGAGTCGAGAAGGGTTTGGTTTGTAGTGTAGGCGAGGGTGGACGGACCGATTCAAACGGGGCGTCGCGGGGGGCAGGTTGCGCCGGGCTACTTCCGCGAGAAAGGGGGTAAGCCCGAGGGCAGGCCCACACGCATGAAGAACCGGGCAAATGCCTGAGAGAAGTGCTCGAGAAACGGAGAACGAAGTCTCCGCCGGTTCTCGGCCTTGTCAGCTAGTGCTTTCAGATGGTCAATAGGGAGGCTGTAGATTTCCCGAAAATCGACCACGAGGCAACAGGCTGGATCAAACGGGTCGACGCGCGGTGCCAAGAGGTGTAGCCCTTCTACTCGACCCCTGCGCACACTCTCCCACTTGTCAGGCTTCTGAAATACTGAATTGGTGTTTGTGAAAGCTTCGACCGTGTACACCGGGCAGAGAGCCACAAGTCTAGCCTTTTCGTTGCTTAGGTCACAACTCTGGGTCATCACCACACAGTCGCGCAATTCCATTTCAATCTCGTGGATGGGTTCAGCATCTTGGGAGAGGATCGGTCTGAAATGTGGGATCGGACAGGATTCAAGCAAGTCGCCCTGCATGAGATCCGGCCCTTCAACGGTGTCCCACCAATCCGCTGCTGTCTGCGTCATTCGTCATCCTCTGGCTCAGTATCCATGGGAAGGGGAGTGCCGCGGCCCCTGTTGACATAACGAACACGAACGGTGTAAGTCGTACTGGGAGGTGGTTGGATGTAATCCGACTCTTCATCTGTGATCCGTGTGTCACCCATGACCACCCGTCGTGCGACCTCACTCGTTGAACACCAGTCCCGTGATATGGTCTTTTCCAAGTTTCGCAGAATCAGTGCATCTTGGCCCTCCGATGGAGTCGCGGACAGGGCGACTGGCCCTATAAATGTCATGGGCATTGCGGCCGCTACAAGAATGTGGTGTGCTGACTTGGCCATCAGTCAAATAACCTCCGTGTTGTATCGGTAATGCAAGCCTCGAAGATATCATTCTCGCGCTTGTGAAGCAGTTCCAACTGCGTCGCGAGTGATTCTACATCGACATCGAAGGTTCCCGTCTGAACCAGATCAATGTCGAGCAGGATCGGTAACCGATCCGGGCATTCCTGGTTGATAGTGGCAATCGTGAGATTTAGCAGTGCAGCGGGATCCTCATAGGGGATTTGAAGCCGGATAAATGCCGCACGAAGCCCTTGGCTGAGTTCGGCGGAGACCTGTGCGAAGGTCCGAAAATATGCTTCAAAGTCAACTACTGGTGTTGGGAGTTCAATGCGGTTGATGTATCGAACCGCAATGCGATGTACCTCCTGCGGCCCAGCGCATGAGCAGTACGCCTCCCAAAGACGGAGGGCTTCGGTGGCAAACTCCTCCCAGTTGGCATATGGAGCCAAGCGGCTAAATGCGAAACCGTTCAGCCGGGCCTGGAATACCTGTAGGCGGTCAGGGGACCACTGTCGATACCCGATCGCACTGGACTCCACCACCTTGGCCGACGCTTCCGGCGGGCGATCGGGCTCAATCTTCGCCTGGAACTCAGCATGCATGGTGGCCAACTGCTCGGAGTGCGGATATCGATCGTGCTCAGCTGAACAGAACGGATCAAGCCCATCCACCGTGAGATCATCTCGCGGGACCGTTTGGAAATCGATCACGGCTTCGGTAATGGGCGGGTTTTGATAGTGCCGACGGGCCATTCTGACTTGATCCTAGCCTGAGGCTGCATACCTCGCAGAACATCCCCAGCCGTTACTACCACTGCCAAAGCGGCTGGGGTCGAGACCCGACGGGCACGCTGGTGTCGGGATGTCCGGATCCTAGGTACTCGGGAGGGGGAGGATCCTGAAGGGGTCCGCCTAGACTGAGACTCAGGGATTCCAGTTCCGAGGAGGATTCTGTTGCGAGCACTCATCACCGGCCAGGTCGGCATGGACAAAAAACCCTACCTCAACCTCACCCGCACCCTCGCGGGTCAGCAGGGCGAAGCACTCGAGATCTACAACATCGGCGACATCATGTACGGCGAGGCCCCGGATGTGCGACCCGGGCGAATCCTCGACCTGCCCATCAGTCGGCTCAACTCACTCCGCCGGGCGGCGTTCAAGGACGTGATCGCTGAGAGCGCAGGCCAGCCCAACGTGCTGGTCAACACCCACGCGACGTTCCGCTGGCACCACGGGCTGTTCTCGGCGTTCGACTTTGACCAGATCGCCAAGCTCGACTTCGACATGTTCATCTGCCTGGTGGACAACGTCGAGGTGGTCCACAACCGCCTCCACGCCGACCACGATATCGAAGCGACGCTCAAAGATTGCATGGTGTGGCGCGAGGAGGAGATCCTCGCGACCGAGCTGATGTCCAAAGCCGTCCCCGGCAGCCAGTTCTATATCCTGAGCCGAGGCCGTCACGCCGACACGACCCGCACGCTCTTTCGGCTGATCTGCCGCCCGGACATGCGGCGGGTCTATCCGAGCTTCCCGATGAGCCACGTCGTGGACATGCCCGACGTGCTCGCCGAGATTGATCGGTTCCGGGCCGAGCTTGCGGAGCACTTTATTACGTTTGATCCCGGCGACGTGGACGAGAAAATACTGCTCGAACGCGCCATCGCTGCTGCCAGCGAGGGACACATCGAGGGCACGCTCGAGGTCGCCCCCCACAGCTTCGGCGGCTCCAAGGTCAGCGACGAACCGATCCGCGTCCGGGTCCGTGAGGTGCTGGATATTGCTGGCGATATCGACGGGCAGATCTACATGCGCGACTTCAAGCTCATCGACCAGTCCGACATGATCGTCAGCTACGTCCCCGAACTGCCCGGCGGCGTGCCCGGGCTTTCGAGCGGCGTCGAACGTGAGCTCCAGCACGCCTTCGAGCACACCAAAGAGGTCTACATCGTCTGGAAGCCCGCCAAGACCCCGAGCCCCTTTATCACCGAAACCGCGACGAAAGTCTTCGCATCGGTCGACGAGGCGCTCGGCTACTTCGAGGCCCAGGGCATGTTCGGCCAGACCAACCTGTTCGGGCAGTAGCGGGAGGAGGTCTCGGTGCCCAACGAAACAGACAACGCCCCACACGACCCGGCGATTCCCGAATGGGCGTTGCCGCTGGTGACGAATCCGAGCGACTGCGTGCGGCAGCGGCTGTTTGGGCTGCTGGTGATTCGGTTTTTTGGGTTCACTGTTGTTCTCGCAGCCGTGATCCCGATCCTGAGTTGGTTGACCGAGGGGATCTCCGACGGCGACCTGCTCGATCTTTCCTACTACGCCGGACGAATCGGGGTCGCGATCGCGCTTGGGTTCATCGGGCTCGGCCTGCTTCTCGGGGCCGGCCCGATCTCCCGAAAGCTGGTGGTCGTCCATCGCGAGCCCCTTTGCCCCGGATGCGGGTTCGACCTCACCGGGCTCATCGAGCCGAGGTGCCCCGAGTGCGCGCTGCGGTTTGCCGAATCGAGTGGTGTGCAGCCGTCGCGCCACACCACCATCCAGTACCGCACCTGGCTCTTCGCGGCGGTACTCGCGTTTCGCCTCGTTGCGGTGGTGTTGCTCGGCTGGAGTATGAGCGGCCTTCTGGACTATCTCTGGTGGGTGGTCGATGACTGGGGGAGGCTCTTCTATCCGTTCTTGGGTATGTCCGAGTTCTTGTCGGTGGTTGTTCTGGTTGCCTCGGCGGTCATGCCCGGGCTCCTGCTCTGGTGGCTCGCCCCCATGCTCGCCCGGATGTGTCTCCGCGCCGGGCTCAAGGCCGAGATCGAGCCCGACGAGCCGGCTGTCTGATACGAATCTCGTTTGATTCTCGTGCGTGAGCCGGTGCCTTTCTTGCACCCCGAGAGGGGTGATCTTCCATAGCCGGGGGTGGAGCGACGCGACACCCCCGGTCTCGATCCGCTCTCGCCTTTGGACCCCAGCAGGGGTCCGAGTGCACGCGGCGGCCACGAGTACCCCTGCCGGGGTGCAAGGCGCTGGCCAACAAACTCCCGGGGGTGTCGTCCGCTGCACGGGACTCCACCCCCGGCTACTCAAGAGCAGTCCTACGGACTGAAGAGAGAGCGGGCACAGCATGCAACCAAGCCGCGAGAACTTCTTGGGAGCCGTATGAGCCTTCCCCACCGCGACATCGCCCGCAAACTCCGCACTGTTTTCCCAGTTTGGTGGCACGCCGCCGAAGTGCTGGCATAGTTCAAGCGTTGCAGGGACGCGATTGCGCAGAACGTGCCGACCCTTTGATTCCGGGTCGGGCACAGAGCCGTCTTGCTGTGGGGTTCACAGCGACATCCAGACACCCACTCACGCCGGGCGGTCGGTGCTTGCTTGCAGGCCTGTCCGCCCGGTCTTTTTCTCCTTTGATATCCCCCGGCATCCGAAACGCCCGCCTGCGACCTCCCAATCATGGTGTGAGTCACAAGCCGGGGCGCGTGCCCACTGCTCGCCCTTGATACCCTCTTTGTTGCCGGACATGCCCCGACCATGAACGAGTTCTCGACCAACGCCCAGAACCGCCTTGTTGACCACGACGCCACCGAATCAGAACGGCAGCTGGCGATGTGGATGCACCTGTCCCTGCTCGGGCATCTGGTGTTGCCGGTGCTGATTATCATCGCGCCGCTGGTGCTGTGGCTCACCAAACGGGACGATTCGCCCTTTGTCGACGACCACGGCAAGGAAACGCTCAACTTTCATATCACCCTGTTCATCTATTGGTTGCTCTTGCCACTGGTCGGCGCGCTGGTCGGGGTGTTGCTCTGCGGCGTGGGAGCCTTGGTGACGGTCCCAGCCGCGCTCGCTTTGCCCTATGTCCTGGGCATCATCGGCATGATCGCCGCGGCCAGGGCGGCCCACCGCGGCGAGTATTACCGCTACCCGATGACCCTCCGCTTCATTCACTGAGCCGTATTTCCGCCGAACGGATTGGGAGAGTGTGCCCTCTCTCGGGACGGTTACCATCCCCCCGTGGCCGAATCACCCCAAGACACCCCGCCAGATACCCCCGCGGTTGCGCCCGACGACCAGTTCGACCGCGATCTCGTGGCGTCGATCCGGGACGGCGATGCCGCAGCATGGGGCAGCCTGATCGAGAGCTACCAGGTCCGCATTTTCTCGATCTGCATCCGTATGGTCCGCGACCGCGAGCTGGCCAGCGACCTGACCCAGGACGCCTTCATCAAGATCATGAAGGGGCTCGACACCTTCGACGAGCGGGCGAGGCTCTCGACCTGGGTCTACCGCGTCACGGTCAATGTCTGCCTCAGCAAGCTGCGGTCCGAGAAGCTCCGCCGCCACGCCAGCCTCGAAGCCATGGCTTCAGCCGGCAGCCGTCACACCGACAGCCGGAGCGAGCTCGGTTTCGCACAACACCGGGAACCCGAAGCCCACCTGGGCATCGAACACGAAGAAGAACGCCAGCGGATGCTCGCAGCGTTGGACCAGTTATCGGATGAGCATCGCGCCATTCTCACCCTCCGCGACGGTCGCGGCTTGGAGTATGAACAGATCGCCGAGGTGCTGGATATTCCCGTCGGCACGGTCCGAAGCCGTCTCTTCCGCGCGCGGGCCGCCCTCCGGCTTGCTCTCGAAGACAACACCGGAACCCCGGAAACGAACTAACACCCACAAGCACCCCCAGCATCACCCCCAGCATCACCCCCATCATCACCCCGACCACACCCGCAAGAGCCCACACCCAAACCATGCCCGACGATTCGACGCCCAACCCGTTCGACGACCTGCCCATCGAGGCCGACACGCTGGCTGCCCTCATCGAGGGTGAGCTTGATGGCGATGCTGCGCACGAGGTCCGCGAGCGATTGCTCACAGCCGACCCCGAGTTGGCCCAACGGGTCGAACTCATGGCCCAGGACCGGGTCATGCTCCGGACGCTCGGCGACGAGACGCCGCCGGAGGGTCTTGGGGACGAGATCATCGCGGTGCTCGAACGCGAGGCGCTGCTCGGGCTCCGGGCTGGGGAGCCGAGCACCGGGTCGCTCCCGATCGCACGGATGGCGCGGATCCACCGCCGTCGCACACGTCGGCAGGGCTCGGGCCGATGGCTGACCCACCCCGCGGGTGCCGGTCTCGCGGTCGCGGCTTTGCTCGTGCTGGCTGCGGGCGTGGTGCTCCAGCTTCTGCCCAACAGCTCACCCCCGACGCCCGGCCCGGTGGCGAGTGGCGAGACCGACAACTCGCCGCTTGAGATTGCCTCGGAAACGACGAGCCCCGCGCCCGTGGTCGCGGCCGACGTGCCCGACGCTCCGGTAAACCTCGCAGCCGAATCCGCTGCCGGCGACGCCGCACCTATCGAGATCGCCGACGCGGCACCCGTTGCTGGCGACCTCTTCACCGACGACTGGGACCGGGCGCTCGCGCTGCTCGACGAAGGACGGCTGCTGGTCCGGGTCCGTTCGGCGTCTCCCGAAGCCACGCTCGCCAGGCTGGAATCGTTCACCGCTCGCTCGCCCCGCGCCGGTCAGGCGTGGCGGCTCGAGGACGGCGTGACCGAATCGATCGCGACCGCGATGCAGCAGAAGTTTGCCCCGACCGAGATTGACACCTCCCCGTTGCGTATGGCTTCGGACTCGGGTTCCGCCGAGCCTTTGGTCGACCAGAGCAATCGGCAGCCGGCGCGTTCGGTGATGGAGGGTCTCTACCTCGTCGATGCCCGGCGTGACACCGCAGCGATGGCGTCGCTCAACGCGGCGCTCTCGCTGGGCGACGGGCAGGTCGCGGTGTTTGAAGAGCTCGCCGAGCCGCTCGAGCTGCCCAGCGTGCTGACGCCCGAAGCCGTGCTGTGGTGGTCGCGACCGGCGTCATCATGGGCCGAGCGTCGATATGTGCCGGTCGTGATCGAGCGCGTCGAGCGCTGAATCAGACGAATCACGAAAGATATATATGCGTCTTTACGAGCCCTGTGCGCGAGTACAGGATGGGGTTTCTCTGTGATCAATGACCCTTTGTGGTCGCGAGCTTGCGCTCGGGGCTCGGAGAAACGCACGAAATAGAGCATCTTGCGTCATTCTCTTTCGTGTGCCACGGCCATGTTGGCCGTGCGAATGTTACCGATTCAGGCGGGCACGGCTCACAGAGCCGTGGCACACAGCACAACATAATGACGCAACGTGCTCTCTCTATGTATCATACTTGGTTTGTCACGCCGGCGGGGTCTTCGCCGCGTTCGATCGCGGCGATTTTGTCGAGCCGGCGTGCGTGGCGTCCACCCTCGAACTCGGTTTTGATGAACAGGCCGACGATCTTTTCCATGAGCCGTTGGCCGAGCAGGTCCCCCGAGAGGCAGACGACGTTGGCGTCGTTGTGCGATCGGCTGAGCTGGGCGGTGATCTCGTCGTGGACCACCGCGGCCCGCACGCCCTTGACCTTGTTGGCCGCGATACTCACCCCGATCCCCGTGCCACAGATCAGGACGCCGCGCTCGGCGTCGTGGTCTGCGATAGACCGGGCGACGCCGTAGGCTGGCTCTGGGTAGTCGCAGCTCTCGTCGCCGGCGGGCCCGATGACAACCGTCTCGTGCCCCTCGCGCTCGAGGTGTGTTGCGATAGCCCGTGCGGTCTCGATCCCGCGGTGGTCTGCGCCAAGAGCGATCTTCATCGCGGCTCCTTTCCGGCGGCCTGTTTGGTGACCAGGTCCAACTCGACGAGGCGCTGGCGGATCATCTCGGCCAGCCGGGCTGCGGTCTTATTATAAACGTCCTGAGGCAGCCCCACCGGGTCGGGCACGTCCTGCCCTTCGGGGTCGAGCACCCAGGTCCTTGATGCCGCGGTCGGGACCAGCGCAAGCACGCTCTCCCGGTGCCAGGCAGCCATGGTATAGATCACGTCGGCCTCGGCCACGAGTTGCCGCGTCAGCGGGCGGGAGCGGTGCTCGGCCGGCTCGATCCCCAGGCTCTGAAGGGCCCCAGCCGTCTCGATCGACGCCGGGGCGCCCGACCCGGCGCTCGTCCCGGCCGAGTGTACGGTGATGTCACCCCCGCCGCCCACTCCGCCGGCTTCGGTGTCGTGCTCGATCATGCTGCGGGCGATCGCTTCTGCCATCGGGCTCCGGCAGGTGTTGCCCGTGCAGACAAAGAGGATCTTGGTGCGAGCGAGTTTGTCGATCATGCGCGGCTCCAACGCCCCCCCGGGCTCGACACGGTAGCCGCCTTCGCGGGTCAGGTGGATCAGCGTCGAGGGGACCCCAAAGCGGGCCGGTCCGTCGTCGAGGAGCACCTCGATCCCCGCGCGCTCGGCGTTGCCGTCGGCGATCGCCGCAGCCGGGTCGCGGTCGGGCGACCACCCCAGCGCGTGCAGCCGGGTGCTCACCACCGGCCCCTCGACCCTTGCCAGCACGCGCTGGGTGGTGTCGGGTCCGGGGACGCGGACCGCGAACACGCCGTCGAGGTCGAGCAGCCCACGCGGGACGCCGAGCGCTCGCAACGCTTGATCGACCTCGGCTGGGTCGAGTTCGATGTCAAACCTGACCGGCCCGGGCAGCAGCCTGCGCATGAGCCGGCGGTGTCTGGCCGACGCGAGCGGGATCGCTCCGAGCACGTCGTCCAGCGAGGGGGCGTGCCAGGTGTGGCGGATGTGGGGGACGTCGCGGTAGGCCGGGGTGACCATCCTTTCGACACGGGCGAGGGTCTCTGGATGCCGCGCCGAGGCAAACACGCCGTAGACAGTCTCGGTGGGTAGGATGACCAGCCCGCCGCGTTGCAGCGAGCCCGCTGCGAGGGCTTCGAGCCTCGCCCGCTCGGCGTCGTCGGCCTCTTGATTGAGCGTTCCGATGACCACTGTCGAAATCCCCTGCCTGCTTTCCCATTTTGCCATCACGGCCAAAAAAGGCTTTGTGAGGCTCTGGATACCCTCGGACGGTCACTGTAGCGGCTGAAGAAAGCCTGTCGGGCTGCGAACCCGCGTGCCGATGAAGGCTTTTCAGCTCAATTTGCTTTGAGAATGAGTCTATCAGGGTTATACTTGGGTGAAGGCCGCGGGCTCTCTGTTTCGTTTTTCGTCCGGCAGGCAACTCAAAAGGCTCGGCACTCGAATCGGGTGTCAGCACAGCCGTCGTTCAGACGGAGGGGGGAGGGCCAGGGGCGTTGTCTACGCTCCTTTCTGCCCCTTGTTTTGTACCCAAGCCGCGAGAAGGGTGATTGCTGCCCGCGGCCGAGCAGAGGAGGATCGCATGCCGAACCATCCCATGATTATTGATCCGCGCCGCCCCGTTGTGGCGATTGCGCGCACCGCCCGGCGGGGGTTTTCACTGATCGAGTTGCTGGTGGTCATCGCGATCATCGCGATTCTCATCGCGATCATCGTCCCGGCGTTGAGCGGGGCGAGGGTCATCGCTCGCAAGGCCACTACCAGCGCCCTGATGAATCAGGTCACCACCGCTGCCGAGCAGTTCAGCCAGGACAACGCCGGCGTCATGCCCGGCTACTTCCTGCCCACCGAGATGGGGTCACGCGCCAACGCCGACGACACCCGGGGCGGCTTTACCGCGATGGAAAACGTCCTGCTCGACCTCCTCGGAACCAACGCCATCGTCGGCAAAGCCGGGATCGGTGGCGGCGGGAACGGCTCGTCCACGATCAAGCTGGTCGGTCCGTTTGGCAACGTGGGCAACTCGGGCAAAGGCGGCAACGCCAACGTCAAGGTCGATATGGCGCTTCTCGGCACCGGTGACGGGGTCTACATGGCGGCTGGTGAAGACATCCTCCGCCCCGCCGACGGGCAGGCCGGGACCACACCCCATCAGCAGTTCCCCGATCTCGTCGATGCCTTCGGCAACCCGCTGCTGGCGTGGGTCGAGGACCACACCGCCCCCCGCGACCCGCTCGTTGTCGAAGAGTTCGCCGACAAGGACTCCAAAGACATGCGGGCGAGATACTACTGGGCGAGCAACGCCGGGTGGTTGCAGAGCACAGCAATGGGCAAGAGCGGGCAAGACCAGACCACGCGAAGCCTGCTCTCGCAAAGTGATAAATCGAAGATGCTCACTGCGGCGCTGGGCAACCCCAACTTCCCGATCCCCATGGATTATGACGATCGCAGCGTGCTGCCCGGCGCATCGCGCGGGGCGTTTGTGGTGCATTCGGCGGGTGCTGACGGCGTGTTCTTCGGCATTAAGGACCCCGGTGCCAAAGCCATCGGGATCGGCGAAACCAACACCAACGATTTCTTGTACGCCCGGAACTTCTACACGGTCGATGGTGACCGTCTGAAGGACGCCAAGGGCGCGTTCACGACTGTTGATCTGGTCAAGAACTTTGACGACATGGTCTCCGCGACCGGAAACTGACCAATCCCGATCCCCGACTTGACGCACCCCGGCCGTTGCGGCACGCTGCCGGGGTGTTGTTGTCTCCGCACCAAGCCGTTACCGATCCTCCGGGCACCCCGGCGACCACCCCGGCTGCCCGCCGGGCGACGCTGGCGTTTGTGGCGTGGGCTGCAGGGCATGTGCTGGCGCTAGAGCTCTGGAAAGCCGGGATCGGGCTGAGCGCATCAGCATGGTTCGGGGCGGGGCTGCTGGTGCTGGCGTTCGGGGTGCTTCGCCGGCGCGGGCCTTGGGGTGTGGTGCTCGCGCTCGGGGTCGTGCTGGTGTCGGGCGGGTGGTTCACAGCAAGAGTGCTCGAGGTCCCCCGGTCGAGCCTGGCGGCGGCTCTGCCGATGGCGACCGCGCCGGGCGGCGGGCACATCGTCACCATCGAGGGCGTCGTGATCGAGGGGGTGCAGGAGTGGCAGTCATCGGGGGCGCTGGCTGAGTATCTGCCGATGGGGAATTCGGTTTGGTTCACGATGCGCGCGCAGGAAGCGTTGCTCGATGGGGGCGCTCGGCCGATCTCGGGGCGGGTGCGGGTGACGGTTCGTGCGGGCGAGCCGAGGGTTGGTGTTGGTGATCGGGTGCGGGTGACGGGGATCGCAAGGGCGATCGGCCCGCCGGGCAACCCCGGGCAACCCGATGCGCGGCTATGGGCGGCGCAGACCGGCGAACGGGTGCGGATCACAGCCGCGTCGGCCGACCTTGTCGAGGTGCTCGCCCCCTCGCGTGCGCTCGGTGCATCGGTCGCGCGCGGGTGGAGACAGTCGCGGGAGTGGCTGCGCACTCGGGCGGGTGCGGTGCTGCCTGAGACGGAAGGTACTCGGGGCCGAGTGATGCTCGCGGCGTTGCTCTTCGGCGAGCGCGAGTCAGGCGTGGACGATCTGCGGGCAACGTTTGCGCGACAGGGGCTCGCCCACGTGCTGGCGATCAGCGGGTTTCACCTCGCGGTGATGGCAGGGGCGGCGCTCTTTGCGGTCAGGCTCACCGGAGACCGCGGGCGGCTCGAGCCATTGCTGGTCGCCCTGCTGGTGGTGGCGTATGTCGTGGTGCTCCCGGTACGGGCGCCGATCCTGCGCGCGGCGGCAATGGTGCTGGTGTGGTTGCTGGCTGAGGCGATGGGGCGGCGGTACGACAAGCGGGCGCTCCTGGCGTGGATCGCGATCGCGGTACTCATGGTGCGGCCGATGGACCTGTTCGGGCTCGGGTACCAGCTGACGTTCGGCATCACGGCTGCGCTGATCTGGTTCGGCGCGCCGGTGCACGCGAGGCTCTTCCCAGCGGCGCTCGGGTTCGAGCGGTACGAGCCGCCCGATGCCTTTGCGAAGCGGTGGTGGTTCGATCGGCTGACACAGCTGGTCAGCGCGAGCGTCTTGTGCTGGCTCGTTGCGACGCCGCTGGTTGCGCGGTCGGTCGGGATCATCAGCCCGGCAGCGGTGGTCTCGACTGTCGTCGTCGTGCCGATCGTGACGGTGCTGCTCTGGGCGAGCTACGCGGCGATGCTGGTCGGGGTGTTCGTCCCGGCTGCGGCGTCGGCGATGTCGGCGGTGCTCGACGCGATCGCCGGGGGTGTCGTGTCGGTGGTGGAACTGTTCGATTGGCTGCCGATGACGACGGTCTATGCACCTCGTCTTTCGCTTGCGCTGACGGTCGCGTTGACCGCGCTGGTGCTGGTGTGGCTCGTGCGCGGCCGGCTGCGCAGCCCGGGGCTGTGGGCGGCGACGTTGCTTGTCTTGGGCTGGGCCGCTGGCGAGTGGCACGTCGCGGGGCGGCTGCCCGACCGGGTGCTGCTGCGGATCGACACGCTGGATGTCGGCGACGGGACGTGCCACCTTGTGCGATCGGGCGGCGAGGCGTTGCTCTGGGACTGCGGCTCGCTCAACCCCTCGATCGGGGTGCGGACCATTCCGCGGGCGCTGCACGCACTCGGGGTGCAGCGGGTGCCGGACGTGGTGCTCACACACCCGAACTTCGACCATTACAGCGGGTTGCTGGATGTTGCCGAGCGATTTGGTGTCGAGCGGGTGTGGACCACGAGCACGTTTCTTGCGCGGGCCGAGCGCGACCCCGGCGGCGCGGCAGCGGCGTGTCTGCGCGGGCTCGATCGGCTCGGGGTGACGGTCGGCGAGTGGGCTGCGGGCGATGCGCCGAGGCTCGGGCAGGCACGCGGGCTGGTGCTCTCACCGCCCGAGCCTTCGCTGTTTGTGTCGGACAACGACACCTCGCTGGTGGTGCGGTTTACAGTCGAGACGGGTGCGGGAGAGCGGCGGTTGCTCATGACCGGGGATGCGCAGCGCGAGGCGTTGGCTGCGCTCATGGCGCCCGGAGCAGACCTGGCGGCCGACGTGATCGAGCTGCCGCACCATGGAAGTGTGCAGCCGACCGCGCTGGCGTTTGTCGACGAGGTGAACCCGGCGATCGTGCTGCAATCGACGGGGGTCTCCCGCGCGCTCGATATCCGCTGGAACGCCCAGAGGATCGGTCGAACGTGGTGGACCACCGCGACCGACGGCGCAGCATGGGTCGAGTTCCGACGCGATGGGTCGATCGTCAGCGGGTCGGTGCGGCGGGGAGTGGGGGAGTAGAGCAGTTTGCGTCAAGGTGTAGCGAGTTCTCTTGGTGTGCCACGGCTCTGTGAGCCGTGCGGACGGTCGTCCGGTGCGTTGGCACGGCCAAGATGGCCGTGGCACACGAGACGAGTTACCCGAGGGTGTTCTCGAGTGTTCATGCTGTTGTTGTGGAACTTCCGTTACCAGCGCCCCGAACCGAGTTGCCGAAGCTCGGCGGCGTCGGCGTCTTTCTGGCTCTCGCGGACGTGCGTGCTCATAAGTGTCAGCGCGGCTTCGGCGTAGTTGCCCCGCTCGCGGACGGTGCGACGGCCGACGTGCCAGAGGGCGTCGGTGGCGTTGGTCTCCGCAGCATCCTCGGCCCTGAGTACGGCAAAGGCGCGGAGAAACTCGTCGTCGTGCCCGGTGCGGAAGAGGACAAAGAGCGCAGCCCGCGCGACCTCGGCGTCCAGCGACGCGGGCTGATCGCGGAGCATTGCCTCGAACAGACGGGCGGCGTCGCTGTCGCGCCCGGCGAGGGAGAGCGTCGCAAAGAGATCGGCGTAACGCTGGTCGGTCGCGGCTTGTCTGAACAGGTCGTTGAGCAAGACCGTGTCGTCGAGAGGCAGCTCGGTTTCCGCGACGGGGGACTCGGGGCGCAGCGAATAGAGCGGGTCACCCAGGACCGAGATGCGCCACACCGGCGCGTCGTCGAGCCGACCGACCGCGCCGAACGCCATGCCTGTGAGCAGCCGTTTGGCGACGAAGGGTGTGGGGACGAACGCCTGCAAGTATGGTTCGTGGACCGATCCGATGTAGGCAAACACGCCGCGCTCGAGCCAGCGACCGGCGACGGTGTTGGGCCGTCCGGGTGCGACGGCCGACCAGGAGTGGACCATGTGGACCGCAGCGGGAACGTCCAGCAGCGGCACGTCGCCGGCGTAGGCCCGCGAGCCTGACAGGTCGAACCACCCCCGGTTGCCGCTGGAGTTGATGAGGATGAGCCCGGCGTGGACGGGGCGTTCGGCGCGGAGCTTCCAGTCGGCAGCCGTGTTGCGGGGCTCGTCGTCGAGCATCGCGAGCATCCCGGCGTCGTCGAACGCTTTGCTGGCGAGGGTGCCGTCCCACTGCACCCAGGGCTCGGTCGAGGCGTAGCCGTCGAAGGTCCAGGTCGAGCGGGGGCGGAGGAAGAGCGCGCACATCGCGCGGTAGGCAGCTTGTGGTTCAGAGCCGAAGATTTGCCCGGCCCACGCCCAGCGTGTGGCGTCCTGGGTTGCGCCGGATCGACCGATACGGTCGGTCATCGCGGCAAACTCGTTGGGTGAGGTCTTGATGCGCGCCGGGAGCGAGCCGCAGATGGTGACCGCGTCGATCGCGTCGCCGAGCCCTTGCCAGGAGAGGGGGAGTTGGGCGCAGAGGCTTTCGATGGTGCTGGAGAATGCGTCGGTTTGTGCGCGGTCGAGCGAGCTGTTGATTGCGAGTGCGGGGAACTCGGTCCAGAGAATGGGCTGGCCGCGCCCGGCGGCGAGGGCGAGGGCAGCGGTCCATGCGGGGTCGCGCTGGTCGGCGAGAACGACACCCGGGCTGGTGAGCCCGAGGGCGAGCCATGCGCGGACGAGCTGGGCGGGGGTGGCATCGGCAGCATTGGTTTTGCGCCCCGATTCGTCCGGCAAATCACCCGCCAGCTCAAACCCCCACGACCTGGGGAGGGCGGAGTCTGCGAGTTGCCTGGCGTTGGGCACCGCGCGGCGGGGGCGCATCGGGCTGCCGGGGCGGAGGCTGCCGGCGGGGGCTTGCCAGCGGACGACGTGCTCGGGCTGAAAGCCTCGGACGAACCGCGCGATGTCTTCCTGCGCCGCCCACGAGCCGTCGTCGATGAGGACGGGGTAGATCGCTTTGGGCTCCCAGCGAGCGATCGCTTCGGCGTAGCTGGCGGGGTCGGGGACGATGACGACGGTGCGGATGACGGGTCGGGCTGCCATCAGGGCCCCGGCGCGGCGGCCGAGCAGCACGCCGGGGTGCATCCGGGCGGGGGTGGGGGCGACGGTGGGGGTGGGGGCTTGCTCGGGTTGGTCTTGCGGTGGTGCGGTGTCCTGCGCGACGCTCACCGTCGCGGCGGTGAGTATCACTGCGACGATCAGCGCGATGGTTTGTCCGGTCGGTGTGGTTGGCATCGTCACACTGTACCATCCGGGTACACTTCGGCCCCATGCCCAGCCTCAGCCGTGACCAGTTTGTGACGCTCGTGCAGCAGGAGCGGCTCGGAACCCCCGAGGCGGTGCTGGCGGTGCCGATCCAGGTCCGGCTGTTGTCGGACCAGCTCACGCCGGTGCTCGCCTACCGGCGGCTGGTCTCGGGCGACGAGCGGACCGCGCCCTCGTTCCTGCTCGAATCGGTCGAAGGCGGGGATCGGCAGGGGCGGTACTCGATCCTTGGCGCTCAGCCGATCGTCGAGGTGGTGGCTTCTCAGCACAGCGTTCGCATCACCGACCACCGCACGGGGACAGCCAGCCGGAGCGATTCGGCCAACCCGTTGCTCGAGCCTCGGCAGCTCACCGAGCGGGTGCGGCTGGTGCATCCGCCCGCGCGTTCGCCGCGGGAGGAGCTGCCCGGGTGTCCGCTTGGCGGGTGGTTCGGGTATGCGAGTTACGATACGGTGCGGTACGCCGAGCCTGAGAAGCTGGCGTTTGCCGACGCGCCGCACGATGATCGGGAGCTGCCCGATATGCACTTTGCGCTCTACGACGGGCTGGTGGCGTTCGATCATGTCGGCAAACTCATACATGTCGTGCAGATCGCGATGGTTGAGCCCGGGCAGGACGCGGGGGTTGCCTTCGACGAGGCAGCCGCGAAGCTCGAAGCGCGGGTGTTGCGTGTGAACCATGCGCAGCAGCACGCCACGCCGTTGCCGCCGGGAAGGGTTGGTGCCGAGCTTCCGGTGCAGCCGATGCCCTCGAACACGACCCGCCAGCAGCACGCCGCGATGGTCGAGAAGGCGAAGGAATACATCCGCGCGGGAGATATTTTCCAGGTGGTCGTGGGGCAAAGGTTCGAGCGTGAGAGCCGTGTCGATCCGTTCGATGTGTACCGTGCGTTGCGGGCGGTGAACCCGAGCCCGTACATGGTGTACATGCAGTGTGCCGGGTGCATTCTTGTGGCGTCGAGCCCGGAGATTCTGTGCCGGGTGCGGCGGCTGGCGGGGGGCGGGCTGGTGCTGACCAACCGCCCTCTCGCGGGCACGCGGCGGCGGGGCATGACCAACGCCGAGGACCTCGCGCTCGAGACCGAGTTGCTCGCCGATGAGAAGGAACGGGCCGAGCACGTGATGCTGGTGGACCTCGGCCGCAACGACGTGGGCAAGGTCGCGTGTGCAGGCTCGGTCGAGCTGCCCGCGGTGATGGAGATCGAACGCTACAGCCACGTGATGCACATCAGTTCGACGGTGACCGGCGAGCTGCGCGCGGGGTACGACGCATGGGACGCGCTGATTGCGACGCTGCCGGTAGGGACGATCTCGGGCGCGCCGAAGATTCGGGCGATGCAGATTATTGATGAGCTCGAGCCGGTGCGGCGGGGGCCGTATGGGGGAGGGATGGGGTACGTCTCGCTCGATGGGGAGATGGATATCGCGCTGGCGTTGCGGACGATGGTGGTGCCGACGGGTGGGCATGCTGGTGGCCCGGCTCTCCGAGCCGGGAGTTCCGGGCCTGAGACACACGGTTCGGAGAACCGTGCCACCAGGAACCGTGCCACCGAGACCTGGACGTATTACATCCAGGCAGCGGGGGGGATCGTCGCGGATTCGCAGCCCGAGCCGGAGTTTATGGAAACGGTCAACAAAGCCGCAGCCCTGGCGCGTGCGGTGGATCTGGCCGAGTCGGCGTTTGGTGCTTCCGAAACCTGAAACCGGGTCGTATAATCAGCACGTGATCGAATCGCCGTCTCCATCTCCTGCGAAGGTGCCCGCCAAGTCGCCTGTGCGATCAACGCCCAAGCGTCGGCCCGCTAAGCCCGCACCCAAACGCCGCCAGAAGCCTCAGGAGCGCACCTGCGACAAGCCCGAGCAGCCACGGGCGTGGAACGTCGTGCTGCTCGACGACGACGACCACAGCTACGAGTACGTCATCGCGATGATGCAGGAGATTTTCAGGCACACGCTGGAGCGGGCGTTTCTTGTTGCGCGGGCGGTGGATTCAGAAAGCCGGGCGGTCTGTCTGACGACGCACAAGGAGCACGCCGAGCTGAAGTGCGAGCAGATTCATGCGTTCGGGAGGGACCCGCTGATCGCGGGGTGCAAGGGGTCGATGTCGGCGATTCTCGAGCCGGCCGACTTTGGGGACGACGGCGACGAGACGGGTGAGGGGCGCGAGTAGGCTGCGGGTCGGGCGCTGCGTGTGTCTCTGTGTGCCACGGCCATTTTGGCCGTGCGAACGGAGGAGGGCGAACGGCCCTGCCCGCACGGCTCACAGAGCCGTGGCACACGCGGGTGAGACGATCGTCTGTCTTCTAGACGATGAGGAATCGTTGCTGGCGTCGCAGGACTAACGGTGCAATGATCTGTGCATGTCCACACCTCTTGTGATCCAGACCGAAGAGCTCGATGCCGAACCGGCCGCGTGGCTCGGTGAGCGGTGCGAGCTTGTGCGGTGTGGGCAGGACGAGACGAAGTTTGCGCAGTTGCTGGCGCGGGCTGCCGGGTTGGTCGTGCGGACCTACACGCAGGTGACCGGCGAGTTGCTCGAGGCTGCGCCGAATCTCCGTGTCGTGGCGCGGGCGGGGGTGGGGGTTGACAACATTGATCTGGAAGCCTGCTGGGCGCGGGGTGTGGTGGTGCTCAACACCCCCGGCGTCAACACGCGGGCGGTGGTCGAGTTCGTGTTTGCCGCGATGATCGACGCGCTGCGGCCACGGGTCTATCTGCACGAGGCGCTCGACCAAGCCCGCTGGAACACGACCCGCAAATCGCTCGAAGCGCCGAAGCAGCTGGCCGACTGCACGCTGGGCATCTGGGGCATGGGGCGGATCGGCTCGCAGGTCGCCCGCGCAGCTACGGCGCTGGATATGAAGGTGGTGTATCACGATTGCCGCGAGATTGACAGCGATTCGCGATTCGGGGCTGCGCCGCTCGGGCGTGACGAGATGCTGGCGAGTGCCGATATCATGACGGTGCATGTCGATGGTCGTAAAGCCAACTACCGGATTGTTGACGCCGCGGCATTTGCGCGCATGAAGGCGGAGGTGGTGTTCCTCAACACGAGCCGGGGTGCGGTGGTTGATCCGGTGGCGTGCGCCGAGTTTTGTGTCGATCATCCCGAAGCCGCTGCGATTCTCGACGTGCATGATCCCGAGCCGATCGTGGAGACAAGCCCGCTTCTGGAGATCGCCAACGTGCATCTTTCGCCGCACATCGCGGGGGCGACCAGGGCAGCCAAGCGCGAGATGAGTTGGGTGGTGCGTGACGTGTGGCGGGTGCTTCGCGGCGAAGCGCCCGAGCATCCGGTTTTGCCGAGCGATCGCGGGGTTGTGTAGCTCAAGCGATTCGCGTGATTGCATCGCCGTGTTCTGGATGTGGTTGTTCTTGTCCCCTCGCTTGCGCGAGGGGCTCTACGTTTTGTGTGTTGAGTATCTCTCTGGTGTGTCGAGCATTCCTTCAGAGCCCCTCGCGCAAGCGAGGGGACCGGGGGTCTGGGGGGCAGGAGCGAGCCGTGAAGGAAACAAGGCTCTGTCACGAAACCTACCCCCGGCGGAGAGCCTCGGCGTCCATGCGGCGTGCTTCGGCCTGGGCGTAGCGCATCCGGACAACGGGGTAGAGCCCGCCCATAAGCCCGGCGAGCAGGCTGCCTCCCAGCACCAGAGGCAGCCAGACGTGCGCGGGCTGGTGCTGCACGATCGCGACGACCCCGGCGATGAGCAAGACAACACCGAACGCCGCCATCGCGAGTTGTCCGCCGAGGACTGGGCCGCGCGCGATGCCTTTGGGCGCGCAGATGCCGACGATCGAGCCGAAAAGCCCGCCGAGGACGCCGATGGCGCTGCCTCCGATCGCGCCGATGAGTCCCGCGTCCTGATTGGTCCACCAGTCGTTCATTTTGTGTCTCCTTTGGGGTGGCTTGCGCTTGGGGTTGGTGGTGTGCTGGTGCGTGACGCATCTGCAGCGGCTTGCCTGGCGGTGTCACGGACGCGGCGGGCGGCCGAGGCGGTGATCTCGCCGCGTTCGAGCAGCGTGGCGAGGAGTTCGGTGAGCTCGTCGGGCTGGCGGCCTTCGATCGTCTCGCGGAGGCGGCTGATGACCCGGTCCACCCGGGTGCGGATGGTGGGGTAGCTCACGCTGTAGGCCTCGGCGAGCCCCTTGAGCGAGCCTGACCGGAGCACCAGCTCGGTGATGAGGTCGAGGTCCTCCCGAGGGAGGGCCAGCAGCGGGTGCTCGGGGGTCTTGACGGGCGGTGTGTTCAATGAATGCAAAACCATTATTGATATTGTGCAAGATATTTGTGCAATGTCAATAGATATTTACGGATTGTTGAATATTTTTCGGAGCTGCTTTTTCTGTCCTAGAGTTCGGCATGATTCAACTGGGCGTGAATATCGATCATGTTGCGACGGTTCGGCAGGCGAGGTACCGGGGGGTAGTGGGGGCAGTGGGGGGCGGTTCGAGGGCGGATCGGCCCGAGCCGGACCCGGTGCGGGCGGCCCACGAGGCCGAACTCGGCGGGGCCGACGGGATCACCGTGCATCTGCGCGAGGACCGCCGGCACATTGTCGATCGGGATGTCGAGTTGCTGCGCGCGCTGGTGGCGGTCAAGCTCAACCTCGAGATGGCAGCGACCGCCGAGATGGTCGGCATCGCCTGCCAGCTGGGCACCGACACCGCGATGCTGGTGCCCGAGGGGCGGGAAGAGGTCACGACCGAGGGCGGCTTGGACGTCGCGGGGCAGCGGGCGCGGATCGGGCCGGCGGTGCAGAAGCTCAAGAGCGCCGGGCTGATTGTGAGTGCGTTTATTGATCCCGATCTTTCGCAAGTCGAGGCAGCGAGGGATGTCGGGTTTGACGTGTGCGAGGTGCATACCGGGCCTTACGCGCGGGCGTTTGCCGAGGCGGGGGGCGACTTTCGGCGTGATGCGCTGGCGGCGGCACTCGAGGAGGTCGTGGTCGCGGGTGGGGCGATCCGGGCGGCGGGGATGCGGTTCAACGCCGGGCACGCGCTGAACTATCACAACGTGCAGCCGATCGCGGCGTTGCCTGGGGTCGAGGAGTTGCACATCGGGCACGCGATCGTGAGCCGGGCGGTGTTTGTCGGGCTCCGCGAGGCGGTGCGGGAGATGAAGGGGCTGATGTGCGCAGCGGCTGGGGGATAGGCGATGGTGTGTGCCAGAAGACCCTGATGGAGCTTCTCAAGGGGGCTCATGGGGGGGCTCATGCTCGGATCGTGGAAACTTCTTCTTTGGTTCCGCGGAGTTCCGGCTTAGAATCACCGTGACTATGGCAAAGACTCCCCCGGCCGAGAACCAAACACCGGCCGAGACAGACAACCAGACGGCTCCCGGGAAGACGTTGCGGCCCAAGCGCTTCGCCAGCCCCGAGACCGCGATGAAGTATCTCGACAGCCACGTCAATGTCGAGCGGATGCGCCCTGCGCACATCGGGAAGGACACCTTCAAGCTCGACCGGATGCGGGCGATCCTCGAGGCGCTCCACAACCCGCACGAGGGGCTGAAGTTTGTCCACGTCGCCGGGAGCAAGGGCAAGGGGTCGATCGTCGAGATGGCGGCCAGCGCGCTCACGGCGTGCGGCTACGGGGTGGGGGTCTTCACCAGCCCGCACCTGACCGACATCCGCGAGCGGATCCGTATCGGGAACGAGTTGGTTACGGTGGAGGAGTTTGTGCGCGCGCTGGGGCACGTTGGTGCGGCGGCCGAGTCGGTCGCAGCAGAGCACGGGGCGGCGACGTATTTCGAGCTGCTGACGGCGATGGCGTTCAGATACTTTGCTGAGCGTGCGGTCGATATCGTGATGGTCGAGGTCGGGCTCGGGGGGCGGCTTGATACGACCAACGTGATCACGCCTGAGTGCAGCGCGATCGCGGCAATCCACCTCGAGCACACGCAGCTGCTCGGGGACACGCTCGAGAAGATCGCCCGCGAGAAGGCCGGCATCATGAAGCCGGGCGTGACGACGTACACGTTCAAGCAGGACGACGGGGTGATGGAGGTGTTCCGCGAGACGGCCGAGAAGGTCGGCGCGAAGCTCTTGGTGTTGGGTGAGGACGTTGATTTTTCGTGGCGGTTTGAGTCGAGCCCGGAGCTTGGCCCTCACGCGCGGGTGTGTCTCTCGAGCGAGCACTCGAACCACGAGCACCTGCCGGTGCCGCTGCCCGGGCAGCACCAGGCGGTGAACTGCGGCTTGGCACTCGCGCTGCTCGATGGGCTGCGGCAGCGCGGGTTTGACACCGCCGAGCGGCCGGTCGCGGTGGGGCTTGAGAAGACGCAGCGGTTTGGTCGGCTCGAGCAGGTGTGGAAGACGCCACGGATTTTGATTGATGGTGCGCACACGCCCGAGAGCATTCACGCGCTGGTCAAGGCGATCGGTGCGCACATCCGGTACGACTCGATGGTGGTAGTGTTCGGGTGTGCTGCCGACAAGGACGTGGCGGGGATGATCGACAAGATCGGGCTTGGGGCTGACAAGATTCTCTTTACGCGGGCGACGGCGAACCCGCGTGCGATGGACCCGGCCGAGCTGCAACGGCTTTATAGCGAGCGGCACGGGAAGATGGCGCAGGTCGAGCCGACGCTCAAGGACGCGATCAACACCGCGGTCAAGTCGGTGAGCCGGGGTGATCTGATTCTGGTGACGGGGTCGTTTTATCTGGCGGGCGAGGCGAAATCGCGGTTGCAAGCGGCGGCGGCGAAGCGCAAGCCCCAGAGCGAGGTCGAGGGAAAACCGACCTAGCAGTGGCCACGGGGGCTGGGTTCAAAGGCACGCGGGGAGTTGGCCATGTTGTGGAGCTGTCGGCTGTTGATCGAGCACGTTGTGTGGTTGTGTTTCACTGTTCTCGGTGTGGTTGCGCTTGTCCCCTCGCTTGCGCGAGGGGCTCTTATATTGTCGTTGGTGGTGTTGGTTTCTCAGTTTGTCGGGTGCGGTTCTGCGGTGCAGCGGCTGATGCCCACGCCGAGTGTGGTGTCTCTGGGCGTCGTTGATCCGATCGCGGCGGTGCCTTCGGAAAGGCGCCAGCCGTCGGGTACGGTGTTTATCGCCAGCAATCGGGGTGTGGCCGCTGTGCCTGACGACGGCGAGCTGTTCACCAACGAGCGGAGTCATCTGCTGCACCTGGCGGTGTCGGAGGTTTCGATCGGCGGGGAGGCCGGGTGGGAGCAACTGGTCGCAGCGACTATGAGTTCGAGCCGATCGGGGCGGCCGGTGGTGGAGGTCGGGCGTGCCGAGTACTTCGGGGTGCTGTGGACGAGCGAACCGGCGGCGGATCTTTCTGCGGGGGGAGTGACCGAGCCGGATGCTGCGCACGCCGAGGCAACCGCGCGGTGGGCTGCGGCGATCAACGCCGAGCTTGCGGCGAGCCCGCGATCGGACATCCTGATCTATGTTCACGGGTTCAACACCGAGTTCCATGTCAACACGGGTATCGCGGCTGAGGCGTGGCATTACGGCGGGCGGGACGGGGTGGTGGTGAGTTACGCCTGGCCGTCGCGGCATCGGTTGCTCGGGTATGGGGCGGACAAGGCAAACGCGGCGTACGCCGTGCGGCACTTTCGGCTGTTGCTAGCGTTTCTCGCTGAGCAGACCAACGCGGTGCGGATCAACATCATTGCGCACAGCGCGGGGTGTCCGATCGTGGTGGACGCGCTGCGGGATATTCGGCTTGCGACCTCGGCGCTTTCGGCGGCTGAGGTGCGGGCGAAGTACCGGATCGGGCGGGTGGTGCTGGCGGCGCCGGACATGGACCTGATGCGGTTTTTCAACGCGCAGCTCGACGGGTTTGATGATCTTGTCGAGCGGGTTTCGATCTATGCTTCGCGGGTGGACGGGGCGCTGCGGTTGTCGAGCTTGTTGTTCGGGGACGACCGGCTGGGTCGGTCGGTCGGGCACCTGACCGAGTGGGAACGGCGGGTGGTGCTGTTGTTCGACCATATCGAGATTATTGATGTGAGTCGGCCGGAGGGGTTGCTCGGCGACTTTCTCGGGCACGGGTATTACCACCGTGACCCGTGGGTGAGCTCGGACATGTTGTTGCTGATTGATTTCGGGCTTTCGGCGAGCGAGCGGGGGCTGGTGTACGACGCCGAGACGGGGTTCTGGGAGTTCCCGGCTGACTATCTGGAGGGGCTCGGCAGACTTGTGCTGCCCGAGAGCGGGGCGGTTGAGTGAGCCCCGGGCTTGATCCGGAGGCCGGTTTGTCCGATACTTCCGGCGTGAACCCCTCGCCCTTACAGCTTGGTGATGAGCTTCTGACGACCCGCTGAGTGCGGCTGCGGCATCCCGTCTTTTGCAGGGCTCCGCGTGCTGCGGGGCCCGGGTGTGTTTTTGGGCGATGGCTGTTCCGGGCTTTCTGCCAGGTCAGGCCCATCTGACTCCCCCGGTTGACGAATCCGGTTTTGGAAGTTCTGAGCCATGCCGAGCACAATCGTTCTTTACTGCTTCAGGTCATCTCAACGCGGGTTGGAAAGCCCACCCTCCTGATTGTTCAGAAGTCCCGTTTCTCATATTCTTGATCGCGAGCACACCATGACGACCGAAACCAACCCCAACGATGCTGCGGCAACCCCGGATGAAAGCCGTCCTGAGATCGCGCCGTATCGCTATACCGCGGCGCTGGCCGACACGATCGAGACCAAGTGGCAGGGCTGGTGGGACGAGCGCGAGACGTTTCGTGCGAGCAACCCCGGGGAGGATGGGTTCGACAGCGGGAAGCCGAAGTTTTATTGTCTGGATATGTTCCCGTACCCGTCGGGTTCGGGGCTGCACGTCGGGCACCCCGAGGGGTACACCGCGACGGACATTATTTGCCGGTACAAGCGGATGCGCGGCTGCAACGTGCTGCACCCGATGGGGTGGGACGCGTTCGGGCTGCCAGCGGAGCAGTACGCGATCCAGACGGGTGTTCATCCGGTGGTGACGACCCGCAACGCGATCGACAATTTTCGGCGGCAGCTCAAGCGGTTCGGGTTCAGCTACGACTGGTCGCGCGAGTTCGGGACGATCGACGAGAGCTATTACCGCTGGACACAGTGGATCTTTTTGCAGGTGTATCACGCGTGGTTTGACGCCGAGCAGAAGCGGGCCAGGCCGATCACTGAGCTGGTGGAGGAGTTTGCTTCGGGGGCGCGCACGGTGCGGCTCAACCCCGCCGCGGCGGAGTACGCCGGGTCGGGCGACGTGCCCGGGGGGACCAACATCGGCGAATGGAACGCGCTCGACGAGGACACCCGGCGGATGGTGATCGATTCGTATCGGCTGGCGTACGTCGGGCGGCAGACGGTGAACTGGTGCCCGAAGCTGGGCACGGCGCTGGCAAACGAAGAGGTCATCGACGGCAGGAGCGAGCGGGGTGGGTTCCCGGTTTTCCGCAAGCCGATGCAGCAGTGGATGTTCCGCATCACGACGTACGCCGATCGTTTGCTTGACGGGTTGAAGGATGTGGACTGGCCGAACTCGACCAAGACGATGCAGGCCGAGTGGATCGGTAGGAGTGAGGGCGCGGAGATTGACTTTGCGGTGGTGGACAGTGAGGGCGATCCGATGGGGCCTTCGCTTCGGGTGTTTACGACGCGGCCGGACACGATCTACGGCGCGACGTACATGGTGGTTGCGCCCGAGCACCCGCTGGTGGACGAGGCGCTCGAGTATCCCGGGCCGGGCGTGGATGAGGAGAAGCTGCGGGCGTATGTCGAGCGGTCGCGGAACCGGACGGACGTGGAGCGGATGGGGTCGAAGGAGAAGACCGGCTGCGCGACGGAGATGTTCGTGCGGAACCCGGCGACGGGCGAACCGATCCCGGTGTGGACGAGCGACTATGTGCTGATGAGTTATGGCACGGGGGCGATCATGGCGGTCCCCGGGCAGGACCAGCGGGACTGGGACTTTGCGACCAAGTTCGGGTTGCCGATCGTGCGGACGGTGCAGCCGCCGGAGGGGTTTGCGGGGGAGGCGTACACCGGCGACGGGCCGGCGATCAACTCCGACTTTCTCGACGGGTTGTCTATGGGGCCGGCGAAGGCGCGGATGATCTCGTGGCTTGAGGAGCGTCACGCGGGGCAGCGGAAGGTGAACTTTCGGCTGCGGGACTGGTTGTTCAGTCGGCAGCGGTACTGGGGGGAGCCGTTCCCGATCGTGTGGGACTCGCGCGGGCACCACCACGCGGTGGGGGAGGGGGCGTTGCCGGTGAAGCTGCCGGAGATGGCCGACTATGCGCCGGTGGAGAGTGACGATCCGCAGCCGTTGCTTGGCAAGGCGACGGACTGGGTCAAGACGACGGCGGGCGAGGCGCTGGTCGAGGGGCTCGACTCTGATACGCCGATGACGCGCGAGACCAACACGATGCCGGGGTGGGCGGGGAGCTGTTGGTACTTTTTGCGGTACTGCGACGCGGGCAACAGCGAGCGGTTTGTGGGGAGAGAGGCTGAGGAATACTGGATGCGCGGCCCGAAATCACGCCGGGCAGAAGAGGAGGGTGCCGGCGGTGTGGACCTCTACATCGGTGGGGCCGAGCACGCGGTGTTGCACTTGTTGTATGCGCGGTTCTGGCACAAGGTGTTGTTTGATCTGGGGCAGGTCTCGACCGAGGAGCCGTTCAAGCGGTTGTTTCATCAGGGGCTGATTACGAGCCATGCCTACCAGCGGGACGATAAGACGCTGGTGCCGATCGACGAGGTTGATGTCGCGGAGGACGGCAGCGCGGTCGAGCGGGCGACCGGTGTGGCGGTCACGCAGATCGTCGCCAAGATGAGCAAGAGCCTGAAAAACGTGGTCAATCCGGACGATGTGATCGCGGAGTATGGCGCGGATACCTTTCGGTTGTACGAGATGTACATGGGACCTCTCGACGCGAGCAAGCCCTGGAACACGACCGACACGATCGGGTTGTACCGCTTTTTGCAGCGGGCGTGGCGGCTGGTGGTTGATGAGGACACCGACGCGCTGAAGCTGCTCGACACAGCCGACGCGGCGGTCGAGAAGCAGTTGCACCGGACGATTGCCAAGGTGGGCGAGGACATCGAGAAGCTGGCGTTCAACACCGCGATCGCGGCGATGATCCAGTTTGTGAACGCTGCGACGACGGCCGGGGGGATCACGCGCGATCAGCTCGAGCGGTTTGTGCGTGTGTTGGCGCCCTTTGCGCCGCACATGGGCGAGGAGCTCTGGCACCGGCTGGGCGGGCACGAGGGCGGCGGATCGGTCGCGTACGCGGCGTGGCCCGACTACGACGAGGCGATGCTGCGCGATGACGAAGTCGAGATAGTGGTGCAGATTCTTGGCAAGGTCCGCGCCAAGCTCATGGTGCCGGCGGACGCGGACGCGGCGGCGCTCGAGGCGTTGGCGCTGGCCGACCCGAAGGTGCAGGGGCTGATCGAAGGCAAGACGGTGCGGAAGGTGATCGCGGTGCCGGGGCGGTTGGTGAATATTGTGGCGAACTGAAACCGCGATCTACTATCATGCGTCATTGTTAGGTTTGGGGTGGATGGGTCGGTGTCCCCTCGCTTGCGCGAGGGGCTCTACACCGCATACCCGGATATTTCTGATTCCCTCGTGCTTCTTTGACAGAGCCCCTCGCGCAAGCGAGGGGACAGGACGGCACGCCTGTGTGCTGGGATATTGTCATGCGAATCTCACAAGATTCTTGTGTTCGGTCAACTGAAGGTCGCTTGAAAACGGGAGTATGAAGAGCAAAGGCACCCTCCCCCCAGCCCCCTCCCGCGGGGCGCGGGAGGGGGAGCAGGAAAGAACGTCGAATGTATGTTGTGACCTGGACCCTCAATCCTCGGTGGGCAGCACGATGGTCGAGTCGCCGGCGGTGAGGAGGATGACGCCGTCGAGGAGACCGAGTCGGCGGGGGCGGTCGCGGAGGGCGAGGAGCTGGGTATGGAGTGCGCGACCGGTGCTCGCGTCGAGCAGGTGCAGGCGGTAGACGCCCGGTGCGCCGGGCAGCGGGTCGCGCTCGACCATGACGATGCGGTTGTGGGCGATGGTGGGCTGGACCATGCTGTTGGCGAGCGGGGTGATCGCGTCGGCGGCGAGCAGCTCACCGGTGAGAGGGTCGATGCTGGCAAACCCGGCGGGGCTGAGCAGGACGAGTTTGCTGTTGTTTTCGACCGCGTCGATGGGCTCACCCAGTTCCAGGCAGCCGGCGGTGTCGAGGCGGTCGTCGATCAACGCGCCGGTCTGCGGGTCGATGAGTACCAGCTCGCGCATGGTGGTCTGGACGAAGAGCCGATCGGCGATGGACCACGCGCCGGCGGTTTGTTCGACGGCGATGTCGGTGAGTGACCATTGGGGGATTGCTTCGGGGAGTGAGAGCGCGACGATGCCTCGGGCAAAGCCGACGACGGCGCGGCCGGTGCCCGGGGCGACGTGGACCCAGCGCACGTCGCTGCCGGTGTGTCCTTGTCCCGGGGAAAAGCGGCTGATCTCTTCGCCGCTTGCCAGGTCGAGTGTGAGGATGATGGGTTCGCCGGCCGAGTCGTCGTTGGGTGGGGTTGAGGTGCCGGCGAGGACGAGGACGCCGTCGCCGGCGGCACAGTCGTTGACGCGCTGGCAGACGGTGCGCCGGGCCCAGGCGATGCGCCCGGTCGCGAGATCGACCGAGACGACGCGTCCGGAGCGCGAGACGAGCACGACGCTGGTTTCGTCGATCGCGAGCAGGAGGTCGCTGGGGTTGACCCGGCCGTCGAGCGGGGCGTCGAAGCGTTCTTGTGCGCCGCCGACTGGGCCGCGGGCGGTGGCGAGGGCTTCGCCGAGGTGGTCGGCTTTCCAGAGCTCGCGGCCGTCGCGTGGGTCGAGTGCGCGGACGATCCCGCCTTGATCGCTGGGCTCAAAGAGCAGGATGCGGTCGGTCTCGTGGCGGAGGAGAGTGGGCTTGGTTGCAAAGGGCGCGGTCCACGCGGGTTCGATCGACGTTCCCGATTCGGTGAGTTGCCAGAGGCCGACCTTGCTGTCGGTGAGCATCATCACGCCGGGATGTTTGGTGAATGCGTCGCGGCGGTCGAGGCTGCGCATCAGGACCCAGCCGGGCAGCTCGGTGGCGTCTGGCGTGATGGTGTCGCCGATGGTGGCGCGGGTGTTGCGGGCTTGGTATCGGCTTTGGAGGAGCGCGGAGATGGCGTCGCGGTCGACCGGTTCGCCGTGTGCAATCGGATCGAGACCGGGCCAGTGGGATTCGATGCGGTGGAGGAGCGAGGTGGCGGTGTCGAGGCGGTTGGCGTTGACCAGCCCGAGGAGGCGGCCGCCGAGAAGCTCGGCGATGCGGGCGTTTTCGACGGGGACACCAACGGCGCGGCTTGCTTCGGCGGCCTCGATGCCTCGGGCGTAGGCGTGGTCGGCAGCGAGCGGGCGTCCTTTGGCGGTGTGGATGGTTGCAGCGGTGAGCCAGGCGGCGGGTGCGGTCTGGCTGCGGGGGTAAGCGCGGGCGAGAGCTTCGTACGCGGCGGCGTCTGTTCCTTGGGGATCGAGCGCAGCAAAGTCGAGGCGGGCCTGATTCTCGAAGGGGGCGTAGAGATCGGGGCTGCCAGCGTCGAGCAAGCGGTCGAGTGTGGCAAGGGCGTGCAGTTCTGCGCGCACGCTCGACGCGCCCCGCGCCCACGCGGCCGCCGCGAGGTCGGGGTCGGCCAGGACAGCCTGGCAGTCGGCGACCGCCTGCTTCTGGTTGCCGAGCTTGTCGCGGAGGGCGGCACGCATCAGCAGGTGGGTGGCGCGTTCGGCGGGTTCGACGGCGACGGCTTCCATGCGGGCAGCGACACCTTCGAGGACGTCGGCGGGGATGGGGTCGGGCAGGGCGGCGTTGTTGTCAGGCGCGGCGGGGCTCGGGCGTTCGCTTTCGCGGAGGATTCCGAGCAGGAGGGTGAAGAGGCGTTGTTGCGCGGGGCGCAGCGTGGGGCTGAGCGGGTCGAGGGCCATCGCGTCCAGGGCGCGGTCGACCGGGTCGAGGACCGAGTCGTACCGCTGCGCCCGCGCGGCGAGTTCGGCGAAGGTGATGGCGGTGTTGGTGTCGGCGGGGTTGGCGTCGAGGCGTTCGGCGAGCACGGCGGCGGCGTCTTCCCAGACCAGATAGCTGTGCAGCTGCTGGTTGTCGATGGTGAGCAGTTGGGTGCGCAGGGGGAGGACATTTCCCGGCGCGTCGAGGGGGATGCCGGCGACGGGCTCGAAGGACTGAAAGTCGAGCACGGCGACGCCGGTCTGGACGGGGACGAGCAGCGCGTTGCCTCCGGCGACGACGCGACCCATGATGCCGGGCGCGGGGATGTGTTTGGACACGCGGAGCGGGCCGTCGATGGCGTTGGCGATCGAGACCGATGCCATGCTGGTGGGCGAGACCGCGACGATGCGGCCGTTGTGGGCGAAGATGTATCCCGGGCGGTGTTGCTCGCTGCCGAAGTCTCGTGTGGTGCGGCGGCCGAGGATCGCGCCGGTTTTGAGATCGAGTCGGAGGAGTTCGCTTCGGTCGGGCGAGAGCGTGAGGAGGGTGTCGCCGTCGATGATGGGTTGGGAGGAGGCCCAGGGCAGGCGGGAGGTGGGCAAACGGCTCTCGACGCCGGGGAGCTGGCGGACCCAGCGGAAGCGGCCGCTGCCGGCTTCGACAGCGGAGATGACGCCGAGTTCGTCTGCGCGGTAGACGACGCCGCGGTCGAGTGTGGGCCAGTCGCTCCACTGGCCGCGGCCGCCGTAGGAGAGCCAGCCGGCGCTGCCGCAGAGCCTGACCCATCGGACCGAGCCGTCGGCGAGGTTGATCCCGACGAGGAAGGCGCTGGCGAAGCGTCTGGCTTGTGAGATCTTTCGGACCGCGACGATGGCGGTGTCCCCTTCGATGAGGGCGGGGCCTCGGGTCGAGCTCTCTTGGAGCTGGGGGTCGAGCTCGTCGATGTAGGTTGACCAGAGGACGCGGCCGGTGCGTGTGTCGAGGGCGTGGAGGCGTGGGTCTCCCGAGCGCGAGCCGTTGGTCACGACGCCGGTCGCGGCCAGCAGCAGGCGGCCGGAGATTGTGAGGGTGTTGGATTCTTCGGCGTCGCGGCTGTTGTTTCTGCGGTAGGGCGCTGAGGCGTACAGGGACTCGAGCTCTTCGCGTTCGTAGTCGGCTCCGCGCGGTTTTGTGCGCCACTTTGGGGTCAGTGTGAAGCGGTCCCACGCGGCGATCCAGAGCCCGTCGTTGGTGTAGACCGTGTCGCCGGAGACGGTCGGGTAGAGGTAGGGGAACTCGGGAGTGGTGCGGCCGCGGCGGGTGCGTATCACGGCGTCGTCTTCGGCTGCTATGTCGGTGCGGAGTGGGACCGAGCAAAGCGGTGAGCTGACCAGGTCGGTGAGGGTGAATGGTTCGGCCGGGTGTTGGGGGGTCCAGACGGGCGCGCGCAACGACGCCGGCCAGGGGGTTGGTTCGGGGGGGTCGAAGGTTTGCCCGGCTGCGTCGGCCCACCGGCGGGCGTCGTCGAGCACTTCGTCGCGGGGGATATAGGCCGCGAGTTGGAGCCACACTTTGGCGGCGCGGGTTGCGAGGTCGCGGTCGTCGCGGTCGGGGTGGGTGTCGAGATGGGTGAGGGTGAGGCGGGCGGACTCGAAGCGTCCGGCGTTGAGGTGTTCGGCGGCGACTTGCAGGGCTGCTTCGAACCCCGGGCGTGTGAGCAGGCGCGTGCGTTCGACGAGGTCGGTTTGTCCGGCTTCCAGGGCGAGGGCGGCGGCGTCGGTCTCGGCCGAGCGGTAGCGTTTGAGGAGCGCGGCGTTGTTCAGCAGCACGCGGTGGACGCGCGCGCGGACGGGCTCGAAGAGGTCGGTGTCGGTGTCGGAGACGATGAGGCGACCGCTGTCGTCGTCGAGGAGGCGTTGGAGGAGGCGGACCGCTTCGCTGGTGTTGTCTGAGGCGAGCAAGCCGGGGAGGCCGGCGAAGACGTCGGCGGCGAGGGTCGAGTTGTCGAGGAAGACCGGGTTGTCTTGGGCGGCGGCGGGGAGCGAAAGCCAGACGTACAGCGGTGAGAGCAGGACGATCGTGTTGCGCAGCATCGTGCTTTTTGCGCGCGGGTACGCTCGGGCTCTGTTGCGTGCTGCACTTTGGAGGGTGTCGGCTTGCCCCCTCGTTTGCCCCCTCGCTTGCGCGAGGGGCTCTATGGGAGTGTTGTTTGCTGCTGCGCTGCGCCGGGTTCTCGGGCGGTGGGGGGCGGGTGGTGCGTGGGGGGTTCTCGGCTCTTGTGGCATGTGCTGAATCCTCCGTCGGCCCGGCACGATCCGCCGAGTCGGGATATTCGTCTTGTGGCCGGGCGTTCCTGCGTCCGACACGCCCGCGCGGTCTCACCGGCCGGGCGTCGGTGGCCGATCGAGCAGGGACATGGTTCGACCAGGGATCAAACCCGCGATGGGGGTGGCGTCATGCCGATTCCCCGATGTGCTCAGGGGCAGGCTACCCGCCCGGGCGGTTCGTGTCGTGTTCATGCTGGCGGTGATCGTGGTGCTGAGCCTGCTCGATCTGCTTCTTACGCTGATTTATGTGACGGAGATCGGGCTGATCGAGGACAACCCGATGGCGCGGCTGGTGCTCGAGACCGGGGGGCCGCGGCTGCTGGTGGCGGCGAAGGTTGCGAGTGTGGGCTTCTGCGTCGGGGTGCTCTTCTGGGCCCGCCGGCGGGGGTTTGCCGAGGTTGCGGCGGTGTTTGGGATGGTGGTGCTGATCTGGCTGACCATCCGCTGGATGAGCTACATGCGGGTTTTTTCCGGTTTGACTGCTTCGATGGAGGAGTTCGAGCACCACGGGCAGGGGGCGTGGGTGACGCTGGCGGAGGTGGGGGAGGAGTGAGAGGGCGGGGTGTTTGCGGGGGCACAGAGGGGGTTTCTGTGAGCCGATCTCTGTGAGATCGGTTTGTGTGTGGGGAGTGTGGGTGTGGAGAAGACGGGGGGAACCGGTCTCACAGAGACCGGCTCGCGGGACAGGGGAGGGGTTCTCTTTGTGCTCGGTGTTGTGCTACGCTCCGCGCGTGAAGACTCCACATCGAAAGCGGGACAGCGCGGCTGTCGGGTTGGTGTTTGTCGGCGTGCTCGCTGGGGTGCTGTTGCTCGGCGGGTGTTCGCGGAGGGCGACGCCGAGCGCGGTGGTGACCGACGCCAGTATCCACAGCCGTACCGCGGAAGCGACGGTCGTCGAGTTCGTGATTGAGACGACCAACCCCAACGACATCGAGTTGCCGATGCGTGATGTGGTGTACACGCTGAGTATCGAGGGCGAGCGGGTGTTCTCGGGTCGGCGCGATGCGCAGGCAACCATGCCCCGCGGCGGGACGCAGCAGATCACGATCCCGGCGGTGGTGCCGATGGACGTGGGGGGTGAGGGGGGTGTGATGCCGGGCGTCTATCGGTACACACTCAAGGGGCGGGTGTTCTACTCGTTGCCGAGCCAGTTGGCGGACGTGTTGTTTGACGCGAAGCTGTCAAGGCCGTCGGTGCCGATCGCCGACGAGGGCGAGATTGATCTGCGGTGAGGCGGTGTGTGCTGGCTCGAGCAGTCTCGACAGAATGACGCGAATATTCTTGTGTGCCACGGCCATTTTGGCTGTGCGAGCGCCACGGATGCCACTCCGCACGGCTCACAGAGCCGTGGCACACAAGACGAGAGCACGACGATTGCCCTATGTATTTAGCTCGCCGCGCCAGAGTTGCAGGTGGTTGTGTTCGGTGAGGTCGTACTTGAGTGGGGTGATGGTGATGGCGCCGGCGAAGAGTTCGCTGACATCGCTGCCGGGGTCGGTCCGGCGGAACTCGAGCCCGGAGCGGTTTGCCCAGTAGTAGACCGCGCCCCCCGGGCTGACGCGGCGTTCGTAGCCGTCCTGCAGGCCGTGGGTGTTCATCGGGCAGACGCGGATCGGGAGTGGGTCGTGGCGGTCGGGGTCGGTGGCTTCGCGCGGGGGGATATTGATCGAGAGGCAGGTGTGCGGCTCGAGCGGGCCGTGGGCGAGGACGGCGTCGATGGCGCGGCGGGCGTGAGTGGCGCCGCAGGCGTAGTCGGGCTCGTGGTTGCCGAGCATAAGGCTGACGGCGATCGCGGGGACGCCGAGGAATGCGGCTTCGAGGGCAGCGGCGACGGTGCCCGAGTAGATGACGTTGATGCCGCAGTTGGCCCCGGCGTTCATGCCGGAGATGACCAGATCGGGGCGGGCGCCTTCGCCGAAGCGGTCGGGCCAGAGGCAGGTGAGTGCGAGCTTGACGCAATCGGCGGGTCTGGCGTTGACGGCGATGCCTTGCATGTGGTCGTTGACGGTTTCGTTGGTGATGGTGAGGGGCTTGTGGAAGGTCAGGCCGTGGCCGGTGGCGGACTGGACGGTGAGGGGGGCGACAGTGACGACCTCGTCGAAGGGCGATTTGGTGGGGGTTGGTTTGGTGGGGGTTGGGTCGGCGGGGCCGTTGGTGAGGGCGTCGTGGAGGGCGACGATGCCGGGGGCGTGGATGCCGTCGTCGTTGGTGAGGAGGATGCGCATGGAGCGAGCGTAGCGGCCTGGGTGGCGGCTATGCTGGAGTGGCGGGAAGCCAGAGGCGGCCGGGCCGGCTCGAATCCGCCGGGAGCACACGGATGAGAAAGCCCTTTGACAACATTCTGGACGCCATCGGCGACACGCCTTTGGTCAGGCTCAACAAGGTCGTGCCCGAGGGGGCAGCCGAGGTGTGGGTCAAGTGCGAGTTTCTCAACCCCGCGGGGAGCATCAAAGACCGCATGGCGATGCACATCGTCGAGCAGGCTGAGGAGCGGGGGTGGCTGAAGCCGGGGGGGACGATCGTCGAGAACACCTCGGGCAACACCGGGCTGGGGCTGGCGATGGTGGCGGCGGTGAAGGGGTACAAGTGCATTTTCACGATGCCCGACAAGATGAGCCTCGAGAAGGTCAACATGCTCAAGGGGTTTGGGGCCGAGGTGGTGATCACGCCGACCGACGTGCCCGGCGACAGCCCCGAGCACTATGTCAACACCGCCAAGCGGATCGCCAAAGAAACGCCGGGCGGGTTTTATGTCAACCAGTACCACACCGAGCTGAACATCGAGGCGCACTATTTGTCCACGGGTCGGGAGATCTGGGAGCAGACCGGCGGCGACTTTGATGCGTTTGTGGCTGGGATCGGGACCGGGGGCACGATCTCGGGCGTCGGGCGATTCATCAAAGAAAAGAACAAAGAACTCGGCAAGGACATCCTCGTCGTCGGGTCCGACCCGATCGGGAGTGTCCACTACAGCCTGTTCTACACCGGCGTGCCCGGCGAGGCGGGTGTGTACAAAGTCGAAGGCATCGGCGACGACATCGTCTGCGACGCGTTTGATCTGACAGCGGTGGACGAGATTCTCCAGATCGACGATCGGCAGAGCTTTACCATGGCGCGGCGGCTGACCCGCGAAGAGGGGCTCTTCTGCGGCGGCTCGTCCGGCGGCATCGTCCACTCGGCGATCGAGGTTGCGGTCCGGCTGGGCGCAGGGAAGAAGGTGGTGTGCGTGCTGCCCGATCACGGCTCGCGGTACATCAGCAAGTATCTCACCGATTCATGGATGAAGGACTACGGCTTTCTCGAACCCGAGCGGCACCTGGGGCTGGTCGAGGACGTGCTGAAGGTCGAACGGCCGAGCGTGGTGACCGCGGCGCCCGACACGCCGTTGTGCGAGGTGGTGCGGCTGTTCCGCGAGCACGGGGTGAGCCAGTTGCCGCTTGTGAATGGCAGCGGCAAGCCGGAGGCGATTGTCCACGAGGTGGACCTGCTGCGGGCGATGCAGGCTGGCGACGTGGCGATGGAGACGCCGGCGCACGAGGTGGCGACCGCGGTGGGGGGGCTGATCTATCCCAAGGCCCGCGTCGAGGAGCTGTACGCGATCTTTGCCAAGGACCAGGTGGCGATCGTGGTGGATGAGTCGGAGATCGTGGGGATCGTGTCGCAGATTGATTTGATTGATTATCTTTCGCAGAAGACAACCAGCTAAGGATTTCTCACCACAGAGAAATAGAGAACACAGAAAAAAAGCCGAACACATATGAGCATAGTGTCAGGGTAGAGTCTTTCGATTCTTGTGCGTTTGGATGCCTTTCCTCTGTGGTCTCTGTGCCTCTATGGTAAGGAAAGGAAAATACATGATGCCTGACAACGCCCGCTTTGCAACCCGCGCCATCCATGCCGGGCAGCGACCCGACCCGACCACCGGCGCGATCATGACGCCGATCTATCAGACCGCAACCTATGCCCAGCCCTCGCCGGGCACGTTCATAGATGAGTTCGACTATTCGCGCTCGGCCAACCCGACCCGCACCGCGCTCGAAGCCAACCTCGCTTCGCTCGAAGGGGCGAAGCACGGGTTGTGTTTCAGCTCGGGGTGTGCGGCGATGGACTGCGTGCTGCACCAGCTCGCACCGGGCGATCATGTGATCCTCTGCGACGATGTTTATGGCGGCACCAACCGCCTGTTTCATAAGGTCTACGACCGCCACGGGATCAAAATCTCGCTGGTCGATCTGACCGACCACGACGCGGCCGCTGCGGCGTTCCGGCCTGAGACCAAACTGATGTGGCTCGAAACGCCGACCAACCCGATGCTCAAGGTGGTTGATATCGCGGCGATGGCGGAGCTTTGCAACGCGAAGGGCGCATGGCTTGCGGTGGACAACACGTTTGCGACGCCGGTGTTGCAGACGCCTTTGGCGCTGGGGGCGGACATCGTGTGCCACAGCTCGACGAAATACATCGGCGGGCACTCGGACGTGGTCGGCGGGGCGCTGCTTTCGAATGATGATGAGGTGCACGAGAAGCTGAAGTTTGTGCAGAACTCGGTCGGCGCGGTGCCGGGGCCGATGGATTGTTTTTTGCTGTTGCGTTCGACCAAGACGATCCATGTCCGTCTCGATCGGCACTGTCAGAACGCGGTGGCGTTGGCTGCGCATCTTGTCGAGCACGCACGGTTTCCGCGTGTGGTCTATCCGGGGCTCGAGAGCCACCCGCAGCACGCGGTCGCAAAGAAGCAGATGTGCGGCTTTGGCGGCATGATCACCGCCGAGATGGACGGCGGGCTCGAGGACGCGCGGCGGTTCCTCGAACGGCTCAAGGTCTTCACGATTGCTGAGAGTCTTGGTGGTGTCGAGTCGCTGATCGAGAGCCCGGCGATTATGACCCACGCGAGCGTGCCGGCCGACCAGCGGGCGAAGCTCGGGATCACCGACGGGCTGGTGCGGTTCAGCGTGGGGATCGAGGATATCGCGGACCTGATCGCGGATATCGAGCAGGCGCTGGAGTGAGTCGGCGTCCCGAGCTTGCGCTCGGGGCTCGTTGTGCATGGTGCGCGTGGTTGTTTGGCAACTCGCGGGATGCGGTTCACGCCGGGCGTTCGTGCGTGGTCGTTCCGGTCGGGCGTGTCTTTCTCCACACGCCAAGCTCGGATTCCCTACCCGCCCCGTTCCCTCTTCTGCCGATAGAGCGACGCATCCACCGCTGCCGCCATCGCCGCTTCATTCAACTCCTCGCCGAGAAACTCGCGCACCCGCGCTGCCTGTGCTGCCGGGCTTTCGATCACTTCGCGGTACCAGACCTCAAGACACCGCACGCGCGGCTGTGCCTCGATCCAGCGCTGCGTCGCCAGCAGATCTTCCTCGAAGACTCGCCGAATCTCGGTGGCCCCAGCTGAAGCACCACCCCGCCCCAGCCGCTCGAGCATCGTTGATTGCGAGGCCAGAATCTCGTCCAGCGAACGCCGCATGAGCACAACCCGAAACTCCCGGTCGCTCGGCAACATCCGCAAAAGCGCGTGTACAACTTTCACCACACACCCGCCCGCGTCGTCCAGCCACGAGTCGTCGGTTGCGGTCCGCTTCACGGCTTCGAGTTCGTAATACCCGCGCGGGTTGTCGGCGTCGGCCTCGCGCACGCCATCGGTCAGCGCGGGCAACCCGCCGGCTTCGAGCATCTGCATCATCAAGGATGTTCCTGAACGAGGCAACCCACTGACAATCGTCACGACCTCGCTCTCGCTCGCACCGCCCGACACCAGACTTTCTGGCCGAGCAAGCGAGTCGCCCGGTCCCACCGACCCACCCCGGGCCGATCCTCCCCTTCGCTTTGCGCGCGCAATAGCGAGCGCCTCAGCACGTTTCATGTGAAACGCCGCCTTTTCCACGTTCTTCACGCGAGCCGCATAGATCGCGGCGAGTATCTCGTGCGGGGTCGGATCGCGTGGCGACATCCGTGCTGCCACCCGGCACGCGTCAATCGCCCAGGGCACCCGCCCGGCATCCAGCAACGCGCGCGACAGGTTCAGGTGGGTCTGTGGCCGGTGCCGCATCAACGCGATCGATTTCACGTGCGCGAGCACCGCCTCGGGCGCGCGGGCCGTCCGTTGATACACCACACCCAGCCCGTCCAGTGCTTCGGGGTCCTCCGGCTCATACTCCAACGCCCGCACGAACACCCGCTCGGCGTCCTCCAGCTGTTCCGCCTGAGCATACATCCGCCCCATGTGCCCGAGCAAACCCGACACCGGCTGCCCGCTTTGGTCGAGCGCTTCGAGCTGCGCGATCGCGCCCGCCACATCTCCTCGCCGCTCGGCGATCAGCGCCCGCGTGACCGCAGCCCGAGGCGACAAATCAACATCCTCGGGCAGTTTGGCCAGCGTTTCTTCGCAGGCATCGAGCTTGCCCATCTGCATCTGCGCCGTCGCAACCGACATGAGCGCGGCCTTGTCTTCGGGCTTGGCATCGAGCACGCGGCGGAACTGCTCCATCGCCAGCCGTGGCCGACCCGTCGAGAGATACACGGTCCCGAGATTGCGGAACTGATCGATCTCGACCTCGGTAGCGTTGTCGTCGCCGACATATCCAAGGTCGCGGAGTTGCCGCATCATCTCGCGGTTGACCGCCTCGTCGTCGATGTCTTCGGGCGGCAGCGCGTGGGGCGAGCCGTCGTCGTAGGTCTCGATCGTCGGCAGACTCTCGCCGACCGCCTCGAACGCCTGCACCAGCGCCCGCCCGTCCATGTCCCGCGCCACCGGCATGCCCAACAGCCGCAGCATCGTCGGCGTCACGTCGAGCAGCGTCGCGCCGTGGACCTCTTCGCCGCGCTTTATGCCCGGCCCCCACAGCGCGAGCATGCCGAACGTCCGGTGCCACGCGACGGGCTTGCCGCCTTTGATCGCGCTGGTCCCCACCGGCCTGCGCTGGTCGGAATAGAACCCGTGGTCGGAACAGATCATCACGACCGTGTCGTCGTCGATGAGTTTCATCAGCCGTCCCAGCATCAGGTCGTGCAACCGATAGCAGCCCTCCATTACCCCTTTGTACCTGGCAAACTCCTCGTCGCTCACATGCTCCATCCGCGGCGGGTTGAACTCCATGAACGCGTGCGCCATCCGATCAATCGCGTCGTAATAAACACCCAGAAAGTCCCAAGGGCGCTCGCTGATGTAGGCGGTCGCCGCGTTGTGGACCGATGCGCAGTGCGCCAGCAACACCCGCAGCTCGCGCAGCCTCGGGTCCTTTAGGCATTCTTCTTCGGTCGCATCGGGCACAAACTCGCGCACCTGTTCGAGGCCGATCATCATCGGGTGCACCCGTGTCTGGGCGAGGGGTTCGAGGTCTTCTGCCGGGTGGACCGAGCCCTTGGCGGGCGTCCAGCCGTGGAACGGTTCGTCGGCTTTGAGCGCACCGGTCGGCACGCAGAACCGATCGCTGACGATAAACCCCTTGACCGGCTCGGCGGGATGACTGGCGTACCAGTTGACCACGCCCGACGGCCGCCCGGCGTCGTCGAGGATGTTCCAGATCGCTTTGCACCGGCGCGAGCGTGCCGTCACGGGGCGCGCACTTTTGCCCGAGGGGTCGGGCTCGGCAAAGCCCAGAATCCCATGCCGATCAGCGTGCTTTCCGGTCGCGATCGAGGTCCAGAGCATCGGCGAGAGCATCGGCTGGAGCGTGGCGATGTTGCCTCGCACGCCCTCGTCGAGAAACCGCTGGAGGTTGGGCATCTCGCCGCGCTCGAGGAGGGGGTTGAGCATTCGCCAGTCGGCGCCATCCCAGCCGATCAACAGCACGCGGCGCGCGGACCGATCGCCACTGTCAGCAGCCGTGCTCATCTCGTTCTCGCTGGCCAAGGCTTATGCGCGACGCTTGCGGGAAAGCGCTCCAGCAGCACCGATCGCCAGCACGCCAAGCCCGCCGGGTGTCGGCACGCCCGCCATGATCGCCACGCCCGGCTCGGTCTCGTAGCCCCATGCGAACACGCTGATAGAGCCGCGGTTGTTCTGCACGCCGATCCAGCCGTAGTGCAACTGGTTGTCGATCGTGAGGCGGGCCCCGACATACGTCGGCGAGCCGTCCGGAGGCAGCAGCCCGCGGTAGCCCGACGTGCAGTCGTAGTAATAGGGGTAATCGCACGCGGTGTACGCAAACTCGAACGTGCTGCCCTGGCTCCAGGCTCCGTCGTTGAGCCCCGGGCCGATGAGGTCGCCCGCGTCGTTGGGGGCGGAGTACCTGTTCTGGAACCCGCTGTTCCAGATCTCGCCGCCGCTGCCGCTGAGGTAGAAGTGGGAGTACGAAAACGAGGGATAGGAATCGCCGAAGTAGTCCATGTAGAACGACGAGCCGTTGAGCGCGCCGTTGTAGCTCTGGTCGGCTGAGGACTTGGTGAGGTCGAGCACCGAGTAGAACCACGAATAGTTCGCGTCGTTGTCGTACCGCACCGGCCCGGCATAGACCACGCTGCTGGCGGCGATGGCTGCGGCGATCGCGAGGCAGTCCTGCCCGCTGGGGTTGATCGTCCACGTTGTCTTGTCGTTTGGGGTCGTCATGGCTTGTCTCTCCTCTGTTTCTCGGGACCGCCTCCAGCCTACCGAAGCCGCCAGCGTCCACAACGAAAACTCACGAACTTCGGGAAAAATACTCAAAGGATGTTTGTGTTTTGTCAATGTGGCGTTGCAGCCATGCCGCAGGCGATTTTCCCTTGCCACTCCCGAATCGGAGCCGCCGCGCACAGAAAGGGGATTTGTCGCCAAGCCACCCTAGAATCCGCCCCGGCCACAGACGCCGAGCACTTGGACCCATCGCTGACCGAGACCCCGGGAGTTCCCCACCATGGGCAAGACCGCCTACGACGGCACACCTCGCCACCTCCTCTGCAAGCGCATTCCCACGCCGCCCTTCGGCGACTGGAACGACCGCCACTACGTCGATTACGACGAGTATGTCGCGACCGGAGGCTACGTTGCCCTGCGCAAGTCCCTCGCCCAATCGCCCGACGCTGTCACCCAGGAGGTCAAGAAAGCGGTCGTCCGTGGTCGCGGCGGGGCCGGGTTTCCCGCCGGGGTCAAGTGGACGTTCCTGCCTCCGGTCCCTGAGGGCAAAGCGCCGGGCGACCCCGGCGCAGAGCGGTATCTTGCGATCAACGCTGATGAGTCTGAGCCGGGCACCTTCAAGGACCGGCTCCTCATGGAGTTTGACCCCCACCAGATGCTCGAAGGCATCGCGATCTGCTGCCACGCCTGCGGCCTGAACAAGGCCTACATCTTCATCCGCGGCGAGTACTACCTCCAGGCCGAGCGCCTCGAGCGTGCCCTCGCCGAGGCTTATGAAAAAGGTATCTTCGGCGAGAAGGGCATGCAGAACTCCGACGCCAACTCGGGCGGCGGGCCGCGCTTCCGCGTCGATTGCTACGTCCACCGCGGTGCCGGCGCCTACATCTGTGGCGAAGAAACCGCACTCCTCGAAGCCCTCGAGGGCAAACGGGGCTACCCCCGGATCAAGCCGCCCTTCCCGGCGGTCGAAGGGCTCTTCGGCCGACCCACCGTCATCAACAACGTCGAGACCCTCTGCCACCTCACGCTCATTATGGACGAGGGTGCCGAGGCGTTCATGGCCCAGGGTGTCGAGAGCACCATCGGCGGGCCGCCCAGCTACGGCACCAAGCTCATGGGCATGAGCGGCCACGTCGAACGCCCCGGCTGCTACGAGTTTGAGCTGGGCATCCCCCTTCGCCTCTTCGTCGAAGAGCACTGCGGCGGGATGCGCAACGGCAAGGCGTTCAAGGCTGCGATCCCCGGCGGCGTCAGCATGGGCATCCTCGGCACCGATCAATACGACGCCGAACTCGACTTTGATATCGGCAGCAAGTACGACGTGCTGGGTCTGGGCACCGCCTGCCCCACGGTCTTCGACGAGGACACCGACATGGTCGCGGTCGCTCGAAACATCTCGCGGTTTTACAAGCACGAGAGCTGCGGCCAGTGCACCCCCTGCCGCGAGGGTTCGGGGTGGCTGTACCAACTGCTCTGCCGCCTGACCGACGGCGACGCCCGCGCCAAAGACCTGGACCTCACTCTTGAACTTGCCGAGAGCATGGGCAGCATGCCCGGCACCACCATCTGCGGCCTGGCCGACGGCAACAACTTTGCGATGCGAACCATTATCCAGAAGTTTCGCCCCGAGTTCGAGGCGAAGCTGAAACCGGCGTTTGTGACCGCGACGGTGGGGGCGAGCTGACACCTCGCTACGATATCTGGTACGGCACAGGGGGATAGCCACTGTCCATTGTGGCTTGATTTTGCTATTGATTGCTATTGATTCAATAGTTTTCACGTGCTATTGATTGCTATCGGTTCATACTGATTCAATAGCAAGGCCAGGCTTATGCCCCATATTCCAACACCACCCGATCATCTGAATCTGCAGCGCAGCCAATGGGAGCAGGTGAATGGTGCATTCAGCAATCCACAGATGATGGAGGTCGTGAATCGGTGCGAGGCAAAGTACCGCCACTGGCATAAAGTGCGGTACATCGCCCGTGCCGCGGATCTGGACCCCGTATCGCTCTGGGCCATGATCAAGTTTACGCGGGGCACACGCCGGCGCGACCTGCCCTTTCTGGATCGAGACGGGCAGCACATGGCGTATACGGTCCCGGACCGGCTCCAGGAAGAGTTGATGATGATCGACCGGCAACTGGCCGGTCACATCACCTTCGACGACCAAAGCCAAGTCACCAACCAGCAGCGTGATCGCTTCATCATCTCGGCCTTGATGGAGGAGGCGATTGCCTCAAGCCAACTCGAGGGCGCTTCAACAACACATCGGGTTGCCAAGGAGATGCTCCGCCAGAACAGGCCCCCACGCGATCGCAGCGAACAGATGATCGTCAACAACTACCGCGCGATCATGTTCATCCGCGAGCAACGGCACACGCCTCTGAGCCCCGAGTTGCTCATCGACCTGCAACAGATCCTGACAGACAAGACACTGGATCGCCCGGACGAATGCGGACGCCTCCGGCATGAGGGCGAACATGTCGTTGTGGAAGACCCCTACGGTGAGGTGCTCCACACCCCGCCGCCAGCGTCCACCCTGCCCGGCAGGCTGAAAGCCCTGTGCGTGTTCGCCAACGAAACGACAGAGGGCGAATCAACCTTCATCCACCCCGTCATCCGGGCCATGACACTGCACTTCCAACTCGCCTACGACCATCCATTCTGCGACGGGAATGGGCGCACCGCCCGAGTGCTCTTCTACTGGTACATGCTCAGGACCGGGTACTGGATGTTCGAGTTCCTGCCGATCTCCAAGCTCATCTACAGCAGCCCGTCAAAGTACAGCCTCGCGTTTCAGTATGTCGAGACCGACGAGTTTGACCTGACCTACTTCCTGATGTACCACGCCAGAATCATCCGTCTTGCACGACGCGAGCTTCAACAGTACCTCGCCAGGAAACGGCACGAGACGCAAACCGCGAGGATCGCGTTCCGCTCGCTCAAGGTCAACGACCGTCAAAGAATGGTGCTTCTCGATGCTCTGGAACAGCCAACACGGGAGTTCACAATTGAAGAGCACCGCGCGAACCAACGGGTTTCTTATCACACCGCACGTGCTGACATGCTCGGGTTAGAAGAACTCGGCTATCTCAACCGACGCCGGCTTGGCAAGCGATTCCTCTTCGTGGCGACAGAGCGTGTCCAGCAGGATGCAGCAGTTCGATAACCGGGCCTCAGTCTTTCTTCTTATCCCCGTGATGGACGATGACCCACTTGGTCATCCATTTGCGCTTCTTGCCTTTGCGCTTCTTGGTCATCCAACGAATCTTCTTCCGCTTCTCTTCGGCCATGGAAACCTCCATCTGGGTAGTGGGACAGGTCAAGATCATAGCCCGCCACCGCGATCCCCCGGCCCGAGCCCAACGACAATCGGCCCCCCCAGTGCGCTGGGTGCCTCTTGCAACACACGCTCGTGCCCGAACAACACCCTATCTACTGTTGCAAGACCCATGAAATCAGCCCTCCTGCGTCCACCTGCCGATATCCGCACCGGCAATCGCAACAAGAAGGCTGTTCTGTCCGGAATAGGCCTCCTTCCCGGTTCGTTCCCCCATTCAACAGCACCTCTCGGAGCCTCTCCATGCCGACCGCCTCTCCGCTCTCCAAGTCGTTCCGCATCACCTCGTGGATTCTCCAACTCGGTGTGGTCGCGCTTCTCGGCCTGGCGGTGTTTCCAAAACTCAGCGGCGCACCCGAGACCAAGTTCCTCTTTGAGACGCTGGGCATGGAACCCATGGGTCGCTACGCGATCGGGATCGCCGAGCTGCTCGCGGTCGTGCTGCTGCTTGTGCCCCGTACCACGGTCTTTGGTGCGCTGCTCGCACTGGGCATCATCACCGGCGCACTCGGCAGCCACCTCACCAAGCTCGGCATCCAGGTCGACATGCCCGACGGCACCAACGACGGCGGCGCGATGTTCGGCATGGCGGTGGTGGTCTTTCTCGCGAGCCTCGCCATCCTGACCATCCGCCGCGCCCAGTTGCCGGTGATCGGCGGGATGTTCAACAGGCCTTCGGCATCTGTCTGAGACAGCCGCTCGCGCCGATACACACCAGCCGCTAGAGAATCGGGGCAAAGAGCTGCGCGATGTTCGACATGACTCGATGGAGCATCGGTCGCCGTCGCCACGTTTCGAGATCGACAAACCGGCACTGCTCCAGGTACGACTGCTGCTTCGCAAATATCTCGGCAGTCGAGTCGTTGTCGTAGATCATCAGCGTCAGTTCAAAGTTGAGCCAGAAGCTGCGCGGGTCGAGATTCACCGTGCCAAAGAGCGCGGTTTCGTCGTCAACCACGATGCTCTTGGTGTGGAGTAGACCGCCGCGAAACTCGGCGATACGGACCCCCGCTTCGAGCAGGTCGGTGAAAAACGCCCGCCCCGCGTAGTGGGTGAGTATGGTATCGCAGCGGGCAGGAACGATGACCGTGACTTCGACCCCGCGCCGGGCCGCCGATTGCAACGCGGTCACCACCGCCGGATCGGGCACGAAGTACGGCGTCGTGATCGTCAGCCGCTCTTCTGCGGCATAGATCGCCGAGAGCACCAGCGCTTGAATCCCCCCGCCCGGACAACCCGGCCCGGACGCAACCGCCTGCACGGCCATCACGCCCGCGACGGTGAGCTCGCGCTCGTACAGCGCTTCACGCATCCCACACAGGTCCTCGCCCGCTTCGGTTTCCCAGTCACGGATCGCAAGCAACGCGAGCAGCTCCACCGCCGGTCCGCGCACTTCGGCCATCAGATCGATCCACTCACCGACGCCGGATTTGCTCTTGAAAAACGATGGATCCGCCATATTCATGCTGCCCATCAACGCTCGCGACTCATCGACCACCGCCAGCTTGCGGTGGTTGCGGTGGTCCACTCGGCGGATCAAGGGCGTTCGCCAGAGCTGCGGCGGGAGGGCCGCAGTCAGCTGTATTCCGGCGCGGTGGAGTTCTTTGAACCGAACGCTGCGCACAAACCCCCGGCTGCCCACCGCGTCCACCAACACCCGGCACGCGACCCCGCGCGCCGCTGCCCGCAGCAACGCTGCCTCGACTTCCGCCACTCGACCCGCCGAGTGCCAGATGAAAAACTCGAGCATCACACTCCGCTCGGCAGCATCAATCATGCGCACCATCGCGTCAAAGAACGCCGCTGCGCCGTCGAGCAGCACAACCCGGTTCCCCGCCAACGCCGGGAAGCCGCCGACCGACTCGGCCTCCTGCGCAAACCGACGATCCACCCGGCTGAGTGTGCCCGGCAGGTGCTCGGTCTCGGTGCGCAGCCGTTCGAGGTACTCGGTGTACGCCGGCTGCACTGCGCGTTCGCGCTTGAGCCGACGCCGACCGATACGGCTCTCACCGACGAGCAGGTAGGCCACCACCCCGACGATCGGCACAAACAGAATCAGCCCCAGCCAGGACGTCGTCACCGCGACCGGCAGCCGCCGCATGAGGACCCGCAACGCGAGCCCTGCGCGGACCAACGCCTCTGCGATCACCAGCACCGTGGTCAACCACCCGGCCAGTTCCATGATGACACTCTACCGAACGCTTCGCGCCGTTGCGAGTGACACTCATGCGCATCTCAAAGATTCACAGACACACAACGAGCCCCGAGCGCAAGCTCGGTTTCACAAAGGACTGTTTTTCGCAAGCAAAATCAGGCCTGTGCTCGCGCACAGGGCTCGTCGAGATGCACACAGTTCTTTCGTGATCCGTCTCAGAGTCTCGCAATCGCCCGCACCAACGGCTGCGCCCGCTCGCTCGGCAGGTACTCCACGCCGGGCGGGTACCCATCCACCACCCGCCGCTCGATCCACCCCCCCGTCCGCAGCACAAGCAGCGTCTGCGAGAGTGCCCGATCGGTGATGCCGAGGGGCACCAGCGCCGTCTTGCACGCCCCGAACCGGGTGGCGCCGGTCCCGAACACCCGAAGGATCGGCGACGACCACTTCCGCCCGAGTACTTCCACCGCGCCGATCAGTACCGCCGTTCGCCACACCCGATCGCACGCCGGCCCGAGCAATCGCCCGGACTCGGTCAGCACAAACTCCGGCCGCAGCGGATGCCCGTGCCCCGGGTTTCGGCAGACCCAGCCGTGGGCGATGGCAAACTCCACCGTTTGCCGGAGCGATTCCCGTCCGACCCCCAATCGCCGCACCAGCCCGACCGACCGCGCCCCGGTCGAATCTCCCGAAACCCGAGCTTGATGCAGCTGTGCCAACAGGGGAAGGGTCCACCGCCGGTGCGCGAGATCCGCCACCTTGGGCGGACAGACCGAAAGGAGCTTTAGACCAAGGTTTGCACCGGTTTTTGCCTGTGTGTTTTTTGAACTCACCATCGTAGGGATGCTTGGACGGGTGTTGTCCATGGAATATAGATACTATACTCTATGACTATTCGCTCGTCCACTCCACCAAAATCACCCACGCAAAGAAGGAAACAACCAATGACCGACACCATGGGATTCCGTCAGGAACTGACCATCTCCACCCAGGTCATCGACCTTGACAAAGCACTTGCCTGGTACCAGGACATGCTCGGCTGCGAACTGATCTACCGCGTCGATGATCTCGGGTGGGCCGAGGTGGCAAGCCCGGTCAACGGCGTCGCGATCGGGCTCAGCCAGGTTGACAAACCGAAGACCGCCGGCCCGGTCCCCGTCTGGGGCGTCGACGACATCGACGCTGCCCGGCGAATCCTCGAATCCAAAGACGTCCGGTTCGACGGCGACACCATCACCATCCCCGACATGGTCCGCCTTGCCACCTTCTTCGACCCCGATGGCAACGCCTGGATGCTCGCCCAGACACTTGCCAAAGACTGAACCGTCCCGCGTCTCATGCCACAAAGTGTCGAGGCCGAACACCGATGAATCCAACCGGGCCTACTCAGCACGACAGCGCAGATAGCCGCAGGGGTTGAGCGTCATGTAGAGCTTCTCCTGCGCGCGATCGATCTCGAACCGATCGGTCGTCGCAAGATAGTCGGCGACCGCTTCGAACGGCCCCGGCCCCTGGTCGGGCGCGTAGTCGGTGAAGACGGGATGGCCGTTGATGTTGGAGTCTTCGACGATCGCATAACAGCCGGGTGTGACCATCGGGCCGTACGCCACCAGTTCGGCGTACACGTGGTCGCGGTTGTGCAGGCTGTCGAGGATGAGCATGACACGATCGCCCGGCCCGATCATGCTGCGGACCTGCGCAACTGTTTCCGTCGCGGTGCTTGACGCTTTGATCTTGGTCACCCGGGGGTGTCCGATCTCGGTTGGCCGTTCGATGGTGTCGATGCTCACAACGCGCGCATCAAACGATGCATCCATCGCGTGCATCGCGTCGAGCACCGTGCCCAGGAAGTGTGCGCTGCCGCCCCACGCGGTGCCGGTCTCGACGATGAGTGTCGGCCTGGTCTCGAACAGAATCTCCTGATACACCCACACATCGTGCGGCGATTTCAGACAGGCTGCGCCCATCCACGTCGTCTTCTCCCACAGCCGTTTGGTGTAGTACAGCTTGTGGTAGGCCTCGACGACCGCCTGCTCGGCTTCGGTCAGCGCCGGGTGCGCGTGCGACGTTGCCGTAGTTGGTCTGGTGGTTGTCACGCGCGAGCCTCACTCTGCTTGGCTGGCTTCTGTGCGCTCACAGCACCGTTGCCCGAAGCACCATTGGTTGGGACTGTCACCACCGGAAGAGCCTGCTCTTTCAACTGTTCCTCGGGCTTGCCCTTTGCCGCCTCTTGAGCAAGCTGTCGATTCCGCTGCGCAGCGAGTCGTGCATCAACACGCCGCGAACGCTGCTCGCGGAATACGTTGTACTGTCGGCACAGCTCGTCGTACCCGAGCAGTTGCAACAAGCCCTGCGGCCAGTCGGTTGCCTCGATTGCACGCACGAAGTCCGGGTCGGACCCGCCGCTCTCTTCGCCCTTGCGCAGGAGTGCCGGCGAGAGCTCCGCCCGCTTGTCGAGAAACCCGCCGACGCCGAATGTTTCGTTGTGGCGGAGTGAGAAATACGCCTCGGCGAGCACGCGAGGCGGGTTGGCTTTGAGCCCACGGAGCAGGTCAACCACCATCGGTTTCATCTCGCGCGGCTCGACCGCGAAGGTTTGCGCCCACCGCGCCACGACCGGGGCTGCCGCCAGCACGCCGTCCTGAAAGTGCCGCGTGTACTTCTGCCACACCGCGTCTTCGGCCTCGTCATGCACGCGCACCGCGGCGAGCGAGCCGTCGGGCTGACGCTTGTAGCCCCGCACACTCCCGGTGTCGGTGTTGGCGAGCATCTCGAGCGGCGAGACGTTGTAGACGATCTGCATCACCGCCTCGGGGTCGTGCCTCGCGTCGGGGCCGACCGCGTGCTTCGTCGAGTTTCGCGGCTGATCGTTGAGCATCCGAACAAGCGACAGATAACACCCCGCGATCTGCCGGTTCGGGAACAGGTGCGCGATGTTGTCGTGGATCGTGCCCCGCCAGCCGATATCAACAACGACACTCGGCCCGGTGCCCAGCCCCTTTGCGCGCAGATACTCCACCAGCAACACGCGCCGCCGATCGCGCTGTCGTTCGATGAGCCGTCGCCACAGCGGATCGGCAAAGAGCCGCTGCACGCCCTTATCCTTCCATGGATGCCGGATCGTGCGCGCGGGGTCGATGCCGTGCCTTGCAAAGATCGGCTCGAAAGGCAGTGGGTTCACGTCGAGCGTCTTGAGCAGTTGGCCCATCGACTGCTCGCTGTACTGCGTCCAGACCCGCATCATTTCCTTGATCGTGACATGCCCGAGCGACGGCAGAAACGTCGCTACCCGGCTGACCTCGATCACCCGCGCCCGCGGCGCGTCAAACCCGAACGGCTTCAGCGGCGCGACCGCGCCATGGACACGCCGAAAGAACTCGCCCTCTCGCGTGCAATAGTGGACCGCTGGGCAGCCCAGCGCGTGGGCTTCCTGCATCGCGCGCAGCACGAGCGCGACATAGATCGGCGCCGCGCGGAAGCCAGCCTCGAAGAGTTGCCGTTGGTCGGGCGTCAGCGAGGGCAAAGGATTGCACCGCGAACGAAGCTCCCGCCGGAGCAGCTGCGCCGTCGGCACAAAGTTGCCCTTGCGCCGCGCCTCAAGCCGCGTCCGATGGGCCGCCCGCTTGGCCTCTTCCTCAGCGTGCTGATAGTGCAGCGTCCGGATCCCAAACCGCTTGGGACTCTTCACGTCCGACCACTCGTTGTCTCCGATGTGCGTGTGGTGCCCGGGGTCGGCGAGTGTTTCGCGCTGCACATGCCCGAACAGTCGCCCGCGCATCTTGTTCACGCAACAATCCGACGAAACATACACCCGATCGAACGGCACCTTCCCGCACACGCCCCCGATGATCTGCTGCAGGTGCCGCTCTCCCATGTAAAAATCGGACAGTCCGACCACACGATCGGCCCCGTGGTGCTCGAGCAACCGCATCATCCGTTGGTCGGCGTACGACACCCGTTGCTCGTGGGCGACCTCGAGCGCGACAAGGCGCTCGGCGAGCAAGCGCCGCTGCGCGATCGGTACGTGCGTGCGCAGCGCCCGCGAAATCCAACGTGCAAACACCTCTTCGATGCTGTATTCGTTGTCGAGCCCCGCAGCCTCGGTCTCTCGTGCGATTTCCGCTTCGACTCGGACGCGCTCGTCGACCAGCGACCACAGGCCATCAAACCGCGGCCGGAGATGATCTCGGCGACGCGCCCACAACGCCCGCGCTGTAAACAGCTTCACCTCGTCGGGGTGGCAACGGCGCCGGAGCAGCGTGTCCCAGATGTCAACGCTCAGCAGCGTGGGCATTCGATATCACTTCCTCTCGGCACCAAACGGGTCGTCCTTGCGCGGTCCCTTGCCGATCAACCTTCTCAGAGGCGTGGATTTTACCGTCGTAATCAACCGGTACGACCGGCTGTTGCGTACACGCGCGAGCACAACGCGCGGGTCTTCCTTCGGGTCCACCTTCTCCCAACCCTCGCCGTATTTCGCGGTGGCGATCGCGCGGTAGAGCGGGTTGGACTTGAGCCGATCAACCGTCCGCCACGATCGGCTCGACAGGATCCGTTCGAGCTCATCCATCGCGCCGAGCCTCTCTCGCACTCCCTTTGCAACCCCTGCGCCTGCCGCGAGGGTAGTGGCCTTGCCGACCGGCACCCCGGTCAGCGGGTCTTTGGCAAACATCAACTGCGCCGACCGACGGTACATCGGTTCGAGCCGTTGCGCGCTCGCCTTCCACCGCTTCTCCCGCCCGGCGAGCAGGTCCTCGACCGCGCTGACAAACTGTTGGTATCCGTACTCGAGCGTCCGCGTCCGCATAAACTCGCGCGCAAACACACTCATCGCACTCCACCGGTTCTCGTCGTCGAGAATCATCGCCAGCGCCCGCGCCAACGAGTCCGGCCGCGGTGGTGCCAGCAGGACGCCGTTCTCGGGCATATCAAACAGGTTGTTTGGCCGATGAATATCCACCACCGGCAACCCGCAGGCCATCATCTCGAACGGGATACGCGAGGGGTTGGTCGCGCTGATACACAGCCCCGCCGAGCACCGGTTGTAGAGCGCCGCGCACTCTTCGACACTTACCAACCCGAGGTGCTCGTGCTCGAACGGCAGGTCGGGCTTTTCCCGGGTGCCATAGAGGTAAATCTTTACATCCGGCTTGTGCCTCTTGAGCGCACCGAGCGCCTGGATCAGCAGGTGCGGGCACCGTCTCGGCTTCTCCGGTTGATAGATCGCGCACACAGCGCGTTCGCGCTCGACCGCCGGATCGGGCCTGTAGATATTGCCGTCGGCACAGAACTCAAAGAACGTCGCCGGGCAGTCGTGTTCTCGCGCCAGCCGCTGTGTGAGCCAGCGCCCGATCGACACGACCGGCAATCCTAAGTTGTACGAATCTTCCGCCCGCAGGTACCCGTCGTTGACCGGCATGAAGTACGCTTCGTAGTCCTGCACAAAGTACGCCTTGCGGCACTTGATCTTCGGTCTTGCAACAAACGCAGCGGTATACCACGCCGTCGCGATCGCAAGATCAAACCCGTCGGGGATATCAAACCCCAGGTGCAGCCGTTCGCCCTCAAACCCGAAGAACCGCCCGAACTGCTCTTTGGTCGTCGCGAGCCGCTCGGCGTCGCTGGCGCGAGCGCTGCCGTCGGTTGGCTTTGGGTCCTCGACAAAGACATGGCACTCGTGCCCGGCGGTTTCTAATGCGTCAATATTTTGTAAGATCGTGCGGTGCCCACCCGAGCCCTCCAGCGGACGCGGCACCAGCCACGCGATGCGGGACCGCGTGCGTCCGGGAGCGGTGCCTGATTGTTCTTGTGCCTGCGTCATACCTCATTCAACTCCCGTTGTGTCGCGATTCTCTCCGCGTGCGGCCAAAGCCGAACACTCTGCCGAATCATCGTCTTCCGCCCGCATCAGCCGAGCCTCTCCCCGGTCAACCAATCCGCTTCCGTGTGGTCTTGCTGCTTCAATCGGTCGAGAACTTCACGCTGGTTCGCCACGATTTCTTCGAGGTGCTCAGCCCGCAGACTCTGCAACTCGGCGTCAACATCGAGCCGATTGAGCCGTTGCCGGAACGCCCTCGCCGCGTTCTCACTCGCCTGCTTTGACTTCCCGATCGCGTCCTGCAACTCACCAAACCTCTCCGCAGCAACAGCCCGATCCTTCGCGTGCGACGAAGCCAGCGCCGCGACGTGGGTGGTCAGGTCCGCAAGGCAGGTGGTCTGGTCCGTGAGGTGTGCAGTCTGGGCCGCGAGAGATGCTTCCAGCGCCCGTCTGCCATCCTCAGCGGCTTTGATCTGCTCCTGCAAGCGCATCACCGTTGCGTTGCTCGCCGCCAGAGCCTCACGCACCCTTGCCGCTTGCTCGGCGTGTGCCTTTATCTGCTGCTCAACAGCCTTGAATCTCTCACGCTGCTCGGCCAGAAGCTCGTGCTGGCTTTGCACGCGTAGCCGAAGCTCGTCACGCGCAGCCTCGGCAACGCCCGCTCTCTTCTCAAGCCGTGCGCTCAAGTCGCTCTGCGCCCGGTGCTGTTTGCGCAGCGTCCCGATCGTCTCATCACGCAACCGCACTTTGTCAGACTGGCCCTGGATTACCTCGTACCGTTCTTTGGCGAGCTTTCGGGCCGCCTCGAGTTGTACCAGTTGCCGCTCGGCGACCTTGTCACGGGTCTCCACTTTCACCGACAGAGCTTTGACAGTCTCGCGCTGCTGATCCGCCACTCGTTCAGCAGCCGCGGCTTGCGCGACCGCTTTGCCCAGCGCCTCCTTGGGCACAGTCGATTGCCGCAACTCCGCCAGGCGCTCGCGAAGCTCGGTATGCACGTCCGACTGCCGCTGGATCGTCTCCATCCGTTCCTTTGCCATCCGCCCCAGGTCTCGGCACTCGATCGCCGACCGCTCCGCCTTTGCCAGCGCGGGGTAGGCGATCAGCTTGTCGGCCAGCCCCTCCCGCTCCAGCTCACGCAGCCGCGCATCACCCTTGGGGAACAGCACCCCGAGCCCCCACGAGTGCTCGAACGCGAACCCCGGATGCTCCTTTGAGAGCCGGTTCCAGAAGTCGGTCGAGCCGTAGCCGGTGTCGGGCGCGACATCGTGAAACAGCATCACCCCGTCGGGTGCGAGCTTGGGAAGCCACGTCTCGAAGTCGTCCTTGACCGCCTCGAACGTGTGCAGGCCGTCGATGTGCAAGAGGTCAACGCTCTCGTCATCCACCAACGCCAGCGCGTCGGCAAAGAACATCTGGTGCAGCGTGATCTGTTGTTTGGGGAAGTGCTTCTTTACGATCCCCCGCACGGTGTCGAGCACTTCGGGGCCGTACTTCCCGGCGTGGTCTTCACCCTCGAACGTATCGACCCCGATCAGCTCGGTGTCCTTCATCCGCCCGTCTTTCATCGCCTGGGCAAACGTGAAGAACGACGTCCCCCAGTGGACACCAAGCTCGGCGATGCGCGTCGGCCGCATCCACCGCGCCAGGTCGTAGGCAAACCGCCGGTGCCCGCCCCAGGGCCAGACCGGGTTCATCTCGCAGACCTTGTCGGCGAGGAACGTCGGCTCCCAATATCTCCACGCTCGTTTAGTCAACGCGGGTGATCCTTACATCCTTGAGCGGGTTGGTAAACATGCCGTGTACGGGTCGCTGCGGCGCGATCCCTGTTACCGATACTACGTTGTGCGCCCAGCACTGCACGGTGTGGTGGTGCGCGTGCTTGCCCTCGCCGATGCCGAACGTCGCGGTGTATTCCGCCGGCCGCACCTCCGGCCACACATAGTCCAGCCGCACGATGTACCGCCCTGCTTCTGGGCATTCCAGCCGACCCTTGGGTCTGCTCAGTGAGTTGTCCCCAAACACCGCGTTCCCGAAGCGGTCGTTCATGACTACGCCGAAGATCAGGTCCGCCTTGGGCTCGGCGACCTCGATCTCGAAGTAGCACGCGAACGAATCCCGCGGCTGGATCGCCCGCACCGCCTCGCCGTTGGAGTCGGCGAGCGCTACGCGGCGGATCACCACATCGCCCGCGCCCCCGAGCTTGTCGGGCGGGACGCTGCACCACGGCAGGCTCTCGTCGATTGCTTCGGACCCGCTGCCCGAGTTCGCGCCGCGCACCTCGCTCACGTGCGACCCCGCGTCGCGCCCACCCGCCGGGCTGTCTTTCTTCTGCCCGCTCCCGTGCTGCTCGTTGTGCACGATCCGCGTATAGAACGCGATCGCGTCGAGCGGCTCGCCCTCAAACGCCACCCGCCCCTGGTGCATCACCAGCGCCCGGTCGCAGTGGTTCGCCACCGCGTTGAGGTCGTGGGTCACCAGCAGCTTGGTCGTGTCCGCCAGCTCGTCGCGCATGTACCGGTGGCACCGTTGCTGAAAGAAGACGTCCCCCACCGCCAGCGCCTCATCGACGACCAGGATCTCCGGCCGCACCTGCGCCGCCACCGCGAACGCCAGGCGCACGTACATCCCGCTCGAATAGGTCTTCACCGGCTGGTCGATAAAGTCTCCGATGTCGGCAAACTCGACGATCTGGTCGAACAGCTCGTTGACCCGCTTGCGCGACAGCCCCCGGATCGACCCGGCGAGATACACGTTCTCGCGCCCGGTAAACTCGGCGTTGAACCCCGCGCCGAGCTCGAGCAATGCCGAGATCTGCCCGTCCACCCGTACCGTTCCTTCGGTCGGGTTCAGCGTGCCGGCGATCATCTGCATGAGTGTTGACTTGCCCGACCCGTTGCGGCCGATGATGCCCACGCTCTCACCCCGCCGCACGGTAAAGCTCACGCCTTGCACCGCCCAGAACTCGCGGTAGTACTTTTTCCTCCACCGCACCAGCGCCTGCTTGAGTCGATCGGCCGGGTGTTTGTAGATCTGGTAGCACTTGCTCAGCCCGCGGACTTCGATCGCCACCGGCCGCGGGTCAGCGCCGGGTTCGCCGCACCCCTCCCCACCCTCCGCCCGGGCGTTGCCCACCGCGCGCACCGCCGTTGGGGGGGCCGGGGCGGCCGGGGGGGCCTTTGGCTCCCGGGGTTCGCGCTCGGGTTGGACAACAGTCTGGGCCATGGGTGCATGTGCCGGGGGCCGATCATCGGCTCCCGTTTCCTCTCGTCGCTTCCGCGTAGCATGACTATACGCGAGCACAATCGACTCTCTCCCGCCCCCCCACACCGCCACTCACCTCTACTATTGCAGCCCCATGGCCACCCCCACCCCCACCACCCCCAACCCCCCCACCCGTGGCACCGGCTTCCAGCCGGTGTCCCCTCCCACCCCCACCCCCTCCCCTTCCCGGCTCAACCCCATCGCGATGGTCCGCTCGCTCTGGGCCAGCCGCGAGCTGACCACCCAGTTCGCCGCCCGGCGGATCAAGGCCCGCTACAAGGGTCAGGCGTTCGGGTTTGCGTGGTCGATCACCGACCCGATCATCACTCTGGCGATCTACACCTTCGTCTTCGGGCTGGTGCTGCAGCGGGGGACCGACCCCGACGCTTCGGGGGGGGGGGGGGGGCGGGCGGGCGGGGGCGGGTTGGCCAGGGGGTGTTGGCCGGGGGAATGCCCGTGCACCGGGTCCGC
>CAYMZJ010000001.1:0-228080 GCA_964394895.1 uncultured Phycisphaeraceae bacterium | reverse complement strand
CCACCCCCACAACACCCGCCACCCGCCCGATCACACCCGTCTGCGCCCTCGTCCTCGCGGCCCTCACCGGGTCCCTTGCCACCACCACCCCCGCGCTCGCCCAGCCCGACAACGACGTTCTCTTCTCCCTCGATGGCATGCGCCTCAAGTGCGTCCTCTTCGGCGAGTGCTTCCCCGACCAGTCCCGCAACAGTGCTGACAACCCACTGCCCCCCGGCACGCCCCAGACCATCCTGCCGGCTGCGGGCTACCGCTACACACTCGACGGCACCGTCCGATCGTCGGGACTCATCGGCGAGATCATCCCCGACGGCTCGACCCTCGGCGAGATGATGGACATCCTCCAAGCCGGGCAGTCGCGCATGCTCACCGGCTTCATGCGCAACCCCTCCGGCGGGCTGCCCGATCCAAAGAACACCGTCTGGCTCCAGACCTTCGCCGACGACATCCTCGGCATCCAGCTCGCCATCACCCTCCAAACCTCCATCTCCGACCAAGGGGTCGGACAGTTCGAGTTCCGCGATATCGACATCGGGCTGGGCATCCTCTTCGGCGAGATCAGACTCGAAGACAGCTCGTGTCTCATCGAGACCTGGACGCCCTCGCCCCGCCAGCAGACCGAGTGGCACTTCGACACGACGCTCGAAAGCGTCAGCAACTCCGGGCCTGCAAAGCTCGACTATCTCGACAACCCGGCCTTGGGCACCATCCTCGGCGGCATCGGCAACGAAGACACACCCAACCCAAACGCCCCCACCGGCGTCACCCAGGCCCAGTCCTCCTTCACCACCACCGACTCCCTCGGCATCCCCGGCCCCGGCGGCGAAAGCGCCACCGTCTACGTCACGAGCCCTGCGCGCAACCTCGCAGACCCCGACCCGGACCTCTACCGGGGCGTCGGGCTTGCGCTCTTTCCCGCTGCAAAACCAGCCTTTCCAGGCGGGTTCCTCGGGCAGTGGACGCTCATCTACGACCTCTACATCCCGGCCGAGAGCTGGGACACCGAGTGGCCGCTCGCACTCGTCCACGGCTCGCACAACAACAACGGCCGGGCCGACTGCCTCATCCGCAACCCCGGCAACGGCAACGGCGCGATCGGCTACATCGCCGAGCCGGGGGACTATCTCGAAACCAACGCGATCGGACCCGGCCGCTGGATGCGCATCGCGCTGGTCAGCAACTTCATGCAGACCAACCAGACCACCATCTACATCGACGGCCAGCCCATCGGCGCGACCAACTCCGACTGGCACTACAACTCGGTCGATCCCGCTGCCCCGGCCTTCGGCGACGGCGAGCCGGTCGACAACGCCGACTGGCTCGCGTGGGGCGAGTTCCCCTCCCCCTGGGCGCTCAGCACCGGCACCTTCCCCGACTCCCAAGGCCCCTCGCCGCTGGCGTCCACGCTCGGCCTCTTCTGCGACCTGGGCGACGCCGACCTCGGCCCCGGCGGGCGTTCCGAAACGGCCTACCTCGCCAACCTCTACTTCGCAGACGACATGCTCACCCCCGCCGAGATCGCGGCTTTGGGCGGCGTGGACGCGGCGGGGATTGTGTTCACCGATGCCCCTTGCCCGCCCGACTTCAACAACGACGGCACCGTCAACACGCAGGACTTCATCCTCTTCCTCAACGCCTGGGTCGCGGGTGAACCAGAAGCCGACTGGAACCAGGACGGGAGCATCAACTCGCAGGACTTCATCGCATTCCTGAATGAGTGGGTCGCCGGCTGCTGAGTGTTGGATATCGTGCGCGACGGTGCGTTCCTGTTGTGACCGGTGCGCTCCGTGTCCCCTCGCTTGCGCGAGGGGCTCTATCGCGCTCCTTTCCTTTCACCGCGCGCCTTGCCTTGCGACGCTCTCCTTTCCTTTCACCGCGTTCCTTGCCTTTCACAGAGCCCCTCGCGCAAGCGAGGGGGCAAACGAACCTGCACAGATCATCCCGCGCCCGATCCCCTATCCTCTGCTGTGTCTCACTCTCCTGACTGCCTCATCCTCGGCGGCGGCATCGCCGGCCTCTGGACCCTGCGAACCCTTGTGGACGCGGGCTACGACGCGCTGCTCGTCGAGACCACGGCGCTGGGGCACGGGCAGACCATCGCCAGCCAGGGCATCCTCCACGCGGGGACCAAGTACGCCCTCACCGGCGACGCCTCCCGCGCCAGCAAAGCCGCTGCGATGGCCGCTGCGACGTGGCGCGAGTGCCTCGCGGGTACCGGCCCGATCGACCTCCGCGGCGCGGCCGTGCTCTCGCAGCACACCTGCATGTTCACCACCCCCGGCGTCGGCTCACGGCTCGCCGGGCTGGCAGCGTCAAAGGCCCTCACCAGCGGGCCGCAGAAACTCAGTCGTGCGCAGTTCCCCGCTGCGTTCGCCGACGCCCCGCCCGGCGTTGCGGTCTACCAGCTCGACGAACCGGTGCTGGACCTGCCCGCGCTGCTCGAAACCCTTGCTGCCCCGGTGCGTGATCGAATGCTGCGCGCTCAAACGGTGCAACTCCGCTGGCAAAGCACAAAGAGCCCTCAGCATGCGGCTCTACAGAGCCCTCAGCGTCAGCGCCGGGCCGAAGCCCACCTGACCATCGCCCCTCCCACAACCGACACCACCACCGAGAGCAAAGCTGCCGACCTCCATCTCACCCCCCGCGCGATCGTCTGCGCTGCCGGAGCGGGCAACGAGGTGCTGCTCGCGGATCTCGACCTCAACGCCGAAATCCGCACGCAGCGCCGCCCGCTGCACATGGTGCTGGCACGGGGGACGACTCCCGACAACCTCCCCGCGATCTACGCCCACTGCGTCGGCCTCTCCGACAAACCCCGCGCCACAATCACCAGCACAACCGACGCCCACAGGCGCACCGTCTGGTATATCGGGGGCACCCTCGCCGAAACCGGGGTTGATCGTTCGCCGGCCGACCAGATCGCCCGCGCCCGGCAGGAGCTTGCCGCGATTCTGCCCTGGATCGACCTCGAAGGCGTCGAGTTCGCCACGCTCCGGGTCGATCGGGCCGAGGGGTTTGACGCCAACGGGCAACGGCCCGATACCCCCGTCGTGCGCGCTCAAGGCAACGTCATCGCCTGCTGGCCGACCAAGCTCGTCCTTGCGCCGCTGGCTGCGGTTGCGGTGCTCGAACACCTCAAAAACATGTTCCCCCTCGCCCCCACAACCATCCCCACAACCACAACGTCGAACGCGGACCCGCTCGACGGGCCGCGACCTGTGCCCGCGGCTCCGGTCTGGGACCGTGACGATCTGCTCTGGACATGACATGCACCAACGACCACTCGGCACAACCGGCATCCACGTCTCGACGCTCGGCCTGGGGACCGTCAAGCTCGGCCGCACCGAAGGGGTCAAGTACCCGACGCCCTACGACCTGCCCACCGACGACGAGGCCCGCGCGCTGCTGGCGCTCGCGGCCGACCTTGGCATCAACCTCATCGACACCGCCCCCGCGTACGGCTCCAGCGAGACCCGGCTCGGCACGCTGCTGCCCGAGTTTGCCGGCCGCTTCCTCCTCTCGACCAAGGTCGGCGAAACATTCGAGCACGGCGTCTCCCGGTTCGACTTCTCCCCCGAGCACACCCGCGCCAGCATCGAGCGCAGCCTGCAACGGCTCGATCGCGACACGATCGATATCGCACTGGTCCACTCCGACGGCAACGACCTGGACATCATCCAGCACCACGGCACACTCGACGCGCTCGGCGACCTCCGGCACTCAGGCAAAGTCCGTGTGATCGGGTTCTCTCCCAAGACGGTCGCCGGCGCGCGCGCGGCGTTGCCTTTGTGCGATGTGCTTATGCTCGCGCTCAACCCGCGCGAGACCGAGATGTTGCCCGTCGTGCGCGAAGCCCACGCCGCGGGCGTCGGGGTGCTGGTGAAGAAGGGGTTGCTCTCGGGGCACCTCGATAGGCTGGACCAATCGAAGCACGATGCCGATTCGGCGGCCAATCCCGGGACCGATCCGGTCGAGGCGTGCCTGGGGTATCTGCTCGGCGAGCCGGGGGTGTCGTCGGTGGTCGCCGGGACGATCAACCCCGAGCACCTGAGGCAGAACGCCGGAGCCGTCGCCCGGGTGCTTGCCCGTTGAATGTGCAAGAGCATCTTGCGCCAAAGTGTTTCTTTGCCATGGATGCGGATGTCCCCTCGCTCGCGCGAGGGGCTCTACAACGCAATATGGATACGGATGTCCCCTCGCTTGCGCGAGGGGCTCTACAACGCAATCTGGATGCTCGTGATCCCTGTGCCATTTTTTCATAGAGCCCATCGCGCGAGCGAGGGGACACGGCGGGCGGCTCCGTGCTGGCCCTGCCGGCTCTACACTGCCGGCATGTTCGGATCACACCTTTCTATCTCAGACGGCATGGCGGCCGCAGCGCTGCGGGCGGCCGAGCTCGGCTTTGAGAGCGTCCAGATCTTTACCAAGAACCAACGCCAGTGGAAGACCAAACCCCTCGACGAGCGGGTGGCGGACGACTGGACCGCCGCGATCAAGGAACTCGACTGGGCCGGGCGGACGATCAGCCACGCCTCCTATCTCATCAACCTTGCGAGCCCGGATAACGAGCTCTGGCACAAGTCGATCGACCTGATGACCGAAGAGATCAACAGGTGCGAACGGCTCGAGATACCGTTTCTGGTCCACCACCCCGGGGCGTACACCACCAGCACCGCTGCGGAGGGGCTCGAGCGGATCGCCGAGGCGTACCGCAGCCTGCTGCTCCGCACCGCGGGGTTTGCGACGGTGCTTTGTCTGGAGGACACGGTGGGTTCGGGCTCGAACATGGGCCGGACGTTTGAGGAGTTGGCCGCGTTGCGGAGCTTGATCGTCGAGAAAACGGGAGCCGGGCACCGGGTGGGGTTCTGCTTTGACACCTGCCACGCCCACGCGGGGGGGTACGACATGTCCAGCCGCGCGTCGGCCAAGGGGGTGCTCGCCGAGTTTGATCGGCTGTGCGGGCTCGAGCACATCCGGGTGGTCCACCTCAACGACTCGATCGGGGACCTGGGCAGCCGCCGCGACCGCCACGCCCATATCGGGGCGGGCACAATCGGCGGCGGGACAACCTCGCGGTCGCTGCTCCAGAGCGGATTTGCCGCGGTGGTGAACCACAAAGCACTGAAAACCGTACCGATGATCCTCGAAACGCCGAAAGAACCGACCGAGGCAGGCACGCCGATGGACGTGATCAATCTGCGCCGCCTGTGCCGTCTGCTCGACTCTTCACCCAAACGCACCGCCGCCGGAGCCGCCCGATGACGACCCCAAAGCCCCTTGTTGTTGTTCTCCTGGCCACGCTCACAGGCGGGGGTCTGGTCGCCGGCATGGGCGGCTGCCGGGGTGCAGGCCGCAGCGGCGAGTCGGGTGCCCGCACCGCCCGCCACTCGGACACCCGGGCGACCGAAGCGGCCGAGCTTGCGGGTCGGCTCAAGAACGAGGGGCTCGTGGACCAGGCGCTCCGCGAGTTTGAGCGGGCGATCGAGATCAACCCGACGATGACGACCGCCTATATGGGCGCGGGCGATATCTACCGCGAGCGGGGAGACTTTGAGGGCGCCGAGCAGCACTATGGGCAAGCCGCCCGGACCGCGCCCAACCAGTTCGAGCCCAACTACTGGCACGGGCACGCGCTGCAGATGCTCAACCGCATCACCGAAGCGGTGCGGGCCTACCTCCGCGCGCTGGCGATCCGCCCGGACGATTTCAACGCCAACCTCAACCTCGCGACGGCCTATCTGCAACTCGGCGAGGACGCCCAGGCGGTGATCTACGCCGAGCGTGCGGTGCGGATCGACGCGAGCAACGGCCCGGCGCGGGTCAACCTTGGGGCTGCCTACGCCAACGGCGGGCGCCACAACGAAGCGATCGAGCAGTACGAAGCGGCGGCCGAGCTCATGCCCCTCACGCCCGAACTCTTGCTCAACCTTGCTGAGAGCCTGGGCAAAGTCGGTCGGCATCAGGAAATGGCCGGGACGATCCGCGAGGTGATCCGCCAGCACCCTTCCGCGATGGCGCAGGAACGGCTCGGCTCGGCGCTCTTCCGCCTCCGCGAGTACGACCTCTCGCTCGAAGCCTTCCGCACCGCGACCCAGATGGACGAACGCCACTACCCCGCGTGGAACGGGATCGGGGTCTGCCTGCTCAACCGGTATCTGTGGTCGAACAAGTCCGACCTCAACGCGCTGGACTCGGCCCGCAACGCCCTCCGCCGCAGCCTGCAGATCGAACGCAATCAGCCTCGGATCGCCGAGCTTTTGACCCGGTACTAGAGCAATCGTCGTGCGCTCGTCTTGTGTGCCACGGCTCTGTGAGCCGTGCGGACGGTCGTCCGGAGCGCTCACACGGCCAAGATGGCCGTGGCACACGAGACGAGTGACCCGCGGTTGCTCTGGAGTGTTTTGTATCATGGTGTGTGATCTCGGCATGATTGCCCTTGCCCCCTCGCTTGCGCGAGGCGCTCTGTGTTCTGGGCGCTTGACCCCGGGTTCGGCCCGCGTTTACTTCTGACATGCCCGACGTCTCCCTGCTGGAAACCTTCCCCTCGCCCGGCGATGCGCCCTACGTCATCGAACACGTGAACGAAGAGTTCACCTCGGTCTGCCCGATGACCGGGCACCCCGACTTCGGCGAGATCACACTCCGCTATCAGCCCGCCCCGGCAAAGGCTGGCGGGACGTGCGTCGAGCTCAAGAGCCTCAAGCTCTACGCCCAGAGCTTCCGCAACGAAGGCATCTTCTACGAAGCGGTCACCAACCAGATCCGTGACGATCTGGTCGCACTGATGAGCCCCGAGTGGTTGCAGATCGTGACCAACTGGCGCGGCCGGGGGGGGATCCGCTCGGTCATCCGCGCCGACTTTGGGGATGTTCCCTCGCACTATCGCGGGCGCTGAGGTCCGGACCAGAACGCAAAAACCCCGAGCCCCGGACTTCAGTCCGGAGGTTGGTTGCGTACCCCGAGACCACCCCGGACTGAAGTCCGGGGCTCGGAACCCCCAACCCATCCCCCCATCCCTCCCCCACTCACCACCCCACCCCCTCCCCTACCATGCTCTTCACTCTTGCCCCGAAAGGCTGTGCATGTCCACGATGTTCAAGTCCGACCGCCGCTACATCCGTGACTTTGGCCCAAACGAGAGGCTCGAAGGCACCTTCACCATCAAGAACGCCCAGCTCGGCAAGACCCGGCAGGACAAGACCTACCTCCGCTGCCTCATCGCTGACAAGACCGGCGAGGTGCCCGGGCGCATGTGGTCGATCGACGAAACGTCATTCCACAAACTGCCCACCGAGGGGTTCGTGTGGCTGGAAGGCGAGACCCAGCCCTACCAGGGAGAGCTGCAGCTCATCATCCACTCGATCGAGCGCACCGAGCCCTCGCCCGAGCAGATGCGCGAGCTGTTGCCCTCGACCGAGAACGATGTCGGCGCGATGTTCGCCGAGGTCACCACCCTGCTCGGCACGCTCAAACACCCGGCAATGACCGCGCTCGCCGAGACGTATCTCGAGGACGAGCCGTTGATGACCGCGTTCTGTGCTGCCCCGGCTGCCAAGAGCATGCACCACGCCTATCTCGGCGGCCTGCTCGAGCACACGCTCAACCTGCTCAAGCTCGCCGACGTGATCTGCCCGCTCTATCCCAAGATCAGCCGCGACATCGTGCTGCTCGGTTTGTTTCTGCACGACCTGGGCAAGACCCGCGAGCTGTTCTACGACCGGGCGTTCGGGTACACCGAGCGGGGTGAACTGATCGGGCACATCGTCGAGGGCGCGATCATGCTCCACGACAAAGCCCAGCAGACCATGGCGACCAAAGGCGTCCGCCTGCCCGCCGGTGCGCTCACCGTGCTCCAGCACATCATCCTCTCCCACCACGGCATTCCCGAGTACGGGGCTGCCAAGATTCCGATGACGCCCGAGGCGATTCTCGTCTCGATGCTCGACAACGTGGACGCCAAGCTGGCGATCGCGCTGAATGCCGCCCGCCCGGATCAGCAACGCGCCTACGACCTGGGTGGGAACTTTACCGAGCGCCTCTGGGCGCTCGACACCAAGCTCTACCGTCCCGACCCGCTCGCCGAATAGGAATCTTTCGATCCCGCTCGCCCGGTCATCCACTACACTGATCGCAGCACTCGCAGCACTCGCAGCACTCGCAGCACTCGGAGCCCTCGATGTCCGACGAAGTCTCGATCCATGTCAACTTCACCCGGGCGATGCCTTTGTTCCCGCTCGACACCGCCGAGCTGTTGCCCCAGCAGATGCTCCCGCTGCACATCTTCGAGAAACGCTACCTCCAGATGGTGAGCCGCGCGCTTGACGGGGCGGGGCAGATCGCGATGGGGGTCTTCCGAGGCGACCGCTGGAAGCAGGAATACCACGCCCAGCCGCCGGTCCGCCCGGCGGTCTGCATCGGGCAGATCGTTCAGCACGAACAGGTCGGTGAGGATCGGTACAACATCCTGCTCCAGGGCATCTGCCGCGCACGGGTGATCGAAGAAATCGAGCCCGAGGATGACCAGATCTTCCGACAGGTCATGCTCCGGCCCATCGGTGTGGGCGAGGTGGACGAGGACGAACTCGAGAGCCTGCGCGACTGGCTCGACGGCGCGCTGAGTGACAGCCCGCTGACGCAGATGACCAAGGCCGAGAAGATTCTTGACTACGTCCGCAACGAGAGCATCCCCACCTCGGCGCTGCTGGAACTGATCTCGTTCACCATGACCCCCAGCGGCGAGCTTCGGTACCGCCTGCTGGCTGAGGGCGACGCGACCCGCCGCGCTCATCTGCTCCGCGACGAACTCGAACACATCCAGAGCCTCATCCGCCGCGCCAAAGCCCAGCACCCCGAGGAGTGGCCGAAGGGGTGCAGCTGGAACTGAGGGTTGTGTGCCGGCGTGGTTCCGGTGAGTGCGCGCCGGTGTCCCCTCGCTTGCGCGAGGGGCTCTACCACACCCGACACCACACCCGACACCACACCAGACACCACACCAGACGTCTCCCCGTAGAGCCCCTCGCGCAAGCGAGGGGACATGCATTATCGGCTCTGCAAAGCACCGCGCCTCACGCACTCTCGCCCTCGCGCACGATGCTCGCGCCCAACGGCCGCAGCCGTTCCTCGAGTTTGGCATACCCCCGGTCGAGGTGATACACACGATTCACAATCGTCGTGCCCTCCGCTGCGAGCCCCGCGAGCACCAGGCAGGCGCTGGCCCGCAGGTCGCTGGCCATCACCTGCGCCCCGGTCAATGCGCCCACGCCACTCACCACCACCGTCGGCCCGGCCCGGAACAGGCTCGCCCCCATCCGCCCCAGCTCCGCGACATGCAGGAACCGCTCGGGAAAGATCCGCTCGGTGATGACACTGTTGCCGTCGGCGAGTGTGAGCATCGCCATGAACTGTGCTTGCAAGTCGGTCGGGAATCCCGGGTGCGGCTGGGTCGTCACCTCGATCGGCCGCAGGGTGTCGGGCGCCGAGACCCGGCAGGTTGCGTGCAGCGGATCGTCGCCGAGGGTCTCGACCGAGACCCCCGCGTGTTCAAGCCGATCCACCGCCGCCAGCAGCGTGTCGATCGGGCAGTTCTCGATCGTGACCTCCCCCCGGGTCATCGCAGCTGCGCACAAAAACGTTCCCGCTTCGATGCGGTCGGGAATCACCGCGTGGTCGGCCCCGTGCAAACGGTCCACCCCCCGCACCACGATCCGAGGCGAGCCCGCCCCCGAGATCTCTGCGCCCATCTTGCCGAGCAGGTGGGCAAGATCGACCACCTCGGGCTCGCAGGCCGCCGACTCGATGATCGTCGTCCCCTCGGCGAGTGTCGCCGCACTCATGACGTTGGCGGTGCCCAGGACTGTCGACCCGAAGGGGCCGCCGAGAAAGACCGTCGCCCCGCGGAGGCGTCCGCCGGCCGGAGCGCTGGCCACGATGTCGCCGCCTTCGAGGGTGATTGTTGCGCCCAGCGCCCGCAGGCCGCGGAGGTGGAGGTCCACCGGTCGGTCGCCGATCGCGCAGCCGCCGGGCATCGAGACTCTGGCTTTGCCCCTGCGTGCGATCATCGGCCCGAGGGTGCAGATGCTGGCCCGCATCGTGCGGACGATGTCGTACCGCGCGTGGCACCGGCTCTCGTCGGCTGCGTGGAGGGTGACCCGGTCGCCGAGCGGGGCGTCGGGATTGCCCGGGTCGGACTCGTTCGTCCTGCCACACCCAAGCTCGGCGAGCAGGCGCAGCATGTTGCGGATGTCCGCGAGGTCCGGGACATCGCGGAGGGTGACCGGCTCGTCGGTCAGCAGGGCCGCCGCGAGCAGGGGGAGCGCCGCATTCTTGGAGCCGTTGACGCGGATGGTGCCCGAGAGTGGCTTCCCGCCTTCGATAATGAACCTGTCCATCGCCGTCTCCGCTGCTGCCCGCGTCTTGTGTTTGTTTGCTCGTCGCGTCACGGCGCCGAAGCACCGCCGCGCTGAGGCTCGGACCCTATCGGTGCCGATCTCTGCGCGTGGTCGTGTTGATTGGTCTTTCGGCCCGCGAGGCGTGTTCGCACCAACGGGCACGGAGACCGTTCGATTCTGGAGCCGGGGCGTCCGACCGGATCGCGTTTCTTGTGCCGCGCGGTTGACGTTGTCCCCTCGCTTGCGCAAGGGGCTCTATGGGCAGAAGTTGTCCCCTCGCTTGCGCGAGGGGCTCTATGGGCAGAGCAAAAGAGCCCCTCGCGCAAGCGAGGGGACAACACCGCCCGCCCACGGCAACGAATCGCCGTGCCACAATGTACCTTGTTGATCTGGTTTTGATCGGTATATTTTCGCCATAAGTGAGTAATCACTAGTTTTTTTACCCCGGCGAGGTCAAATCGGGAACCAAACCGAGAACCCGGGCGTTCTATTGAGTGGAACCAACAGGCCCGCCAGCCTCCGAAGCGATTCGAGAGCTGGCAAAGCAGGAGGATCAACCATGCAGCATCGCACCACCTCGAACTGGAACACCCGCAGGCTCGCCCTTGGTTTGGTCGCGGGCGGCTCGCTCGCCTTGGCGTCGGTTGCTGGCGGGTGCAACAACGCCGGCCAAGGGGCGTTCTCGGGTGCCGCCCTCGGCGCAGTGTTGGGCCTGGGCCTCGGCAGCCTGACCGGTGACATGGGCAAGGGCGCTGCGGCCGGGGCGATTATCGGCGCTGGCAGCGGCGCGGTCCTCGGCGATCAGAACAACCGCAAGGACCGCCGGGGCTCCTACCGCAGCAACGAGTGGTAAGTGCTCTGGCTCTGTGGCGCGGGCGTCTCGCCCGTGCGCGGCCGTGCATGATCCGCCGAAGCATCGAGATTGCTCCTCGCTGGCGCGTCGGGCTCTGAATCGCGCTCGGCAGGCGGGGCCGGTCCGCGCTATTCTGTTCGCCCATGGGCAAAATCCGCACCCGCGCCAACCAGAACACGACCACCCCCACTGCGCGCGCCACAGCAACGCCCACCAAGCCGAAGGTTCGCCGGCGGAAACGGACCGCCAGCGGCAAGGGCAGCGTCTCGATGTACCTGGGCGACTGCCGCGAGGTGCTGCCGACGATCCCCGAGGTGCAGAAAAAATCAGTCCGTCTGGTTTTCGCTGACCCGCCGTTCAACTGGAAGCGCGACTACGACCGCCACGAGACCGGGCACTCGTGGGACGACGCGATGTCGCGCGACGAGTATCTCAAGTTCACCGCCGAGTGGCTCGATGCGTGCATCAACTCCCTCACCGACGACGGCTCGCTCTGGGTCAACATCCCCGACGATTCGGCCGCCGAGATCGTGGTCCATCTCAAGAGCCGCGGGCTGCACATGGTCAACTGGTGCATCTGGCACTACCGCTTCGGGCAGAACACGACCAAACGATTCATCAACAGCAAGGTCCACGCGCTCTACTTCTGCCGCGACGCTGACAACCGGGTCTGGAACAACGAGGACATCGTCGAGGTCTCCGACCGCCGGGCGATCTATGGCGACCCGCGCACCGAGAGCAAACGCGACGGGATGCCCGCGGGGATGCGCGTGCCGATGGACGTGTGGTACGGGCAGTACTGGGGGCGCATCCAGGGCAACAACAAGGAACGCCGCGCCAAGCACGACAACCAACTGCCCGAGGTCTATCTCGAACGGGTGATCCTCGCCTGCTCGAACCCCGGCGATATCGTGCTCGACCCCTTCATCGGTAGCGGGACCACAGCGGTCGTTGCCCGCGAACACGGGCGCGACTTTGTCGGCACCGAATACAGCCGTGAGAACCTTGACGGGGCGTATGAACGCACCGCGAAGAGCATGCTCCGCAAGGACATGTCGCGGGGAGTGAGTTCGGCGCTGTATCCGAATCGAAGAAAGTCAAAGGCCGGCAAACACTCCGACTGATACCGGTATGGCAGCTCGGGTGGGTGCCGTCGTCTGGTGCCATGTGAACAAAGTTCATGCGTTCCTACGAGCCCTGTGCGCGAGCACAGGTTCAGGACCTTCCGACGGTACCCGCTCATCTGTCAATCCGAGCTTGCGCTCGGGGCTCGTTATGATATTTTTGCACTCGCCATGCACAAAGTCATAATGCCAGTTCAGCACGACTCTTTCTGAACCGTCACGATCCGCCTCAAAGCGGTCCCCTTGCTCGCGCAAGGGGCTCTACGAAGAGGCATCGTCATCCCTTCGATTGCTCGCCCGCGAGTTCCTGCTTGAGCGCGCGGGCGAGGTATTCGTACTGCTCGGGGGTGTTGTAGGCCTGGGCGCTGATGCGGAGAAGGCGTCGGCCCTGGCTGGGCAAACTCCACACCGGGACCTGGATATTGTGGTCTTCGACGAGCCGTTCCTGGAGCGGGTCTTCGTAGCCGCCGGGCGAAGTGCCGCCTGATGCGAGCCCGACGCCGGGTACGACGATGGTCGCCATCGAGCCGACGAGGTCGTCGGGCGTCGCGGGTTCGCACCCGAGCGCGTCGCAGATGATGGCACGACCCTGAAGGGCGAGCGCGTGATTGCGCGCGCGGAGCGCCTCCCACGAGCCTTCGAGTGAGCCCATGAACTCGAGCGCGTCGGGGACGGCGAGGAATCGGGTGTAGTCGTCGGTGCCGATGTAGTCGAAGAGGCAGCGAAAGCGGTCGCGGTCGGGCCGATCGAGATGGGCGCGGGCCGAGAGGGCCAGCGGCTCGAAGCCCTCGCGGCGTTCGGGGTGGACCCACAGAAACGCCGACCCCTTGGGGCAGCACGGCCACTTGTGCAGGTTGGCGGTGTAGTAGTGGGCGTTGGTTGCGCGCACGTCCAGGTCGATCTGTCCCGGCGCGTGGGCGCCGTCGAGCAGCACCTCGATGCCCTTTGCCCGCAACGCGACGACGAGGCGGTCCACCGGAAAGATCAGCGCGGTCGGGCTGGTGATGTGACTCAGCAGCACGATGCGGGTGCGGTCGGTCACGGCATTCATCACGGCGTTGTAGATGTCGTCTGATGATTTCGTCGGGAAGGGGATGGTTGCACGAACGACGTTCGCCCCGGCCCGCTTTGCTGCGCGGCCGAAGGTACTGATGCAGGCCGAGTATTCGTGGTCGTTGACGAGAATCTCGTCGCCGGGGTTGAGTTTGAGGTTGTCGATGACGGTCGCGACAGCTTGCGTGACGTTGGGCAGGAACGCGATCCCCTCGGCATCGCAGCCGATGAACGCCGCGAGGGCGTCGCGCGCCGTGTCGAGCATCCCTTCGACATCAAGCATGAAGAAGCGGACGAGTTCGCGTTCCATCCGGTCGCAGTAGCGTCGTTGGGCTTCGAGCACGGGGAAGGGGCACGCGCCGTAGCTGCCGTGGTTGAGGAAGACGATGTCCGGGTCGATCCGCCAGTGGTGCGCGTGGGTCGAGGGGTTGGGGAGTGTTGGCATGACCGCAGGATAGAGCGCATTGTGTCACCATGTTTTGTGCATGGCGTTGGTAGCGCTTTCCCCTCGCTTGCGCGAGGGGCTCTATGGTGAGCAAATCGTTCGTGGTAGAGCCCCTTGCGCAAGCAAGGGGACAACCGCAACCTCGCAACGCGCAGAAACAGAGAAACGCAAACTGCTCGAGCCGCAGCGTTGGTGGATATCGGAAGGCTCAGGCCTCGAAGTCGATCAGCCGTCCGGCGTTGACACCGGTTGCCGCGACGTTGCGTGACGCGGGGTTGGTGTAGATCGGCATCGAACCTGTGACCTGGGTCCGGGCCTGAGCCGGGACCGGGGCTGGAGGCATGGGCGAAGCCGGGGGCGTCGTGGCAGAAGCTGAGGCGCTTCCCTCAAAGCTGACCTGCCCGGGGACCTTTGCTGCGGCGAGCGGGTGGGAGGGTGTTGATCTTGCGCGGGCTGCGGCCGAGAAGTCGAAGGTGTCGTGCTGCGCGGGCTTGGCGACCTGCGCGGCTTGCGCGTTGGCTTGTGTGCCCTGCACCTGTGTCCGACCCTGCGGCACGGCGCGCACCATCAGCGGGCGGGTGGTGCCGTAGGCCTGGGCGGCGGTCGAGAATGGGAGGACGCGGTCGCTCATGGGTGAAGACTCTACACGATGGATCGGCCGTGTTGTAGGTCCTGCGTGAGTTATAGTTGCCAACGCGCGGACAACGGCCGGATAACACGAATCCCACAAAGTGCTTGTGCTCCATCGACTTCAGGCCGCTTGAGAACAGGACCATCAAGAGCAAAGGCACCCTCCCCCCAGCCCCCTCCCGCGGGGCGCGGGAGGGGGAGCAGGAGAGTTCAACGCGTCAAACAACCAGAGCACGGGACAGACGAGTTCCGCATCACTGCATCAAAAGCATGCGGTAAGAGCACCAGATCTGAGATGCGTGGTGTGTATTACCGCCAGTCGAGCCCTTCGGGCAGGGAGTTGAGGTTTCGGCAGCCATCGGCGGTGACGATCACCATGTCCTCGATACGGATGCCTCCCCGCGCGAGTGAGTAGAGCCCGGGCTCGATGGTGAGCGCGTCGCCGACAATGAGTTCCGGGCCGTCCTTGTCGAGCAGCGGCGGCTCGTGGACTTCGAGCCCGACGCCGTGCCCGGTGCCGTGGGGCATGGAGGTGTGGGTGTCGGGCGCGTCCTCGGGGGGCTGCCCCATGTGGTAGCCGTGGGCGGTGAGGACGCGCGCGGTCTCGGCGTGGACCGCGTCGCCTGTGGTGCCGGCGCGGGTCGCAGCGGTGGCGGCGGCTTTGGCTTCGACGACGGCGTTGTGCATGTGGGCGATCTCGTCGGGCACGTCGCCGTGGACGACGACGCGGGTGCAGTCGCCGTTGTAGAGGGTGGACTTGTTCTGGGGAAAGACGTCGAGGATGACGGGCATTCCGGTGGAGATCGGGCCGGTGCCTCGGTTGTGGCAGTCGCCGCCCTCGGTGCCACAGGCGACGATGGCGTCGGGGCTGGAGTAGCCGAGCTCGAGCAGCCAGATGTCCATCATCGCGCGCACGCGGCTGCCGGTGAGGGGTTCGCCGTCGTGCTGGAGGATGCCGGCGCGGTCGGCCGGGGCGCGGGCGATCATGCGGAGGGTGCGCTCCATGACCTGCTCGGTGGTCGCTTGAGCTTCGGCGAGCCAGGCGATCTCCTGCTCGTCCTTGGCGCGGCGGTCGAGGACTCCCTTGTCGGGGTCGTACTCGAGCGTGATCCCGGCCTGCTGGATGTGGTGGGCGAAGATGAAAGGCAGCGAGCGGTCGGTGACGACGCGGGTGATCGCATTGCGGTGGAGAAACTCGACGACGGCCTGGGCGGTGCCGGTTTCGCGGTCGCCGCTGAGGCCGCCCTCTGGCGTGAATTCGGAATAGCCGAAGACCGCGTCGGCGCGCGCGTGCTTGCGGGCGCGGTCCATCTCGATCTCGCGGAGGATGAGCGAACGGCGGGGTGTCGCGCCCTCGATCTCGATGAGGGCGGCGGGGTCGCCCACGTTGAAGCGGATGGCGTGGTAGAGGATGGCGTTCTTGCTGGGAATGCCGGCGGTGAGTGTGGCGGTGTGGGTGGGGGGGGTGGTCATGGGGGATTATTGCACGGGTGTTGTGCCGATCCGGGAGTTGCTCATACGGCTCTTGTTGCGTTCTCGCACGTCATCGTCTCGGCAGGGTTTGCACACAGCGAAAGGCACCCTCCCCCCAGCCCCCTCCCAGAGGGAGGGGGAGCATGAGAAGACAGAGCACGAGTTCGAAGCGGGATATGTATCAGAGTTTGCTGGCGGTGAAGCTCGATCCGATTTCTTCGCGGTCCCAGTTGTGGCTGACGCCTCGTTTGGTTTCGTAGTAGTCCCAGATCTCGAACCAGTAGCTCTTGAACTTGTACTCGCCGAAGGGTTCGTAGTGGGCGGCGAGGCGTTTCATGATCGAGGCGTCGGTGCCGGTCATGCCCAGGACTGCTTTGCCGTGGCGCAGGCTTTCAGAATCGAGGGCCAGGCGTGAGTAGCGGCCGAGCAGTTGCATGATGTTTCCCGCGGCATAGGGACCGATGCCGGGCAGCGAGGTGAGGAAAGTGAACGCGGTGTCGTCGTCGGTCGCGGGGTCGGTGAGCCAGGCTTCGTCGACCTCGGCGGGCTTGTTGCCTCGGGGGACGAACATCTTTGCGAGTTCGACCATGCGCTGGTCGCGGTAGCCCACACGGCAGCGGGCGCGGAGGGTGCCGGGGCGGGCGCGGGCCATGCGTCGGGCGGACGGGAACGAGCCTGACTCGCCGAGCACGTCGCAGAGCCTGCGGTTCATGTGGATCGTGCTCGGCCAGGTGACGTTGCAGCTGGTGACGGTTTTGAGCACGTCCTCAAAGAGTGTGGGCGAGCGGTAGAGCCTGCTGCGGCCGGACTGTTTCCAGCGCGGATCGAGCTTGTGGAAGGCGCGGGCGTGGGTCTCGTCCTCATCGAGGCGGAGCATGCGGATCAGCTGGGCGCGGGCCTGGGTTTGTTCGGCCCGGGTGAGTGCGCGGTCAAAGCCGACACGGAGCGGTGCGCCGGGGACGTGCGGGAAACTGATGCGCCCCGGCCTGCTGGTGCGATGGGTCTTGCGCTGTTCCTGCGTGATCGTCGCTCGGGCTGGGCCTTCAGCGAACAGGAACATGCGTGCGAGTGTTTGCTGGCGAACGTCCCAGTGGTTGGGCGCGAGGAGGAAATAGCCGTAGGAACAGGTGTCGCGGCTGAGCACGAAATCGGCGGGGACGCGGATGTTCAGGCGTGTGCCCACGGCGTGCGGTCAGCGCTTGCTGGTGGGTGTGATCGCGTCGGCGGTCTCGGCCGAGAGGAAGAGGATGCACTGGCAGTTGGGGCAGTTGGTGAACTGCCCGGTGAGCAGGGCGACGCCGGATTGCATAGGGACCGCCATCATGCACGCGCCACAGTGGTACTCGTGCCGTTTGACGTCGGTGATCTCCATCGGCGCCATGGTGTCCTCTTCGCGGTGCTCGTAGAGGCGCTCGTAGTCAGCGAGCATGTTCGTGGGGACATCCTCCGCGGCTTCGATGCGTTCTTTTTTGAGCTGCTCGACGCGGCCGGAGATCTCGGCGTTGCGTTCGTTGCACTGGGCCTCGGCGACGTCGCGCATCTTTGCCCGCTCTGCCCGCTGGGTGTCGAGCTCGGCGAGTTCGGCTTTGAGCTCGTCGGCACGGCCCAACTGCCCGATCGCGTCCTCCTCGACCTTGCCCTTGTCGGCTTTGAGCGTGTTGACCTCGGTGAGGTAGGTCTTGTAGTCCTTGTTGGTCCGCGAGGAGTTCATCTGCTCGCGGATCTGTTCGAGCCGTTGGTCGGTCGAGCGGGTGTCGTTTTCGAGGTTGGCGACCGCGGCGTTGATCTGCTTGACCTGACGGTCGAGCGCGTCGTGTTTGGCATCGAGGATCGCAAGCTGCTTGGACTGCTCTGCGAAGAACCGCTCTGCGGCGCGGAGGCGGGATTGAAGCCCGGCCAGTTGTCGATCAATTTGATACACACGCAGCAGACGGGTCGTAACGTCCATGAGCACTCCAAGGCAGTCAGCGGCTTCCCTAAAGTGAGTGTATCCCGGAACGGGTGACAAATCACACCAACGTCAATTTTCAGGTGGTAAGTACAAGCAACCAGTACGCTGCCGGGAAGACCAGGAGCGGCGAATCGAGCACGTCGATGAGCCCGCCCATGCCCGGGAGAGCCGTGCCGGTATCTTTGACCCCGGTGTCCCGTTTCAGGACGCTTGCCATGAGATCACCGGCATGGCCGACCAACGAAAAGAGCACACCGGCCAAGGCCCCGACCAGCGGGCTGGGGCTTGCGGGCACGCCCGCTCGGCCGAGCAGCCACGCTCCGAGCGCCCCGATGAGGCTGGCAAACACGATGCCGCCGAAGAGCCCTTCCCACGTTTTGCCCGGGCTGAGCCAGGGGATCAGCTTGTGCTTTCCGATCGCCCGCCCGGTGAAATAGGCCCCGATGTCGCACGATTTGGTCACCAGAAGCACCCACAGGATGATCCAGACCTCGTGCTGACGGCGGATCGCCATGAGAAACCCGAACAGGAGCCCGAGATAGACAAACGCAAACAGCGTCGAACCCGTCGCAGCGATCACGCCCTCGACGGTGCAGTGCCTCGCGTGGAAGACGATCGAGGCAACCAGAACCGCGACCGCCGCGGTAGCGACCAGAGCGGCAGCATTGACCGCGGGCATCGCTTCGGGAACGAACGTCGAGACCACCAGGCCGATGAGGGCAGCGGTGGTCGAGGCCCGGGCCGAGGCGGCGATGCCCTTGCGGCGGAGCATGGCGGCGAGCTCTCGGGCGGCGATGAGGCTGAGCCCGGCAGCGACGGGGAACAAGAGCGTGCCCGGGGGGAATGTTTCTCGCTTGAGCAGGTCGGCGAGCGGGCCGGGCAGGGTGAGCCGGTCGATCACGCCGTCGAGCCACAGCCCCAGCACCAGGCTGAGGATGAGCAACGACCCGACGATCACACGCTTGCGGAGCACGGGGAGACTCTAGAGCAGTTTGCGTCAAGGTGTAGCGAATCTCTTGGTGTGCCACGGCCATTTTGGCCGTGCCGGTGGTCCAGCACGGCCAAGATGGCCGTGGCACACGAGACGAGAGAAGTGAAAACGCTCTAGCGGCTCGTCGATGGGGGCGTGTCCGGGGTGCTCGGGGGTGGCGGTCTTCCCCCAAAGCGGCGGTCACGGGCGGCGAAGGCGCGGATCGAGGCGTGGAGGTGCTCGGTCGAGAACTCGGGCCAGAAGATGTCGGTGACGTAGAGCTCGGCGTAGCTGATCTGCCAGAGCAGAAAGTTGGAGAGTCGCATCTCGCCGGCGGTGCGGATGAGGAGGTCAGGGTCGGGCAGGCCGACGGTGCCCAGGGTTCCCGAGATTAGGGTTTCGTCGATCGCGTCGGGCGTGAGCGTGCCCTGCTCGACCTGGGTCGCGAGGGTGCGGACCGCGTCGGTGATTTCCTGGCGCGAGCCGTAGTTGATCGCAAGGCAGAGGGTCGGGCCGTTGATCTCGGCGGTGGCGCTGACGAGACGGTCGAGCGCTTCGCGGACCCCATCGGGGAGTTCATGGACCCGCCCGATGACGCGGACGCGAACACCTTCGCGGGCGAGGGCGTCGCATTCGCTGTCGCAGTACGCGATGCAAAGCTGCATGAGCGCCTCGACCTCGTCGGCGGGCCGCTTCCAGTTCTCGGTGGAGAACGAGTAGAGGGTGATGGCTTCGACGCCGACCCGGCCGCACGCTTCGACAACGCGGCGGACGGTCTCGGCTCCGCGGCGGTGCCCCTCGGCGTGGGGGACGCCTTTGCGGGTCGCCCAGCGGCCGTTGCCGTCCATGATGATCGCGATGTGGCGGGGAATCCGCGAAGGAGGCACGTCGGGCAGGTGCTCAAGCGGCGCAGCCCGTGGCGTGAGTCTGGCCATGCGGGCGAGCGCCTCGCGGTCGGCGTCGGTGAGGACTGCGGGGGTGTGCGGCGAGTGGGCGTTCGGCGGGGGGATGGTGCGATCAGACGTCATGCAAACTCCGTGAGTATGCAGACTGTACCCCGGTGTTCAGAAGGTGGTTCGAGATCGAGTGATGGTGCGTGTCCGCGATGGACGCGATGGGATAGCGGTGGCAACACGTTCGCCCGGTTGACCGAGACACCCGGAGGAGTTTGTTCGTGTGTGAACATATGTTGTTGTCCCCTCGCTTGCGCGAGGGGCTCTACAGAAGAGCCATCAGGCGTGGTAGAGCCCCTCGCGCAAGCGAGGGGACAAGGGCAACACCATGAAGCCGGGCTGACGCGAGAAAGCCGCGATGGCTCTAGAGCTTGGGCACGGGCACGATCGAGAACGTGCCGCCGAGGATGGTTGCGCCGGGTGAGACGTAGATCGCGGGTGCTTCGAGGTCGCCGTCGATCCTGGCGGTCTCACCGAGCGTGACCGGCCCGAACGAGACGACTTTGCCGCGGAGCGTGCCGTGGACCTCGACCCCCCCACCGGCGGTGAGGAGGTTGACCCGGACGTCGGCCTTGCGGTCGAGGAGAATTTTGCCACAGGTCTGGAGGCGGCTGCCCCAGTGCCTGGACCGCACGACGATGTCGGCGATCGCGAGCTGGCGGTAGCAGTGCGAGCACGAGCTGCTCATCGCGTGGACACTGACCGCGCAGTCACGCCCGCAGTGGTAGCACTGCACGGTGCGCGACGGCGCGGCGGGGGGCACGAGCGACTGGGCGGAGAGGGTCACGTGGGGGGTCTCGTTTTCATCGCGCCGCTGCGCTGGTGCGCAGCGGCGGTTGGTATCGGGACGACGGGCAACAGCAGATACACGGCTCGGAGAGCCGTGCCACCTTTGGGGAGCCTTGCCACCTTTGGGGAGCCGTGCAACGTTTGTCAGGCTGCGCCGTCGGCAGCGGTCGTGCGCGGGCCCCAGCCGTTGGTGCCGTTGCTCACTTCGTTGGCTTCACCGTTGCCGGCTTTCCCGACCCAGTCAAACGCCGCGGCGTTGGTTCCCGCGGGCTTGACCTCGGGGATGGGACGCTCGACCGGACGGCTTTGCGCGGTACCGTTCTCACGGGGCTGTTGCGCACGGGCGTCTGGGGAGGCGGCGGCGGCGTTCCTTGCCTGCAACTCGGCGACGGCTTCGGGCCCGACGCAGCAGCGGCCGTTGAACGACGCGCCCTCGGCGACGATCAGCTTCTCGGCAACGACGTCGCCGTTGACCCGAGCGGTGCTGTTGAGCTGGATGCGGTCGCTCGCGGCGACGTTGCCCTCGACGTGGCCGTCGACGATGATCGTGGCGGCTTCGAGCGACGCGACGCACTCGGCGGTCGCGCCGACCTGCAGCTCGCCGCCGCTGGTGATCTTGCCCTCGAAGCGGCCGAGGATTCGCGCGGTGCGCTCGAAGGTCATCTCGCCCTTGATCTGGGTGTCGGGACCGATAACAGTAATCTGTGGTTCGTGCTCACTCATGGAAGGCTCCGGAGAAAGGGGTGCGCCGGTCGGTGGCCAAACAGGACCACACCGGCCCTCGTGCGAATCCAACCATCGGCCCGTCTCGATTCGGGGCTCCAGTTTCGGCTGGGTTGGTGTAGACTGGGCAAGAACTGCTTGAAGGCCTCAACTCCGGCGAACTCCGAACGCCCGATAAGGAACCCGATCATGCTCACCCGCATCGCTGCCGTGCTCGTTCTTGCGCTCTCCCTGCTGGCTGTCACCGGGTGTGAGGAAACTGTCACGCCCGAGAACTACGACCTGATCCAGGTGGACATGGACCTCATCGAGGTCGAGTCGATCATGGGTGGTGCTGGCGAGTTGCAGGTCGCGTCGGGGGTCGGGATCGGCGCGGCCGGCATGGTCGAATCGCAAGGCGGCGGCGGCGATACCAAAGACTACCTGTGGGGTGACGAGAATCAGGGCATCCTCGTGATGGTCAAAGACGGCAAGGTGATCCACAAGCAGAAGTTTGGATTGAACTAACGGTCACAACATGTTGCGTGGTGCAACGGCGTCCGCTGCGAGCGAGACGTCAAGTGTCAGTGCGCTCCAAGTAGTCACCAACAAAAAGAGCCCTCAGCGTAAGCGCCGGGTCCAACACTGGCGGGCCCTATCGCATGGACACACCTCGCACATGGGGCGCACGCGAGCGTCTGGTACCTCGAGTTTTTCGTGGTTCGGGTGGTTGTTGTCCCCTCGCTTGCGCGAGGGGCTCTACGAAAATGCCAACACCCGACGTGTGCGCCTCCAAAAAAAGAGCCCCGGTCGCCAGGGGGACAGTCAGCAACCGGGGCACGAAGAGGATTCACACGAAGCCCGTTTCCGGCCTTCTGCTGAGATCAACCACGCCGCGACACCCGATATTCCTCGGACGCGAAGATTTTGTCTGCCCCGGGGCTTACCAAGGGCGCCGGGCTGCCAGCGGGGCCGCGAGTCGGCCGATCATGACCGCCGCGACCGATTTCACGACCAACCCGGGCAGGTAGGGGTAGAGCCCGCCCTCGAGCGCCCGACCCACGCCGTAGCCGTTGACCAGCGCCAGCACCGGGACGCCGAACGCGAAGACCACCGCGTTGCCCGCGAGCACCGCAGCGATCATCGCCAGCCAGCCCCGGACCGAGCCGTCGCGGCGGCGGGCGATCATGCCGACCACCGGCTGGCAGCAGACAAACCCGAGCAGATAGCCTCCGGTCTGGCCGGCGAGGACAGCGAGGCCCTTGGACCCCTCGGCAAAGACCGCGCCGCCGACGACCCCGACCGCGAGGTAGAGCACCATGCTCATCGTCCCGACGCGCGGGCCGAGGCACAGGGCCGCGAGCAGGACCACGAGGGTCTGCAGCGACATCGGGACGTAATCCGGAGGCAGCGGGATCGCGACCTGAGCCGCGATCGAAGCGAACAGCGCGAAGAACGAGGCTGCGAGGAGGTCACGGAGCGCAGAAGATGACTCGGCCCGGCTGCGAGTGGGCAGCGCGATGGTGTCGGCCCGGGGGTGGGTGAGCCCGCGTTGCGGGGCAGAAGAAGACCACAACATGGCGGATGGTAGCGAGGACATCGGCCCGGCTGGGCAAAAGAGAACACCGGCCCGATGCGTGCATCGGGCCGGCGGCGTGGACAGGGGATTGGTTGGCGGCTTCGGTTCAGCCGCTGTTGTTGATCTCGGAGCCGCCGTAGTCGAGGCCGTGGAGCCCTTCGCGGGTCCAGCGGAAGTAGGGCTCAAGGTCTTCATCGGTGTCATTGCCCGAGCGCGTCGGCGGCTCGTAAATCTCGTTCGGAACATACGTCATGCGAGCATGGTCTGGGCGCTGGGGAGCATTGGGTCGAAAGCTCAGATTGGAATCGCCGACAGTAAGGAAGCGGACCGAGCCGTCGAAGAAGAGGAGGTTGGATTTTGCGTCGGCATACGCATAAAACTGCGCCTTTGCGGCACCGTGGAAGTCGTAGAAATCAAACATCTGGACCTTGCCCGACGGGAAATCAACCTCGCGGATCTGCCGCTCGCCGAGGCGTGCTCGGGGTGGGAACGAGAACAGATCGTGGTGGGATCGCACCGGTCCAACGGTATTGGTCTGCGGCGTCCCCTTGTCGGGCGCCCAGGACGCCGGGACGAACTGGTAGGTCGAGCGGTAGGGCGACATCTTGCTGTACGCCTCGCTGCCCTGCTCGTCGAGGTCCGGCGGGTTTCTCGGGTCTCTCTGCCACTCGATCAGCGTCCGGTCCTCGGGGCACGCGGCGGTCTGCTCGGGGATCACGTCGGCCATGTAGTCCACCACCACCATGTGGCTGAACCGCCGTTGCGGGGCGCGGTTGTTGAGGACCGGGAAGGTGTCGTCGCCGGTCTTTCGGCGGATGATCTCGGTGAGCTGGTACATCGTCGCGGTGACGTTGTTGCCCGCGTTGTTCAGATCGTTGTACTTGGTGGTGTAGTTCCCCTCGTTCCAGCTGAACGAGGCGATCTTGTCCTCGAAGTCTGCGGCGTAGGTGTTGACCGCGACGCCCACCTGCTTGAGGTTTGAGCCGCAGACCGCCAGGCGGGCGGCTTTGCGGGCCTTGCCCAGCGCCGGGAGCAGGATGCCGATGAGCAGCGCGATAATCGCGATGACCACCAGCAGTTCGATCAGTGTGAATCCGAGTCGGGTGGGTCTTTGCATGTGCTTGTGCATGGCTTTCTCCTCTTGAGGCGAGCTGTCCGCGTGAACTGTAAGTACCAACAGCCGGCAGCTGCGAAGCATTCCGATTTTTTACCCCATGACGGTATCAGCAAGAACAGCCGCGTCACGATCATTGTGCGCCGGGAATGGCGCTCGGTCAACTCTTCGCACGCGAGGCTGTCCCGGAGGCATCCGGGCAAGAAAAAAAACATCGGCCCGGCGAAAATGCCGGCCGATGCAGTGTCAAACTAGGACATTTGCTGATGTCAAGTATATTCAAGACGGATAACACTAGGGCTTGCAGGCAGTCCATCTCGCGTTGAAAATTTCCCGATCGGCATCATCCCATTTCCCATCACAGTTCAGATCGGCAATCGGTGCTTTCGCGTTCTTTGCAATCGAGAATGCAAATTTGTCATTATTCTGCACAACCCCGTTACCGTTCCAGTCCGCAATCGACCGAATTCGCGTGACAAACTGTGGGTTGACTTTGCACGTCGAGCAGGTCGTACTCTCTTGCAATATTCCGAGAGTACCAACTATATACAACCATCCACCAACCTGATGAGAGTCCTCAATAACCGAAGGGAGGGTTGTGCTTCCCAAGCCTAGAGTTTCCCATTCAATCCCGTCATATGACCACCCCTTGTCTGCCCATCCGTTACTGTATAGAACAAGCCACTCGCAGGTGCCAATGTCCAAAGTACCGACAAACGGAGAAACGCTAGTGATCAATGAACTGGGGCCAGAGCCAATCGGCGACCACCCTGATAACGCTGTATTATTCGAGAACAGTGACGCTACAGCACAATCTGAATTCAATCTCGTCTTTCCTGCCGCGTACAAAATACCCTGGAATTCAGTTATGCTATCCCCAGTGACAGTAGAAAGTTCGTCAAGCGCCAGACACGCTGGCCAGTTTTGCCAAGCTGTTTGCGAGGTATTCAGAGAACCGACTGAACCATCAAATCCACACCCGGTGTCGTTCATACTGCCATGGATCAAATAATCTGTACTACCAACGGTATATGTGAATAAGTCCAAATATCTGTTGCCGTTTTGCGCAATCAACTGCCAGTTAATCCCATCAAAACGCTCTACCGAGCCTGCAACACAGTCTCCGTTTGAATCTCCAGCCAAGAACAAGAATGAACCTGAAGATTGAAGATTAGTTGTTCCAGGAAGACTATTAGGTGTAAATGATGTTGTAAAAATATCATTCCACACATTAGTAGGGCTAAGTTTTGCAACTCTTACCGCACCAATAAGAGCAATTTGATACGCGCAATAGAAATCTCCAGAATACTCCTCAAGTGCGAGAACATCTGCACCATTGGGTAGGCCTGCAGAACCGTCCAGCCATTCTCGAGTAGAATTATTCCATGTCGCCAGGCCGTTGCTTGAAAAATCAAGCTCATTTGGATCCTTGGGAGCCACGCTGTCGAACTTGCCACCAAAATACACCAAGCCCCCATATGAGTGTACTGCATACACTTGGTTATTCGGCCCACGATCGCCAAAATTCTGATCATAAACCAGCGGGCCAGGCTCATGGTCACACTGTCCATGATCACTCACCTGAGCCGACGCCTCAGTCCCAAGTCCTGCGAAAGTCCACAGAAAAATCGCAAAACATCCGATAATCCATTGCGCCCGCATGGTTTATGCTCCTACAAAAAACGACCCGTGCAAATCAAGTAAAATATCTGAGAAACAAATCCGACAATATCAGCGGCTGATGCGGATTTCGGAGCCGCCGTAGTCGAGGCCGTAGAGGCCTTCGCGTGTCCAACGGAAGTAGGATTCGAGGTTGTCATCTGTATCGCCGCCACTCCGCGTGGGCGGCTCGTACTCGCGCGGCAGATAATCCATCGTGCTTGTGTTGTCGGTATGAGGACCGTTCGGTCGGAAGCTCAGGTTGGCATCGCCTGTCGTCAGGAACCGGACCGAGCCATCAAAGAAGAGAAGATTGGTTTTCGCATCGGCGTAGGCGTAGAACTGAGGCTTTGCAGCACTGTGGAAGTCGTAGAAATCAAACATCTGGACCTTGCCCGAGGGGAAGCTGACCTCACGGATCTGCCGCTCACCGAGAATCGTGTTGGGGAACCAGAACAGGTCGTGATCCTGTCTGTACTGGTACACAGTATTGCCCCGCTGCGGGGTAGCCTTGTCAGGAGCCCACACCGCGGGGACAAACTGGTACGTGGAGCGGTACGGCGTGATCAGCCTGTAGCCCTCATTACCCTGTCCGTCTTCAATGTCCGGCGGGTTCTTGGGGTCTCTGGCCCAAGCAACCAGATTGCGATCCTCGGGGCACGCGGCGGTCTGCTCGGGGATCACGTCAGCCATGTAGTCCACGACGACCATGTGGCTGAACCGACGCTGCGGGGCACGTTGGCGCAGCGGCGGGATCGTGTCGTCGCCGGTCTTGCGGCGGATGATCTCGGTGAGCTGGTACATCTGCGCCTGATTGTTACTCCCATTGGCGGGGACGATGAGGTCACTGTACTTGGTGGAGTAGTTGCCCGCGTTCCAGCTGAACGACGCGATCTTGTCCTCGTAATCCGAGGCGTAGCTGTTGACTGCGACGCCGACCTGCTTGAGGTTTGAGCCACAGACCGCGAGGCGGGCCACCTTTCTGGCTTTGCCCAGCGCCGGCAGCAGGATGCCGATGAGCAGCGCGATAATCGCGATAACCACCAACAGTTCGATAAGGGTGAATCCGAGACGTGTGCGTTTGTGCATTTCCTGTCGTCCTTTCTGTAGCCCGGACATCGCCGGGCCGGGGGTCGAACGACCCCGCTTCTTCTCCTGCCGATCACCTGCCCCTGTTGTCTGATGCAGTGTATCAAGTTTGTCCACCGCACCAACCGTTCCTCTCGTGTTTCGCTGTTTGTTCGTCAGATTCGTTGTTTACTCGGGTCGATAGTCGATTTCTGAGCCCCCGTAGTCGATGCCGTAGAGCCCTTCGGAGGTCCACCGGAAATATCCGGGCAGCCTCTCGTCGGTCTCGCCTCCCGACCTGGTGGGCGGTTCATAGAGCAGGTTGGGTCGGTAGGCCATGACGGAGGGGCCCGCGCCCTTGCGTGCGCCGTTGGGAAGCCATCCTTCACCAGCGTCGCCGGTGGTCTTGAACGACACGGAGCCGTCGAAGAAGAGGAGGTTGGTCTTGGCGTCTGGATAGGCGTAGAACTGCGGCTTTGCTGCGCCGTGGAAGTCGTAGAAGTCGAACATCTGGACCTTGGACGAGGTGAAGGCGACCTCGCGGATCTGCCTCTCGCCGAGGACAGCCCGGCGCGGGAACGAGAACAGGTCGTGGTGGCCGCTGAACTGGGCGACGGTGTTGCCCCCGGAACGGGCGACCGCGCGGGGCGCCCACGATGCCGGGACGAACTGGTAGGTCGATCGGTAGGGGGTCATGAGGTCGTATGCCTCGCTGCCCTGCTCGCCGATGTCCGGCGGATTTTTCGGATCTTTCTGCCAGCTGATCAACTCGCGGTCTTCAGGGCAGGCGGCGGTCGATTCGGGGATGGTGTCTGCCATGTAGTCGACGACCACGACGTGGCTGAAGCGGCGCTGGGGGGCGCGGTTGCGCAGCGGCGGGATGGTGGTGTCGCCGGTCTTGTCGCGGATGATCGCGGTGAGCTGGTACATTTGTGCGGTGACGTGGTCGGGGGCATTCCGCAGGTCGCCGTACTTGGTCGAGTAGTTGCCCACGTTCCAGCTGAACGAAGCGATTTTGTCCTCGTAGTCCGAGGCGTAGCTGTTGACCGCGACGCCGACTTGTTTGAGGTTTGAGCCACAGACCGCCAGGCGGGCCGCTTTGCGGGCTTTGCCGAGCGCGGGCAGCAGGATACCGATGAGGAGCGCGATGATGGCGATAACCACCAACAGCTCGATGAGCGTGAACCCTCGCTTCATAAAGCACTCTCTTCTCGCCGGGGACTCCCGACGGGTAGGAAGACATGGCAAACCGTACTACGAGGTGTCGGTCGCTGGAGCCGCGACGCAAGAAATGTTCACCTCTGCTCTACCATTATGGCGGAATCGGCGCGGCATTGCAACCCTGAATCTTTCTGCCTTGGACTGTGCCGGCACCGTGAATAGGTATTTTTACCCCTTCCGGTGAGGGCCGAGATCGCGGTACCATCCTCCACGCATGATTGAAATCGGGCTTATTCTGGCGTTGATTGTCCTGAATGGTTTGCTCTCCGGATCGGAGGCGGGGATTGTCGCGTCGCGCAAGGCGCGGCTGCGTGAGCAGGCGGCTGCGGGGCTGCGGGGGGCCGATGCCGCGCTGCGAGCCCTTGAGTCACCCACGGGGTTTCTCTCGACGGTGCAGGTCGGGATCACGCTGATCGGCATTTTTTCGGGATTGGTTGGCGCGGCTGCGCTCGCGCCGGATGTCGAGCGTCTGCTCGAGCCGATCGTCCCGCCCGGGGTGGTCACGCCGCTGTCCTACGGCCTGGTGGTGCTGGTCATCACCTACCTCTCGCTGGTGGTGGGCGAGTTGGTTCCCAAACGGCTGGCGATGGAGCACCCCGAGGCGGTGCTGCGGCGCGCGGCGGGCCCGATGCTGATGCTCGCGGCGATCGGGAGCCCGGCGGTGAAGTTTCTGACACTTTCGACCAACCTGATTCTCCGCCCGCTGGGGATCGGGCCGTCGCGCAACGAGCGGGTGAGTGAAGAAGAGGTGCGGAGCATGATCCGCATGGGCGGCGTATCGGGCGTGCTGGAAGATGAAGAGATCAGCGTGATCGAGCGGGTGTTTGCAGCGGCAGATCGGCGGGCGGGGTCGTTCATGGTGCCCCGGCAGGACGTGCGGTGCGTCTCGCCGAAGACCGAGGTCGCCGAGCTGCGACGTGTCGCACGCGAGAGCCGGGACACGCACATCCCGGTCTCGCCGGGCAGTCTTGATGAGCTGCTCGGGGTGGTCTCGGTGGTGGACCTGGCGCACATGGACGAGCAGCGGCTCGAGGAGCACCGGCTGAGCGACGTGCTGGTGCCGCCGCTCTTTGTGCCCGAGACCGCCAACGCGCTGCGGGCGATCGAGCTGTTCCGCAAAGCAAACGCGCAGATCGCGTTTGTCACCGACGAGCACGGCACAATCGAAGGCATGGTGCGGCTCGCCGACCTGCTCGAAGAGATCTTGGGCGAGGTGGGCAGCGGAGAAGCGACGCCTGAGGACCCGAGCCTCGCGCGACGCGACGATGGATCGCTCCTGATCGACGGCTTGCTGCCTCTGGCCGACCTGCTCGAGGCGCTCGGCAAGAAACCCTCGCCGGAGTTTGACCCCTCGACCTACCACACGGTGGGCGGGTTGGTCGTCCACCACCTCGGCAGTGTGCCCGGCATCGGGGACAGCGTGGAGATCGAGGGCTGGCGGTTCGAGGTCGTGGACATGGACGGCCGCCGTGTGGACAAGGTGCTGGCAAGCCGGATCGGCAACCGCGATGGCGGGAAGCGCAGTGCCGACTGAGAGGATCGGCCAGCGGCTGGGTTCAACGTTCGGTATATGCTGTGCAGACCGGCGTGACTATCACCCCGCAGGAGCCCGACCATGCCCGCAGCAGCACCGAACGAACAGAGCCGGAGACAGTTTCTTGCCAGCGCCGGGGCGGGCGCGGTCGCGACGGTCGGAGTTGCGGCGGGTGCGGGGATGGCGAGCCCCGCGTTCCTCCACACCAGCGACAAATCCGGGCTCGGGCCGATCGTGTTGGGAGAGGGCGACCACCAGTACGAGTGCGTGCACGACTGGGGCGAGCTGCCCCGTAGCATCCGCTACGGCAACACCCACGGCGTGTGCGAAGACAACGCGGGCAACATCTACATCAAGCACACCGTCCACGCCACCAGCGACAGCGACGACGCGATCGTGGTCTTTGACGCCGACGGCAGGTTTGTCCGGAGCTGGGGCGCCGAGTTCAAGGGCGGTGCCCACGGGCTGCACCTGCAGCAGGAAGCCGACGGCGAGTATCTGTACCTCTGCGACCCCAACCGCCACCTGATCGTCAAGACCACACTCGACGGCGAGGACGTCTTTCGGCTCGGTGTGCCCGAAGCGAGCGGGCTCTACAACAACGAGGGCGAGTACCGGCCCACGAATATCGCGGTCGCGCCCGACGGGGACTTCTTCGTCGGCGACGGCTACGGCAAGAGCTGGATCCACCAGTACAACGCGGCGGGCGAGTACATCCGCTCTTTCGGCGGGCCGGGCAACCAGCGCGGGCAGGTCTCGTGCCCACACGGGCTCATGGTCGACACCCGCCACGACGAGCCCGAGTTGATCGTCGCCGACCGGTCAAATCGGCGGATCCACAGGTTCGATCTGCAAGGGCGCGTGCTCGGCGTCGTGACCGACGAGCTGCGCTCTCCCTGCCACTTCCACACCCACGGCAACGACCTGCTGATCCCCGATCTCGAAGCCCGGGTCACGCTCTTTGACAAAGACAACACGCTCATCACCCACCTGGGTGACGGCGAGAGCTACAGCCTGCGGACCCAGCCTCGGGACAAGTTCGTCCCGGGCCGATTCATCGCTCCCCACGGCGCGATCTTTGACCACACGGGCAATATCTTCGTGGTCGAGTGGGTCGAGGTGGGTCGGGTGACCAAACTGCGGCGGCTGTAGCTGCGAGGACCGGGCCCACATCCCACTCACATTCCACTCACGTCCCACTCACATCCCGCCCACGTGCTCTCCCACGCCATGGACGACCGGTAACGGCTGATGGGGCCGGTGCGTCACGACCGTTTCAGGCCCTCCACACGGTCATTCTTGTTTCTTTTGCCATCCTGATCGGACTTTGCTGGCACGCTGGCAAAGACGTGGCACCTTTCACCCGAGAGGTGTGCGGGCGGAACGTGCCGCTTTGCGCGAAAGGTACCTGTTCGTGAGGGTGGAGGAGCAGAGAATGATGAATAAATCCATGCTGACCGGGTTGCTGGCGGTTGCCGGGCTCGCGGCTGTTGCGAGCGGCGACGTCATAAACAGCTCGTTCGACGGCGGCGATGAGGGCTGGGTTGTTTCCGACGGCGCAAACCAGGCAGAGGAATCTGTCTCGGGCACGCCGGTCTTTTACCCCGCGGACGGCAACGACGGCGGCTTCATCTCCGCGCCCATCGACTGGGGCACGCAGTCCTTCCTCGTGGCGCCCGCGCCGTTTCTCGGAGACCAGGCCGACAAGTTTGGCGGAGCAGTCGAGGTCGATCGTCGGCACATCGACCCGCGGTTCTCGGTCGACCCCTTGCAGTTTGATTACGACGTAGACGTGACCATGAGCGGCGCCGGGATGACCCTCGCGATCGGGCTCGACCCCGTCTCGCTCGATGAGTGGGAGAGCTTCAGCATCTCGCTCGATGAGGCGGGCGGCTGGTTCAACCTCGATACCAACGTCGCGGCGACCGACGCCGAGATTCTGGCGGTGCTCGGCGATATGAACGACCTCCGCGTCCGCGGCAACATCAACGACCGGATCAACAGCATCGGTGTTGATAACGTCATGCTCATCCCCACGCCGGGCAGCATCGCGCTGCTGGCGTTTGCTGGTCTTGCGGCTGGACGGCGGCGTCGCTGACGCCCGGATTCCTCCGTTCCCCTTGCTGCCGATGACAAGTCGGGCGTGAGGGGAGCATCAGCCGAGAGAGACCGGAGCCCCGCTGGCGGAGACGCCGGAACGCGAGGTCAACACCCGACCCGAGCGACACGGCCGATCCGTGTCGCTGCTCCGTGCGCAGTAGGCCTTTGTCCCCTCGCTTGCGCGAGGGGCTCCGTCTTGTCCACTCGCTTGCGCGAGGGGCTCCGTCTTGTCCACTCGCTTGCGCGAGGGGCTCTGTTGCGTGCTTGCTCTGTGGTGTACCTTCCGATCAGTTGTTCGAACGCAGCTTGGCGAGCAGACGCAGGATCTCGATATAGAGCCATACAAGCGTCACCAGCAGCGAGAACCCGGCGTACCACTCCATGTGCCGGGGCAGCTGCGCTTTGACGCCCTTGGCGATGAACTCGAAGTCGAGCACCAGCACCAGCGACGCGATGACGACCATCAGCACGCTGAACCCGACCGAGATCATGCCGCCGTTGGTCGGGGAGTAGACGCTGATGAGTGTCGAGTTGCCGAACATCGCCAGGCCGAATGCGACCAGGCCGAACAGCATCGCCCCGATGACACCTGAGATCACGACGGCGCGGAACACGCGGCCGGGCTTGATGATCCCCGAGGCGTAGGCGAAGAGCATCCCCGCGGTGATCGCAAAGGTCAGCGTGATTGCTTGCAGGACCAGCGTCTGCCCGATCTGCAACCCCTCGCCCGCGGTGCCGGCCCCGGTCTTTGCCGCGACCATGTTGCCGACCATGAAGGAGAACACGCCGAGGAACATCCCCTGTGCGGCGGCATAGACCGGCGCGAGGAAGCGGGCGGACTTTGGCTTGAAGATGATGACCAGCGCCAGGACGAACCCGAGGATCATGCCGCCGATCCCGACGGGCCACGCAAACTTGCCGTAGGTCTCGCTGGTTGCCAGCGACCACGACCCGATCGCGCCGGCGACACAGACCCCCAGCAGGATCGAGGTGGCGGTGACGGTGCCGCCGATGGTCATGACGTTGGCTCTGCCCTCGGCGATCGAGTTGCTGCCGTGGGCGTCGGCCCAGGTCTGCGGCTGGCTGAAGGCTTTGAAGGTCGGGTTGGCGGTGCGCATCGAGGGCGGCTCCTGATCGGGGTGCGGGGTTCGCGGCAAGTGTATTGCCCAAGGGCAAGCGGGTCGCGGGCTGGCCATCAAAACCCGTATCGGCTTGAACCGCCCAGAGCAACAGCCAACAGACAGGGGCGGCCCTTGCGGAGCCGCCCCTGTGGGTTGGTATAAATAAGTTTGCAGGTTCCGGTCGAATCAGCGGCGGCGGCGCAGGCCGACGAGCCCGCCGAGGCCAAGCAGCGCCATCGCGCCGGGCGCGGGGACGATGAAGTACTGGTTGCCGGCAAAGTCGTTGAGGTCGAAGTCCATGCCGCCGGTAAAGTTGCCGAACCCATCGCCGCCGAGGTTGCCCTGCGGGGCTTCGAGGCCGCCAAGGAACTGGTTGGAGGCGTAGTTGTGGTCGCCGTTGTTGATAAACGCGAGCACCTTGAACGCGCCGGCGGGTGCGCCCAGGTCGGCCAGGTCGATCGAGATCTCGAGCCCGGTCTGGACCGCGCGGGCGGCGTTCTGGTCGGCGGCGCCGGTGCCGCCCATGATGCCGGCGGTGTTGCTGTTGTCGTAGCCGACCTCGATGGGCTGGCTGTTGGCGCCGGTGCCGGTGGTGCCCGAGCCCTCGGTCGAGCCGCCGAAGATATCGAAGTAGCCCGAGGCGTTGGCGGTGCCGAGCACGGCGTAGTCCACGTCGAAGCGGTCGGTGCTGCCGTCGAATCCGCGGCGGAAGATCATGTGGTAGTCGGCGCTGAACCCGGCGTCGAAGGTGAGGCCGGTCATGTTGCCCGAGCCGTCGTTGCCGGGTGTGCCGCTGAAGGTGTTCTCGCCGCCGGCGGCCGAGTCGAAGAACAGCTCGAGCTTGTTGAAGTTGGCTTCGAGGTTGCCGGTGAGGGTGAGGTAGAGCCGTCCGCCCTCGATGCGGGCGTAGGCGGCATTGAGTTCGGAGAAGTTGTCACCGAACTGGGTCTGGACCTGCTGGACGCTGCGGTCGGCGCCGTAGTTGTCGCCGCTGATGGAACCATCGATCACGGGTTGTGCGGCCGCTGCACCTGCTGCCACCATCACCGCGATCACGCTGCTGAAAGTACGCATGGGTCTCTCTCCTATGTTGGGACCATGAAACTGCTGTCATAAAGAGCATAGTAGCGGCTGCCCGCCAAGTCACTGTGTTTATCCTCGGCCCGCCCGTGCACGTTGTCGCAATGGAGAGATGGGCAAGATCGATCCGCCCACACCACCGGCAAGGCCGCCGAGCAGGGGCGATAACTCGTGCCGGTGCGGCTGGCGACACATGCCGGTTGTAAAATCATGAGCGCCCAACGAGCCTCGAGCGCAAGATCGGGTTCTTGTCCGGTCGGATGCTGTACGGAAATCCTGAACCTGTGCTTGCGCCCAGGGCTTGTCAAATCGCACCGCGTCTGTTCGCCACTCGTCTTAGTCCCGCACATGCTCGACGGTGTAGTTGGGGCTCTCTTTGGTAATGCGAATATCGTGGGGGTGGTTCTCGATCACCGTCGCCCCGGAGACCCGGCAGAACCGCGCCCGCTCCCGGAACAGCTCGATTGACCCGCACCCGGTGTAGCCCAGCGAGGCGCGGAGCCCGCCGACGAGCTGGTAGACAAACTCGGCCAGCGGCCCACGATAGGCCACCAACCCCTCGACCCCTTCGGGGACAAACTTGATGTTGGGCTTGTCGGTCTGCTGGTACTTCTCGGCCTGCCCGTAGCGGTCGGCGCTGCCGGCGTTCATCGCGCCCTCGGACCCCATCCCCCGGTAGGTCTTGTACCGCCGCCCGCCGGAGATCACCAGCTCGCCGGGCGACTCGTCGAGCCCCGCAAAGAGCGAGCCGAGCATGACGCAGCTGGCCCCGGCAGCGAGCGCTTTGGCGATATCGCCCGACATCCGCACGCCGCCGTCGGCGATCACCGGCACATCACGCCCGCTCTCAACGACCCCCCGGCACGCCTCCATGATCGCGGTGATCTGCGGCACGCCCACGCCGGTCACCACGCGGGTCGTGCAGATCGAGCCCGGGCCGATCCCCACCTTCACCGCGTCGGCCCCGGCCAGCACCAGGTCGCGCGCACCCTCGGCGGTCGCGACATTGCCCGCGATGACCTGCACCTCCGGCCAGCGCTCTTTGATCGCGGCGACCGTGCGGAGCACGTTCTCGGAGTGCCCGTGCGCGGTGTCCACAACGATGACATCGACCTCGGCATCGAGCAGCGCCTCGGCCCGGTCGAGTTGATTGACCCCGATCGCCGCCCCGCAACGCAGCCTGCCGCGCTCATCGGTGTTGGCGTCTGGGAACTGGCTGAGGCGGTCGATGTCGCGGGTGGTGATGAGCCCCGCGAGATTGCCATCCTTGTCCAGGATCAGCAGCTTCTCGACCTTGTTGCGGTTGAGGATGATCTCGGCCTCGGCCAGCGTCGTGCCGGGGGGGGCGGTGATGAGGTGATCGGCCGTCATCACGTCGCGGACCGGAGCCGCTTCGGTCTCGACAAACTTCAGATCGCGCCGGGTGAGGATGCCGACGACCTTGCCCCCCGAGCGGCGGTCGGTCCGCGAGTCGCCCTCGGTGACCGGGAAGCCCGAGACGTTGAACTTCCGCATGAGCTTGATCGCGTCGCCGATGGTGTCGTCGGGGTCGAGGGTGACGGGGTCTTCGATCACGCCGTTGGCTGAGCGTTTGACCTTGGCGACCTCGCGGGCCTGGACCTCGGGCGACAGGTTCTTGTGGATGATCCCGATGCCGCCCTCCTGGGCCAGCGCGATCGCCAGCGCCGACTCGGTCACGGTGTCCATCGGCGCTGAGAGCAGCGGGATATTCAGCCGGATCGAGGCGGTCAGGTTTGTCGAGGTGTCGGCCTCGGAAGGCAGGACCGACGACCGCGCGGGCACCAGCAGCACGTCGTCAAAGGTAATGCCTTCGAGGATGATCTTCGGCGTGTGGGTGGGTGGTGTGCCCCCGCCCCCGCCCCCGGCGTCAGGAGAACCGGCGTCTGGAGAGCCCGCGTCGGGCGTCTCGACGACGACAGGATTCGGTGCGGAGGGCTTGGTCGATTTGGAGAGGGTCGCCATGAGAGAGTTTCGCAGGCCCGGGCCGCGAGTCAAGACGATCGCTCGGCCGGGTCGCACAATCCCGCCCGAAACCGCCCGCCCCAAACCTCAGCCCACGCTCAGCCCGCACTCAGCCCGCGCTCAGCCCACCCGATCAGCCCCCGGCGGCCTTGAGTGTGCCGGTGCCGGTCATTTCCTCATCGCCCCTCCGGAAGGTGATCTTCACCTCGTCGCCGGGCGTCGCTTTGCTGAGTATCGGCATCCAGTCCTCGACGCCCTTGATCGTGGTTTCGTTCCAACCCGTCAGGATGTCCCCGGCCTGCAGCCCGACCTGGGCGGCGGTCGTGCCCGGGAAGACGTTCTCGATCAGCACCCCCTTGCCGTCGGTCGTGTACCCGGGCTGGACGCCGAAACGGATGCGGGCCCGCTCGGGCGGGCGGGTCTCGGGCGGGCGGTCGGTGCGCGGCGGCGACCCGTCGTCATTGGTAAAGACCGGGCGGTCCGGGCGGGTCGCCATCGCCAGCGCGATCCGTTGGCCGAGCGTCGAGACCCGCACGCCCCCGACGCGATTCACGAGCATCGCAACATCGCCCGGGGCGTGGTACACATCGTGGAACCCGCTGAAGAAGAACATGCAGGGCACACCCTTGCGGAAGAAACTCGCGTGGTCGGACCGGCCGAAGACGCCGCGAGGGAGCGGCTGATAATCGAACGCGGCCTCGCTCAGGAACGGCTCGAGCCACACATCCAGACCCTCGGCGGTGCTCGCTCCCCCCACCATCAGCACGTTGTTCTGCACACGCCCGACCATGTCCATGTTGATCATGAACACATGGTCCTCGATCGGGGCGATCGGGTTGGCAGCATAGTGCTTCGAGCCGAGCAGCCCCCATTCCTCAGCGCTGAACGCCAGGAACAGGATCGACCTCGCTTCGGCGTCCTCGGGCATCGCGGCGTAGACCTCGCTCAGGCGTTTGGCCGCGACGAGCATGGCGCTGGTGCCCGAGGCGTTGTCGTCGGCGCCGGGGTGGATGATGTCCCGCTCGCGGCCGCCGTACTGCCCGTACCCGGCGTGGTCAAAGTGCGCCCCGATGACGACGATCTCATCAGCCAGGCTCCCCTTGCCGCGGAGCAGGCCGCCCATGTTGCGGGTCATGTCCGGGGTGCGATCGACGGTGGTGGAAAGACGCACGCTCGCGCCGGGCATCTCGATGATCGCGGGGGCTTCATCGACGATCTTGCGGAAGTCGAGCAGCGTTCGCCCCTGGGCATCGGCGCGGGAGAGCAGGAAGTCGGCCCGCTCCTGGCTCATCATCACGACGGGGATCTCGAACTCCCCGATCGCGGTCTCCGCAGCGGTTGCCAGCTTGCCGCCGTCCTCGCCGGCGACACCGGGGGGGGTCACGATGATGACCCCGGCTGCGCCCCGACGGGCGGCGGCCGAGACCTTCGGCTCGAGCTGGGCGTAGAGCGACCAGGTGTTGGCGGTGTCGGCCCAGCGGCTGGCGCCGTCGGCGTCGAGCGGCTCGTACCGCAGCGCAACCGCGATCTTGCCGGAGAGATCGGTCCCGGGCGGATAGCCCAGATAGCCGTCGGCCCCGGAGGGAATGGAATAGCCGACGAAGACGAGTTCACCCTCGACCTCGCCTGTCCCCGAGCAGCCGAGCACGGAGTAGTCCAGATCCGGGATAAGCGTCGCCCACTGGCCGTCGCCGATCCGCATGGAGGCCGCAGAGTCAACGATCCGGACCGGGCGTTGGCCGCCCCGGCTGCCTCGGACTTCGCCCGGCGCGAAGGGCTGGGAATAGCTCGCGTTGGGGCTCTCGACGTCGACGCCGTCGAGGTTGAGACTGCCTGGAAAGGCGGGCACGAGCCCGATCTGCTTTAGATGGAACTCGATATAGTCCGCAGCCCGTTCGCTGCCGATGGTTGTCGCCCCGCGACCCTCAAAGAACGGGTTGGCGAGGGTGACAACATGCATGTCGTAGAGGACGACGTCTTCGCCGAGGCTGTCGAGCAGCACGGAGATTGGGGCTTCACCGAGAAGCTCGACGGGGTCGGGCCCGTCTGAACCCGGCGCAGAAACTAACGAATCCGCTGGGGCCTGAGCGACGGCGGACGCCGCAACAAGGCTGCTGCAGAGCAGGACGAGACACGGATTCTGGCGGCGGATCGGCATGGGTCACCTCAACCTCAAAGGGATGCGCGAGAAGGATCGGCCCGGCGGGGTCCCGCGTGCGACGCGGGCCGGGCAACGCAGTCTAGGGAGGGGACGCCCGCCCGACACAGCGTGGTACCGCTCGCTTGCTGCGAGGTTCCCCCAAATCGCCACGCGGCTCGAACAACGGCACCACACGAAGCTGCGCCGGCGGGGTGGTGAGTTTCGCGCGCGGCATCCCTACGATCCGCGACTGCGGGGTTTGACCACGCCCCGACCTCACCCCGACCTGATTGACGAACCCATTTACGAACCGATTTACGAACCGCCAGCGAGCCTCAGCATGACGACTCTCCGCCCCCCTGCTGCCACAGCGCACCGACCCTCAGCCGACACCATGAACGACACACCCCACACCCCCCACACCCCACACCCGCTCGACCCGCTCGACACCTTCCCCCGCCGGCACATCGGGCCGAGTGACGCCGACGTGCGCACCATGCTCGATCGGGTGGGCGTTGACTCACTCGACGCGCTCATCGACGCCACCATCCCCGCCGCGATCCGCCTCGACGCGCCGATGCAGCTGAGCCCGCCGGCCGACCGGCTCCGCGGCGAGACCGAGTTGCTCGCCGAGCTGCGCACGATGGCGCAGCAGAACAAGGTCTACCGCTCGTGCCTAGGCACCGGCTACCACGGCACGGTCACGCCGGGCGTCATCCTGCGGAACATCATGGAGAACCCGGGCTGGTACACGCAGTACACGCCCTACCAGAGCGAGATCGCACAGGGTCGGCTCGAGGCGTTGCTGAACTTTCAGACGATGATCGCCGACCTGACCGGGCTGCCGATTGCCGGGGCGTCGTTGCTCGATGAAGCAACCGCCGCGGCCGAAGCGATGGCGATGTGTGCTGCGGCGACGCGCCGGTCGCGGTTCTTTGTCGCGGCCGACTGCCACCCGCAGACGATCGCGGTGGTCCGCACGCGGGCCGATTCACTCGGCATCGAGCTGGTCGTGGGCGCACCGGCTGCTGAGGCGCTCGACGACAGCTTCGCGGGCGTCCTCGTGCAGTACCCCACCACCGACGGCCGGGTCGAGTGCTACCAGTCGCTCGCCGAGGCTGCCCACGCCGATGGGCTGCTCGTTGTCGCAGCGGCCGACCCTCTGGCGCTGACGCTGCTCACGCCGCCGGGTGAATGGGGCGCAGACATCGCGGTGGGCAACACCCAGCGCTTCGGCGTCCCCATGGGCTTCGGCGGGCCGCACGCGGGGTACATGGCGTGTGCCGCCAAGCTCACCCGCAAAATGCCCGGCCGCATCATCGGCATCTCCAAGGACGCGACGGGCAAACCGGCCTACCGCATGGCGATCCAGACCCGCGAACAGCACATCAAACGCGAACGGGCGACGAGCAACATCTGCACCGCCCAGGCGCTGCTGGCGATCATGGCGTCGATGTACGGCGTGTACCACGGGCCGGACGGGCTGCGCGAGATCGCAAGCCGCGTCCGCCTGCTGACGCAGACGCTCCGCACCGGGCTGCTCGGACTGGGACACCAGATCGACGACGGTCTTGTGTTCGACACGCTGCGTGTCACGCCGGTCGGGAGGGACGCCGGCGCGGTCATGGCTGCGGCACTCGAACGCGAGATCAACCTCCGCGACTTCGGCGACGGCAGCCTGGGCATCACGCTCGATGAGACGGCCGACACGTCGCTCGTCGCCGACGTGCTTGCGTGTTTCGGCGCCGGGGGTGACGAAACGAACATCGACAAGCTCCTCGCCGGCGCTTCGTGTGCTCTCCCCGCACCCTTCGCCCGCACCAGCGACTTCATGACCCACCCGGTGTTCAACACGCACCACTCCGAGACGGAGATGCTGCGGTACATCTACAAACTGCAAGGGCGCGACCTCTCGCTGGCCCACGCGATGATCCCGCTGGGCTCGTGCACGATGAAGCTCAACGCGACCAGCGAGATGGTGCCGGTGACGTGGCCGGAGTTTGGCAACATCCACCCCTTCGCCCCGGCCGACCAGACCAAGGGCTACGCCGAGCTGTTCACCCAGCTCGAGCGGTGGCTTGCCGAGATCACCGGCTTCGACGCGGTGAGCCTCCAGCCCAACGCCGGCTCGCAAGGCGAGTACGCCGGGCTGATGGTCATCCGCGCCTACCTCGAATCCCGAGGCGAAGGTGCCCGCGATGTCTGCATCATCCCCTCCTCGGCCCACGGCACCAACCCCGCCAGCGCGGTGATCGCCGGGATGCGCGTCGTCGTCGTCGGCTGCGATAAATACGGCAACATCGACGTCGACGACCTCCGCGCCAAAGCCGACGCCCACCGCGACAGCCTCGCGGCACTCATGGTCACCTACCCCTCGACCCACGGCGTCTTCGAGGAAGCCATCACCGAGATCTGCGACATCATCCACGAACGCGGCGGGCAGGTCTATATGGACGGCGCCAACATGAACGCCCAGGTCGGGCTCACCAGCCCCGGGCGCATCGGGGCCGACGTCTGCCACCTCAACCTGCACAAAACTTTCTGCATCCCCCACGGCGGCGGCGGGCCGGGCGTCGGGCCGATCGGCGTTGCGGCACACCTCACCCCCTTCCTGCCCGGGCACCCGGTGGTCAGTTCCAACACCGATGCGCGCGCGATGGGTCCGGTCGCCGCGGCACCCTGGGGCAGCCCGAGCATCCTGCCGATCTCGTGGGTCTACATCGCGCTGATGGGTGCTGACGGGCTGACTTGCGCCACCCGCGTGGCGATCCTCAGCGCCAACTACATGGCAAAGCGGCTCGAGTCGCACTACGACGTGCTCTTTACCGGCAAGCAAGGGACGGTCGCCCACGAGTTCATCATCGATTGCCGGGGCTTTGAAAAGAGCGCGGGCGTGACGGTCGAGGACATCGCCAAACGGCTGATGGACTACAGCTTCCACGGCCCGACCATGAGCTGGCCGGTGCCGGGGACGATGATGATCGAGCCGACCGAGAGCGAGCCGCTCTCTGAGCTTGACCGCCTATGCGATGCGTTGATCTCGATCCGCAAGGAGATCGCCGAGATCGAGCGGGGCGAGCTTGATAAAGCTGACAACCCGCTCAAGAACTCGCCGCACACCGCCGAGATGATCGCCAGCGACACCTGGGACCATCCCTACAGCCGCGAGCGTGCGGCTTTCCCGGCAGCCGACCTCCGCGAGAGCAAGTTCTGGCCTGCGTGCGCCCGCGTGGACAACCCGTTCGGCGACCGGAACCTGGTCTGTACCTGCCCGGCGGTGTCGGAGTATGCAGCAGCACCCGATTCGTGAGCAGAGCCCTCTCGCACGAGAAGCTCTTGAGCATTCTCACTTCTCTCGTCTCGTGTGCCACGGCCATTGTGGCCGTGTTTGACTGAAAGCACGGCTCACAGAGCCGTGGCACACCAAGAAAACTCGCTACACCCTGACGCAAACCGCTCTAACACCCCACGTTCCACGCATTGAGAAACTCGATCACGTCGCGGGTGTCGATGACGTTGTTGTTGTCGAAATCGGCGCGGTCGTCCTCAGCGACCCAGAGGTTGAGGAACTCGATCACGTCGCGGGTGTCGACCAGGCCGTCGTCGTTCATGTCGGCGTCGCAGGTTTCGCATTCGTCAGCAACGCCGTTGCCGTCGAGGTCGTCGCAGGTGGTGCCCGGGCCGGCCCAGGTCGCCCCGGCGTTCATCGCTTCGGCTTCGGTGAGGATGAGGCAGAACCCGGTTGAGAAGCACGCCGCCCCGACGGGCTCGGGGCAGGTAACGTCTGCGCAGGTGGTGCCGTCGCCTTGGAAGACGCCGCCGAGTGCTGCGGCTTCTTCGGGGGTCAGCCCGTCGATGCACGAGCCGTCGGGCATGCACGCCGCGCCGATGGGGAAGCAGGTGAACGTCGAGCACTGGGTGCCCGGGCCGGCGGGGATGCCGCCGGCGTTGAGGCAGTCGGCGGTCGCGAGATCAACACAGCCGCCGGTGGACTCAAAGCAGCAGGCCTGGGTGTCGATCGGGCAGTTGGCGTCGGCACAGTTGGTGTCGTCGCCCTGATACGCACCGCCGAGGAGGGCGCATTCGCCCGCGGTGGTCTCGACACAGCTGCCGTCTTCCATGCAGCACGCGCCGGTGCCGTCGCAGTCGAGGCTGGTCCACGTCATCCGCATGACCCAGTCGCCGCTGGGTCGGCAGCCGCCGGGCAGCCGGGCGAAGGTGGACCACCCGCCGTTGGCCGGGCACCCGAACGGCCCGCAGTCGATCCCGCGCAGCCAGTTCCCGTTGCCGCTCTGCAACCCCGAGACATCGGTCGTCGGAAAGGCGTTCCGCCTGCTCGGCGGCGGGACGACACATGCGTCCTGAATCTGGAAGTTGTGCTTGTCGATACGGATGCCGAACGAGATCGTGTTGGTCCCACCCGCGTTGGTGAAGATGATCTGGTCGGGGTCGTTGGGATCGACCGAGATCTGGAGGTTGATGCCGTTGGTCCCGGGGGGGAGCTCGATGTGCGGCAGGATCACGCCGTCGGAGTTGAACTCCCAATCCGGCGTGTCGTCGGGAAAGCCGTCCCAGACGAGCACGGACCACTCGGTGGTCGTGCTCTCGGTCGCGTTCCTGGTCGCAAAGATCATCTCCATGAGGTCCATCCTCACGGGGAACTGCTCGGGCGCAAGCGTGTAGCTCGCCGCGGCGACCTCGTCCTCAGCAAACCCGGCCTGCATGATGAACGACCCGCCGGAGAAATCGGCGTCGGTGTGGCTCGAGGTGTTGGTGCAGCCGCGGTACTGCCGTCCCGGCGGGATGTCGATGTCGGTGACCCAGTCGCCGTCGGTCTGGAGGTGCATAAAGAACAGATCGTCGAGCCCGACGGGGATCTCGCGCAGGCGCGAATCAGGATGCACCAACGGCGGAGTGGACCGCACCTGCGCCGACGCGACCGAACCAACCGAACCGACCACACCAACGCTGGCAAGCGCCAGCGCAACACGCACACAACGACCTTCCATGGGCTTCTCCTCCCGTGAACACGGGGCCTCTGACACACCCCCCACACCCCCCTGTACGCACCCGGGACAGCGGCAGCTTACCCGCTCGGCCGGTTATTTCCAAACCGGATGCAGGGTATCGGACGACAACCCCTCTACTCCGTCAAATAGGGAGCGAGCAGGCCGACGAGTTCGTCGTGGAACCGGCCGTTGGTCGCGATCCCCGTCGGGTATTGCGAGCCGCAGCGCCCGCGCCAGTCGGTGATCCGCCCGCCGGCTTCGGGATAGATCACCTGCATCGGCGCGATGTCCCACGGGTGCAGCACCGGCTCGACCACCGCGTCGATGCGGCCGGTCGCGCACAGCACATGCGCATAACAATCGCTCCACCCCCGCGTCTTCCCGAAGCGCGAGTACAACTCGCCCAGCGACGCCTCGGTGCCCGCCTGCTGAAAGTACCCAAACGACGTGGTACACATCATCGCTTTCCCGATATCGACCGTTGCAGACACCCGCGCCCGCGTCGGCTCTGCGCCGGGTCTGGCGACGTGCCACGCGCCACGCCCGGTGCTCGCGTGCACCGTCTCGCCGAGCGCGGGCATGTGGATGACACCGACCTCTGTCTGCCCCTCATACTCGCACGCGACCAGCGTGCCATACAGCGGCACGCCGTGAACGAACGAGACGGTGCCGTCGATCGGGTCGAGCACCCAACGCCACCCGTTGCCGGACGCCTTCTCGCCGAACTCTTCACCAAGGATGCCGTCGTCGGGAAACGCCGCTTCGATACGTTCGCGGAGCAGTGTCTCCGCCCCTCGATCGGCGGTAGTCACCGGCGAGCCGTCGTGTTTGGTCGAGACCTCAAAGCCCGACCCGCCGAAGTACTCGAGGGTAAGTTCGCCGGCAGCGTGGGCACACTCGAGCGCCGCGTCGAGGCGTTGCTGTGTTGGTTTGGCGAGCGTATCGGTGTGTTGCATGATGCGGCATCGTACACACCGGAAGGATTGCACTTGCCGGTCGTAACACCCTGTCCCCTCGCTTGCGCGAGGGGCTCAATCCTTCAAGGGTTCGGTATACTGAAGACAGAGGGCGTAGTGGTAGAGCCCCTCGCGCAAGCGAGGGGACGCGGACACCACCCGAGCACGATCATGCCGACGCGACCTGCCCTAGTCGGTGTAATCGCCGTCGTCCCAGAGATCGAGCTTGACGATCTCGTCGGCGGGCACAAGCTCGGCGTGGCTGTCAAAGAACAGCCCGACTGCGCCGTCGAGGTGCCGCCGGGGGTCGATGCGCTGGTTGTTGGGGTTGATGAGGTGGCCCTGCGAGCGGATGTCGTAAAAGAGTGCGATCCCGAAGTCGTCGTCGCCCTGGCGCTGGACGTCGTCCCAGTTCGAGCCGTCCTCGTCCACCGCGTAGTCGGTCAGATAAATCTTCTCGGACGGGCGAAAGACCTCGATCAACCGGTGCGCCTGTTTGAACACGCCCCGCCCGCCCGCGAGCACGCCGGGCGCGGTGAAGCGCAGCCCGTTGTTGACATAGTGGATCTCGTGCATGTCGTCGTCGGCTCTCGACGGGCACTTAAAATACTCCGCATTCTTGTAGCGGTCGCGGATGGGTTCGTCCCAGTTCGCCCGGTCATCGAGCAACGGCCGCACCGCCCGCGGCCACGAGATCTCGCCGTTGGGCCAGTCGTTGCCCGGTGCGCCGTCTGCCTCGCGCGGGATAAACCCGTCCCACGAGTCGGCGTACATCGCAAGCCCCGCTCCGATCTGTCTCTGGTTTGACAGACACACCGCCTGCCGCCCCACCGCGCGGGCCCTGCCCAGCGCCGGCAACAGGATGCCAATCAGGAGCGCGATGATCGCGATCACCACCAACAACTCGATCAGAGTGAACGCCCGCGCACCGCGGCCCACGACGAGAGAGATTCGCTGCATGCACGAAGCATACCACACGACCGCCCCGCGCCGAAGCCTCTTTCGATGGTGCCAGACGCACCTTCCACTCACCGGACAAAGCCCGGGCGTAGTTCACGCTATGGATTGAATCCGATCGGGACGGTGCTCAGCCGCCCGCCGCTGCGGTCGGAGGCTCGCTGGCCATCTCGGGCCCCTCGCGGATGTCCATGTCGATCCGCCGGGAGTGGGCCGGGGGGACTTCAACCCGGTTCAGCAGCCTCCCGAATCGGCTGCCCGCCGGCATGACCGCCCACCGCATCGTGCCGGACAAGTAGTTGTCCTTGTTCGATTCGCGGTCGTCGAAGTTGATCGAGAGCTGCTGCCCGACCGGGATATCCAGCGAGAAGATCACTTCCTGCGTGCGGGTATCGATCACGCTCACAGTCTTTGCCTCGTACGGCCGGCTCACATAGGTGAACGCGTCCGTCGATGCGCCCGAGCCGCCCTCATCGAAAAACGGGCGGTAGACCGACGTCGGGCCGCACGCGCCCAGCGCGAGCATGCCGGAGGTCACAAGAAGAACACCGACGGTGCGTGTGAAAGAGGTGGCCATGACCGGGTTGCTCCTGACTGAAATCGGGTCTGTGCGTGGATTCGTTGCTGCGGTTCGTCTCGGCCCTGGTGTCGGGCTCGGGTTCTCGGACGGGGCGTGCCCCGCTGGTCGCCCTAGTCTACGCCCCGGGAAGGGCTCTGCCGAGGTACGCCCTCTGCCCTGCCCCGGTTCGAGGGCCTGCCAATCGTACATCGGTAGACTCCGGGCACCCGCTGAAGGCAGACCCGACGCCCAACGCCGGAAACATCATCCCCCGCACCAGTTTCTCAGCCGAAACCCACCCATGACCACCCCCACCCCTACCCCCAGTTTCCGTATCGGCCACGGCTACGACCTCCACCGGCTCGACACCCTCGCCCCAGATGGCCAAGGCAAGCCCATGGTTATCGGCGGGGTCGGGTTCAACTCCACCCCCCACGCCCGCGGCCCCGTCGGCCACTCCGACGCCGACGCCCTGATGCACGCGGTCACCGACGCTTTGCTCGGCGCGGTCGGCGAGCCGGACATCGGACAGCTCTTCCCAGACGACGACCCCCGCCACGAATCCCAGGACTCGGCCGTCTTCCTGACCGAAGCCGCCTGGCGCGTTCGCCAAGCCGGCTACGAGATCGCCAACCTCGACGCGACTGTCATCCTCGAACGCCCGAAACTCAAAGACCGCAAGCACGAGATCATCGCCAGGCTCGCTGACATCCTGCACGTGGACGAACACCGCGTCAACGTCAAAGGCAAAAGCCACGAAGGCGTCGACGCGGTCGGTCGGGGTGAAGCGATCGAGGCGCACGCGGTGGTGCTGCTGGTTGGGGTGTGAGCCGGAGTTCGTTGCCGCCCGCGTCTCTGCTTACTTGAATCTCGGGTTGGTCAACCACCCGTAAGGACGACGTCTTGGGTTGTCATAAATCCGCCAGAAGCTCTTGTACCCGCTCTTGGCGCTTGCAAAGACGTCGTTGGCCTCGAAGTCTGTCCTGCCGTTCTGGGTTTCCTCATCGCCGTCGCTGGGGGCTCGAAACAGTTCGACCCGGCCGTCAACCATCCACACATGCCCGCCCTTGTCGTGCCGCATGGTGACCTGGTCCCGGTTGCCCCACAGCCCGTCGCGGTACTGATCGTTGTACCAATACGTGCTCTCTTCCCAGAAGATCGGGACGCTGCCGAACACGACCATCTTGTCGAAGTTTGCTTCCTTAAGCTGCGGCCCGGCGTTGGACGCCTCGGGCGGGATATAGCCCACGCGGATGTCGGTCCCCAACCGGTAGCCGCTGGTGAAGGACTGCATGCAGTAGTCGAAGTTGAGTTCAACGCCGTCAAAGACCGCGTCCTGGTTGTTCTTGCCGACGCCCCGCCGCCGGTTGGTCGGACACTCGCCGATGTCGTGGGCGTTGTCCACGTATTCGTACAAATAGCCCGGGCGGTCGGTCTTGTCCCACCGGCCGTTGTTGTTGTCGTCATGGAAGTTCCACTCCAGGTCGTTCCAGATCTGCGTGTCGTTGTCGTCGGCGTACTGCAGCGTCGCGGTACCGATCTGCCGCATGTTCGAGAGGCACACCACCTGCTGCCCGGCCGCCCTTGCCTTGCCAAGCGCCGGCAACAGAATGCCGATCAAGAGCGCGATGATCGCGATCACCACCAACAGCTCGATCAACGTGAACCCCGAACCCTTCCCGTGTGTGGGCATAGCCGCCTCCTTGGGCGTTACGGATGCAACTCTCGCCGGCTTGCGAAAACAAGCCGGGCGCTCTGAACCGAGCCACGAAAGCCGCAGCCCTTCCCTGGGCCCAGCCTACACGATCTCGGCGATTCCACAAAGCCCGGTAGGATCAACCCATGACCGCCCGCGATACACCCAGTGTGCGACTCGCTCCACGACGGCCCCGCCGGGTCGTTGTCGGCTGGGCCGTCTATCTCGTGCTGCTCGGACTCTCCCACGCGGTGCAACGGGCAAACGCCCCGGCTCCCGGCACCCCGCCGGAACTGCCGACGCTCGAAGTCCCGATGACCGACAACCTCGGCACCGTCGCCGAACGCACCCAGCGCATCGCCTACCGACACTGGCAACCGAGCCTCGCCGAAACACCATCGCGCGACCCGGTGCTCCTCCTGCACGGCTCGCCCGGTGACGGCTCCAGCTTCGCCCGCCTGGGTGCCCGACTCGCGGCCGCGGGTTACGAGGTCTACGCCCCGGACCTCCCCGGCTTCGGCGGCTCGACGAAAAAGCAGCGGTTGTACTCGATGCGCTCCCACGCGCGCGCGATGCTCGAAACCCTCGACGCACTCGGCATCGAAAAGGTCCACGTCGCCGGGTGGTCCCAAGGCGGCGGCGGCGCGCTCCGGCTCGCCGACCTGGCCCCGACCCGCGTTGCCTCGCTCACACTCATGGCCTCGATCGGAGTGCAAGAAGCAGAAGGCTCGGGCAGCTACCTCTTCGAGCACCTCAAGTACGGCGTCGGCTACGTCGGACTCGTGCTCGGCGGCGAAGCACTCCCCCACTTCGGCGTACTCGGCAACTACTCCTTCCGCCGCTCGTTCATACGCAACTTCTGGGACTCCGACCAACGCCCGCTCCGCGAGATCATGGCAACCCTCGACACGCCGACGCTCATCCTCCACGGCCGCGCTGACTTTCTCGCACCACTCCGGGCCGCGACCACAAGCCATGACCTGATCGGCCCGAGCCGACTCATCGTGATGGACGCCTCGCACTTTCTCCCGATCGTCCAGGTCGACGAGGTAGCGCGCGACATGGTCGAGTTTCTCGATGCGCGCTCGGCGGGTGTCCCGATGGAGCGCACGACGATCGAGCGCACCCCGGCGGATACGTCGGCGGGTGCCCGGCTCTCCCGTGCTGTCCGGCGCGTGCAGCAGGTCGTGCCGTGGTGGGTGCTGCTGCTCGCGTGCGGCGTGCTCGCGTTTGCGCGCCCGGAGCTGACCGCCGGGCTGCTCGGCTTTGCGGTCTCGATGATGTGGATCGACGCGGGGATCGCCTCGGCGGGGCTCTTTGCCGGCGTTGCCGCGAGGGCGGCGTGGACGTGGCGGCACGGACGAATCGGCCCGGGGGGCGCACGCCTCGAAGAACCGGCGCTGGCGTCGTGGCGCCACGAGGCAACCCTTGGCCGATTCGGGATGATGCTGCACGCGCAGCTGCAACCCTGGCGGCGGGACAACGCAGCCACCGCAATGGGACAAACCCGCCGACTCGGCATCCCCGGCACACTCGGCATCACGGCCGGGGCTGGGCTCTGGACCGCCGTCGCGTTTGTCGCCGCGATGCTCGGAGCAATCCTCGGCAAACAGCTCGTGCCCTCGGCGATCAGCAGCGGGCTGCTCGAGATGCTGGCGGGTGTGATTGCAGCTATTTTCGCAGCCAAACTCGGCGTCTTTGCCGTCACCTGGACCGGGCGTCGTCGCCTGCTGGCAACCCTCGGCCGGGCACGAAGGCGAGAGTTCTGGCCGCCCGTGTTTTTCTACGCCCCCGTCGTGCTCCGGCTCGTCCCCGTCGCGATCAGATGCCGCGGGCTGCTGACCTTCACCTGCGCCAATCCCCTGATCGGCGAGGGCGGAGGCGTCGTCGGCGAGAGCAAGCACGAGATTCAGACCAGCCTCGAAAGCCTCGGCGCGAGCGTGATGCGCACCGTGCTGCTCGACACGGGCGATGTCGAAGCGCGGCTGGCAACGCTCAACAACGCGATCGCTGACGGGCGCCTCTCCGGTGCCTACCCGCTGGTGCTCAAACCCGACGCCGGGCAACGCGGCTACGGCGTGCGGATCGTCAAGAACGAACGCGACGCCCGCGACTATCTCTCGCGTATGACCCGCCCGGTCGTGGCGCAGGAGTACCACCCCGGGCCGATCGAGATCGGGGTGCTCTGGGTGCGCGAGACTGACGAACACAACGCGCAGCCCGGCCGGATCGGGAGGGTGTTTTCGGTCACTGCAAAGGAGTTTCCAAGCCTCAAAGCCGACGGAAAGCACACGATCGAACAGCTCATCTACCGCCACCGCCGTTACCGAATGCAGGCCGACATGCTGCTCAATCGGCTCGCGGAACGACGGCTGGAGATCCCCGAGCACGACGAAACTGTGCAACTCGGACGCCTCGGCAACCACGCGATGGGCGCGATCTTCCGGGACGGGGCCGACCTGCTCACGCCCGAACTTGAAGCGTGGATCGACAGCGCAGCAGCCGCGTTCAGGGCCGATGTGCCCGACGGGATGCAGCTGCCCGACGGCGACAACGGACTGGACTTCGGGCGCTTCGACATCCGCGCGCGCTCAATCGAGGACCTCGCGGCCGCCCGCGGGCTGGGGATCATCGAGCTCAACGGCACCACCGCCGAGTCAACCAATATCTACGACCCAGGCCGCTCGGTCTGGTGGGCGTGGGGCGTGCTGTTTCGCCAGTGGGAGGTGCTCTTCAAGCTCGGCGCGCAGCGGCGGGAGCAAGGCGTGCGGCCGATGAGGCTCGGGGAACTGCGAACCGCGTGGCGCGACTTTGCGCAGGACCGCCCGGACCTGGGGGCAGCCGAGTAGAGCATCTTGCACGCTCTTGTTTCTGCTTCGGCGTGTCCGGCGTGTCCCCTCGCTCGCGCGAGGGGCTCTACCGCGCGGAAACGACCATGCAAAACAGAGCCCCTCGCGCAAGCGAGGGGACAACGCCACACCCGAGCCGTGAGCAAGTCCGGTTGCATCGGACGCGCATCTCGGTACCATGGCATGTGAACAGAAAACGAACAAGGCTCGGCCATGCCGTCGAGCCGTGCGCACCCGGGGCCGAGCCATGCCGACACTGACCGACAACACCCTCTCGCTGCTCCGCCTGACGCTCACCCCCGGGCTCGGGCCGCGGCGGATCGCCAACCTGGTCGAGACGTTTGGCTCGGCGACCGCTGCCCTCGCGGCCAACCCCAGCGAACTCGAGCGGGTGCGGCGGATCGGGTCGGTCACAGCGGCGAAGATCGCCCGGGGCCTCCGCGAGAGTTTGCCTCTGGCCGAGGCGGAACTCGAGAAAGCCGCGGCTGCGGGGGTGTCGCTCGTCGGTCTCGGCGACCCGACCTATCCACCCCTGCTCGCGCAGATTCCCGACCCGCCGGCGGTGCTGTATGTGCTGGGCGAACTGCGGCCGGAAAGCGACGACCGGTACCCGGTTGCGATCGTGGGGTCACGGGCGTGTACGAGCTACGGGCTCGAACAAGCCGAGCGGTTCGGGAGTGTGCTTGCCGGGGCCGGGCTGACGATCGTGTCGGGTGGTGCGCGGGGGATCGATTCGGCCGCCCACCGCGGCGCGCTCAAGGCAGGCGGGCGGACGATCGCGGTGCTCGGGTGCGGGCTGCACCACTGTTATCCGCCGGAGAATCAGCAGCTGTTCGACCAGATCGCCGAGGGGTGCGGGGCGCTGGTCAGCGAACTACCGATGGACGTGCCCCCGACGCCTGAGAACTTCCCAGCACGGAACCGGATCATCTCGGGGCTCGCGCTGGGCACTGTGGTGATCGAGGCTGCCCGCGGGTCGGGGGCGCTCATTACCGCAAAATCCGCGGTCGAGGACCAGGGGCGGGAGGTTTTCGCGGTGCCCGGGCGGGTGGATTCGCCCGCGAGCGAGGGGACGCTCCGGCTGCTGCGCTCGGGTGGCGCAGCAATCGCCATCGGGCCGGGCGACGTGCTCAACGCGCTGGAAACCCCGGCGCGGCACCACTTTCACGACACCCACGAGGCCCGCTACGCCGACCCGACCGCGAGACCCGACGAGGGGTTGTGGGGCGGAGAAACGGCTGCTCAACCTCTTTCTGGGCAACAGGTTGCGGGCGATCTGCAAATCCGGGTACTCGCGGCACTGGATGAGGCGCGTACCCCCGATGAGCTGGTCGAGCAGCTCGGGGCCAGCCCCGGGGAGGTACGGACGGCGATCACGATGCTGGAGATCCGAGGCACGATCCGCCGGCGAGGGAACAGGCTGGAACGGGCCGGGCGCTAGCTGCGGATGGTGCCCCGAGGGCATTTGCCACAGATTTGAGGCGAGAGAAACCTCTTTCCCCATATTTTCGGAGAATCGGGTTGCCGTTGTGTCCATGATTGGCTATCTTGTTCCGAACAGACGTGAAGTTTTTGTTGGTGCTCGTTCGGGCTGACAGCCGATAGTTTGGGTCACGGACGGTACAGTTTCTCACCCGGAGGGGCGAGATGGGCAAGATATCGGGCGGAGCCCGTCAGGCAAGCCGACGCGATGCAGCACGACTGCTGCGGCGTTGGCTCATGACTCGGGAGCAGCACGGTGTTTGGCAAGCCACGGAAGGCAAACAGACGCGGCTCGAACGCGCATGGATGGAGTGCGATACGCGAACTGGTCCGGCTCGGGCCGGGCGGGGCGTTTGTCGCTGGGTACATCCCCGACACAACCGGTGCCCTCGACCGGGTGGACCTCGACCCCGAAACCGGATGGCCGGAGCGCTTCGGCGAGAGCGCAGGCATGAAAATCGCAGGCGGCAAGACAGACTTGGGGGTGGAAGAAGTGGTCGGCGCGGTGGCGCGATCGGCTTCGGGACCGACCCACGGCGTGGCGCTTGCTGCAGCGCGGATCGGCATTTTGACGACCGCTGCCCAAGGGCTCGGCCGCCACGCCGAAGTGGTGATGAAGGTACGAAATCTGCTCGACAGCCTGGTGGCGCTCTCGGAGCGATCACAGGCCGAAACAGGCACAGCACACAGAGCCCATGCCGCTACGGCCGGGGCCCGCATGACGGAGGTACAACAGCATGAATCTGACCCCCAAACAACTCCGAATCCTCAAACTCATCCGCGACTGGCGGGTGCGCAAGGGCTATTCGCCGACGATGCAGGAACTCGCCGACGAGATCGGCGTGAGCAAAGTCACGGTGTTCGAGCACGTCGAAGCGCTAATCAAAAAAGGCGCGCTCACCCGCGACGCGAACAAGGCACGCTCTTTGGCAATCGCTGAGGGCGTCGCGGTCCCCGACGAATCGCGCCCGATGCGCTTCCCGCTGGTCGGCAAGATCGCTGCCGGGCACCCCATCGAGAAGATCGCCGACGAGGATGAGATCGACCTCGACGAACTCTTCGGCCCGACCAAAGGACACAACGACGGAGCGTTCGCTCTCCGCGTGGACGGCGACAGCATGCGCGACGAAGGAATCCTCGACGGCGATATCATCCTCGTCGAACGCACACAAGTTGCCAGCAACGGCGACCGAGTCGTGGCGCTCCTGCCCGATGGCGCGACCACGCTCAAGACCTTCTTCAAGGAGGCCGACCACATCCGTCTGCAGCCGGCCAACCCCGACTTTGAGCCCATCCGTGTCAAGTACTGCCAGGTGCAGGGCATCGTCAAGGCCGTGATTCGGCAGTACTGACCCCGCTCGCACGACCGGTGCCAGCAAGAGAGAAGCAGGAGAGAGAGACTGTGCTCTTGGGGGAGTGGTGCGCACGCACCCTCCCCTTGGCACGTTCGGCGTCCGCGCTCCGCCAACACCCGCGTTCAGTGTTCGTGCTTGATAATCTCGAGCACCGCTTCGGCGTCGTCGTTGGGGATCGGGAACGCGAGGTTGTACTGGGTGATCTTCCACTCGCCGTCGATCAGCAGCAGGACCCCCGTCCCTCGCAGATCGCCGTACGCCGCGTTGCGGACCACCTCGTCAAACCAGCCCGTCTTGCCGTCCGGCGCGATGTCGATGTGTCTTTCGACCGCGTGGTAGGTCCACCCCTTGCCGCTGGCAAAGTGCGGCTCGGCCCAGGCGCGGAACTCTTCGAGGGTCCAGCGCTCGGTCGGATCGGTGCCGAGGAACACACCGTTTGGGGCAAAGTGAGCGAAGTAACTCGCCTCGTCGGCCCGCGCGGCTGCGGCGTGAAAGCTGTCGAGCGTTTCGGCGATCGAGACTGGCATCTTTGGCGCAGTTTCCTTCACGACTCTGCTGATGGTGACACCCGGTGCGACAATCGCCGCGGCTCCCAACGCCACGAGGAGACACACAGACAGAAGGACAGATGATCGCATGACAGCCTACCTCTCCGGGCGCATGAGCAAAGCGCACCACTAGAGGATACCGCGAACACGGGCAGAAGATGGCTGGCAAAGTGCGAGTGTGGCGAGAGGTGCCAGAACGCGAGCCGCGATCAGTCCACTTCGTCGAGCGGTCGTGGCGCGAGCACGCCGAGCCGGCAGAGAAACACCGTCGCCTCTTCCAGCTCTTCATGGGTGAAACCAACCAGAGCCGCGGGCGGTGTGGGCAGGTTGAGCAGCGCAGGGGGATAGGGGCAATAGCCCGTGCCCGGGTCGGCGATCTCGGCAAGCACCGCCTCGATCGCGGCCACGGCATCGATCAGCCGCAACGGCTCCAGAACAGTCGAATCGTTGAGCATCAAATCCCTCTCTCCCCGCTGGTCATTCGTGCGCGATGGAGTTGGGTTTCATGCAGCAATACGAATACGGTGAACTCCCTCCACAAACGCCCGAGAACACCTCGGGCTTGTTTGGGAGCAGTCTCCCCTACACCGATGTCAGTGTCCGTGCTCGTCGTGGTCGTTGTGCGCTTTCTCTGCCTCCAGCGGCCGCACCCAGATGTTGCGGAAGCGGACCGGGTTGCCATGGTCCTGGAGTTTGATCTCGCCCTCGGGCTTGTGGGCGGTGTACTTTGCAACGCTGCGGTGCGCTGTAGCCCCGATAAGCTCGCGGCGGTGATGCACAACAACGCCGTTGTGCAGCACAGTTGCGTAGGCGGGCGAGACCAACGACCCGTCATCGGCAAACTCGGGTGCCTCGAAGATGATGTCGTAGGTCTGCCACTCTCCCGGGCCGCGGCTGGCGTTGGCGTCGGGTGGGTATTGACCATAGAGCGAGGCGGCTTGCCCGTCGGCGTAGGTCTGGTTGTCGAACGAATCGAGAATCTGGATTTCGTAGCGGCCGAAGAAGAAGACGCCGGAGTTGCCCCGGCCCTGGCTCTTGCCGCGGACTTTCTCGGGCGACGCCCACTCGATGTGGAGTTGGCAACTGCCGAAGTGCTGGCGGGTCATGATGTCCCCGGTGTTGCCTTTGATCTGCATCGCGCCGTCGGGGAGAACCGTCCACTCGGCGTCGCGCCCATCGCCGTGCTGCCAGGCGTCAAGATTGGTGCCGTCAAAGAGCACAACCGCGTCGCTCGGGGCCGGCACCTCGCACGCCGAAGCCGGCCCGGGGTCAACGACGGGCGGGTTGGGACGGTCGATATCGTGGACGCGCCATGGCTGCCCGGGGAGTTGAGGCGTGTCGGAGTAGCCCACACCCTGGGCGGCGCAGGTGCCGCCAGCCGAGAGCAGAGCGAGGAAAACGAACGACGGCCGAAGAACTCGATGCATGGCAACCTCCGTGCTGGCTGTGCCGGGCGTAGCTGGCTGTGCCGGGCGTAGCTGGCTGTGCCGGGACGCCGCGGAGTGTAGCGTCCCGGCGTGGTTTGGCAGGAGTCTCGCCGAGCCTCTTTCAGGGCACACACGCTCCTGCCCCGATCGGGTCCGACGATCAGGAACGCCCATCGAAAGCCGTGTTTTCGCGCTGTCGTTTCGACGATCCGAGCGGATGCTGCCTGTGGGTCGGCAGCCCACCCATTGAGCCGCGTGGGCTGTCCCTCCGCGGGACCGGATCGGCAGCGCAGGAGCGAGGCGCTCGCATTTAGGACAATCATCTCGTGTGAATGCCTTGACTCTGTGCCATTCTCAGCCGATAGTGCATAATGTTATCCACATTGAATGTCTTAAGATGATGAGCCGGACATGATCTCCCAGACTTCTGAATACGCGCTTCGGGCTACGGTGTTCTTGGCTGGTCGGCGGAACGATCGGCCGGCCTCGGCGCAGGAGATCGCCGAGTCAGTTCGTGTTCCGGTCGGGTATCTTCAGAAGATCTTGCGGATGCTGGCCAAGCAGAAAATCCTGACCGCCCAGCGCGGCAGCGGCGGCGGATTCGCGCTGGCAAAGCTGCCCAGCGCGATCAGTGTTCTTGATGTTCTTCGGGCTACAGATACCAAAATCGAGCGCATAGAGCGCTGCCCGCTGGGCATCAAAGGGCACACGAAGCTCTGCTCGCTGCACGGGATGCTCGATGCCGAGATGGCCAGGACAGAGCAGACGTTCGCCTCGACGTCTCTTGCGGACCTTCTGGACGGCGACGGCGGTGTTCGGCCTTTGTGCGATACTTCAGGCCGGCTCCCGATCGAAATCAAGATCAGTACCAGGAATCCGGGGCCGAGTCCTGACAGCCCTAAAAAATGAGTCATGCGGATACACTTGACCCTAATGACCGGGACGCCTACCTTGATTGTGTATTTCCCGAGTCATAACTACGTAAAAGACTGAATCAGCAGGAAACACGCCATGAACACCAAGGAACAGCCGAACACAAGCCACTTCCCCGGCTCCTCGATTGAGGTGCCGAACCGAGCAGCGGCACGTCCCGATCCGTACAAATGGCTTGCCTTTGGGATGACGACGGTATTTGTCCTGACGCTGCCGATCATCGTGACCGCTGCTTCGATGCTGGCACGCTCCTCGGCTTCTGATTCCCCAGCCGAGACGATGGCTGCGGCATCCCAGACCCCGGCGGCCGGTCCCCGGGGAGAGCTGACGTACAGGACTACCTGCGTGGTGTGCCACGGCCCGGACGGCGCGGGCGTGCCTCGCCTGGGCAAGCCAGTGCGGAACAGCGCGTTCGTGCAGGAACACACAGACGAGGAACTGTTCGCGCTGCTCGCCGAAGGCCGTCTCCCGACCGACCCGGCGAACACGACCGGCGTCTTGATGCCCGCGCGGGGCGCACAGAACCTGAGCGACGACAAACTCCACGACGTGATCGCGTACTTGCGGGAGATGCAGGACCCGTCTCAGCCGATCGCTTCGGTCGATGCGTGGGTCATCGCCCAGACGGACGATGCCCAGGGCGCGGACACCAGCGATGCCGCGGGCGGCGCAGCGGCAGCCGTCGTGACCGGGCTGCGCAACGAGTTGTTCGTCTCGTCGTGTTCGGCGTGCCATGGCGAGTTCGGTCAGGGCGTCGAGGGGCTGGGCAAGCCGTTGGGCACGAGCGAGTTTGTCAAGTCAAAGACGGACAAAGAGCTGATCACGTTCATCAAGACCGGGCGTCCGCTCTGGGACGCCGAGAACACCACGGGCATCGACATGCCTCCCAAGGGGGGCAACCCGGCGTTGTCCGAGGAGGACATCGTCGAGCTGGTGGCGTATATGCGCAGCCTGCAAGAGTAATCCCGGCGCGCCCTCGTTCGGCGACCGGTTCTGACCCACTTCTCTTCCAAAGACAAGGAGACCTTTCATGTCGTTTCTCACCGCACGCACATTCCGAAGAGCCAGCACGGCGGCGTTGGTGCTGCTCGGGCTGCTCACCAGCCACGCGGCTGCACAGTCGATGAACGACGTGCAGAAGATCGCCAAGGAGCGCGGGCTCTCAACTGCCGACCTTCTCGCGGCCGCAAAGACCTTTACCCCCAGCGGGATGAAGGATGAGTACATTATGTTCTCCTCCGGCGGGCACAGCGGACAGGTGTTTGTCATCGGGGTTCCCTCGATGCGCCATCTCCGTACCATCGCGGTGTTCACACCCGAACCCTGGCAGGGCTGGGGGTATGGGACTGGTGAGGAGATTCTCGAACAGGGGTTTGTCCATGGCAAGCCCACCCTCTGGGGAGACACACACCACCCGGCGCTCTCCGAAACCGACGGCGACTACGACGGGCAGTTCCTCTTCATCAACGACAAGATCAACGCCCGCGTTGCTGTGATTGATCTCCGCGACTTCGAGACCAAACAGATCATTAAAAACCCTCTGACGGTCAGTGACCACGGCGGCACGTTTGTCACGCCGAACACCGAGTACGTGATCGAGGGCGGCCAGTACTCTGTGCCTTGGGGGTTCAAGTACGCGCCGATCTCGGAGTACAAGGAGAAGTACAAGGGGTCGGTCACGCTGTGGAAGTTCAACCGTAAGAAGGGACGGATCATGGAGGACGAATCGTTCGCGATCGAACTCCCGCCCTACTGGCAGGACATCGCCGACTCGGGCAAACTTGCGAGTGATGGTTACATCTTTATGAACTCGATCAACACCGAGTTGGCGACCGGCGGCATCCAGGACAATAAGCCGCCGTTCGAGGCCGGCGCGAGTCGGAACGCGACGGACTTCCTGCACATCATCGACTGGCGCAAGGCCGAGCAGGTCTACAAGGCCGGCAAGATTACGACAATTGAAGGATTCCCCGTCATCATGCTGTCGACCGCGATCGAGGAGGGGCTGCTGCACGTGACCCCCGAGCCGCGGAGCCCGCACGGCGTGGATGTCTCGCCGGGGGGTGAGTACATTGTTGTCTCCGGGAAACTCGATCCGCACGTGACGATCTACTCGATGAAGAAGATCAAAGCGGCGATCGCCAACAAAACCTTCTCCGGCAGGGACGAGTTCGGCGTGCCCATTCTCGACTTTGATTCGGTGGTCGAGGCTCAGGTTGAAGTCGGCCTCGGCCCCTTGCACACCCAGTTCGGGCCCGACGGCTACGCGTACACGTCGCTCTTCCTTGATTCGGCGGTCGCCCGCTGGACGCTCGGCGGCCCGTACGGGTCGGGCACACCCGAGCCGGACTGGACGCTCGTCCACAAGACACCCGTGCAGTATAATGTAGGTCACATCGGTGTTGCAGAAGGCGACACCGTGAGCCCCGACGGGAAGCACCTGATCTCGTTCAACAAGTGGTCGGTCGATCGCTTCTTCCCCACCGGGCCGCTGTTGCCGCAGAACTTCCAGCTGATCGACATTTCCCAGCAGGGTACGGAGATGCCGGTGATCTACGACATGCCCATCGGTATGGGTGAGCCGCACTACGCGCAGATCATCAAAGCCGACAAACTCAACCCGTGGAAGGTCTACCCCGAAATCGGCTGGGACCCCGCGACCATGACACTCGACCCGATGGCGCCCAAAGCCAAGATGGAACGGATAGTCCGCAACGGGAACACCGTCGAGGTCTACATGACGGCGATCCGGAGCCACTTCAATCCCGAGCACGTGACCGTCAAGCAAGGCGACAAGGTGATCTGGCGTATCACCAACCTCGAGCGCGCCGTTGACGCAACGCACGGGTTCTCGATCCCGGTCTACAACATCAACCTGAGCCTGGAGCCGGGTGAAACGGCCAAGATCGAGTTCATCGCCGACACCCCGGGCACCTTCCCCTTCTACTGCTCGGAGTTCTGCTCCGCGCTGCACCTCGAGATGATGGGCTACTTCATGGTTGAACCGGCAGAGTGATTATTCCCTCGGCGTGCGCGAGAACGCACGCCGAGCCTTTCTTATGCTCAAACCACATCCACACCACCGGCTCGAGCAAACGAAGGAGCCCCGCTTGTGAAACCGTCATTGATTGATCGTGTCATCGGCCCCCGCGTCAGCCCCGCAGATCGGGCCGGGCATACGCTCCGGTACGGCACACCGGGCTTTCTGCTGCTGTGCGCCCGCGTGCTCTTGCTTGTTTCACTCTTTCTTCCCTACTGGAACATGGAACTGCACGCGCCGCAATATCCTGACAACCTGACCCTCACCGCCTACCTGAGCCACCTGAGCGGCGATGTTGCGGAAATCAACGGCCTGAATCATTACATCGGGATGCGCCCGCTCGAGGAAGCCGCTCAGCTCGAACGCCAGATCGGCGTATATGCGATGATCGGCTTTGTGATTTTACTCGAGCTGGCGAGCTTTATACACAGGCGATGGGCAGTCCTGCTTGTTCTTCCGGTCATGCTGTTTCCCGCGGTGTTTCTGCTCGACCTGTATTTGTGGATGAGCTACTTCGGAATGAACCTCGACCCGGACGCGCCGCTTTCAAACTCTATCGAACCGTTTGTGCCTCCAGTGCTTGGAACCGGTATGATCGGGCAGTTCAAGACCGTCGCCACGCCTGGAACGGGGCTCTGGCTCGCGACAGCCGCTTCGGTCGTTCTTGTCGTAGCGCTGTTCTTCCACCGCCGGGCGTACCGGCCGCTTATCCGCAATTCATCAGCGACGGCTGCCTGACTGCAGATGAGAATGCCATGACCCGTGCATCATTTATCTTGGTACTGGCCACACTTACGGGACTCGTATTTCCCGCGGCTCAGGGTGCGTGCAGCGCACCGATCTTGACCGACGAGCACAAACCCATGTCGGTACTCGCGGACATGATCGAGGCCGCCGAGCCCGGGGCGATCATCCTTGTGCCCCCTGGTGAGTATCAGGGAAATCTCATCATCGACAAAGCGATCACGCTTGACGGGCATGGCGAGGTCGTCCTCAGTGGAGGTGGCATCGGAACCGTCGTTCAGATCCTCGCGCCACACGTTACGATTCGGAATCTCACCATCCGTGACTCAGGTGAACACGTCACCGGCGAACCGGCCGCGATCCGCGCGGAGGTCGGCCCGGTGGTGATCGAAAGCAATACCATCGAAGAGACGTTATTCGGCATCGACATCCGTGAGGCTCCCGGGTCGATCATCCGCAACAACACGATCCGGGGCAAGGACCTCAAGCCGGGACGCCGGGGCGACGGTATACGCCTGTGGTGGAGCCACAACTGTGTCATCGACAACAACACTATCCATGGTTCCCGCGACATGGTATTCTGGTACTCAGAAGACCTCCGCATCACAAACAACATCGTCACCGACAGCCGCTACGGCCTGCACTTTATGTACAGCCACGACACGACGATCGACGGGAACATCCTCGACGGCAACTCCGTCGGCGTCTACCTTATGTACAGCAACCGCATCACGATTACCAACAACTCGCTCAGAAACAACCGCGGCGCCAGCGGGTACGGCATCGGCCTCAAGGACTGCGATGACATTGTCGTGACAAACAACGCGCTGCTCGCCAACCGGGTGGGTATCTATGTCGACAACAGCCCCTCATCGGTTGATTCCACCGGCCTCATCGAGTCGAACATGATCGCGTTCAATGAGATCGGCCTGCTCGCCACACCGAACACGCATGATATTGTGTTTACCGGGAACGCCTTCGTCGAGAACGAAGAACCCGCAGCCACGCACGGCCGCGGGCAGCTCACCAGCAACTCGTTCTCACGCGACGGGAGAGGCAACTTCTGGTCGGACTATGCAGGCTTTGATCGTGACGGTGACGGCATCGGCGACCTTGCGTACGAGCCAAGGAGTTTGTTCGGCGCGATGCTGGCGAGGGAGCCCAACCTACGGTTGTTTGTGCACAGCCCCGCCCAACAAGCCGTGGAGTTCACCGCCAGGGCGTTGCCCGAGTTACGACCAACCCCGATTCTCATTGACCCCGCGCCGCTCGCACAACCGCCGACGATTCTGACCGCCGTCACCGAGCCCGCCACCAGCCCCCTTGCGATGGCAGCGGCTGGTTTCGGGCTGCTTGTGATTGCGGGCGCTGCCGCGTTCGCGCTGGGCAGACAACCAACACTCGCCACTCCGGCGGGGAGACCCACCCCATGATCGAGGCAACACATATCACCAAACGTTTCGGACGCATGACCGCGGTACAGGACGTCTCATTCACCCAGAAACGCGGCTCGGCGGTCGCGCTGTGGGGCAGCAACGGTGCGGGCAAGACCACACTCATCCGCTGCATACTCGGCGTCATGCGGTGTAAGGGCTCTGCCCGAATCGACGGCATCGACGTCCGCAAGCGCGGTCGGGACGCCCGCGCACTCGTCGGCTATGTTCCGCAGGAGCTCGCGTTCCATGACGACGTCCGCCTGGGCGCCGCGATGATCTTCTTTGCCGGGCTGCGCCGGGTCGGAAAGCAAGAAGCAGCGGCGGCCCTCGAGGCGGTGGGTCTGACTTCTCACGAGCGTAAGCGCGTCCGCGACCTCTCGGGCGGGATGAAACAAAGGCTTGCGCTGGCGATCGCGCTGCTCGCCGATCCGCCCGTCATCGTACTCGACGAGCCGACCTCGAATCTCGATGCCGCGGGCCGAGGCGAGGTCGTCGAGATGCTCCGAAACCTCAAAGACATGAACAAGACACTCCTTTTCGCGTCCCACCGGCCGGACGAGGTTATTACATTGGCGGACCGCGTGCTGGTCCTTGATCGCGGCCGGATCGAACGCGACACCACCCCCGCCGAGCTGTGGCCGACCGAGAAGCCCGTGCAGGTGGTGCGGTTGTACCTGACCATGGCATCGGAAGAGGACGCCGCCCGGGTGCTGCGCGACGCCGGGCACGCGGTGCACCTGAACGGCCAAGGGCTGTGTGTCGCCGTGCCTCGCGACCGTAAGGCCGAGCCGATCCACACACTCGCACTGCACCAGATCGAGGTGCGTGATCTTGAAGTACTCGACGATGTCTGTATCCCGGAGGGAACATCATGAGCACGATCGGCATGTTGCCCAAACACGCTGCACCACCCAAGGCCCGTTCGTTCGGGGGGGGCACATTCGCGTTCGCTCGGCGGGAGTTCCGGGACGCCGCCGCGAGCCGATGGTTCTTACTTTACACGATCGCCTTTACCGTGCTCGCGGTCGCGGTGTCGTTCATGTCACTCAGCGGCACCGGGACCCACGGCTTTGCGGGCTTTGGACGCACCACCGCGGGCCTGCTCAACCTTGTCATGCTGATCGTACCGCTCATGGCGCTCACCGCGGGCGCCGGGTGTATCGCGGGCGAACGCGAGCGGGGCACGCTGCTCTACCTGCTCGCACAACCCGTCTCGCGGACGCAGGTCCTGCTCGGCAAATACCTCGGGCTCGCGGCGGCGCTGGTGTGTTCGTTGTGCATCGGTTTCGGCATCAGCGCCGGCGTCCTCGCGTGGCGAGCCGGCGGGGTTGGGCTTGGTGCGTTTATTATGTTGGTAGGGTTCACCGCACTGCTCGCGGTGGCGATGCTCTCGATCGGCGTTCTTATATCCGTTGTTTCAAGACGTACCGCGGTCGCGACCGGGGTCGCCCTGTTCTCGTGGCTGGTCCTGGTCTTCCTGAGCGACCTCGGCCTCATGGCAGGAACACTGCTCTTCAGGCTCCGCGTGCAGGAGGTCTTCGGCCTTGCGATCCTCAACCCGCTTCAAGCATTCAAGATGGGGGTGATCGTGAACATGAACGCTTCGCTCGACGTGCTCGGGCCGGTGGGGGCGTACGCCTCGCTGACGTTCGGCTCGATGCTCCCCTGGATGCTCACGGCGGTCATGATTGCCTGGACGGTTGTTCCCCTCGCGGCGGCCGTCGTCCTGTTTGCTCGAAAGGGCTCGGTATGAACACGGCTGCCTCTACCGGTTGTATCGCTCTTGTGGCGATTGTTATGATCCCCGCGGGCTGCGGCGAGCAGGCCGCCGACGGCCCGCCGACTGTCCGGCTCGGCGACAGCCTCTGCGTCGAGTGCAATATGATCATCAGCGACGATCGGTTCGTTACTTCTACTCTCGTCGACGGCCCGCGAGGGCCCGAGCCCCGCCTCTTCGACGACTACATCTGCCAGGCAAACTATGAATCGAAACATGCCGATCTCCGAGTGTTCGCCCGGTGGTCGCATGATTATGCCACCACGGAGTGGATAGACACCACCGAGGCGTTCTTCGTTATGTCCGCCGAACTGCACGCGCCGATGGCTTCACACTCCGCAGCACTCCAGACCTTGGACGCCGCAGAGCACCTGCAAACCACGCTGGGTGGTGACATCGTGTCCTTCGAGACCGCTTGGGATCGCCTCCAACGCGGCGTCGGTCCGTCGTTGCTCGATCCAAATCCCCCGGACTCGACCACTCCTCCACCTCCCCCCGCGTCTGCCCCAGACCCGAGCGAGTCCGGCGGCTAGCCCGATGCCCGCCTGCTGCCGCCCTGCACGGCCGAAGCCCGGGTGGTGGTGGTATCCTGTGGCATCGTCGCCTCCTTGCGACACCCGCCAGTATAGCGGACGACACCCGCGCGGGTGTCGTAACGGGTGTCGTTAGACATGAGGCGCAAATGAGCTGAGAGTCAAATCGGCTGGAAAACACGGTGTTTTTGCAGAAAGCCCCCGTAGCTCAGTTGGATAGAGCATCGCTTTCCTAAAGCGGAGGTCGCAGGTTCGAGCCCTGCCGGGGGTGTTGTCAAGTTTCGGGATCAGCCGCCCGGAGGCACGCGAGCAACACCACAGTCCGCTCGCCGCCCAGCCGCGATCGGCCGCGATCAGGCTGCAACTCCCGCTACACGCCGAGGTTTTCACCCCGCCAGGGCTCGCCGGCTTCCCACCAGTATCGCACAAGATCGCCCGCGTCGCTGAGCCCCATGATCGAGATCACACCCTGGTTCGACGTGTGGCCGACCACGCCCTGCGCGGGTGGCTCAACATCCGGGATGAAATCGCTAAGTGTCGTGATGTCCCACGCGCCGGAAGTCGGGGTCCACCAGTACACCACAACCTTGCCCGCCGCGGTCAGGCCGGAGATATTGAGCCCGCCCCAAGGCGTCACCCAACTCGCGATCGTGCCTTCGAGCAAATTCGGACCATCGAGCACCTGATTGAGCTTGGTGAGCTGCCACTCGCCCCCAAAGCTCGGCACCCACCACACCACCGACAGATCCCCGTTGACATCGGTGCCCGCGATATTGATCCCGTTCCAAGGCGTGAGATAGGCCGAGATGGTCCCTTCGTACTGGGGCGCACCGGTGATGGCGCTGAGGTTTGAGCTGCGCCAGAGTTCGAGCCCCGGTGCCCACCACGCGGCATACACGTTGCCTTCACTGTCGAGCCCCGCGATGGTGAGCGCGTTCCAACCCGTGACGTACGCGATCAGCGAGGAGCCGACAAGCTCGGGAAGTTCGAGCCCCTGCGGCGCTAGGTCCTCAGCGGAGATGTCCTCGAACCCCCAGGCGGGTCGATCGTTTGCGTCGTCCTCTCCGGTGTACCGATAGGTCACAAGATTGCCATCGGCATCGAGCCCGGCGGTGTAGATCAGCCCCGTGCGCGTGGTAAAGGTGACCGGCTTGGACGCGATCGGCGCCGCGTCGAGCTCGGTCGAGAGGTTGCGCACCGACCACACGCCATCGCCGTCCTGGTCATAGATCGCCAGCCCGGCTGTGGTCGCGCTGACGATGGACGACCGCCCGGTAGAAGGATCGAGAAACGTCGAGAAACGCCCCTCGGGTGTGGGTCCCCCGGCCTCGCCGACGAGGTCCACGCGCTGCCACGAACCGTCGACCTGCTCGAGGTAGAGGATGGGCCTGCCGTTGCTGTCGGTGCGGACCACAGTGAAGTTGCCGGCACTGTCGCTGGTGGCATCAACCGGCGGGTTGTCCTCGTCGGGCGGGTTGTCGCCGTCGCCCGAGCCATCCCCGTCGCCGGAGCCATCCCCGTTGCCGCCGTCGTCGCCGCCGTTGCCGTCGTCGCCGCCTGATCCGTTGTCGCCGCCATCCCCGCCACCCCCACCACCACCACCACCACCATCCCCGCCGCTGCCGTTCCCACCATCGCCATCGCCATCGTCGGAGTTGTCTTCACCTGGCGCAGCGATCTCGATGGTGAACTGGTACGCGCCGGTCGAACCCTGCTCCGCAGCCGCTACAACCACAAAATACTGCCGATCGGCCGCGACGTTCCAGACCAGGGTCAGCGTGCCGCCCACGTCGCCCGCAGTCTCGGCAACGAGCGGCAACCCGGCGTCGCTCTGCAGCGTGAGGGCACCACGCAGCGTGCTCCCGGTCGCGTCGAGGACAAGAGTCAGCTCGCCGGAGATATCGGCGGTGAAGTAGAAGAGATCGGTATCGGTTGGTGTGTCAACAACGCCGCTGTCCCGACCTTGGTGGTCGGCATCAAGAAGCGTCAGCGTGGCGTTCGGATAGTCGCCGTCGTCGGCGTGGTCGTCAGAGCCGTTGTCTCCGCCGCCATCCCCGCCGCCGCCGTCACCACCCCCACCATTGCCACCCCCACCACCCCCACCATTACCACCATCGCCGCCATCGCCGCCGCCCCCGCCATCACCGCCGTTGTCTCCGCCACCGGAATCGCCTCCACCATCACCGCCGTCGTCGATGGGCGGGTCGTGCAGCTCGTCAGCGGTTGTATCGACTTTGACGTTCTCGCCCGCGGTCGTGACCGACTTCTCGACCAGCAGCCCGGTCACGGTATCCGTGAATGTCACGATCCACGAGCCGTCGCCCAGCTCGATCTGGTAGTTGCCCAGCGCGTCGGTGGTAAAGGTCGCGACCACCGTCTCGGGTGCGCCCGCGTCGGCGACGTCGATACGTATCCCCGCCGCCCCCTCACCTACCGAATAGAACGCGTCCGCGTCGGCATCGTCGTACACCACCCCGACCAGCCTCGCCGTCGAGCCCGGCCCGGGGTCACCAAACAACACCGTGTAGAAAGCCTCCCCAGAGTCAGGATCAATCCCAAATCCAGGCCCGATCTGATCGTAATGAAAGCTCTCATCAAACGAGGTGAACAAACTCAGAATATTGATCCGGTTCTCGGGCGTGTACATCCAAGCCTCGTAGAGCGCGTCGATCGAGTTCTGGGCCGACCCGATCGACTCACCGACCACACCCGAGTATCCCGCAGCCCTGGCGCGCTGCGTCGGGTTCAGCCCGTCGGGGTTGATGTGGTCGAAGAACCCGCGGTCGGCCATGTCAAGGCTGTGGGCGCGGGCAGCCGCCGCGAGGGTGAGATCCAGCGCGAGAGGCTCAACCGGACCAAAGAGTGCAAGCTCGTCCTCGGTGAGCCCGTCGGTGAGATCGAATCCCAGGCGAGCAGCCTCGGCCGCGGGGTCCATGCGGGCCCGGTTGATCAACTCCGAAAGATACACCTCGTCGGCGGTCATCCCCCCGGAGAGAAGCTGCCGAGCTTCGAGAGACTCAAAGAAGCGGGACGGCACCGAGCGCCCCGGCCGCGGACGGCTGTGCTGCGGCGGGTTAGACTTCCGGTCAGGCAAGGTGCTGCTCCTCGGGCGCTCAACGAGTGGCCCCGGAGAGTCCTCGGGAGAATGAGGGACGTGCGGGAGGGAATCGCAAGCCGCGAGCACGTTGCTGTCCGAACATGCCAGTTGCGCAAGAACTGCCGGTCCGAATCCGGATTATCACCCCTCTCCTCTCGCGCAACCTACGCTCTGCCAATACTTTCTGCGATCCGATCGTGCCGCTTGCAAGAGATGGGTCGAACACAACGGCAGCCCATCCTCAGACCCGGGTGAAGGTGGGGAATCTGGCAAGGTGCGAACCTGCCACGGTCGATAGTCGCTATGGGTGTCTGGGTGGTGATTGAGGGAGCGAGTCCATGCTGACAAAGCAAGTTCGTATCATGTTTGGCATACGCGCCGCAGCCACGCTGCTCTGCATGTGCAGCATGACCGTCGCTGCGGGGATCGACCCCGTCGGCCCTCCTTCTCGGTCGGACTCTTCACGGGCCAGTGACAAGTACGAAACCGTGCGGGTCTCCCGGCCCGACGGCACGGTGATCTCCATGCGCGTCCCGCGCGGCAGCTCGCTGACACAGCGAAACCGACACACCTCCATCGCTGTCCGCCAGACATCCAAAGCCGGGAAAGCGGGCCGAAGCGTCGCTGCCACTCCCGATCGGCCTGTGTTCGGCGCAGTCCGGGGCGGCAAGGGTCGTGTCGCGACGCCGAGAGCTTCGAGCGAGCGCGCGGTGTTCACCCCGCGCCCGCCCACGGGCCGAGTTGCCCTCCAACCCACCAACACCGGTGTGCGGATCTCCCATCCCTACACCGGGACCCGGCAGCTGAGCGCCGCCGCCGGGCGGTTGATCCTCCCCGATACACCCGGGCGATCGGTGGGCGTCGCGCCCGCAGCCGTCGCGTCTGACACCGCTTCGGAATGGCAGGTCGGACGAGGCTGGGCGCCCGTAGGCGAGGACGACGACACGGGCGACTACATAGGGTCCGATCCCGAGGCGCTGATCCCCCTCATCGCGGGCAAGGAGTTCACCGGAGACACACCAGTCCCGCCGCCCCAAGGCAACGAAGAGGAAGCCGGGTACGACGCCGAAGCGATCGCCAGATGGGACGTCGTCCCCTACCAGACGATCTCGGGCGATTTTGCGGTCGGGATCCTTGCGTTCCACATGAACGGCATTGACCGCGTCGAGATCTCCATCGAGGGCGGCCCCTGGGCTGCACTCGACACCATGCAGACCAACCCTCGCACCGGGGTGCGCGAATACGTCACCCTGATCCGCGGCGATGATGCCATGCTGGCTGCGGACGAAGAAGTCGAGCTGCGCGCCATTGCCTATCCCGCGGGCGCGGGGACTCCCCGTCTGCTCACGCCGCTCTTCCTGTACGTCAACAACCAGGGCTCACTGACCGGACCGCAACTCTTCGTCGCCAAGTCCGGCAACGACACCACCGGCGACGGCACCGAAAACAATCCCCTCGCCACGATCCAAAAAGCACTCAACATTTGCAACAGCGACGTTCCGCTCTATGAAGCCGCCACGATAATCATCACCGAAGCCGGTCGGTACGATATTGATTCCCCGGCACAGCGTGTGGAGAACGACCGGTGGATCACCATCCAACCCCACACCTCGCTCGAGCGAGATGAAGTTGTCATCGCCGCCGGATCGACAACAGATCTCATACGTCCCAAGACCCGACGGCTCAGGTTTCACCGGATCAGCCTCGACTTCTCTGACATGTATCAGATGTACAAAGAAGACAACGACCAGCAATGGTACGACACCGCCCGCTGGTACCAGTCTCTTGGATGGGAATACTCCCCTCCCGCGTCGGTTGCGCCCGTGAGAAACACAGATTTCGGCGGTGTCTACGTGACCGACAGCCTCGCCGAGGACATCCTCTACGCGTTCGTCCGCTGCAACTATGTCCGCGGATGTCATGCCGAGCGAATCTCCGGCGATGTGTACCAAAACTCACTCATGGTCGTGCAATCCACCGCAAACAACATCGATGGCACCGTGCTGACGCACCACACCGACATCCTCCAGTACTTCGGCCATCACGAGAATATTATCGCCTACAACGTGAACTCCTCGCTTACCGCCGACACACAGAACATCTTTCTCGATCACGCCAACAGCTCGTTCACCAACTGCGCCTTTGTCAATATCGCGGTCCAGAACACCCAGTCTGATCCCCCGTTCAGCCAGCTCAACTCCACCCAGGACCACGTCCTGTTCTACAATATCTCGAACCCGGATCAGCGGTTTGTCTTGCGAGACGACATGGCCGGGTCGGGCAAGTTTATTGCCAAGAATGTTATCTTTCGCAACTGCGTCCTTGAGAGACTCCAGGCCGCAGACTACTTCGGCCCCATACCCGAGGGCGTGACCATCGACCACTGCCACTTCAACTACGACGAGCCGAGAGGCGAAAGCCCGACCACCGGTTCGATCTTCATTCTTAACAGTTACGGCGGTGAGTTCGAGTACGTCGGCGAGGGCGCGGCCATGATCGTCGGCACCGGTACGGTAATACCCGGATACTCTGACACGGACACCCCAAACCGCGGTGCCGTGCCTTGGGTACAGCCCCGCTAAGCCGCAACGCACTGGGTATGCGAACCCGAAGAGAAAGAGCACCCGCGAGATTCGCTCTCCAGACATGATCCGGCCGCAACCCGACCCTCCCGCTCCTCACCCTGATGACACCACGCAAGGGACAACTCCTCAAAGGCGGCACCACACTCATCGTCGGTGAGATGGTCACCCAGTTCTGCGGGCTCCTCCGAAACTTCCTTGTCGCCCGCGTCATCGCACCAGACCAGTTCGGCATCGCCGCCGCGCTCGCCATGAGTATCTCGCTCGTCGAGATGCTCTCAGACCTGGGCGCAGGACGATTCCTCACCCGCTCCCACGGCGAGGACGGCGACGCCTGGCTCGATGTCGCCCACGGCATCTCCATTATCCGCGGCGCCGTCGGCGGCCTTCTCCTCGTCCTCCTCGCCGGGCCCCTCGCGTCCCTCATGAAAATGCCCGAAGCAACCTGGGCGTTCCGCATGGTCGGGATCGTCCCTCTCCTCCGCGGCTTTACCCACAACCAGATCTGGCTCGCCCAGCGCGAGCTCCGATTCAAAGCGTTCATCACCGCCCAGGCCCTGCCGCAGATCGTGACCACCCTCGCCGCCCTCCCCATGGCGTGGTGGCTCAACGATTTCCGCGCCCTCCTCTGGCTGCTCATCGCCAACGCCGCGCTCTCGGTCGCACTCTCCCACGTCGTCGCACGCAAGCCCTACCGCCTCGCCTACGACCGCGCAAAGTTCAAACAACTCCTCACCTTCGGCCTCCCGCTCCTCGGCGACGGCGCACTCATGTTTGTCGTCCTCCACGGCGAACGCATCGTCATCGCCAACACCTACGGCAAAGAGCTCCTCGGCGCATACTCCGCCGCCTTCCTCCTCGCATGGACCCCCGCCGCAATCATCGGCCGGGTCGGGCTCTCGCTCGGTGTCCCCCAGCTCGCCTCACTCCGCAATGACCGCCCCGCGCGCAACCGACAGTTCGCCACAGGTGTCCGCCTCCTCGCCGCGCCCGCGCTGGGGATGGCTGTCCTCTTCGGGTTTGCCGGCAACGACTTCGTCGGCGCGATCTTCGGCGATGAGTACCACCTCACCGCTGCCTTTGCCGCCTGGCTCGGCATCGGACAAGCCATCCGCATCCTCCGCACCTTCCCGACCGTGATCGCGGTCGCCGAGGGGTTCACCCTCTCGCCCATGTTCGGCAACATCGCCCGAGCCGCAGCCGTCGGGCTCGGGTTGGCCCTCGCAAAGTCCGGCTCCCAGGCATGGATCGTGCTCGCGGTCGGCGCCAGCGGCGAGGCACTGGCCCTGGCGATCTCGCTCGCAGCCAACCGCCGAAAGCTCGCCGTCCCCGCGCTCCCCCTCCTCCTGCCCTTCGTCGCGGTCGGCCTGGGGTTCGTCGGCGCGTGGTGGATCGGCAACTCGACTCCCCTCGCCGACCTGAGCGTTGTCCTCCGCGCCGGTCTCGGCGTCGTCCTCGGCGGCACCGCAGCACTCGGCGTTCTCGCTCTCGATCCGCACGCTCGGGAACTGGTTGCAAGGTTCCTCAAACTTCACCCCCCGACCTCGCCGATGACCACAACGCCGGAGCCATGTGCCACCAATGAAAGCAAGTAACGCCATCTCACGTGCCCGTGTCGCCTGGATGCGGAGGTTCGGAGGATGGTCGGGGGTCGATCCCGCCGCGTGGCTTCACTGGTCCGTCGACTTTCGCCAGAGCAAGCCCGGCCAGATCCGTCTGGCCGCCGGGTGCGTGCTCGAACGATCCACCTGGCTCAACGTCCCCGAAGCCAACGCCCCCGACGGTGCCCTGACCATCGCCAAAGGCTGCGCGATCGGCCGCAACAATGTCATCAGCGCCAAAAACTCGATCCGCATCGAAGAGGCGGTCGTCACCGGGCCTCAGGTCCTCATCATGGACCACGCCCACGCCTACGAAGATGTCACCATCCCCATCCTCCACCAAGGGGTCACCGACGGCGGCACCATCGTCATCGAAACCGGGTGCTGGATCGGCTTTGGCGCGTGCGTCGTCGCCAACCGAGGCGAGCTCCGCATCGGCCGCAACAGCATCATCGCCGCCAACGCCGTCGTCACCTCAAGCGTCCCACCCATGACCATCGTCGCGGGAACGCCCGCCAGACCCATCCGAACCTACAACGAGTCAACAGGCAACTGGGAACGCACGGAGGCACCATGAGCGCAACACAAATCAAACAACCCCGGGCACCACGCACCATGCCAACCCCCACCCCCACCACCACCGACCCCACCAACCCCGCACCAAGCGAGGGTCGTAAAAAATACTTCGTCCACCTCCGCACCGATGTTCTCGCGATGATCCCCGACTCGGCCCGCACCTTCCTCTCCGTCGGCTGCGGCTCGGGGCGCACCGAAGCCGAACTCATCAAACGCGGATTCACTGTCACCGGCATCGAGCTCGACCCCGTCGCCGCCGACCTCGCCCGAGATAACGGCCTCGACATGCTCGAGGGAGATGTCAACCAGATCAACGCCCAACTCGCCGATCGCTCCTTCGACTGCCTCCTCTATGCCGACGTCCTCGAGCACATCATCGACCCCGTCCCCATCCTCCGCGAGCACGTCGCCCGCCTCACCCCCGGCGGCTGCGCCATCGTCAGCGTCCCCAACTTCCGCCACCACACCGTCCTCCGCCAGCTCTTCCTCCACGGCCACATCCGCTACACCGACGCCGGAATCTTCGACACCACCCACGTCCGCATCACCACCCGCCGACTCATCCAGGAATGGTTCACCAACGTCGGCCTCACCACCGACGCGATCGACTACCGCCTCTGGCGCGCGCGCGAACGGGTCTGCAACGCCCTCACCCTCGGGCTCTTCCGCGAGTTCCTCGCCTACCAGGTCATCCTGCGCGGCATCAAACCGGGAGGGGCGCCCTAGCCGATGCAGGCCGCCTCGATACAACCCGCACCCCGCACCCCGCCGCGAGGACAACGAATCACCCCGGCCCCGAGACGGACCGCGGCCCTCGGTCTCGTGCCCACGCGGGACCGCTGGCTCATCACCGGCTTCCTGCTCGCGCTCGCGCTGCCCCCCGAAGCACAGTTCAACCTCGGGCCGCTTGTCCTTAGTCCACAACGCCTCCTCCTGATGTTCGCCATCGTCCCCGCCGCACTCCGCGTCATGAGCGATCGCAGGCTCGGGCTCAAAGTCCTCGACGGCCTCGCACTGCTCCACGTCGCCTGGGCGTGGGTCGCACTCGCCAAGGTCCACGGCATCAACTCGATGTCCATCGAAGCCGCCGGGAGCTACACCATCGAGTTCCTCGGCAGCTACCTGCTCGGCCGCGCACTCATCGTGAGCCCCGCCCACATACTCTACTTTTTACGACGATTGTTGCTCATTATCTTCATCCTCGCCCTGCTGGCAATCCCCGAAATGCTGACCGGAAAGCACATCATCCGCGAAGCGTTCGGCAGCGTCTTCGGCTCGCACTACCTCGGCGGCGTCACACCCCGGTTCGGGCTCACCCGCGCATTCACCTCGTTCGACCACCCCATCCTCTGGGGTGTCTTCGCCGCCAGCGCGCTGGGGATGACCTGGTACCTCACCCCCGCCCGACGCGCACTCGGGTTCCGCCGCGTCTGGCGGTGTGCCGCGGTTGTCGGCGCCGCGTTCACGTCTCTCTCCACCGGGCCGCTCATGGCGTGCACCGTCCAACTCGGCATCCTCGGCTGGGACGTCGTCACCCGCGGAATCAAAGGCCGCTGGTGGGTGCTGCTCGCCGGCGCACTGGCTGCCTACATCGCAGTCGACGCCCTCTCCAACCGCGACCCACTCACGGTCTTCGTCCACTACCTTACATTCAACGCCCAGACCGGGTACGACCGCAAGCTGATCTGGGACATCGGGCTCGCCCAGGTCCGCCTCACCCCGATCTTCGGCATCGGGTTCAACGCCTGGACCACCGCCCCCGAGTGGTGGCACAACACCAGCGTCGATGCCTTCTGGCTCCTCACCGCCCTGCGCTACGGCGTCCCGGGAGCCCTCACACTCATCGCCCTCACGCTGTGGACCATCATCCGCGTGATCCGCGTCCCCTACAAACCGTTGCGGCCGTTCGCTATGGGCTGGCTTGTCACGTTCGTCGGCCTCTCGATCGCCGCGGTCACCGTCCACCTCTGGGGTTCGGCGTTCGTCCTCTTCGGCTTCCTGCTGGGGATGGGCGTCTCTCTGGCATCTATCATTCCTCCCAAGCCACGCCCGAATCCGTACAACGCGGCGGGCGGCTCGCTCCAAAGGGGAGGACCACGACCATGAGTCACCGCACGCGAAGTCTCAAGCAGGTCGCATACAACAAAGCTCTCGCTCTCTATCGAGCATCTCCTCTCCATCCTCATCTCAGCGCATCGATCGCCAAGTTCATCTCCGCAGTGCAGGGTGAACGAGACGTCACCCGAGACCTCCCCGACTTTCGCATGTCTTTGAACACCGCCCAGTGGATCGACTCGACAATCCTGATGACCGGCACCTTTGAGCCGACCACAACAGACCTCATCAGGCGCGCCCTCAAGCCGGGAATGACCGCGGTCGATGTCGGTGCCAATATCGGCTGGTTGACACTCACCATGGCGCACGCCGTGCAGTCCACCGGCGAGGTATGGGCGTTCGAGCCCAGCGATTGGACCTTTGCGCGGCTGCAAAAGAACATCGCGCTGAACACATTTGAGCACATCACCGCCGTCCGAGCAGCCGTCGGCGATTCCAACGGCTCGCTCGAACTCATGTTCCCCTGCGGGTACCGACTCGACGGTGCCGACACCGCGACCAGGCAGAACGTTGATCTCGTTTCCCTCGATACCGCGCTCCGGGGCAAGACCATCGACCTGCTGAAAGTTGACACCGACGGTTCGGAACTCGAAGTTATGATGGGTGCCAGGAACCTTATTCAGAACTCACGCCCCGTCATTGTCTTTGAGGTCATGGCCAGAACCCCAAGGGACAAGCTGCACAGCCTGGCCCAGCTGCTCTCGGATTCGCAATACGCAATATGTTCTGAAACATTCGACCCGGTCGACGACTTCGCCGACTTTGTGAGCACCATCGCAACCGGAACAGCAAACCTCATCGCCGCGACACCAGACAAGATCGCCGCCCTCCAGAAAGCATGACGGCAGGCATCAACTGCTTTACATCCCTCACCTATGACTTCTCACGCACCTCAATCTCAAAGCACGCCCGCCTGCGTGATCAAGACCAAAGGCGGCATGGGAAACCGCATGCTCTGCGCCGCCAGCGGCATCCTGTGGGCCAAAGCCGTCGGCCGCTCCCCCTTCGTCGATTGGCGCGACGAGGCGTACTCCCGAAACCGCGAGAACTCTTTCTTTCATTTCTTTGACAACCCCGCAGCCCTCCGCGACCCGCCCGCCGACGAGCACGAGATCGTCCCCCCGGTCTGGCAAGGACACCTCGACAAGTCCGTCAGCGAGATGCTCCACACCTACGACCCCGACAAACACTCAAGCCTCACCATCCACAAAAAGTATTCCATCGACCCCACCCGAGCTGACTACTCCCAACCCACCGCGGTCTTCTGGTACTACATGGGACGCTTCGAGGCAATCGCCCGCCTTGCCCGCGACCGCCTCCCCGGATACGCCAACCTCAGCGTCGAAGCGATCTCCCGCAAAGCCCTCCGCGAAGAACTCCGGCTCACACAGACACTGCGCGCGCAGATCGATGCCTTCCACAGCGAGCACTTCACCGGCCCGACTGTCGGCGTCCATGTCCGCTACTCCGACCGCACCACCGACCTGGGCAAGCTCGAAGCCGCCGCCCGCGCCCAGCTCGCCCGCCTCCCCGGCGCTGCCATCTTCCTCGCCACCGACAACCGCCGCGTCGAGGATGACTACCACGCCAAGTTCGACCGGGTCATCACCACCCCAAAGTGGTTCCCGCCCGAGGGCGCAACCATGCACCAGAACACCGACTGCGCCGACCCCATCGCCAACGGCACCGAAGCCCTCCTCGATATGTACCTCCTCGCCCGCTGCGACGCTCTCGTTTACGCGAGCCGATCAACCTTCTCCGAGATATCGCGGCTGGTCTCCGATATCCCCGCCGACCGCGTAACCGATGTTGACCGCCGCGACCCGAAAATGCTCGCAAAGAAACTTGCCCGCAGACTCACTGCATAAGTACCACGCTATGGATGTCTCAATCATCATCGTGAGTTACAACACCCGCGAGCTGACGCTCGAAGCCATCGCCTCGGCTCTGCGCGAGACCACCCGCGTGCGCGCAGAGATCATCGTCGTCGACAACGACTCGCCCGACAACTCCGCCGACGCCATCGCCGAAACCTTCCCCGACATCCGCCTCATCCGCAGCGACAACATCGGCTTCGGACCGGCAAACAACCTCGCCGCTCGCGAAGCCACCGGCGACTACCTCCTGCTGCTCAACCCCGACACCGTTACACTCGACCACGCCATCGACACACTCGTCGAATACGCCAGATCCCATCCCAACCACAAGCTCTACGGCGGCCGCACCCTCTTCCCCGACCGCTCGCTCAACGCCATGAGCGCTTGGGGCAAACCGACACTCTGGAGCATGTTCTGCCGCGCCTCGGGGATCGCTGCAATCTTCAAGAACTCCCCCTTCTTCGACCCAGAAGCACTGGGCTCGTGGGACCGCAACACCATCCGCGAGGTCCCCATCATCTCCGGCTGCTTCCTGCTTATTGAGCGCACACTCTGGGACACTCTCGACGGCTTCGACGAACACTTCCGCATGTATGCCGAGGAGTTCGACCTCTGCATGCGCGCGCTCAAGCACCACGCACACCCCGTCGCTGTCCCCGACGCCACCATCATCCACTACGGCGGGGCTTCCGACCGCGTCGTTGTCGAACAGACCATCCGCCAGTACAAGGGGCGAGCCCAACTCCTCACCAAGCACTGGCCCGCGTGGAAAGCTGCGCTCGGCATCCGCTGCCTCGACCTCTGGACGCTCAACAAACTCGCCCGCAGTTCGCTGCTCGCGCCGTTCCGTCCCGCGCACCGCGAGCTTGCCTCAACCTGGCGCACGATCTTCCATCGGCGCCGCGAGTGGCACAAGGCCGGGGCGGCGATGAAGAACCTCCCATCCCTACCATCGGACACCACCAACGGAGTCGCGGCATGAGCGCGAAGAAGACACGCATCCTCGCGGTCGCGTCCGGCGGCGGGCACTTCGTTCAGCTCCGCCGCATGCGCCCCGCGTGGGAACACTGCGAAGTCCACTATCTCTCGACCATCGCCGACTACGCCAACGACCTCGAGCCCGGAGCCCGACTCCACCTGGTCAACGACGCCAACCGCTGGGACAAGATCGGCATCGCCCGCATGGCGCTCCGAGTCGGGTGGACACTCCTCAAAGTTCGACCGCACGTCATCGTCTCGACCGGAGCAGCAGCTGGCTACTTTGCGCTGCGCTTTGGCAAGCTGCTCGGCGCGCGCACGATCTGGGTCGATTCGATCGCCAACGCCGAGGAACTCTCCCTCACCGGCACCATGGTCCGCAAGTATGCCGATCTCTACCTCACGCAGTGGCCGGACCTCGCCCGACCCGACGGGCCTCGGTGGGAAGGGAGTGTCTTATGATACTCGTACACATTATTCTTAGGAGCGGGGGATGATACGAAAGAAGAAACGAATACTCGCGGTTGCATCGGGCGGGGGGCATTTCATCGAACTTCTCAGGCTCAGCCCCGCGTGGTCGTCCTGCGAAACGCACTACCTTACTTCGCTACCCGGGCACGCCGATTCGATCGCTCCCGAAGCACGATTGCACATCGTCCGCGACGCGAGTCGTTGGAATAAGGCGGGTGTCATTCTCATGGCGATCCAAATATTCTGGCTGCTCCTTCGGCTGCGGCCTCGTGTTATTATCTCGACCGGTGCTGCCCCAGGTTACTTTGCCCTGCGATTCGGAAAGCTGTTCGGCAGCAAGACAATCTGGGTGGACTCGATGGCAGCCGAGGACTCGTTCTCGCTGGCCGGATCACTCGCCAAGAGATACGCCGATCTGCACCTGACCCCGTGGCCCGACCTCGCCGTCGCCGGCAGCCGGCGGTACGAAGGGAGCGTGCTCGGATGATCTTCGTCACCGTCGGCACCCAGCTTGCCTTTGACCGCATGCTCCGCGTCATCGACGAGTGGGCCGGCTCGACCGCCCCGACGCCCGAGGTCTTCGCCCAGATCGGGCCGAGCGAGTTTGTGCCCAAACACATCGAACACAAAGCCTTCATCGAGCCGACCGAGTTTGCCGAGCGCGCGCGCGCAGCCGACGCGATTGTCGCCCACGCCGGGATGGGGTCGATCCTCACCGCGCTCACCTATGGCAAGCCGATCGTCATCATGCCCCGCCGCGCCGACCTGGGCGAACAGCGCAACGACCACCAACTCTCAACCGCCGAGCGGTTCAAAGGCCGCCCCGGCGTCTTTGTCGCCCAAGACGAAACCGAACTTCCCGCGATCCTCGACTCGCTCAAAGACCTGCAAGCCGCCGAACCGATCCCGCCCTTTGCCTCACCCGGGCTCATCAAAGCAATCCGCGACTTCATCGACGAAGCGTGAACTAGAATCCCCGCATCGTGCCCGACACCCTCCACAACCGCATCACCTCCGCCAACGCCCTCGTCGGCATCATCGGCCTGGGCTATGTCGGGCTCCCCCTCGCCCACGCGATGCACGCCGCCGGCTACCGCGTCCTCGGGTTCGACATCGACCCCGCCAAGATCGACGCCCTGGCTGCGGGAACCAACTACCTCAAGCACCTTGGCGAGACCCTCACCCGCGACCTTGCCGCCAGCGACCGCTTCGACGCGACTACCGACTTTGCGCGCCTCGCCGATCCCGACGCGATTCTCGTGTGCCTCCCCACGCCGCTCGATGAAGATCGCAACCCCGACCTGAGCTTTGTCGTGCGCGCGGGCCAACAGATCGGCGCGACTCTCCGCGCCGGGCAACTCATCGTCCTCGAATCGACCACCTATCCCGGCACCACGCGGGGAGAGTTTGCCGAGGCGATCCGTGCCCACGCGCCCGCTCCGCTCGAACTCGGCCGTGACTATTTCCTCGCCTATTCCCCCGAGCGCGAAGACCCGGGCCGGACAAGCCACTCCACCCGCACCACACCCAAGCTCGTCGGCGGGTTGGACGCACACTCGACCGCCCTTGCCGCGGCCCTCTACCGCCGCGCGGTCGAGGAGGTCGTCGAGGTTTCGAGCGCCGAGGTCGCCGAGGCTGCCAAGCTGCTCGAAAACATCTTCCGTGCGGTCAATATCGCGCTGGTCAACGAGATGAAGCAAACGCTCGCTGCGATGGACATCGACATCTGGGAGGTCATCGACGCGGCTCGCACCAAGCCCTTCGGCTTCATGCCTTTCTATCCAGGCCCGGGGCTCGGCGGGCACTGCATCCCGATCGATCCTTTCTATATGGCGTGGAAAGCCGCCCGAGTCGGCGCTCCCACCCGCTTTATCGAGCTGGCCGGGGAGATCAACCGCGCCATGCCGGGGCGCGTTGTCGAGCGCACCCGCGAGGCCCTCGCCGCACGGAGTACGCCGCTCGCGGGCGCCCGTGTTCTGGTGCTGGGGCTCGCCTACAAGCCCGATGTCGATGATGTCCGTGAGAGCCCGGCGCTGGAAATCATCACGTTGCTCCGGGCTGCGGGCGCGACGGTGCAATACGCCGACCCGCATGTGCCGAGCACCCACCCAATGCGCAACTACGACCTGGGGATGACGAGCATCGAGCTCACCCCCGAGACCCTCGCAGCCTGCGACGCCGCGGTCCTGGTCACCGACCACAAAGCGTTCAACTACGCCCTGATCGCGCAACACGCGCCGCTGGTCGTCGACACCCGCAACGCGCTGCGAGCGTTCGCAGCCGACATGGGCAACCGCCTCGTCAAGGCGTAACGACCTCGCGGGGTTTGCTTCGCCATGAACCTGTGCGTACACGACGAGCCCCGAGCGCAAGCTCGGGCTTACGAATGGTCGGTCTTTCCATCGACAACCAACGCTGTGCTTGCGCACAGGGCTCGTACAAACACACCATCTCCTGTGCACGCGGCGTCACGTCAGCCCGGTGCTCGCTCCGCCGTCGACCACGATGCTCTGCCCGGTGAGAAAGCTCGCCCGCGCCGAGCACAGAAAGACTGCCGCCGCCGCGAGTTCTTCGGGTTTGCCGAGTCGGCCGAGCGGGATCGCCTCGGCGAGTTTCTCCAGCGCCACTTCGGTCGAGACCCCCGCCTCCTTGCCGCGGATCTCGGCGAGGTGCCGCAGGCGGTCGGTCGAGTGCATCCCCGGGCAGACGTTGTTGACCAGAATCCCGTCTGGTGCGAGCTCTCGCGCGAGTGTCTTTGCAAGCCCGTGGACCGCTGCGCGATAGGCGTTCGAGAGCAGCAGCCCGTCGATCGGCTGGCGCGCTGAAAGGCTCGTCAGGTTGACGATCCTGCCCCAGCCCTTCGCTTTCATGTGCGGCAGCGCTGCGCGCACGAGCCGCACCACGTTCATCAGCGTCGAGTCAAACCCGCTCGACCACTGCGCCTCGGTCAGCGCCTCAAACCGCCCGGCAGGAGGGCCGCCGGTGTTGGTGACGAGGATGTCCACACTCCCGAACCGCTCGGCTGCGCTCATGATGAGCCGTTCGCAGTCGGCGGCAACCGAAACATCGGCGACGATCGGCTCGGCGTCGCTCCCGGTCTCGGCTGCGATCCGTGCCGCAGCGTCGCGCACGTCGGCTTCCGTGCGCGCGCTCACGACCACCCGGCACCCCTCGGCCGCGAGCCCGTGGGCGATCGCGTAGCCCAACCCCTTGCTCGATGCCGCGACGACCGCCACTTTGCCGGTGATGCCCATGTTCATGACACAAGCATACGGCCGGCCGTTGGCGCTCCACGAGCGTCAGCTGCCAGCGGGATTACAAAAACTTACATGTGCCTTTGCGAGCCCTGTGCGAGAGCACAGGTTTGGTTCTTGCTGTGGATATCGACTATTCGTGATCCCGAGCTTGCGCTCGGGGCTCGTCGAACCGCACAAGATATTCTCGCAATGCGTATCAGTTCATTTTGCGAGAAGGTCGCGGCCGGAACGCGCAGCCGTCAGCTCCCCACCGTCAGCCCCACCGGTTGCGGCTTGGGGGTGTAGTTCGGCGAGACCGCGATGCCCAGCGGCACCCGCTTGCCGTTCGGTCCCTTGGGCGGGATCCGGTCCTCGTCGATGATCCGCTGGATCGCCATCACGCCCTCGATCAGCATCTCGGGGCGCGGCGGGCACCCGGGAATATACACGTCCACCGGGATGAACTGGTCGCACCCCTGCACCGTTGCGTAGGTGTCAAAGACGCCGCCGGTCGAGGCGCACGCGCCCATCGAGATCACCCACTTGGGCTCGGTCATCTGTTCGTACATCCGCTGCAACACCGGCAGCATCTTGATCCCGACCCGGCCGGCGACAATCAACAGGTCGCTCTGCCTGGGGCTGAATCGCATGACCTCGGCGCCGAACCGCGCCAGGTCAAACCGGCTGCACGCGGTCGCCATCAGCTCGATGCCGCAGCAGGCGGTCGCAAAGGGCAGCGGCCAGATCGAACTCCGCCGCGACCAGTTGATCACCCGCTGCAACTGGGTGGTCAGCATCACGTCGGTCGGCAGTGCGGTCTCGATTCCCATCGGGTGCTCCTGGCTGGTCGGGCCTGTTCAATCATTTTCATCGGCCGGTCGTGCGCAGCATTCTACGGGTGCCGAGCCGCCGCAGCGAGCCCCGCGCCGCGAGCGTCGCTCGATTGCCCCCGGCGTGCTCCTGACAGCCCGATCTTCACGCCGCCCCAGCCGCTCCACCCAGGCCGGTGTTGGTCCCTTCGGAGAGCCGCGCCAGCTCGCCGATGACCCGCTCGGCTTTGTCGGTGTCCTCCACCCGCAGCACGCACCGGACGGTGCCGCCGTCGGGCGAAGGGCACTGGTACACATACCGGACATTCACCTTCGCGTCGGCGAGCTTGACCGCGACCTCGCGGAACCGCCCGGCGTGCTCGCCGAGCGAGACCACCAGCACCTCGACCTCCATCACCGGGCCGGCCCCGGTGTCGGTGACGCCCTCGCAGACCCGCCGGACAGCCTCGACAGGCTCGCCCAACAGCCGGACCAGCCCTTTGTGATCGACGTCGTTGCCGGTCTGTTCGACCACCGACAACGCGGTGACGCGCACCCCGGCTGCTGCGAGCGCTTCGAGCACCCCCGCCAGTTCGCCCGGACGATCGGCAAGGTAAATATTGAACTCGGGGACCCGGACAACCTCCATGCGTGCTCCTGTCTCTCTTCTCTCTGCGCCGGTGCGGGGCGTTGTACGCCCCGAATCAATCGCGGGAACTCCCGGTGTCATCGGCACAAGCGCCGTCTCGAACCACCGCGACCCGGCAGCCGGGCCTTGAAATCGACCCCGAGAAAAGGGAGAGAGCCTAGCGCAAAAAACTGCGCTGGACCACCACGCTTCCGATTGTTATTCGCTACTTGTTTGGGGTTTCGCTGCGCCCGTCGCATCACGGCTGCCCGAACGCCCTTCCGGCACGCCCCCAGCCGCTTCACCGACCAGGTCGGCGAGTGTCACGCCGCCCGCCGCGTCCAGCTGCGCCCGCCGGAGTTCGCCGAGTTTGCCTTCCTCGGCCGCGACCCGTCCACCCACGCTCATCTGGGCCGCCAGTTCCAACAGCTCTCGCGTCCCGATCTGCTCGGCGGGTCTGGCCAGCGCGAACGCCTCTCGGCCTTGCCCCTCGGGCACCTCGTGCAGCACGCCGGCTTTGCTGAGTCGTTCGAGGATGTCGAGCGACGCCTGTTCGTCCAGGCCGACCGCTTGGGAGACCGCCGCGACCGACGAGGTCTTGCCCGCGGCAAACCCCCGCGCCACCTCGGCCGCGACGCGCACGAGCGTGAGCGGGTCGATCAGGATCGGGCCGTCGCGGGTTTCCTCTTCGACCGCGAACGCCCGGAAGTGCTGGAACATGTAGCTGAACTGCAACCCCGAGAGCACGATGATCCACGTGATATAGACCCACAGCAAGAACAACGGCACCAACGCCAACGCGCCGTACAACGTCTGGGCTGACGAGTTCATCACCACAAACTGAAACCCCCACTTGCCCAGCTCCCACACCGTCGCCGCCAGGATCGCCCCCCCGGCTGCCGACTTGAACGCGACCCGGGCGTTGGGCACCGTCATATAGACAAAGAACAGCAGCACGAAGTTGATGAGAATATTGACCCCGACACCGGCCGCCTCAGCACCGATCGAGAAGGTCTTGCCCCCGAGCGCCTCGACCCACTCGGTCATCCGCGTCCCGACCGAGAACGTCCCGAACAGGAACAGCGAGCCGAGCGTGAGTGTCGTCCAGTACTGCGTCACCCGTCGGACCCACGAGCGCCCGGTGGGCGCTCTGTAGATCTGGTTGGCCGAGCGTTCGATCTCGACCATGAACGAGATTGCTGCGTATCCGAGCATGATCAGGCCCGTCAGCCCGATCGCGACAAACGAGACCCCCCGGACCTTGGTCACAAGCTCTTGCAGCCACTCGTCGAGGGCCGTGTTGTGCACGACCGTCTCGGCGGTCGCTGTTGCTGATTGATCTTCTGCAGGTTGGTCTGTCGCAGGTTCACCGGCAGGATCGTCTCCCGGATCAGGAGCCGGTGTATCGAGATGCCCGATGTCCTCGGCAGCGGGTGTCACCACGATCTCGTTGAGCCCGGTCAGGTCGAGCACGCGCGTCACCGCAGCCGTGACCTGCTCGTTGCTCGCAAACCCGCCCAGCACCGCGACCCCGATCGCCAGCACCGGGATCAGCCCGAACACCGTCCGGTAGGCAAGTGCCGCCGACATGCGCGTGATGTGGCTCGCCGAAACGACCCCCACCGCCCGACGCAGAATCCGCAGCCGCGGCCTCCACCACGCCAACACGCTCTCGGCCCGCTTCGAGATTCCGCTGCGCTCGCTCACGCCGAGCCCTCCCGTCGCCCTCCGCCGGGCTTGCGGCTGCTCCACCCGGGGCGCTCGGGCTTGCCCTGTCTCGGGGCGTTGGGCCCGGTGGCTGCCTTCTTCGCGCCTCTTTCGACCGCTCGCCGCAGCATCTGTACTTCGATGTTGCTGAGTTCTCGCCATTCGCCACTCGCCAGCCCCTTGAGCTTCAAAGGCCCGATCGCCACCCGCTCGAGTTTCTTCACCGGGCACCCCACCGCCGCGAGCATCCGCCGCACCTGCCGGTTGCGGCCTTCCTTGAGCGAAAGCTCCAGGATCGTCCGTTCCCGATCCCGCCTGACCAGCTTGAGACGCACGTGCCCGGCCCGCACCGCGCCGACCGTCCGCCCCTCGCGGCGCTCTGCGAGATAGATCCCCTTCTCGAGCTTCGCCAAAGCGTCAGCGTCGATGTACCCCTTCACCACCGCGTGGTAGGTTTTCTCAACACCAAACTTCGGGTGCGTCAGCCGGTTGGCAAGTTCGCCGTCGTTGGTCATCAGCACCAGCCCGCGGGTGTCAAAGTCGAGCCGACCGACGGGGTAGAGCCGTGCGCCCGAGGGGTGATCGACCAGATCGAGCACCGTTCGCCGCGCCGCGCCGGGCTCGTCCTCGACGGTCGAGAGCGTGCGGGTCGGCTTGTTGAGCATGATGTAGATCCGCCGCTCGGCGCCCGCGATCGGGGTGCCGTCCACCTGCACGCGGTCCTCGTCGGGCACGACAAACACGGGCAGCTCGCGGACCGTCCGGCCGTTGACCTTGACCCGCCCCTCGGTGATCAGCAGCTCGCTGTGCCGGCGCGACGCCACCCCGGCGTCGGCAAGGTACCGCTGCAGCCTGACCTCGCCGGGTCGGCTGTTCTCCCCCGCGCCGGGACTCCCGGGACGGGCTCGTTTCTGTTTATTGACGGGCATGCCAAACTCTAGGACTCGCCCGGGCACCCGGAATGTTCCCCCGGGTGTGACCTCGCGTGCAACGCCGGGTATCACGCGGGTGCCACTGGGCAAGGCCCAGTGCCGCCACGTCCGAAAACCCACATCACGCCGCCGCGACTCACCCCGCGAGCTTGGCCCGCACCGCCTCGAGTCTTCGCTTGTGGATATCCCGATCCGGCTCGATTCTTTCCAGCGCCATCAGCTCGCGCTCGGCCGCCTCCAGATCACCCTTGAGTAGCGCGATCCGGGCTGCCTGCTCCCGCGTGTCCGCATCAAAGGGCGCGATCATCGTCGCCCGCCTGGCTTTGCTCCACGCCTCGTCCATCCGGCCGATCCGCGCGTACCGCTCGGCCAGCGCCAGCGCGTACGCCGGCGAGCGCATCTCACGGGCGTCGAGAAACTCAAGGTGCTCGATCGCGCGCTCGGGCGCATCTTCCATCGCCCCCACTCCCCCCTCAAGCGCAAGCCTCGCCAGCAGCCGTCGCGGCATCGGGTCCACCGGCCGCGCCGCCGCGTAGCGCTCGAGCATCGGCACCATCGCCGCGGTAGGACGCCCGTCGCCCGACTCACCCAGCTCCAGCCGCACCGCAAGCCGAAGCAAATCCGGGTGCTCGGGGTGCTCGATGAGCAACGCCTCGATCTCGTCGCGCGTCGCGTGCTCGGGTTCGGGCACCAGCTCGTCAAGTGAGGGCACGCCGTCGGCAAGCATGATCCCCACCGCGACCATCTCGCCCCGCGCCCACACCTTGAAATCCTCGAAAAACACCTCGGGAGTGATCTCGAGCACGCGCTCCATCGCGTCCCGCTCGCGCACGCCCTCCGCATAAAGATCCATCAGCGCAAGTGGCGCACCGACCCCGAACCGTTCGACCATGTACTCATACATCCAGTGCCCCTGGGCGTACGCCTGCGTGCGGTCGGTCGGCTTGATCGGCCGCACAAACCGCAGGCTGATCGTGTCCATGTCGAACAGCGTGTCGGTCTCATGCGCGCGGGCCAAGAGCGTCCACCACTCGGCCCGCCTGGGCAGCCCCTCACCCCACACCGCCGCCGCTTCGGTAAACCAGTGCGGGATACGGTTGCGCGTCCGCGAGAGCGTCACCGTGTGAATGTACTCGTGCCGCACCGTCCGCGCCCAGTCGTACGGCCCCGCCCGGTTGCCCGGCCCGGAGCGCGGCGTCTCCATCGCGATCACCGGCCCGGTCGCCGCAGCCATCGTGTGGATCTGCGTCATCCCGGTGATGCGCACCGCAAAGCTCGCGTGGTCGGGCATCACCTCGATCACCGTCGGCACCGGCGGCTCGTGGTCGAACATCGCCGGGCTGCACACCTCGGCGTGGATCGCTTCAAGCACCGGCAGCATCTCGACAGCCAGCACCTCGTCGATCCCCGGCTTGTACCGCACGATAAAGTGCTCGCTCTCGATCTCGGCGAACGAGCCGATCTCCTCGACCAGCGCCAGGCTGTTCCGCGCGCGCACGTTGAACGGGTCCAGCGCGATCGCTTTTTCCAGCGCGTCGCGCGCGCGCACGTCGCGGCCGGCCTGCATTTCGAGCAGCCCCAGCTCGATCCAGGGCAACGCCAGCGTCGGCTGCCTTGCTGCGGCTCGCTCGAGATAGGCCGCTGCCTCGGCGTACTGCCGCGCCTCGGCCAGCGCCGCCCCCACCGCGAACAACGCGAGGGGAGAGCCGGCGTCGTCGGGTTTGTGCCCATCAGCCGCCGGGCGCTCTGTCGCCGCATCACTGCCGTTGATCGCATCAAACGCCGCGAGCAGCGCCCCCGTGCGTTCGGTATCAAACCGCACCGCCGCGGTTGCAGCCTGGACCGCGAGCAACTCGCGGTGCTGCGGGTAGCGTTTCAGCGCCGCGTTGAGCAGGTCGCCCGCCAACCCCGGATCGCGCCTTCGCAGCGCTCCCCTCGCGCGCACCACCGCCGCGTCGGGCGATCCCGTTGCCAACAGGTCCAGCCGGAGCGCGACGCGCTCGACGCGGTCAAAGTCAAACCCCGCGACCGCCATATCGCCGAGCAGTCGCCACGCGCGCGCGCAGCGGGGGTTGAGCCGCAGCACCTCGAGCACCGCCGCCCGCGATTCCTCAGCGTTGTTCTTCTCCCAGAGGACCTCGGCCTCGACGAGCCGCGCCTTCCACGACAGCCGATCGAGCTCGTTTTTCGCTCGGCCCAGCAGCTGCATGAGCGTCTGGAAATCGGCCCCCGCCTGCCCGGAGCGCCCCGGGCCACGGAGCCGATTGCGCACCATCAGCGCCCGCACCCCCTCGGCGAGTTCATCGCCGGAGGTCACTTCCCGCGAGCCGAGCCTTGCGACGAGCGGGTCCAGCGCCGCGTCGGCAGCATCAAACCGCCCGAGGGATTCGAGCGCCTCGGCCCGGATGCGGATCGCGCGGATGCTGCCCTCACCGGCGAGCAGCGCGAGCGCGGCATCGAGTTCGCCGCGGAGCGCAGCTGCCTCGGCGCGATCGAGCACGTCGGCAGCATCATCACGCAGCGATTCATCATCGAGCGCACCGCGCACCAGCGCCGTTTGTGCACGCACCGCCGTCGTGGTCAGGTCGGCCTCCGTCCACGCCCCGTGCCTGAGCCGAGCGGCGGCCTTCTGTTCGGCTGTGAGCAGCGGCCCCTCAAGCAGCCGTTGCACACTGGCTGCCATATCCGGCACCGGCATCGCGGCCGCGTCGCGGGCTGCGGCCTGCGCTTCGAGCTGATCGAGGATCCGCTCGGTGAGCCCGCCCTGCGCCAGCGCCGTGCCGCACCCCATCCAGCACAACGCCGCGCACCACAGCCCGCGCACCGTCGCCGCCAGCGCCCCTGTCGTTGTCGGTCTGGCTTGCACCGATCCGCGTGTCTTGAGCATTGTTTATCCCGCGAAGGGTTCGATCGTAATGTTCCACCCCGCGCGATCGGCCGGGGGTTGGGTCGTCAGCTCGGCCTCGGTGATCTCGGCGTCCGCGTTGGTCTGCATGTTCTTGAGCAGCACAAACGACGTGTCGCCGGCCTGGCTGATCGTCTTTGCCATGCGGGGCAGCAGCGTGTCCTTCTGGTACCACACGCGGATCTCGCGCAGCTCTTTCTCGTTGGCCTCGGGCTTGGGGGTGAGGCGGAGCTGGTAGCACTTGCCCGCGACGCCGCGCACCGGGCGTTCGATCACGTCCTCGAGCCCGTCGAGCAGCTCGACATCGAACCGTTCGAGGATGTCGGCCCGGCGCTGCTGGATTGGGATGGGGAACGGCCCTTCGCCGAGCCGGAGCGGGTCCCATTTCTCGCCCGGCGCGACGACCTGCCGGCGGATGAACTGTTTGTCGAAGGGACGGATCTCGGCGAGCCACTCGCCGTCGAAGATGTAGAGCTCGAGGTAGCCGGTGCTTTTGTCCTCGATCTGGCGGCCGTTGTTGAGCTCGAGCCGCTCGAACACGATCGCAAAGCGGCGGTCGAACTCGGCGTCGGTATTCGGATGCACGTCCCGATCCACCGGCGTGCTGACAAACGCCAGCCGGCCGTCGCGTTGCTGGGTATCGCCCTGGATGTCGAACGTCTTGACATACCGCACCGTGGCGCTGAGCCGATGCACGTTGTTGCCCGAGGTCTCGAGCGCACGGAGCAGGTCGTCGGCGGTCGTGATCTCGTCGGCGTTCTCGGATTCGGCTTGGGGCTGCGAGTCCGCGATCTCGGGCGCGACGGGCTCGGGCTCCGACCGAACGCCCTGCCACGCGAGCATCGCGACGAGCAGGGTGGCGAGTCTGGTGATCACGGCGAGTGTTGTCAGCACGTTGTGCTCCTTCCGGGGTTGTGTGCCCGTGTGCGGACCATACGTCCGCCGTCCTGCCGCGACCGCTGCGGCTGGTGTTTGGACGCCCGAGGGTGCCCTCCTGTTCCGACATCGGCTATTTGGTGTCCTGTGCCGGAAACGGCCCGGGATCGGTACCAATATTCCCTCGTGCCGCGAAAAAGTCCCGCAAAATCGCGGCAGCGGCCAGGGCGTCGCGTTTTTGTTTTTTCTGTTTGTGGGTGAGTCCGGTCCGGCCCATCTCCCAGTCGGCCTGCACGCTGCTGAGCCGTTCGTCGCAGAGGTGAACCGCCCGGCCGGTGTGCTCGCCGAGCTGGATTGCAAACCGGCGGACCATCTTGGCGCGCGGGCCTTCGGTGTCGTCCATGTTGAGGGGGAACCCGACGACGAGCTGGTCCTGGGGGCCGAGGTGTTCGTCGATGGCGCGGGCGATCGCGTCGAGCAACGCGCGTCCCGCGTTGCGCTCGCGGGGCACCTCGAGCACCCCGATCGCGGTTGCCAGCATGGTGATGTCGTCCCCCACCGCGAGCCCGGTTCGCTTGTCTCCAAGATCAATGCAGAGGTATCGCACGGGGGGATGGTAGTACCGAAACTCCCGTGTGCTTACGCCCGGGATGAGAGCACAACGTGCTCGAATCCCGGGATACGCTCGCGTGCAGACGTACCAAATCCCGGGATTCGAGCGCTTCGCTTTCTCATCCCGGGCGTAGGGAAGTTCTCCGAACATGGTTCTTCTGAACGTGCGTTGGTTACTTCAACCCGTCGCGCGCCTGTTCGTGTGCGCGTTTGACATCCTGCGCCCGGTCCGCGGGCATGATGAGTGTCGCGTCGTCGGTCTGCACGACGATGAGCCCTTCACAGCCGACCAGCGCGACGGTGTGCCCGTGCGCGCCGCTGCGGCTGCTGCCGGTGATGACGAGGTTGTCGGTGCTGTCGATCAGCACGGTGTCTCCCGTGCCGCGCACGCGGTTGCCCGCCGCATCGGGCGTGATCGTCTCGGCGTACGCCGGCCAGCTGCCGACATCGAGCCAGCGGAGGTCCATGTCCACGCCACAGATCGTGACCGAATCGTCGTGTGCTGCGGGTTCCATGATGCCGTAGTCCACGCTGGTTTTCGGGAGTTTCGGGTAGACCTCGGCAAGCGTGCGGGCGCAGTCGGGGGTGTCCCAGGCGGCCGCGATTTGCTCGAGCCCTTCGGCGTTGACCGGGGCGTACCTGCCGAGCAGTTCCATGAAGGTTCGGGCGTGGAAGATGAACATCCCGGCGTTCCAGCCGTACTCGCCGCTCTGGACGTATCGGGTCGCGGTGTCGAGATCGGGTTTTTCCTTGAACTCACGGACCGCGAAGGCGCGCGAGTCGAACCCCTCGATGGCCTGCCCGCGCCGGACATAGCCGTAGCCGGTCGCGGGATGGGTGGGTTTGATCGCAAAGGTGACAAGCCGGCGCGGGTCCTGTTCGACGAGCCTGAACCCCACGTCCATCGCGTCGCGGAACGCCTCGTCGGGCTCGATGATGTGGTCGGCGGTGAGCACCGCAAAGACCGCGTCGGGGTCGCTGCGTCCGAAGACCGCAGCGGCAAACCCGACGGCGTTGATCGTGTCTCGGCCTTCGGGCTCGCCGAGGATCCGTTCGCCAGCAAAGTCGGGCAGCACCCGCTCGATCTCGGCCCGGTAGCGCTCGCCGGTGCAGATGACCCGGCGCTGGGGGGGGACGAGCCCGTCGAGCCGAGCGGCGGCAAGTTCCAGAAGCGAGCACGGCTCGTCGCGGCCGTCCCGGAACACAAACTGGATGAGCTGCTTGGGCAGCGCCTTGCGGCTCATCGGCCAGAGTCTCGTCCCCGCACCACCAGCCATGATCATCGCGTATCGCACACTGCTTCTCCGGCCGGGGGAGGGAGGGGGGCTGGTCAGCCCTGTCCAAACACCTTTGCGACGAGGTCTTCGCTGCTGACCGACTCGGGGTCGATGCCGCGGAGTGCTCGCTCGATCGCCCGCTCGGCTTCGGGCTGGGTCTGGCCGAGTTCCATGAGCACCGCCATCGCGTCCTCGACCGCCGCAGCGGCTCCGGTGGGGATCGACAGCTTCGAGGCAATGGTTGAGCCTTTGCCCTCGACGATCACGCCGGGATCGACAAATGCATCGAGCTTGCCGGTCAGCTCGGCGATGATCGTCTCGGCGAGGCGTTTGCCGATCTCGGGGAGGCGTTGGAGCCCCTTGGCGTCCTTCGCAGCAACCAGCGCCGCGATCTCGGACGGCGGTAAAGCTATGGCCTTCAAGGCTTTACGATTGCCAAGCCCTTTGACACTGGTGAAAATCTCGAAGAATCGGCGGTCTTCGGGGCGGCCGAACCCGACGACTCGGGGGATGAAACTGGAGCCTTGCCCCTGGGCTTCAAGGTATTCCATGGTGTGAAGGGTGACCGCTCGCCCTCGGTCCCCCGCCAGCCGTTCGGCGAGGTATGCTGGGACAAGCACCTGCCTTGCGAGCCCTTGCTCGGGCTGGTCGAGCACGACAGCGTTGCCTTCGACGCTCTCGATGGTTCCGTTCAGGCGGCAGATCATGGCGGTAGTAAAGCAGCATCGGCAGCGGTGTGCGCCCGAGCGGGTCGGGAAACCGCACAACCCCTCCGGCGATCGGTGCGTGCCGTGGGTTGATTGTGCCGATAGCGGACCTGTCGCCCGGTGCGGCTGGAGGTTTCATATGCCGACTGATTCTGCGAGTTCCAAGCCCGCCCAGACCGCCGAGCCCAAGCCGGCGACGCTTGCAAACACCGTCGTGCTGGTGGGGACGCCGGCGACGCTCGCGGCCCTGGCGTCGCAGATCGCTGCGGAGACTGTGCCGATGCCTGTGGGGGCGGTGGTGGTTGGTGGGGCTTCGGACCGCGAGAAATCCTCCCGAGCCACACTCTCGACCGCGTCGGGCCTCGGCTTGCCGGTGCTCGGATCGCTCGACGACCTCGCCCGCCTGCCCGCGCGGCCTCGGGTGGCGATCGTGAGTCTGCCCGCGTCGCAGCCGATGCTGATTGCGCGCACACGGGCGACCCTCGCGGCGATGGGGATCGAGGAACGGTTTGTGCCGCCACTGACCGACGCGATGGCGCCCGCGCCGGACACCCGATCGTGGTGGAAACCTCAGCCGGCGGCGATTGATCCGGCGGTGCTGATCGGCCGTGAGCCGCACAAGCTCGATCGGGCGGCGGTCGGTCGTGTGCTTCGGGGCAAGCGGGTGCTGATTACGGGGGCCGGGGGGTCGATCGGGTCGGAACTGGCGCGGATCGCAGCCGACTTTGCCCCCGAGATGCTGATCCTGATGGAACGATCGGAGAACGCGCTCTTCGAGATTGATCGTCAGCTGGCGCGCACGGGTGTCGCTCGCCGCGCGGTGCTGCACGACGTGGTGGACGCTGCGGGCACGCGCCGGCTGCTCGCCGAGCTTCGGCCGGACGTGGTGTTTCATGCCGCAGCCCACAAGCACGTGCCGTTGATGGAGGACCACCCCGCCCACGCGGTGACGAACAACGTCTTTGGGACCAAGTCGGTCGCCGACGCGGCAGCGGCAGCCGGGTGCGGACACTTCGTCCTGATCTCGACGGACAAAGCGGTCAACCCGACCAGCGTGATGGGCGCGACCAAGCGGGTTGCTGAGCAGTACGTCCGCGACCTTCACGCCCGGCTCGGCCACGAACCACACGCCGACGGCGCGGCCGAATCGCGGACGCTGTTCTCGGTGGTGCGGTTCGGGAACGTGCTCGGTTCGGCGTGCAGCGTGCTGCCGATCTGGGCTGCTCAACTGGCCGAGGGCAGCCCGATCACCATCACCGATCGGCGGATGACGCGGTTCTTTATGACCATCCCCGAAGCCGCGACGCTGGTGGTGCAGGCGGCTGCGTTGAGTTCGGGAATGGGCATCCGTGCCGACGCCCGGAGCGACCGCCCCGCCGATGCCCCGCTCTATGTGCTGGATATGGGCGACCCGATCCGGATTGTCGATCTCGCCGAGCGGCTGATTCTGCTGCAGGGGCTCGAGCCGGTGTTTGCGGCCGAGGGCAGCAGGCTGCCGATCGTGGCTGGGCAGGCAGAAGTGGTTTTCACAGGCATCCGCCCCGGGGAGAAGCTGCACGAGGAGTTGACCTATGCAGCCGAGCCGCTCCGCCCGACGCCGCACCCGGGCATCCGGGCGTTTGACGCGGTGGGCGACCCGCTGCCCGACGTGCTGGCAATCGTCGAGGCTCTTGACATCGCACGGGCGGACCCCGATCCCGCAGCCGTGCTGGACGCGCTGCAGCGGGCGGTGCCCGAAATGGGGGCGCCGAGCCTGCGGCGGGCGGGGTAAGTATTGTGTTAGGCGTGCGGGTTGACAGGCCCGTCCGGGAGGCGACAATCGGCGGGCCGGGCAACAACCGGCTGCGTGCAATCTCGAATGATCACCCGGGCCTTGGAGCCTGAGGAAAGCGCACCATGACGACCACCACCCACAGCTCGAAACTCCGCACCGCCATCGAGGCTGCCCGGTCAAGCGCAGCGGAAACGCTCAAGGCTCTCGAGCAGGCCAAGGCCGAGTCCGAGCAGCGGCTAAGTGAGACCGGGCAGGCCGACCACCTCAAGCGCGTGACGGGCAAGAGCTCGATCGAGAACGCGATTGCTGCGACGCAGCGGATGATCGGGGTACTCGATCGGCAAGCGGCCGAACAACCCCGGGTCGCAGCAAGTGCACCTGTCATCACCATCGACCCGCGGGCGGCGATGTCCCAGAGCGGGCGTCTGGTACGGCTCTCCTGAACGGGCTGGTATCCGGATAACACGCCAGACCTTTCCTCGAGAACAATCGCAGGAAACCGTCTCGTGTGCCACGGCCATTTTGGCCGTGCGAATGCCCCGAATGCCCGTCCGCACGGCTCACAGAGCCGTGGCATACAGCACAACATATTGACGCAAGATGCTCTCGCGCCGCGCCGTTCTGCACCCTACGCTGGAATCATGACCACACACCCACTCCTCCAGGTGCGGACGCTCGACGCCCGCGCAGCGGTCCCTTCGTACCAGACCAAGCAAGCGTCGGGGCTTGACCTCGCGGCGTGTTTGCCTCGGGGAGAGTTCGGCGCGGGCGAGATCCACGTTTCGCCGGGCAGCATTGTGAAGGTACCGACGGGGATCGCGATCGCGTTGCCCGACGGGCACGAAGGGCAGGTGCGGCCGCGCTCCGGGCTCGCGACGCGGCACGGGCTGACGGTGGTCAATGCGCCCGGCACGATCGACGCGGACTACCGGGGGGAGTTGTTTGTAGCGCTCATCAATCTCGGGGCCGAGTCGGTGCGGATCGCACACGGCGACCGCGTCGCGCAGCTCGTGGTGGCGCCGGTCTCGAGGGCGTCAGTGGTGGTGGTGGCCGATCTTGAACAGACCGCCCGAGGGGCGGGCGGATTCGGGTCCACAGGGTCTGGTCAAGCCGCAACCGTTTCCAATGAAACTGCGTGATTTTTGCAAGATACCCCCGCTACTTTGCCCAAAATGCCACTATTTGGCGATTTGCGAAGGTCCGGATTGAAAAACTTTGCGGTTTCGCTGGTTTGTCGATCATTTAGTGTTGCGTGGTACTGCGTAGCCGGTATGCTCCGGTTGGATGCGATGAGATCGAGAGTTCTGAGATTGCTTCAAATGTTCTTTCGTGACCTGAGCAGCCGAATGGCGGAGAGTGTCTTCGCCGAGGGCTTCGTGGCCCTGGACCAGTTCAAGTGCACTCTGCACGTTTTTAGATTTGTGAGGAGACAAGATATGAAGATCGTTTCAGTGCTCGCTCTCGCGTCGATCGCCGGTATGGCTTCGGCTCAGGCCGTGTCCGTCGGCAACGGCAACGCTGCCAACCTCGGCAACGACCCCTTCTCCAGCCGTGCGACCCTCTGGGACAACGGCGACACCGATGGTTCCAACGGTTACTCGAACGGCACCGTCAACATGATCGGCGCCAGCCGCTCGCTTCTCGACGACTTCGAGGTCACCGACGCCGCCGGGTGGTTCGTCAACGACTTCCACTCGCTCACCCTCTGGGCCGGTGGCGGCTCGGAACTCGGTATCGGCTACAACCTGACCTTCTGGTCGGACGCCTCTGGTAGCCCCGGCAGCCCCATCGAAACTGCCGTGGTCACCAACTACCAGGAGATGCCCACCGGCCGCACGTGGTTCAGCCGCCCCGAAATGGAGCACTGGGTTGACTTTAACGACGTCTTCCTTCCCCAGGGCCGCTACTGGATTGAGATGCAGATCATCGCCGACCCCGCCACCCTGGACAACAACTTCCAGATGGTCCGCGCGGGCATCACCGGTTCCGAGTCGTGGGTCAACTACGATGACTTCGGCGGCCTGTTCCCCGGTTCGGCCATCTTCGGCGGCGCTGCCGACCTCGCGTTCAGCCTGACCGGTGAAGTCGCCCCGGCCCCCGGTGCCCTCGCACTGCTCGGCCTCGGTGGCATCGCCGCGATCCGTCGTCGTCGCTAATACGTTTCTCGCGATACGACTGATTCTCTGATCCATCGGACCGCCCGCCTTTGTGCGGGCGGTCCTCTTTTTTATGCGCTCATTTTTCGCTCTCCTGCGCTCTCAGCCCCCTTTCGGCAGCCGTGTTACCAAGCGGTTGCGCAACCGGGCCCCTCCGCTCGGTATCTCTCTCTATGTGACGATCGCACGCCGCGACCGCCAGCACCGACACGAAGCAGGAGCCCACCGATGCGCACCAGACCCTTTCCAAGCCGTTTAAGCCGCCCGTCATGCCCGCCGCGGCGTGTTCGATCCGCAGCCGCCCGTCTGCCGGGGGTCGCTTCGGCGTTGGTCCTGTTCGCCGCGGTCGCGTTGCCCGCCGCGGCCCGGCAGGCTGATAACCTCCGCAACATCATCCTCCCCCAACACCGGGTGCTGCTGCCCGAGATCACCGAGTCGTCGGTACGGATCGAGTCGGTCGATGTCCGGGTCGCAATTCGTGAGCAGGTCGCGACCACCACGGTGACCATCCTGCTCCGCAACCCGGCAGCCCGGGCCCAGGAATCTCGGCTCTTGATGCCGGTGCCCGACGGAGCAGCCGTCCGGCAGTTCCGCCTCGAGGGGCTGCCCAACGAGGGGATCGCCAAAGTGCTGACCCGCGAGGAAGCACGGCGGATCTACGAGAAAATCGTCCGCGAGACCCGCGACCCCGGCCTGGTCGAGTTTGTCGGGTTCAACCTCATCCAGTCCAGCGTCTTCCCGGTGCCCGCCAGAGGCACGCAGAAGATGGAGCTGGTCTACGAGCAGGTGCTCCCCGCCGACGGCTCGCGGGTGGACTACGTCCTGCCGCGTTCAGAGTCGCTCGAAGCGACGGGGGTGGTGTGGTCGATGAGCGCGACGATCAAGAGCTCGCGGGTGGTCGGCGCGGTCTATTCACCGAGCCACGAGCTCGCGACCGAGCGACAGGCCGACGGCTCGGTCCGCGTGACCGTCCCCTCGACCTCGGCGGCCAACCCCGGGGCGTTCCGCCTGAGCTATGTCACCGCCCAGCCCGACGGGCTTGCCGCGTCGATCCTGGCGTATCCCGATCCACGGATCGGGGCGACCGGCGACGGCGGGTACTTCATGCTGCTGATGGGGTTGCCCGGTGAGGTAGATCGCCCGACGCTGCGGCGGGAGGTCACGCTGGTGCTCGATCGCTCGGGCTCGATGCGCGGACTCAAGCTCGAACAGGCACGCGAGGCGGCGTTGCAGATCCTGGGCGGGCTCGTCGAGGGTGAGCTGTTCAACATCGTTGATTACTCGGATAACGTCGAGAGTCTCTACCCGACACCCGTCGAGAAAAACGCCAAAACGATGCACCAGGCCGAGCGGTACATCTCGGGGCTGGCAGCGGTGGGCGGGACCAACATTCACGACGCGCTGGTGCAAGCGCTCAGCGCCGAGCCGGCGGAGGGGGTGCTCCCGATGGTGCTCTTTCTGACCGACGGGCTGGCGACAGTGGGCGTGACCCAGGAGCGCGATATCCGCGAGGCGGTCCGCAAAGCGAACAAGCACCGCCGGCGGATTTTTTCGTTCGGCGTGGGGTTTGATGTGAACTCGCCGTTGCTCTCGGCACTGGCGACCAACTCGCGCGGAAGCCCCACCTTTGTGCTTCCCAACGAGGACATCGAGGTGAAGGTCGGACAGGTGTTCAAGCGGCTGCAAGGGCCGGTGCTGGTCGAGCCCGAGCTGGCGTTTGCCGCGGTCGATCCTGAGGCGACGATCCCGGGCGCGCCGCTGCGGGAGGTGCTGCCCGGATCGCTCAACGACGTGTTCGAGGGCGAGCAGGTGCTGGTCTTCGGGCAGTATGTGACGAGCGAGCGTGTGCGGTTCACACTGACCGGCGTGGACTCGGGCGGCGAGCCGGTGGAGTACGACGTGACGTTTGAGCCGAAGAACGCGAGCGTGCAGCACAGCTACGTGCCTCGCATCTGGGCGATGCGGAAGATCGGGGCGCTGATCGACGAGATCCGCCAGTCCGGAGCCGACGGCAGCTCGCCCGACACCGAGCTGGTCGACGAGGTGATCCGACTCTCGACCGAGTTCGGCATTTTGACCGAGTACACCGCGTTTCTCGCGGCTGAGGACAACGACATGATCGCATGGCAGTTTGGCGAAGTTCCGCATGAGGCGCTCAACTACCCCGCGGCAACGCGCAAGCTCGCCCGTCAAGCGATCGAAGGGCGTAACTATGATCGGTCCGGGCAGAGCGGGCTTTCGCAAGAGCTCAACTCGAAACAGCAAGCCGGCGCGAAATCTCTCAACCGGCGGAACCGGATGCAGTACGCCGCGGGCAGCGCGGAGGATTTCGGCCAGGCGACGTTTGTGAGTGTCCGCCAGAACGCCGACATGACGCTCTACCGTCGCGGCGACCGCTGGCTTGACGCGAGGCTTCTCGAGACCCCAGACGCCGAGCCCGAGGTCATCATCGAGTTTGCCAGCGACGAGTACTTCGCGCTGGCGACCCGGCTCGCAGCGACGAATCGGCAGAGCGTGCTGGCGGTCGCGGGCGATGTGTACCTCATCCTCGAAGGCCGGCGAACGCTGGTGCGGCAGACGCCGTAAGCAGGGTGCCCCCGCGCGTCGGCACAGCTGACCGCGCGGGGCTTGCACGGCCTTCTTCCCCCTCGCGCCCGTGCCGGGTTTGCACCCGGCCGGGCGTTTTCTGAGACATTCGCGTTCTGCGCCACTGGTTGTAGACTGCGTGCTGCCTCTCACCCGTTCGGCCGATGTATGTTTGTGTCGGCGTGTGTTGTTCAACCCCCGGAGCCCCGTCTTGCCGCTCGCCCGTGTGCTTGTTGTGGAGGATGACACCGCGATCCGTCGCGGGGTGTGCGATGCGCTGGAGATGTCGGGGTACGCGATTCTTCAGGCTGCCGACGGGCGCGAGGGGTTCGAGATCGCGTCGACCGCCGAGATCGACCTGGTGCTGCTGGATATCTCGATGCCCAGGCGCGACGGGCTGAGCGTGCTCGAAGAGCTTCGGCTGGTGCGGCCGGGGTTGCCGGTGATTTTTTTGACTGCGCGGGGAGAGGCCGAGGACCGGGTGCGCGGGTTGCGTCTGGGGGCGGATGATTATGTCGTCAAGCCGTTCAACGCGGCCGAGCTTCTCGCGCGTGTCGAGGCGGTGCTGCGTCGTTCGGCCGAGCGCCCCAAAACGATCGAGAAGCTCGTGCTCTCTGGCTGTTCGATCGACTTTGCCCGCCGCGAGGTGGTGTTTGCCGACGGGCGGCGGGCGGTGCTCGCCCAGCGCGAGGCCGAGGTGCTCGAGTATCTCGCGTCGAACCGAGGCCGGGCGATCTCGCGGGATGAGTTTCTTCAAAGGGTCTGGGGCATCGACCCTCGCGGCACGCACACGCGGACCGTGGACATGGCGGTCGCGCGCCTCCGCGAGCAGCTCGGGGATGACTCGACCAAGCCGGGCATCGTGCTGACGGTGCGGGGCAAGGGGTACATGCTCGCGGCCGACACGAGCGAGGACGGCGTGACAGAATCGCAGGAACGCGCCGCCGGGGCGGGTGACGTATGAAGACCCACCGCCGGCTGACCTGGCTGATCTTTGCGGTGTGCGCATTGCTGCTGATCGACGGCCTCGGGTGGGTGACGTGGCAGGTGTTGCGGCTGGAACGCAGCGAACGGTTTGCCCGCCAGGATGCGCAGATGCAAGAGGCGGTGCGGCTCTCGCTGTGGCGGATGGACGGCATGCTCAGCCCGATCATCGCGACGGAGACCGGGCGACCCTACTTCCACTACCGCGCGTTCTACCCGGCGGCCCGTGCGTACAACCGGATGTGGGAACCGGTGGGCGCGGGCGAGGTGCTGGTGCCTTCGCCGTTGCTTTCTGGGGCGGACGAATACATAAGGTTGCACTTTGAGAGCACGCCCGAGGGGTGGCTAAGTTCGCCGCAGGCGCCGGACGCCTCGCTGCGCGATCGGCTCGACGCCGAGTCGCTGCCGCTGGCCGACATCCTGACGGTCGAGCGGGAGCTGCTCGAGCTCAACTCGATCCTGCGGGGGACACGGTTCGGCGAAGAGTCGAACCACGCCGATGCCAGAGCGGGGCGGATGTCGATCAAATCGGGGAGTGATGTACTCCCGCTCAACCAGGCCGAGCGGGAGCTGCGGCTGTTTGCCCGGCAGCAGTCTGCGCTGGAACCGGATGCGCAGACCGAGAGCGGGCAGGCTGCGAGTGCGCAGACGGCGCAGTCGGGGCAGTCGGCCAGCGAGGAGGACCGCTCGGAGGCCGAGTTTGCTGCGCGGCAGCAGACCATCGCCAAGGCGCAGCAGCGGAACGCGCTGCCGGAGCCCTTGCCCCGGCAGCGAGCCGGCGAACGCGCCGCCGAGACGCCGATCGCTGCGGAGTTGGCTGCCGATGATGTATCGCGCGTCGTGCCCGGTGCATCGAGCTTGCTGGGGTGGCCGAATGCAGGGGCCGACGCCGGCGACGTGGTGCAAGGCAGGTTCACCCCGGTCTGGCGGGCCAACCCGACGACGGGCGAGGCCGAACTGTTGTTTGTGCGTGTGGTCACGGTGAGCGGGCGCGAGCTTCTCCAGGGGTTCTGGATCGACTGGCCTGCGCTCCGCGCCGACCTGCTCGACTCGGTGCGTGACCTGCTGCCCGAGGCCGATCTCGAACCGGTTGTCGAGGTTGCATCCGCGCAGCTGACCGGGACCCAACCGGCGGGGCTGACCAGTGCAGGGCGGCTCTTGGCGAGCGTGCCGGCGGTACTGGCGCCGGGGGTCACGCTTCAGCCGGACCGGTCGGGCTTTACCCCGACCCGGGTCGTGCTGGTGGTCGCGTGGTTTGCGGTGGTGGCGGCGGTGGTGGCGATCGGGCTGGTGCTGCGGGCGTCGCTGGCGCTCTCAGAACGCCGCGGGCGGTTCGCGTCGGCGGTGACCCACGAGCTGCGCACGCCGTTGACGACGTTCTGCCTCTACTCGCAGATGCTCGCCGACGGGATGGTCCAGGGCGAGGATCGGCGGGCGGAGTATCTCACGACGCTCAAGCGTGAGTCCGAACGGCTGGCGACGATCGTTGAGAACGTGCTGATTTACACCCGCACCGGGGGCAGCCGGAGCGCGGGGGTCGAGCCGCAGCCGGTGCAGCAACTGCTCGACACGGTGGTCCCGTTACTCGAACAGCGGACCGAGCCGACGGGGATGACGCTCGAAGTGGACGCCGACGTGCTGCCGGGGCTTTCGGTTGCGGCCGACGCGGCTTCACTGGATCGCGTGCTGGGGAACCTGATCGACAACGCCTGCAAATATGCGGGCGAAGCCAACGACCGCCGCGTGACACTCCGTGTGCGGCAGGTCGGGCGGGGGGTCGAGTTCCGGGTGCGTGATTTTGGGCCGGGGATCGCGCCCCGGGAACGCCGGCGGATCTTCAAGCCCTTCACCCGCGCCCACTCGCACACCGACGACGGGTCATCGGGGCTCGGGCTCGGGCTGGCGTTGGCGCGGTCGGTCGCCCGTTCGCTGCGGGGTGATCTGAGGCTGGCGGTTTCGAGCGAGCCCGGGGCCGAGTTTGTGCTCTGGCTGCCGGTTGCGAATCCGGCGCGCCCCCGGGCGTGACACGGCGCAGGTTTGCCCTATACTTGCAACCCGTCGGCCGACGAGCCGGCGGGGTGTGTTGCGGGCCTGTAGCTCAGTTGGCTAGAGCGCGCCCCTGATAAGGGCGAGGTCACAGGTTCAAGTCCTGTTAGGCCCATTGTCGACCACGGCCGGGTTGCTTGCGCGACCCGGCTTTTTTCTCGCGAGGGTTGTGCTGTCGCGGAAGGCGGGGCGGGTTGTGCACGAGTTGTCCCGAGGCGTCCGCGAGCCGCAAGCCGCGGGTGTGAGTTCCGTACAATCCCGCGAGCGTTCGATTCTGACTATGACCCCACACACTGTTTGGCGCACTCGCGCGGACCGGCCCACCGATCATGGCTGAGCACAAGACCTTTATGGGAGACTTCAAGCGGTTCTTCGGCCGGGGGCTGGGCATTTTGCTGCCTTCGGTGCTCACGCTCTGGATTCTCTTTCAGCTGCTGATGTTCCTGAACAACAACATCGGTGAGCCGATCAACCGTGGTGTCCGCATCGCGGTGATCGAGATCTACCCCCGGCTCGTTGCGGAGAAGAAACTTCCCGGGTGGTTCCGGGTCAGCGACGAGGAGATCGTCGAGGCCCGGACCGATCGGCAGTTTACTGGCATTACCGATATGCCCGACGCCCGCGTCCGCGAACTGCTCCGTCGGGACAAGTTCCGCCAGGCGTGGCAGAGCCACTGGTACTTGCAGGCAACCGGCCTGATTGTCGCGATTGTCGTGATCTATTTCGCCGGGCGTTTTCTCGGCGGCTATCTCGGCCGAAAGGTCTACGGCCGAGTCGAGGACCTCTTCTCCCGCGTGCCCGTTTTCAAGCAGGTTTACCCGCACGTGAAGCAGGTCGTGCAGATGGTGCTTGGTGATCGGCCGATCGCGTTCAACCGCGTCGTGATGGCGGAGTACCCCCGCAAGGGGCTGTGGACGATCGGGCTGGTCACGGGTCCTTCGCTCAAGATTATCGCAGAGAAAATGCAGGCCGACGTGGTAACGGTCTTTATCCCGACCAGCCCGACGCCGTTTACGGGGTTTGCGATCAACCTGCCCTCGGCCGAGCTTGTCGATCTGCCGATGAGTGTGGAGGAAGCGTTACGGTTCTTTGTGACCGGCGGGGTGCTGGTGCCCGAGCGGCTGGCGAACGAAGCGATCGAGGACCGAGGGGGCACGCTCGCGCCGCCGTACCAGCCCTCGGCGGACCCACCGCCCCCACCGGCTTCACCACCCCCAGCACCCCCGCCACCCGCACCGGAGGACTCCGATTCCTGAGCCGACGTCTTCGATGGGATATGATGGATCTTGGGACCGGGTCTCGCGTGGCCCGCCCTCTTCTCGGCCCCTGCACGGAGTGACCCCGATGAGGATCGATGTCGTTGGACGGAACCTGGAAATCACTCCCGCGATCAGGGAACACGCTAAGACCCGGGCCGACAGACTGCCCAGATATTTCGATGGTGTGCAGGCGGTCACGGTCACGGTGACCGCCGACGAGCACCACACCCACGGGAAGTTTGGTGTCGACATGGTGATCGACGTCGAGAAGCACTCGAACTTCGTCGCCAGAGCCCACGACGCCGACCTCTACGCGGCAGTCGATTTGGCGTTTGCCAAGGCCCAGCGCCAACTCCACGACTTCAAAGAGAAGCTCAAGCAGAACAACCGCTGAACGTGCCCGTGCAGCGAGCCCAAACCACGACCACAAAACGACCCCCCGCGGCGAGCTTTGCTTGTCGTCGAGCCCCGGAGTGAACGCAACATCATGAAGCTCAGCTCGCTTGTCAAAGACGGAGCCATCGTTTCTCAGCTCGCTGCCACCGAGCGTAACGAGGTGATCGCCGAACTGCTCGACGCTCTTATTGCTGCCGGTGCTGTGGACGCGTCGCTGCGGGACGAACTGATCCAGAGCGTGCTCGACCGCGAGCGCAAGGGATCGACCGGGTTCGGGAAAGGGGTCGCGGTGCCGCACGTCAAGCACCCGGCGGTGACCGAGATGACCGCGGCGATCGGCCTGAGCGGTTCGGGTGTGGACTTCAACGCGCTCGACAAGCAGCCGGTGTATTCGGTCTTTCTGCTGCTGAGCCCCGAGGACAAGCCCGAGGACCATCTGCACGCGATGGAGGTCATCTTCAAGAACCTGAGCAAGGACACCTTCCGCCGGTTCCTCCGCCAGGCAACCACCCCCGAGGAGGTCCGCACGCTTCTGGGTGAGGCCGACGACCAGCAGCTCGGGTGACCCGTTCTCGGACCGAGACCCCTCCGGGCGCTTCGGTGCCCTTTTCTTCCTCTGCACTCGTCCACGCCGGGAGCGTACCTTGGCGCGTCAGACTCTCCATGCGAAGATCGTCAATCGGCTCGGGCTGCACGCCCGGCCGGCGATGGCGTTTGTGGACTGCGCCAGCACGTTTGCCAGCACCATCTCCGTCCGCAAGGGCGACACCGAAGTCGACGGCAAATCCATCATGCAGATGATGATGCTCGCGGCGACCCAAGGCACCACGCTGGAGATCGTCGCCGAAGGCGAGGACGCCGCCGAAGCCCTCAAAGCCCTCGACAAGCTCATCGCTGCCGGTTTCGACGAGGAATAGAGCGTCAATACCGTTTCAATCGGCACAACCGTTCGCGTTCTCCCCGTTTGCTCTGCCAGCAACTGGCACCATCGCGGCGTGAATCGCACTTTCTCTCCTGACCCCGCAGCGATGTTTCCACACCGCTGCTGACGAACGGAGGAATGACGATGCCGACGACTACCCGACGATTGCTTCCTGTTGCCCTGCTCCTGTTTGCTGTCGGCGGTAGTACCCCCGCGATGGCACAAGGTGGCGGGGACGACCTTCCCGATTCGGTGACCCTCACGGGCACGGTCCGGGACTTCCTTGCTCGCAACCAGAACGGCGGGCACGACGATTTCCAGTGGAGGCCGAAGAAGGCCAACGGTAGCGGCTCGTACGGGCACTACATCGACATCGTTGCCGACGAGCTCGACGCCGACGGCAAGCCCGTCTTCGGCACGCAGGGCCGCAAGGTGACCCGCGAGTGGAAGGACGGCAGCGGGAACAAGATCATGCAGCCGCGGAGCTACATGCTGTCGATGCAGGGCGACTCGCTCGGAAACGCCCAGAACTCGGGTCTGGCGGTACACAACGCCGAGGGCTTTGCGCAGTGGTTCCGTGACACCCCGGGTGTGAACCTGAGTGTTGCGCTACCGGTCACACTGCACCGCGAACCGGGCACCAACAAGTACGTGTTCGACGACAAGAGCGACTCGGTCTTCTCGAGTCTCGGCGGGTTCTTCCCCATCAACCACGAGCTGTTTGGCAACTACAACAGCACGGGCAAGAACTTCCACTTTACCTACGAACTCGCCACCGAGTTTGTGTACCAGGCCGACGCCGGGCAGGAGTTCCGATTCATCGGTGACGACGATGTCTGGGTCTTTGTCGACGGCAAGCTCGTGATCGACCTCGGCGGGGTGCACGGAGCGCTGGACCAGACGGTCCTGCTCGACCGGCTCAGCTGGCTGCAGGACGGCGAGACCTACTCCCTGCACTTCTTCTTCGCCGAGCGGCACACGACACAGTCGAACTTCCGCATCGAAACAACCCTGCAGCTCCGCAACATCAACGTGCCCACCGTCTCGGGGCTCTTCGATTGATCGAGACGATTACACACTGACCCCACCCCACGCCCGTCCGCAGTTGTTGCGGCGGGCGTTTTTTTTGCATGCGAGGCTTGGTGACGAGGTGCTGGCCCGCGGGCGTGTGCGCTGATTCATACGAATCACGAGAATATCTCGTGCGTTTCTACGAGCCCCGAGCGCAAGCTCGGGACCACAAGTGGTCCTCATTCACAGGACAAACCAAACCTGTGCTCGCGCACAGGGCTCGTAAAGATGCACATATGTTTTTGTGACCCGTATCAATACCGCGAGCGGGTGCCCTGCCGTCGCTGCGGACGATACGAGTAGTACCGCCCCGGCTGCTCATAGACCCGGATGAGAATCGGGCGCTGGATGCTCGGCCGTTCACGCTCCGGCCAGGCGGTGGTCGCCAGGACCGGGTCAACGGCGCGAGCGTTCAGCGAGCTGTCGTTGCGGCTGAGGATCCAAGCCGGTACGGATGCGGATTGGCCGGCGATGTCCGATATCCCGGACGCAAAGCTCGCGCCCTGCCCGGGCAGCACAGCGCTCCACGAGCCCCCCGCTCCGGGCTGGGGGGCGACGGTGAGCGTGGTCGGCCGCGAGCCGGTGCAGCCGGTCAAGGCCACAACGGTTGCTCCCACCACCACGATGGCTGCAAGACGTCTTCGCATGTTCTCCCAGACTACAAATCCCGCGCCACCAGCGCGGCCACCACTCCAGTATAGATGCGCAAGGATTGCCAGGTGTTCCGGTGCCACATGTCCCGGAAACACCACAAGGTTCGTGGCATTCTGGCAACCCCGCGTGGCTTCGCGCGGGCGGGGAGCCGATAAGATAACCAGTGGTGCGGTCGCCCCGCGCACGTGCTTTCACGGCCGAGATGTTCGGAAGGAGTTCAAGATGAAGGGTGTCATCCTCGCAGGAGGGCTTGGAACGCGGCTCCGCCCGCTCACGCTCGTGACGAACAAACACCTGCTGCCGGTCTACGACAAGCCGATGATCTACTACCCGATCGAGTGCCTTCTCAACGCGGGGATCACCGACATCCTCATCGTCACCGGCGGCGAGCACGCGGGGGACTTTCTCAAGCTCCTCAAAAACGGCAAAGACCTCGGCATCGGGCACCTCGAGTACGCCTACCAGGAAGGTGAGGGCGGGATCGCCGAGGCGCTCAAGCTCGCGAAGGACTTTGCCGACGGCGACAAAATCTGCGTCATCCTCGGCGACAACATCATCGAACAGAACATCCGCAAAGCGGCGGGCGACTTTTTCACCCAGCGCTCCGGAGCAAAGATCCTCCTCAAGGAAGTCCCCGATCCGCAACGGTTCGGGGTCGTCCGCTTCGAGGGCGAAGGCGACAGCAAGCAGGTCGCCGAGATCATCGAAAAGCCGACCGACCCGCCGAGCAACTGCGCCGTCACCGGCATCTACTTCTACGACGCCGACGTCTTCGAGGTCTGCCAGGGGCTCAAGCCCAGCGGCCGGGGCGAACTCGAGATCACCGACGTCAACAACTATTACCTCCAGCGCGGCGATCTCACACACGACATTCTCGAAGGCTGGTGGACCGACGCGGGCACGTTCGAGAGCCTCTTCCGTGCCAGCGAGATGATCGCCCGAGGCGGCGCCAACCACGCCGACCAGCCCGTGAAAAAGCAGCCGGTCGAGACGGCGCACTGAACCACACGCACCCACCCCACGAGAGGAACCGACTCTTGAAGGTCACCGCCCCGACGACACACGCCGGCCCGCTCCCCGAGGCGTTCGCGCGCGCCAACGAGCTGAACGAACCGGTCTTTGTGCCCGCGCAGTTCTTTACCGACGACCGCGGCTGGTCACTGATGAATCAGATGCAGGGCGTGCTCGGGCCGCAAGGGCAGGTCAACTTCTCGGTGCAGTATCCCGGCGTCATCAAAGCCTGGCACCGCCACCACAAGCAGACCGACTTCTGGATGTGCCTGCTCGGGCACCTCAAGGTCGGCGTCCACGATCAGGACGCGGGCAAAAGCTGGTCGCTGGTGATCGGGGAAAAACGCCCGGGGACAGTCATCATCCCGCCGCCCTTGTGGCACGGAGCCGCGACCGTCGGCCAGACACCCGCCGGGCTGCTCTACTACGTCACCCACGCCTACGACCCGGCATCCCCCGACGAGGACCGCTGCGAGCACGATGCGTTCGCCGGCTTCCCGTGGCACGTCGAACACAAGTAACCCCCACGCCCCCCCCCCACACACACGCACCAAAGAGCGAGGCTGACCAACTGTGCATCCCGATCGCGTGCTCATCCTCGGCTCCCGCGGCATGCTCGGCAGAGCGTGGACAGGGCTGCTCACCGCGCACTCCATCCCGTTCGATGCGCTCGGTCGGGATCGGCTCGATCTCGAGGACCAGGACGCGGTGCGCGCGCTCGATATCGCGCCCTATTCGCACGTGGTCAACTGTGCTGCGTGGACCGCGGTGGACGATGCCGAGACGATGTACGACCGGGCGCACGCAGCCAACGCCGAGGCTGTAGGGTTGCTCGCCGAGTCGTGCGCGCACGCGGGCACACGCTTCGTGACGTACTCGACCGATTACGTTTTCGATGGCAACGCCGAATCGCCCTACCGTACCGATCATCCGCGCGAACCTGTGAATGCCTACGGCCGCTCCAAAGCGGCGGGCGAGGAGCTGCTCGATCGGGTTGGCAGCGGGGACGCCCGATGGCTGTGCATCCGCACGAGCTGGGTCTACGCGCCGTGGGGCAAGAACTTTGTGCGGACGATCGCGGGCGCAGCAAGGGCAAGACCCGAGCTCCGCGTCGTCAACGACCAGCGGGGCCGTCCGACGTCGGCCGAGGGGCTTGCCAGGTCGAGCCTTGCGCTCCTGCGGGCCGATGCCTCGGGGTATGTCCACGTCACCGACAGCGGCGAGTGCTCGTGGTTCGAGTTCGCCAGCGAGATTGTGCGGTTGCTGTCACGCCAAGGCAGGGGGGCGGGCTTTCCAGCCCACATTGCCAGGAGGGCGGGCTTTCCAGCCCGCGATCAGGCTGAAGCGGGCTGGAAAGCCCGCCCCCCGATACAGCGTGAAAGGCAGACAGCTCTTGCCACAGTCCATCCCTGCGGCTCGGACCAATACCCCAGCCCCGCCCCGCGCCCGGCGTACAGCGTGCTTGACATTTCGGAAACCGAATCCCTGATCGGGCCGATGACCCCCTGGCAGACTGCGCTGGCTGATGCGCTCCGCCGCCTTGAACCGTAATACCCTCTCATCCGGCCTGCCACGCAGCGCAAGACGATCAGCGAACACGATCGAACAACGACAGATCCAGAGAACGACAGACGAGGACAGTCCATCATGACAACGATTCTGGTTACCGGCGGCGCAGGGTTCATCGGCGCCAACTTCGTCCGCTTCCTGCTCGCCAACCGGCCCGACTGCCGGGTCATCAACGCCGACGTGCTGACCTATTCGGGCAACCTCGAGAACCTCACCAGCATCGAGAGCGACCCGCGGTACCGGTTCGTCAAGGCTGACATCTGCGACGCCGCCGCGATGGAGCCGCTGGTCGAGGAGGCGGACGCCGTGGTGCACATGGCGGCCGAGAGTCACGTCGATCGGTCGATTCTTGATTCCGAGCCGTTCATCCGCACGAATGTGCTCGGCACGCAGGTGATGCTTGATGTGGTCCGCAAAGCGCCGGGCGAGCCGCGTCGGTTTCTCTACGTCTCGACCGACGAGGTGTATGGATCGCTCCCGCTCGAAGACAAGTCGTTGCTCTTTACCGAGGACACACCGATCACCGCCAACAGCCCGTATGCCGCGAGCAAAGCCAGCGGCGACCTGCTCGTCGGCGCGTACCACCACACCTTCGGCATGGACACCGTCACCACCCGTTGCAGCAACAACTTCGGACCCTACCAGTTCCCCGAAAAAGTCATCCCGCTCTTTGTCGCCAACCTCATCGAGGGCAAGAAGGTGCCGCTCTACGGCGACGGGCTCAACGTTCGGGACTGGCTGCACGTGGACGACCACTGCGAGGCGATCCTGACGGTGCTCGAGAAGGGCACCGCGGGCGAGGTCTACAACGTGGGCGGCAACAACGAGCGCTCGAACATCGAGCTCACCCACTCGATCCTCGGACTGATGGGCTTTGGCGAAGAGATGATCGAGCCGGTGAAGGATCGGCTCGGGCACGACAGGCGGTACGCGATCGACGCGACGAAGGTCGCCCGAGAACTCGGCTGGCACCCCACGCGGTCGGCCTGGCCTGACGCTCTGGCCGAGACGGTGCGGTGGTATCAGGACAACACCAAGTGGTGGCAGCGGGTTCGCACCGGGGCGTACCGCGACTATTACGAGCAGCAGTACGGGCGGGCGGCGTCGGCCTGAGGCGCGGGTATGACCGGTTCGCCCCCCGTATCAGCGATGGAACTTGTACGCATCACAAAGACGAGCTACATGCGTCCTGACGAGCCTTGTGTGCGAGCACAGGATTGTCTGTACATGGACAGAATCAGCCAATCGTGAACCCGAGCTTGCGCTCGGGGCTCGTAAAGAAGCACAAGATGTTCTTGCAACACATATGTGTTACAAAGAAACAACGAGGGGAGCAGCCTCGGCTACTCCCCTCGCGGTGTGTCACATGCGGTTGTCGGACGGGGGTTTGCTTACCCGCGACGGCGACGGGTCGCCATGCCCGCCAGGCCGAGGCCGGCCATCGCGGCGGCACCGGGCAGAGGCACGATCTGCATGCCGAGCTGGTCCTGGTACTGCTGGTTGCTGTAGGCGATCACGTTGGGAGTCGAATCACCCTGGATGTCGTTGGCGTACCCGGCGAAGAGGCTGATCAGCGAGTTGTTCAGCCCGGTGAACTGGACGTTGCCGCCGGTGAAGTTCATGCCCGAATCAAAGTCGTAGACGATCTCCCAGATCGTGGCCTGGAACGCGGCGGCTTCGGCGTTGGTATCGATATCCGCAGCCCCGTTGGTCGCGTTGAAGAGACGGTAGATCGCGTCGGCTTTGGTTGCGCCCATCGGACCGCTCGAGGGGGCGTCCGAGACGTTGACGATGTCGTACTCGCCCGAGGCCGCCCACTGGGTGAGTTCGGTGCAGTAGAGCTTCATGGCTTCGCCGTCGGCGGTGTAGCTGAGCTGCCCGGCCCAGATGTTCTTGGACGAGTCGCCGTCGGCGAATGTGTACCCGCCGGAGAGCGAGACGCCGATGCCCTGGCCGTAGTTGCCGCTGATGCCGTCAAAGGTCAGCGAGACGCTGTCGGCGTGTGCGGCCGAAGCCAGAAAGCCGAGCGAAATAACGAGACACGAGGCCTTGATGGTGCGATTCATATGGATCTTCCCTCTCTACTTGGTGTTTGAGAAACGCGGCGAACCCGCTGGGAGAATCATGAGGTACACCGGTGCTTTCTCCAAATGCTTCGCACGGTTTCAGGGGCAGATTTAGGTTCTCGGAATGGGCGCCGAGTCCCATAGCAACAGCAAAGTCCGAGAGGTGTGGGTATAAGAAAAACCCGGACCTTCGAAGGTCCGGGTTCGGGAAGAACGCGAGTTGTATCGCAGCGGTCTTAGGCGCGGCGGCGACGGATCACAACGCCCGCCAGGCCAAGGCCCGCCATCAACGCTGCGCCCGGGAGCGGGATAACGGTGAACAGCATGTCCTGGGCGGTGTCGTTGGTGTAGACGCCGACGTAGGGGGTCTTGTCACCGTTGGCGTTGGCAAAGCCGCGGTAGAGGTTGAAGAGGCTGGCGTTGACGCCGAGCATCTGGACGTTGCCGGCCGTGGTCGACATGGTCGCTTCGGTGCCGTCATAATCGTAAACGATCTCCCAAATCACCGCCTGGAACGCAGCAGCCTCGGCGTTGGTGTCAACATCCATCGCGCCGTTGGTGGCGTTGTAGAGCTGCTGGATCGCGTCGGCCTTGGTCTGCCCCATGCCCTCGCCGGGACGCGGTGCGTCCGGGAGCGCGATGATGTCGAACACGCCCGAGGCCGCCCACTGGGTGAGTTCGGTGCAGTAGACCTCGGCGGAATCGCCATCGACGGTCACCGCGAGCCGACCGGCCCAGATGTTCGTCGACGAGCTGCCGTTCTGGAAGAACAGGCCGCCCGAGAGCGACACCGTGAGGGTGTTGCCGTAGGTACCCTGGCCGTCGTAGGTCAGGTTGACCGAGTCGGCGGACGCAACGCCCGCAGCACCGGCCAGAATCAATGCGAGAATACTCTTCTTCATATCGTTCATCTCTCCTTCCGATGCCGTCGAATGTTCCAGAATCTGAACAGTCCGCCGAGCAACCGTTGTTGTTGACGCAAAGGGAACACACCGGCTCCACCCGGCATGCCGCTCGCCATGGTACCACAAAGCACCGGGGCACGCGAACACAAATCTCCCTTTTTCCTACCCCCGAGAAATGGCGGGTAAGTCACTCTTCCAAAGACCCGGGACAGGCGTCAGCCGGTCCCGAGCGAAAGATCAATCCTTCACAGTCGCCGACGGCCGGCGGCTGCGATCCCGAGCAGGCCGAACACGGCGAGCCCGGCTGTCGAGGGAAGCGGGACAATACGGAACGAATCATTGAGCGGGTCGCTGGAAACCAGGCCAACCCCCGGCTTTGATCCACCACGCATGGCGGAGGTCTTGAACGCCTCAAACTCGGCCGCCTTGACAAGGCCAAAGACCACCGAGCCTGTGGACATATCGATGCTCTCTTCGGTCCCGTCGTAGTCGTAGACGAGCTCCCAGAGCATCGCCTGGAACGCGACGGTCTGCTCGCGGCCGTCGAACCGGCCGCCGTCATGAGCCCCAAAGAGTCTCGCGATCGCGTCGGCCTTGGTTTCGCCGAGCGCTTCCTGGGCGGTCCGCGACTCGAACCAGCCCTCGCCTCCCTTGAGACCCGTGAGCTCGGCGCTGTACACATCGAGCTCGGTGCCGTCGAGCAGCAAGGTGCGCTGCCCGGCCCAGATGACGCGGCTCGTCGAGCCGTCGGCGAAGGTCAGCCCGCTAGAGAGCGTGACCGAGACTCCGCGGCCGACGTTCCCGTTCGCGCCGAGATCCTGGATGTACACCGAGTCTGCCGTCGCAGAACCTGCTGCGAGAGCGAAAACACCGATCGTCAAGAGTGTGTTGCGTGTGTGTTTCATAGAAGCAAGCCCTCCCAAGCCTGCACAATCTTTCTATCCCAGCTGTCACATCCAGCTGTCACATCCAGCTGTCCACGGAACGGCCCGTGGGATGAGACCATCGAAACTCCTGGCCGCCCCGTTAGCCGCGGCGACGCCGAGCAGCTGCGAGCCCGAACAGCCCCACGCCCGCGAGCGCAGCACCGGTCGGGAGCGGAACGATAATCAGGGTGTCCTGACGCGCACCTTCGGTGGTGCCGCTCTGCCCCATCACCCAGTTGTTCATGACCCGGACGTTGCCGATACCGACCCAATCACCGTTGTCGATCGCGGACTGTGCCGCAGCAATCAGTGCCTGCGAGTTGGCGAAGTCGGCGTGGAAACTGAAGTCGATGCCTTCGTCCTCGATATCCCACAGCGCGATCTGGATGGCGTTGGCGACCCGCTCGTCGGTCAGGCCTTGATCGCCGAGGATGTTGCGGATCTCTCCCTCACGGAAACGCTGGTAGACAAACGCCGAGCGCGAATCCATCGGGTCTTCGTTGCCCTCACCGAGACCGTTGAACTTGACAGTCGTGGCGATATCGAACTCGTATGTGGTCCCGCCGACAATGTCGAGGTTCTCGTTGTACTCCATGCAGAACGTCTGGAATGTGCCGAAGTCAGATGTCACGGCGGTGAACTCGCCGCCGCCGACATTGCCCGGGCCGTCGCTGAAGACCACAGTATTCTGAGCCGCAGCCGTCATTCCAGTGGCACCGACCACAAACGCAGCCGCAATTGCGTATACCTTCTTCATTTTCTCGATCCCTTCTCCACGCGAGTGCGTGCAATTCCACCCACCAAATTTTGGATTCCCGCCTCCCAGGCAAGACTTGATGTGTGTGAGTCTACCCATTCATCACGAATAGAACAAGCGTTTCAATGGGTTCCCAACAGTAAAACTGCCAGAATAGTAAAGTAGGTAGTTTTTGCGCGAGTTCACGGACGCTGCAAGGAAACCACACCTGTAATATACGGCGTATATACGGGTTACCTAGATGACTATCGGACAGCTGGTCTGCTGCTCAATCTTCGAGCTGCTCGACAAGAGCTGTCACCCGCGTGGAGAGATTCTCCGGGATGTCCCTCCCATCCAGATTCTCCACGGTATGACGGGCTTTGTCTGGGTCACCAGAGGCATATTGCGCTTCCGCGAGACCAACGATTCCCACGGGCCAGTCCGGAACCGTAGCGAGCGCCTCACGGTAGACCGAGACCGCCTCGTCGGCCCGCCCGAGCGCAATCAGGATCTGGGCCTTGGTGTCGAGGTAGGCCGCGAGGCTTGAAGCCGAAGCGTCGGTGCTCCGAGCCAGAGAAACCGCCTGATCTGCACACCGGAGCGCCTCGGCGAGGTCCCCCCCGGTTGTCAGCAGGGCGTACGCGAGGTTGTTCCACGCATCCCGGTAGGCGGGGTTCTGTCGCACGACCGCCTGGTACTGCTCGATCGCCTCGGCGGTCTGCCCGAGCTTTTCGTGGCCGATCGCCTTGATGAACCGGATCCTCGGCTGGTCCCCGGCCGGCGTGGCGAGCAACCGGTCCATGGCCGCGAGAGTCCGCCTGGCGTCCGACACCTCACCGGTCCGGGCCGCCAACCACCACCAGGCGTCGCCGAACTCGGTGACGGTCCGGGGATCGTTCCCGCTGAGCACGAGCGGCTCGAGTTGATCGAGCCACGCCCGCGCGGTTGCCGCATCATCGAGCGAACGGGCCAGCCTGATCCCGAGGGCCAGGCCTTGCGGCGATCCGGTCGCGATCGGCTCGAAGAGTTCGACCGCTCCGGCGCTGTTGCCGCTGGTCCCCATGATGCCCGCCAACAGGAACGCATCGCCCGGCTGGGCTATCCGATCGGCAGCGATGTCATCCTGCCAGTGCTCGATCACGACCATCGCCTCGCGGCTGCGCCCGAGCTGGGCGAGCAGGAGCGCGATCATCTGGTCCACCTCGAAGCTCGGCCTTCCGACCCACTCGGCCCATTGCCGAGCCGCGAAGAGCGCGTCCTCCGGGCGGCCGAGTTCCCGGAGCCGGAGCGCGGCAAAGCGGGCAATCGAGGTGTTGCCGGGCAGGGCTTCCATCGCGTCGCGCAGTGTTGCCACGGCCTGGTCGTTCTGTCGCTGCACCTCATCGAACCGCCCGGCGAGTTGGGCGTTCCGCATCGCCACGATCCGGGCTTCCACGAGTATTCGCCACACCAGGTCCGAGCCCGGGGCCGATTCGATCATTTCCTGCAACGATGCGATCAACCCCGCGTCGTCGAGTTGGCCGCCCAGCCGACGATCAAGAAGGCCCACGATCGCGGCGGCCTCGGGCTTGGGGATCAGCGAGACCGTCGCGCGCACCAGCGCGAGTGTGGCTGCGGGGTTCTGCGACTGAACGGCGGCGAACGCCTCTTGCAGCGCCCGGAGCGAAGGGCTGTCCGGATGCTCGGCGAGCCCGAGCCCCATCACCCGTTGCGCGTCGTCAAGCCGTCCGAGGCTCATGAACCCCTGCGCAGCTGCGGCCCAGAGCTCGGGATCGTCCGCTGCGGCGGCCATCGCCTCGTTGCGACGGGCGGCATCGAGGTCCGGGGTGTTCTCGACGAGATAACGGGCGATGAGCTTGTTCCTCTTCCCGACGACCCCATCGGCGGGCAGGCCTTCGAGCAACTCCAGCCCCCGGTCGATATCGCCCCGCCGCGCGAGGTACGCGGCTGCGGCATCCCGCGCCGGGTCGCTCGGGTCGCCGGCCTCGATGACCTCGGCGACCATGGCGTCGGCGCGTTCGGTCTGTCCCTGGGCCGCCAGAACGCTGGCAAACCGCACGGCTGCGGTGTCGTCGCCGAGCTGTGCGAGCCGTTCCCAGTCGGCGCGGGCCAGGTCGCTGCGCCCGTATCGCACGAGCAGATTTGCGCGCCGCTGAATCAGTGAGGGGTCGTAGAGTGCGAGCGTGGCCAGCGAGGTCGCCTGCTGCGTTGCGGCGGCAAGACGGCCGGCTTTCACCAGCGCGTCGGGAAGCAGGAAACGCAGGTTCGAGTCCCACGGAGCGGCGTTGGAAGCGCGGAGCAGGAAGTCGGCTGCGCGGTCCGTATCGCCGGCGATCTCGGCGGCGCTGTAGGCGATCATCAGCGCCTCGGCGTTGTTCGGGTCCTCCCGGACCAGGCCCGCGATCTTGATCTGGAGTGCCGCGGCTTTTTCGAGCGCGTCGGCCTCGGCGGAGTCGAGATCGGTGAGCTGCCGCTTCAGGTCGAACAGCCGCCACTGGTACCCCCCGTCGCCGGTGATCGCCCGCAGCCGTTCGACCACCGCCCCGATCCGATCCGGGCTCTCCCAGACCGAGTCGCTCGCCAGCACCGACTGCTGCACGGCAAGTTTCTCGGGATACTGCGCCGAGAGCGCAAACAACGCCTCGGCCGCGTCCGGATCGTCTGCCTCATCCTGGTAGGCCGCCAGCACGGTCTCCCACGCGAAGCGGTCGTCGTCGGAGGCAGACTTGAGCCCGAGCTGAAGCCGCGCGAGCCCGGCTTCGGGAAGCCCTGCAACCAGATCGGCGACCGCGAGGTTGTAGACCGTCGCCGGATCGGACGCGGTTCGCCCGAGCGCCTCGCGGATTGCCTCGGCGGCTTTGGGATCGACCCGGTCCCACCGGTTCGCGAGTGTCACCGCGGCGTCTGGCACCTCGGCGATGTTGCCTTCGAGCAGTTGCTCGGTGTACTTCTTCGCATCGTCCATCCGCCCCACCGCCAGCGCAGCGCGGGCGGCCATCGCGGCCCAGAGCGGGTTGTCGGAGTCCAGCGCCGCCATTCTCGAAGCGAGCTGGAACCCGTCGGCACCGGAGCGGCGGGTACGTTCGAGCCCGGCTTCGTCGAGTGCGATCTCGATCTTCAACATCAGTTCGACGTCAGCGGTGGGACCGGACGGATCGTCGAAAAGCACCCGGCTGGCGTCCTGAAGGCGCCCGAGATTGAAATACGCCTCGGCCAGATGCTTCCGCGCAAGAAGCCACGACGGGGTCTCGGCCAGGAGCGCCTCCCACGACTGTGCCGCCCGCGCGGTCTCGCCGTTCTTGCGCTCGGCCCGCGCGGTCAGGTACAACGCCACCCGGCGGGCGTCATCGTCGGTCGTTCCCAGACCCTCGAGCAACGCGAGCGCGCCGCTGCCATCGTCGGATTCCAGCAGGTTGTTCGCTTTGGCAAGGGCGGCCCATGTGCTTGCCCGCACGGTTGTCCGGGCCTCGAGCTCGGCGAGCGCCTCGGCCGAGGCATCGACGCCGCTGATCGCAAGCCACCCCAGCGAGCGGTCCGCCGCCGTCGCGATCGTGCCCGCCCCTTGTAGCGCGACGCGCCCGGCTTCGTCAAAGTCGCCCCACGACCACGCCCGCTCGGCAGCAAACGCTGCCATCGCTTCGGCGAGCGCCGGGTCTTCCATATACCGCGCGAGCGTGGTGCTGGCGATCTCGGCATACCGCGAGTCCATCGAGGAAATCAGGCCGAGATAGTGCAGGAAGTTGCGAGCCTCGATCTCGCTGCCCGCGGGCAGCTCGGCCGCCCGCACGATCATCTCGGTGAACTTGGCGCTGAGAGCGGGCAGGTCAGGAGAACTCGCGGGAGTCGACCTCAGCTGCTGGAAAAGCAGGTGGATGCGCATCAGCTCGAGCCCGAGCTGTCCGGCGAACTGTTCCTCCCGGCTTGCGACAAACGCGCCGAGCGCCTCGGCGTCCGCACCTGCTTCCCCCATTGCGCCGAACGCCTCCAGCTGCGCCTGCATGTCGCCCGGGACCGCGTCGGCCATCTCGCGAGCAGCCGCGATTGCGTCGTCTGTACGCCCGAGCCTGACAAGCACGTTCAAGCGGGTCTGATGGGCTTCGAGGTCGTTGGGGTCGAGCCTGAGCACACGCTCGGCCGCGTCGTAGGTCTCTGTTGCGCGCCCTATCTCGCGGTAGACCTCCATCAGCATCCGCCGCCCGCGGAGCGAATCGGGCTCGAGCGCCAGAGCGGTCTGCGTGACATCCCGCGCCTGGAACAGATGCCGGTTACCCTCGGCAGGGATACGCCGCCGCGCGTCGGCAAAGTCGAGCAGCGCCTCGGTGTTGGTTTTGTCGCGGGAGACAAACTCGTTGAGATTCGCCAGCGTCGCTTCGTAGTCACCCCGGTCGTGGGCCGTGGTGCCTTCGGCGAGCCAGCGCTCCATGTTGCTACGCATCTGCGCCTGCCGGAAGGCATACCCCCCAGCCGCGGCAACACCGCCGGCCAAGACCACCACCGCAAGAATCAACCGCCGACGCCCCGCTTGACTCATAGCCATCACTACGCTCCTCTTAAAGCAAAATCTGCTTGACGGTCTTTGCAATAATCCAGATATCTCGGCTGAACGACTGGTGCTTCACGTACTCCAGGTCGTACCGGATCCACTCCTGAAAGTCGGTCAACGGCTCGCGCGTCCGCTCCACCTGCCACAGCCCGGTGATCCCCGGCCGCACACTCAGCCGCGCCTCGCGCCACGCCGGGCAGTACTGGTTCTCTTTGTCCGGGCTCGGGCGCGGCCCGACGACCGACATGTGCCCGAGAAAGACGTTCCAGAACTGCGGCATCTCGTCGAGCTGCAACTTCCGCAGGATGTTCCCGCAACGCAACAGCCTCGGGTCGTTTTCAATAAAGAACTGCGGGCCGTCGGCCTGGTTGGCGTCCACGAGTTCCTGCTTCATTTTCTCGGCTTCGCGGCACATCGAGCGGAACTTGTAGCACGGGAAGATGCGGCCGCCCAGTGTCTGCCGATCGTGGGCAAAGAAGAAGGGCCGCCCGTCCTCGAGGTAGATCGCCAGCATGATGAAAGGATAGAGCGGCGCGGTCGCCAGCAACACGCACAGGCTGAACACGATGTCGAACAGCCGTTTGGCAAATCGCCGAACGTCCGCGTGCGGGCCGATGATGCTGGGCAGCTCCCACACCGGGCTCCGCACCACGCCCCAGGGCACCGGTACCAGCTCGGCCCGTTCGGCGGCCGGGTCGTCGTGCATCGCCGCCGGGCCAATCACGATCTCGCCGCGCTCAACCTCCCGCCCGGCACCGACCCAGACCGGCCCGACAAACCGCGCGTCGGGCGCGACATCCGCCGCTTCGTGGACCCACACCCCCGGCGCAAACTCGAAGACGTTCGGGAACACCGCCGACGCGCGGCCCCAGCGCGGCGCGGTCGCGTCGAGCCACCGCTTGGTGCCCTCGGCCGCATGGGCGTACTGCACCGCTCCCTCGACCGCCAGCGGCACCGTCTCGCGGTTGCGCGAGTACACACGCATCCGCCCGAGCGCATCGCGCGGACTCTTTGCCTCGTGCCACTGCTCGGCGATCGTCGCGTCATCGGTGATCCATGCTCGCGCTGTCGCGGCCGTCTGCTGGTAATACTCGCGGCGGATCTCGCGCAGCTTCCCATCGGAATCGGCGATCACACGCTCGCGGAACGGGTGCTCGTGACGATCGACCACCCGCAGACGCACCGCGCGGGGCTTCATCCAGTGCAGACGTTTGACCACCGTGTCCAGATCAAACTCAAGGAGCGCAGAGGGAGCAAGCAAAAGGTACAACACCGGCCCGTCGGGCTCGATCTCGCCGGCACCCGGGCGCACCACCTGCACGCCGCGCGATGCCCACACTCGGTCGTGCAGCGCGAGCGGCGACGCGCCCCACACCGGGGCGTGCTGTTCGGTCTCGGGAGTGGTGGATGGACCGATGGACATAGGTCAGTGCTCAGGCTCCCCGGCCGATTCCAGCCTCGCCACCGCACCCTTGCTCCCGTTGGTGCGATGCCCGTTCCTGTCCCCATTTCCGAATGCGTCGGCCTGGTCCCAGTTGCCCCGCACCTCGGCCGCCCGCTGGCTGGTCATGCTGATGCTCGTGCTGCGTTCGACATCGTGCCGGGTCGCCCGGTTGAACACCACACCGATGCGCCTTGCTCCGAGGTGGTGCAGCCGATCGATCGCGAGCTTGACACTCCGCACCTCGCGCCCGCGTGTGACCACGAGCATGATCTCGTCAGCGACCGCCGCAACCGCTTGCGCTTCCAGGCTCCCCAGCACCGGGCCGGTGTCGATCACGATCGCCTGATAGACCTGCCGCAACGGCGCGAGCAGGTCCGCGACGCGCCGCGCCGAAATCTCCGCGGGTTCGACCCGGTCGGTCCGGCCGCAAGGCATAAAGGACAGGTCCCGGATCGGGGTCTCGTGGACTGTCTGGTCGGTGCCTCCGCCGGCGGTCACCGCATCGGCAAACCCGCCGTGCTTGAGCTGCCCGAACTCGGCCGAGAGCCTTCGTCCGATCATGTCGGCATCGATCAGGAGCGTGTGCCTCCCGGTGGCTGCGAACGATTTGGCAAGCCGCAGCGAGATGGTGCTCTTGCCCTCGCCCGCCCCGGCGCTGGTGACGGCGTGGACGTTCGCCTCGTTGCTGGTGCCCAGGAGTTTGGCGTCGATCACGCTGCGCACCTGGTGAATGCTGGCGGCGACGAGTTCCCGGGACTCGGGATCGCCCGCGTCGAGCTCGGGCACCGCGCCGTAGACAAACACGTTGCGGGTCGCCTCGTCGAGGTCGTTGATGTAGCGGTACTTGGGGAAAATGAAGCCAAACGCCGCGATCAGCGCGATGCCCACCCCGCCGCCGCCCATCGCGCCCATGACCGCCAGCGGAATCCGCCGATCGGTCGAGGCCCGCAGCGGGGTCTGCCCATCTTCTTGAATCTTGATCCGGCCGATCTGCCCGTTCCGCAGCTCAACCTCGAGCATTTCGTATCGCGATTGGGCGGTCTTGTACAGCTCGTCGGCACGGGCCGCCTGCTCGCGAAACTTCACGATGGCGAGCTGCAGCTTGCCGAGCCGTTTGGCCTCCACCGCGGCCTCATCCCGCAACGCCCGTAGCTCAACTAACTGGTTCCGCATCTGTCGCGCGGTTGCCGCGGGGGACATCATCTGCATGACACCGCTGCTGTCCGGGGTGGTGCCCTGCACGAGCTGTGCTCGCGCCTCGATCATCTTCTCGACCGTTTCGAGTTCCTGCGCCGCCCGCACGACCGACCGATGGCTCTCGGTGTACTTCCGCCGCAAAGACTGTAGTTCGAGATCGATACTCCGGCGCTGATCGACCAACTTTGCAAGGGTCGCGTCCGATTGCGCGAGCACCTCGACCGGAAGCGGCTGCTGCGGAGCACCCTCGGGCTCGGTCGGATCGTCGGGGACATCGCGATAGGGAACGAGTTGCAGCTTGTAGTCCAGGATCAACCGATCGAGCAGCTCGAACTGTTCGTGCTTGGCGTTTCGGCGACGCTCCAGGTCGTCGGTCCCCTCCGTCTCGGCGATCCGGAACGCTTGGTCGCGGAGCCGATCGCTGTCCTCGCGGTACTCACGTGCCAGGCTCTGGAGCTCATCAAGGGTGTTCTTGACATCGATCTCTTCCTGGTCGATAGTGAGTTTCTGATACGCCTCGAGCACCGCGTTCACCGCGGCTTTGGCCATCGCGGGCTCCTCGTGGGTCACGCTCACGAAGATGTCCTGCTGCCGGTTCGCTGCCGTCACGCTCAGCCCGTCCTGCAGGTCGGCCATCCCCGCCGGCGGCGCAGGCCAGCCAGCGGCTTGCAGCTTCTCGTTCTGCAACGCGCCGTCCATCACCCGCGACCCGCGCAGCGTGTTTGCCTGGCTTTGCACGTAGCTGTCAAACGCCGTCATCGGCTCGTTCAGCTCGTTCTGGTACAGGATGAACGACCGCGACGGCGCGATCGACACCCGCCCGGTGCTCGTGTACTTCGGCGCCACCGCGAAATATCCCAAGATAGCGCTCGGCACCGCCAGCAGCACCCCCAGCGTGATCGCCAGCGGGTACCGACCACGCAGGCACCGATGCACCACGAGCAACGGGTTGGTCCCCTGATGTTCGGCGCTCTGCTCGGCTTCCATGTCCCACTGCCCGAGTTGGTTGTATTCGTCACTCATCTCATGCACCCTCCGCGATCGTGTTCAGCACCGGGACGATTGCCTCGAGCACCTCAGACCAGATCGCTTTCCGTCTCTCTTCTGATATCGACGCCGGGGTCAGAATCTGCACCTGCGCCGCTCCCAGTTTGTCGCTCGCAGCGGTCCGCGACGCCATATCCACCATCCGGTCGTCAGCCCCAAACCGGCCTGGCGCCGAGGGCACAACAAAGAACGACAGGATGTCCTGGCGCTGCGCCGTCATCCCGCTCTCACGCGTGTACCGGTACAGCCGTGCGGGAATGGTCAGGTCACCCGCCCGCACCACCACGTCCTCAGCCGGGACGCTCTCGGTCCATCCGGCGCGCGGATAACAGTTCGGCGGGTAGTGCCCGAACATGTCTTTCGCCACGCCGCAGTGCACGATCACCAGCGAGAACCAGTCGTCCGGCTCTGTGCTGTAGGGGTCCACATACCGGCGCTGAAGGATCCGATTCGGCTTGAGCAAGTTCTCGACCTCGGGGGCGACCGCCGCGGTCTGCCCGATAAACCGTCCGATGTGCAGCGGCACCTCGTCGATCCGCGCCGCCGCTCGCTCCATATACATATCCACCCCGCCCGAGGTGTCACGCTCGGTGAAGTGCAGCGTTGCCAGCCCCACCAACAACAACATCGCAATGCTTGGCGCGATCCAGGATCTGCCTCGTGTGCTCATCTCACTCCCTCTACCGCCGGCTGACCGGGTACGGATCGATCCGGATCTCGATCCAGCGAAGAACCGACAAGAAACCCCAGAGCAGCCCGAGCGCCACCACCAGCACCGCCCACCCCGAAAGGTCGTGGAACAGGTCCGCCAGGCTGACGTTCCCGGTGCCATAGAGCAGCACCGTCGGGACCAACCGCACGACGTTGACCACCAGCGCGATGATCGGGCTCACCGCCAGGATCAACAGCCGCACATGGTTGCGCATCGGGACCGAGAAAATAAACGCGAACGCGATCAGCGCCAGTGCCGCGACCATCCGCATCCCGTTGCACGCCTCGGCGATCGCCACGTCGTGGCCGTTGATCTGCAGCAGGTTGCCCGAGCGCGTCACCGCGACGCCGAACAACTCGAGCAGAAACTCTGACGCCTGCGCCGAATATTCTTGTAGCGGGATCGCGATCTGCTGACGGATCCGTCCCGGCACCGGGAGCAGGAAGACCAACGCCGCGAACGCGGGCAGGAACTGCTTGACGAACTTGGTCCCCAGCACCGTCACCGCGGCACCGACCACGACCAGAAGCGCTGCGCCGTGGCGGAACACCTCGATCGCCTGAACAATCCCGATCCGTTCAACCACCGCGCCCAGCACAATCATCCCCGGCCCGATCAGAGTCCACGTCGGGGGGCACATCCTGAACCGCCCACGCCGCAGCCACACAAGCCACCCCGCGATGGGCAACGCCATCAGGATGTGCGAGTCCTCCTCGCTGCGCACCGCCTGGCTGAAAATCTCGACCCACGTCGACCACGTCGCCGCGATCGCCAGGAGCGTCAGCCCGGCGAGCAACGCCCAATCAACCGGTCTCCATCCTGCCAGGCGTACCATCAGCGCACCCTCCCAATCCTGTCGGCTCCAGCGCTCCCGAGCGAAACGCTGTCGTAGGCGACACCCGCCGGTCCGACGACCGCGTCGAGCAGCTCGACCCCCGCGCCCACCGCACACCCCGGCCCGACCACACACCGCGCCAGAAGCGCACCGGCACCCACCCTCGCACCGGGCATCACCAGCGAATCAACCAGCACCGCGTCCGCGGCGACATCCGCACTCTCGCACACCACCGAGCCAACACGCCTGGTCCCACGGACGATCCGAGGCTCCAACCCGCGCTGCCGCTCCTGCGCCGACCAGCCGTTGCAGGCACGCATCGCGCGCAAAAACTCGGCGCGGCTCCGCAAGGGAATCACCCCCTCGCCCCGCAGATCGTGCACCTGCACGTGCCGACCATTCGAGACCAACTGCGCGAGCCACTGTTCCTTGAGGTCCATAAACCCCGCGTGAGGCACGGTCTCGAGCATCGGCTTCGAGATCATGTAGACCCCCGCAGGAGAATGGTCCGGGTTCCGGCCGACTGTCACGTCCGCGCCACTCAGGCGGTGCGTCGCGAGCATGCGGCTGAGATCAATCGTGCAGCAGCGGGCTGCCTCGGCGGCGATGATCGTCGTCTCGTCGGAGATCCCCTCGCACGCATCACGCAACGCGCCGGCCGGGCCGCGGTAGTCGCTCTGGTCGAGCACCGTCTTGAACGCACCCAGCGAGGTCTTGGGCAGCACCGCCGACCCGCCGCACAGGCAAAGCCGTTCGCCGCTCAACCCGGCGCGGTCGAGCGTCGAGATCGCCCACTGCCAGCGGTCGACCACCGTCGAGTCAGCCGTCAGGTGAAGATCGAGCAGCGAACACCCGGCCGAGACGCTCAGCGGCGGCGGGCTGAACCCGCCGGCCATCAGCACAAACGCCATCGGCGCGCGCGCGTCCGAGCCCGACGACCCCTCGGCCCGGCTCGCACCCGACTCTCCTGTTTCGTCCTCGATCTTCAGGATGCCTCGCCTCCCTGTCACGTCACACCAACACCCACCCGGCGCAACCACCGAGCCACGCCGAGTTTCCGCCGATAACCACCGTAACCATGCCGCCGAGCCGGTAGAACCCCCCATTCTAGGGACCGGTCCGAGAGCCAGTCATACGGTGCCCCTCGGCCCGCGTTCAGATCATCGGCTCAAAACCACGGGCTGATAAAGCCTCGAGTGCAGCCAGCCCCTTTGCCGACCAGGTTTCTGCCTCGACACGAACTCGACCGGGGGTTTCATCGTGCACAGAAGCCAGAACCCGCGAGATCGCCTCGGCAAACCCCTCGGCGGTGTCAGCGACCTCCACCAGGCCGGCGAACCGTTCCAGCTCAGGAAACGGCGTGCTGACGATCGGACGGCCGATCGCGAGGTACTCCTTGAGCTTCACCGGATTGCACGCCTGGATCCAATCGGTGCGGTTCCAAGGCATGATCAGCACATCGCACGCCGCCATGTACCCGGGGACTTCATCGTATTGACGCCGCCCGAGGAAGTGGACATTGGGCAAATCTGCCCAACCTTCGGGAAGCGAGCACCCGCCGACCATCACAAACTGGGCGTCGGGCAACCGCGCAGCGACCTCGACAAAGAGCTCGGGGTCGAAGGTGTGTTTGTCGATGCCGCCGATAAACCCGACGCGGGGTCGGGCGATCGGTTTGACATCCTCGGGCTCGCTGGCGGGGTCCTGCCCGGCTTGGGCAAAGGCGTCGTAGTCGCAGCCGTGGTCGATGAACTCGGCGCTCCGGCAGCCGTCCCCCTCCTGCCCCATCAGCCACGAGGAGCAGTAGAGCGTCAGCTCGGCCCGGTCCTTGAGAAAGGTATCAAAGCCCTTGATGCGGTCCCGGTTGACGCCCTCGAAATCCTCAAATCGGTCGGTGCGTTGGTAGACGACACCCACGGGGTTGAGTCGGTCCACGACCTCGGCCCCGGGCGGACAGGCGATCCAGACCAGAGGCCTGCGGATCCCCGCCCTTCGTGCGAACAGTTTGACCTGTTTGGCGAGCGCCCAGCGGTTGAGCCCCGCGCCCATCCCGGCCGGCGCGACCAGCGGGCTGGCGACCCAGAACCCTTCACGGACCTTGACCAGCCCGCGCTTGAGGCTCTTGAGCTTGCGGAGCACCCGCTTCACGAACATCGACCCCTCGCCGACGCTGGGGACGCGCATCCCGATCGAGTTGACGTAGAGGACCGGGACGCTTTTCGAGAGCTCGCGCATCAACTGCATGTCGTAGTGGCCGCGGTTGTGGTACCACCAGTCCTCGCCGCCGAAGCAGATGATGCCATCGAAGTGTTGCGTGCTCTTCACAGGGCGGGTTCCGATGGTGTGGCTGGGGTGCAGCGGCGGTACGTCCGGGCACCCTGTCCATCGGAGATCGGCTCCCCGGTATGGACGACTTCAAAGTCGTTGGTGTGAATCGGCGTGAGATCGGGGGTTGCTGCGGACGATACGGATGCTGGCTCGCACTCGTGCTCTACCGGTCCGCTCCGGGCTTGAGGCTGTGGACCAGCTCGGTCTTGAGGAACTCCAGCTGCGCTTCGGTGATGTCCCGTTTGGTCTTGCGGAGCATCTCGAGGAAGGCGTCGGCCTCATCGGGGGCAGCGGGGTAGCCGATGTTCTGCCCGCTCGCGGAGCTGTGGGTGATGATGTTGCCGTCGCTGTCGAGGAACGCGAACCAGGGGATGCCGCCACGTTGGGACTCGCGCATCTCGCTGAGCATCTCGCCGCCGCCGATGGTGCGGTCGGTGTCGATTTTGACGTCGATGAAATGATCGCCGAGGACCTCGATCACGTCCTCGCGGGCGAGGAACGCTTCGAGCCTGTGGCACCACGAGCACCACGGCGCACCGAAGTGGACGAACGCGAGCTTGTCCTCATCGCGGGCTTGGGCGAGAGCGTCGTCGAGGATCGCGGTGGCGCTCATGTACTCGGCCTGGTGCTCGGTGAGGAACGCCATGAGCTTGGTCGAATCGTGGGAGGCTTCGGGATCATCGGCAGCTTCGAGCGAGCCGGTCTCCTGGTTGGCGATGGGTTTGCCGTCGGCGTCGAGGATGGTGAGGAAGGGCACGCCGTTGGCTTTGAGATCGGCCCCGAGCGAGGTTGCCAGTTCGGTGTTTTTGTCGAAGCGGCCGATGTCGATGTGGACGACGTCGTATTCGTAGAGCAGCTTGCGACGGAGCTCGCGGTCGCTGCGGATGTGCTCATCGAGCTTGATGCACCAGCCGCACCAGTTGCCGCCCCACTGGATGAGGACGCGGCGGTTCTCTTTCTTTGCCTTGGCGAGGGCTGCGGCGATCTGCTCGGTCGCGACGGCGTTTTCGTCGTAGAGCGCGGGCTCTTCGGGCGTGACGGGCTGGGAAACGGCTGGTTGCGTGGGGGTAGCTTGCTGGGGGGTTGGTTGCTGGGCGAGCGCAGCCGGTGCCAGCAACGCGACGCACAGAGTCGTTAGAGCACCCTGCATCAATGCGTTTCGTTGTTGTGGATGGGTATCGTTGTCCCCTCGCTTGCGCGAGGGGCTCTTTTCTCGACGCATACAATACTTCTGTAGAGAGCCATGACGGTGTTGGAGAGCCCCTCGCGCAAGCGAGGGGACACGGCAACACCTCGCAAAGAACTGAGAGACAGAGCCGAACCCTTCAATCGTGGTGAGAGAGGATTCTGCACGAGGCTCGAAAACAAGGGAAACTCGGCGGGTGGTCGGCATGATTTTCACTCCGGGTGGTACGGATCACAAGGACATGCGGGCGTCTTACGAGCCCCGAGCGCAAGCTCGGGTTTATGTACGGTCAAAGCCGAGCCGAATGCCTGACCCTGCGCTCGCGCACAGGGCTCGTCGAGACCATTCAACTTCGTCTTGCAACGCACGTCATCCCAACGGCAAGAGCGACGGCGTGCGCCCGGTCAGTTTGTCTTCAACGATTGGCAGCCGCTCTGCGGCCCGTTCGAGCGACTCGATCGATTCCTCGATCACCTGGTCGGCCGCGGCAGACCAGGCGCGGTTGATCGCTCGCTCGGCCGAGGAGAAAATGTCCATCAGGCTTGCGTACGCGCCCAGCCCCATGCGGGCGACGAGCCGCTCGCGCTGGTCGGCGATCGCGGGCACCAGGTCGCCGATCGCGTCGCCGAGACGGTCGGTGATGAGCGTGCACGCCCGCCGATCGTCGCGCTCGAGCGGGACATCACGCAGCAACCCCGCGACAACCTCACGCAACTCGGCGACGGCTTGCTCGGGAGAGAGCGCGTCGCTCTGGGCAGCTTTGGCGTCGGCGGCTTTGATCGCGCGGGCGGCGCTGACGCGGGTCAGCATCGCCCCGGCAAGCAACCCCACACACGCCATCACAAAGTGCGGCAGGTACGACCAGCGGCTGAGCTTGAAAGTCTTGACCCGCACCCGCTCGACCGCCTTGACGCTCTGGGTTTGCAGTTTCTCGACGACTTCAGGCGTGAGCGCGGTGTCGGCGGCGACCACCGGCTCGTCGGTCGCGGTGATCCCCGCGTCGGCCGAAAGCACGGCGTAGGTCTTGGTGCCGTCGTCGCCGGTCCCGAGAAGGAAGCTGTCGGTTTCTCCCGACTCGGGGAACGTCCACAGGTAGGCGGTGGTCGTCGAGACCGCCCCAACGCCGAGCGAGGCCCAGATGATGACAAACGCAAGGAAGCGCATGGGAGACTCCGTGAGAAGCTGCGGGATCAGCCGAAAGCGAGAATGACAATATTGAATACCAGAGCCAGCAATGACTCCCCGACAATGAGGCCCGCAGCAAACGGCACCCCCCACTCTTCGACCCAGCGCGGCCCTTTGAACGCGCGGCACAGGATGTTTGCTACGCACCCGATGCCGTAGGTCGCGATGTAGATGAACGGCAGGTAGACACTGAGCCCGACAAGCACACCCAGGCCGGCAAACGACCCGAGCCCGAGCAGGATGCCGAGCCCTGCGCCAAGGCCGTAGAGCGCGTAGGGCATCTGCCCGCCTTGCACGCCCTCGATGACCGCCTGGAGCGCCTGGGCCTGCGGGGCCGAGGTGGTCGTGCCCGGGCCCATCGCGATGCCGGTGGTCTTGAGGTTTGCTCCGACGATGATGAGGATGGTCACCATCGTGATCGCCGGCCCGATGGGCACCGCGAACATCTCGCACAGCTGCTGACGCCGGGGCTTGGCGCCGATGAGGTGCCCGGTCTTGAGGTCCGACATCATGTCGGCGGCGAGCGTGACCGCGACACAGAGCGCCGCCCCGATCAGCACCGCCCCGAGCACCGACCCCGAGCCCGAGAGCAACAGCACAAGCACCACCGTGAGTAGCGCCATGCCGGAGATTGGTGACCAGTCGGTCATGCCCGTGCACTGGGCGATGATGATCCCCGCGAACCAGATCCACAGCACCCCCACGACCGCGATGACCGCCGCGCGGAGGTGCGGGTTGAGCCCCGCGAGCAGGCCGGGCTTGGCGCTCTTGGTCTTGAGGAATGCGTCCTTGGCAGTATCGTCCCAGGTGACGGCGTCGTCGCCCTCGCCGAAGGTCGTGGCGTTGACCCAGGCGGCGCGGCTGTCTTCTTCAGCGAACGCGATGGCGTAGCCCTGATATGTCGCGGTCTCGATATTGCCCGCGACTTCGAGCCCCGAGACCGGGTCGAGCCCGTTCTTGTTGAGGGGTTGGTTCCCGACATGGTCGGCGGCGAGGAACAGGAGCACGCCAGCGGCGAAAATCGCAAGGATGAGCGGGGCGAGCCCGAGCTCTTCGCGGCCGCCCTTGCCCGCGGTGCGACCCGCGCCGGCGATCGACTTGAGCGCCGCCGCGATCGCGGGCAGCGCAAACAGCACGCCCATGAGTGCGCCGCCGAGCAACAGCCCGATCCCGAGGGGACGGTTGAACGCTTTGAAAGCTACTCCCGGAGCATCAGCGGCGGACACCGTCGCGGGCAGCCACCCCATGTTGTAGACAATCGGGTTGATGATGAAGTACGCAAGGATGCCGCCGGCGAGCACCAGCAGCCCGGCGCGACCGGTGATGAACCCGGCGCCGAGCGCGAAGGGCGCGAGCGCGAAGATGAGCTGAATCTCGGCGGGCAGCCCGATCGCACGCCCGACATCAACCGACTCGTCGGTCAGCAGCAGGTCGGGGCGGCCGTTCCCGTCACGGTCCACGCGCGGGTCGAGCGTGCCGACCTCGGTCGAGTTTTTGTCGCCGTAAGCGGGCAGGCGGAGCTGCATGTCGTGGAAGCCCCAGAGCGGATCCCGAGCCCAGCCGTAGTTGACGTGGCGAAGATCCTCCCACGCGATGGCGTGGTCCTCGCTGTCGAAGCCCTGCGCGATGCTGTGCACCGCCATCGCGAGTTCGTCGGGATATTTGGCGAGCGCCCCGAGTGGTTCGGCTTCGAGCTCGGCATCGATCTCGGCGATCCGGGCCTTGTCGGCTGCGATCCGGTCGCGGGTGCCGTCGGGGATCGGGTCGTCGTAGAGCGAGTCCTTGGCCGCGGTGAGATCGATGGTCTTGGCGCGACGCTCGGCGACGAGTTCACCCCGGCGGGCGAGCCCTTCCGGGGCCTCCTTGGCGGCGATCCAGCTGTCAATATCGCGGGTCTGCTGGGCGAGTTCGACGTCAACCCGTTCGTCGTAGACGAGCTGGTCAAGAGCGTCGAACGGTCGCAGGAGGTCGTTCTCGGCCGCAACCTCGTTCGTCGGGGGTTCGGCCTCTTTCATCGAGGGTTCGGCGTCTGTGGATCCGGCCACGAGCGCAGCCTCGCGTACCGCGACGAGCTGGGCAACCGTGCGTTGGGTCTCGCCGGTCATCTCCTCGGCATCCACCCCGCGCGAGGGCAGCGTGTGCATCGCGGTGGGTGCGTAGATAAGCGCCGAAAGCAGGATGCCCGCCGCCAGGACGAGCGTCTTTTTCGCGCCGCCGCCGGGGCTCTTGAGGATGGTCGCGACCCCGACGCCCGTAGGGAATCGGAGGCGGTCGATATCGATCATCTGCTTGCGGAGGGGGATGATGAACGCGCAGCCGAGCACCGCTCCGGCGATACTGGCGAGAGTGATAAGCCAGAAGTCGAGCTGCCCCCAGTCGAGAGTCATGCCCAGGAGGAAGAGCACCGGGACGGTAAAGATGACGCCCGAGTTGGAGGTGTTGATCGCCGACCCGACGGTCTGGGCGATGTTGACCTCGACGATCGACCCGGCGTCATTGATGAAAAGACGGAGCAGCCCGCGGAGGATGCCAAACCCGACGACCGCCGCGATCGCCGAGCCGCCGATCGTGAAACCGATCTTGAGCCCGGCGTAGGTGATCGAGGCGTTCATCACGATGCCGATGACCAGCGCGAGGATCAACGCCGAGAGGGTGACCTCGCGGTAGGACTTGCGCGGGCCTTGCGGCGGCATCGACCCGAACTCGGAATCGCCGCCCGGTGGCGCGACGTCTTGAAGGGTGTCGGCGGCCGGTGACAGGTCGGCTTGGTCTGGGGTCTGGTCGCTCATCGCAGCCTCGAAAGGAAGGTGGAGGACTGGGGGCTCTCGGTGGCCGCCCGGATGCCCATGGTACCGCATTCTGTCCCGCGGCGCACTCGGAGCAAAAACAAGGCCCGTGATGCACGGGCCGGGTGGGGGATCGCTGAAATGTGGTGTGGGCGGGGAGGGTGCGAACTAGCGTTCGGCGGCGTTGAGCATCTGGCCGCGACGACGCTTGCCGTTGATGATCTTGCGCCCGGACTTGGTCTTCATCCGGGACCGAAAGCCCATAAGCCGCTTGCGCTTGATGTTGCTTTTCCGCTTGGGGTAGTGGGTCGTCATGCTGCTGTATCTCCGAACAAGACCCGATCGACGGCGAGGTCCGACCTGTCGGGCCACAAGGATAGGCGCAAGACCCGGGCGGGCAAGGCGAATCTGTGGCGAATCAGCTGGCACCCAAGAGCGGGATTTGGTAGGATACCGACAGTGGCCCTCGGGCCGCGATCGCTCGAGGTCCGCGCAACCGCCGCACGGGCTCCGAGCCATCGCGACCGTTTCAGGAGTTTGGTGAGCTGACCTGTTCGATGCAGGTCGGTCTCGGAGTCGACGCGATGCAAGAGGATTCCCTCGCTCGGATCGAGCAGATCGAGAACCTGATCGGGTACACCTTTACGGACAAGTCGCTGCTCGAGCGAGCGTTTGTGCATTCTTCCGCGTCGTCATGCCGCATCGAGAGCAACGAACGCCTCGAGTTTCTCGGCGATTCGGTCCTCGGGCTCATCGCCTGCCAGCGGATCTTTCACCTCTACCCCGACCTGCTCGAAGGGGATATGACCAAGATCAAGTCCGCAGCCGTCTCACGGCGGACGTGCACGAAGCTCGCCAAGGCTATGGGTTTGCAGAAGCTGCTGATCGTGGGCAAGGGGATGATGGGACAGGCGTCGCTGCCCCAGTCTCTCTCGGCAGCGGTGATCGAAGCGGTGATCGGCGCGCTGACGCTCGACGGCGGATTCGAGGCCGCCGAGCGGTTTCTGCTGCCGTTGCTCGACCCGGTGATCGAAGCCGCCGCCGAGAGCGGGCACCAGCAGAACTTCAAGAGCGTCCTGCAACAGCACGCCCAGCAAGCGCTCGAACGCTCGCCCGGCTACCGCACGCTGGACGAGAAGGGGCCGGACCACTCCAAGTGCTTCAAGGTGTGCGTCGAGATCGGGGATCGGCAGTTCGAGGCGGTCTGGGGGCAGAGCAAGAAGGAAGCCGAGCAACAGGCGGCGCTGACGGCGCTGATCGAGCTCGGGCTGGCCACGCAGAACGACGACGGCGAGGTCTTCCTCTCCGACAAAGCCGGCTGAGCTATCCGGGCAGTGGCCGCAGGAACCGCCACCATTTCCCGACCGATTCGGGCTCGCCCCGGCAGCGGACCGCGATGCCGGGTATATTCGGGCGGTCACGGAGGACCGGTCATGCAAGAGACAACGCGCGAGAACGGTTCGACACCCGGCGGCACTCCGCGCCAGCCGAACACACCGCACGCCGCCGGAACGACAACGCTGGCCGAGGAGGTGTTCCTCAGCCCGCGCGTCGTGGATGCCGCGACCTACGCCGAGTTTGCCGAATCGCTGCGCGGGTTGCTCGCCGAGGCCGACCGAGGGCGCGAAGCCCTGCGGCAGGCGGTCGGCGAAACCGAGGGTGTTGTCAAGCGCCTCGACGAAACCGCGACCCAGGCCGGCGACAAACTCCGCCCTGCGGTCAGGCTGATCCCCACCATCGACCAGAAGCTCAAGCAGGCTGAGGATGCGCTCGAGCGGGCGGCAGAAGCGGCGGGTATCGCAGAACAAACCGCGAGCCATGTCGCAACCGCAGCAGCGGCCGAGAGCCTGACCGCGCTGCAAGAAGCCCAGACTGCGCTGGATACCGCGGCCGAACGCGCCCGCAGCATCGAGGGCAAACTCGGTCAGGCTGCCGAGCGGGCGGAGATGGCGGTCGAGGCGCTGGACCGCGAGTGCAAGGAGCGGCTCGAGTTCGCATCCGAGCACGCCCAGGGTGTGCTCGGCACGCTGGTTGCTGAGCTTGATGCGCGCGCAGAAGAAGCGATCGGTCGGCTGACCGCGCTGCTCGATGAACGCAAGACCGCGGCCGAGGCAGCGATGGGCGAAGCGATCGAGATCGAAAGCGAAGCACAGGACGGCGTGAGCGAGATGGTCGCATCGCGGGCGGCCGAGGTGCTCGAACTCGCCGAGGCCGCCGCCTCTCGGGCCGAAGCAGCGCAGCGGCAAGCGACAGCCGCCGAGGCGAGGCTCCGAGCTGCCGAGGAGCAACTCCGCACGATCGACCAGCGCGGGCGGGAGATCGCCGAGGGCGCGAGCCGGGCGCTGGAGATGTTTGACCAGGAGCTCTCGACGAGGATGCACGCGGTTCGTGAGACGATTGAACAGCTTGTGCAGGTCTCCGAGGCAACGAGCACCAGCCCCACGCCGCCCGGGCCGCGACCCGACACGCACGCGGCCGAGGTCAAACCCACGACCGAGAGCCGGGGGTATGTGCGGATCGACCGGCCGGTGGGTTGAGCGCGGGGGCACGACCTGCTGCGCTCGTCAGCCGTGATAGCATGGCATCATGCGAACCGAAGCAATGATCGTGGCGTTGTCCGCCGGGACGGTGTTGGGGCAGTTGTCGTTTGTCGAGGCAACCGAAGCTGTTGGGCTGGGCGATCTGGCCGGCCCCCACTGCTGCTTTGTCGATCTCAACAACGACGGGCGGCCCGACGCGGTGGTCGGACGGAAACGGGTGTTTCTCAATGTGGCAGAGGCACACCGGCTGGAAGCCGGTGCCACGGCGGCATGGCCTCGAGGCTTCGGGTTTGTCGAGGTCGAGGAGAGCGGGCTGCCCGCGTTCCGACGCGGGGATATCGCGGTGTTTGCCGACCTCGACAACGACGGCAACAAGGACTGCGTGTGGACACGGTATCTGGATGTGAACGCCGACGACTACGAGCCGCCGACGGAGGGACCGACGAAGACGGCGTGGTTGCGGGGCAACGGCGACGGGACATTCGGCACGCCCATCGGCACGTGGGAAGTGATGGACGCCGCGACGGAGGCAACCACCGCAGCGGTCGCGGTAGGCGACGTGAACCGCGACGGTGCGCTCGATCTGTATCTGGGGAACTGGTACGCCAAGTATGGCGGTGGGTTGGAGGGGGTGCGGAATCAGTTGCTGCTCGCCGAGGGCGCGTCGTATCGGGACGCGTCGGCACGCTTTGCCAACCGCGATGCGGTCTTTGACGAGACCGCCGACGGTGCTGCCCGACCGACCTACGGCGTGATGATCGTCGACCTGCTGCGCGCGCACCCGGACGATGGCGAAGCTGACCTCCCCGAACTGCTCGACCTGAACTACGGGCGGCGGTGGAACCGCCTGTGGGAGTTCGCCACGCCGAATCAGGGCTCGGAATTGCGGGACCGTGCGCCGGTGTTCGGGCTCGACGGCGACCCCATCCGCCACGGCCGCCACCCCGAGTGGCTCAAAGAACGCGCCAAGACCGACCCCCGCTTTGACCGCGAGGACGAGAAACCATTCCGCGCCAACGGCAACACCTTCGACGCGGCGATCGGCGACATCGACAACGACGGCGACTTTGACCTGTTCCTGGCCGAGATCACCCACGCCTGGGCGGGCGAATCCAGCGATCGGTCACGCTTTCTCGTGCAACAACAGGAAGTCATCGCCGAAGCAGAACCCTGGGTCACGCGGACGGTCTTTACGAGCCCGCCGGAGTTGAGCGTCGATCGGGCGCCCAGCGACCCCACCATCCGCGGCTGGAACCAGGGCGACATCTTCTGCGAGCTTGCCGACTTCGATCTCGACGGCCGGCTCGACCTCCTGCTCTGTTCGAGCGACTATCCCGACAACCAGCGCCTCCGCATCTACCGCCAGCAGGCCGACGGCTCGTTCAGCGACATCACGAGTTGGATCGGGATCGACCACGTCGGCGCGGGGCAACCCTCGCTTGCTGATATCGACGGCGACGGCGACCTCGACATCATGGTCGGGCAGAGCTTCAACCGGCTGCGGCGTGACCAGCGCGAGGGACGCGAGCCGAGGGTGCGGGTGTATCTCAACCAGGCGGTCGAGCGTTCGCTCGGCAACGCGCTGGTGTTGCGACTGGTCGGCGATGAGACCCAGCACGTCTCGCGGGATGCGCTCGGTGCGATCGTGCGTGTGACCGCGGTGATCGGGGGAGAGCGGGTCACGCAGAGCCGCCAGATCATCGGCATCGGCGGGCACCAGGGCAAGCAGATGGACTTTGTCGCGCACTTCGGGCTCGGTGATGCTTCGCGCGCCGAGCGGGTGGAGATCGAATGGCCGTCGCGCGAGCGGGTGGTCACGGTGCTCGAGAATGTCGAAGCTGGCTCGCGGTTGATCTCGCTGAGCGAACACCCCTCGCCCGTCGATGATTGAGATAGTTTGCGACAGATTCGCGGTCGCGCAACGAGCCCGGAGCGCAAGCTCGGGTCTTTGTTTGCGCAAGACTATTCGTAGCGCGCAAACCTGTGCTCGCGCACCGGGCTCGTAGAAACACACATGAGCTCTCCGTGATCCCTACGAGCGCGCAGAAAGAAGGCCCGTGGCGTTTGACCACGGGCCTTGCTCGTCCGTGACGGACGCTTGCTCTTGGGGATGGTGTCAGCTGCTGCGGGTGTAGAGGCTCAGCAGCCCGGCGGCGTTCTGGTAGCCGAGGAAGAAGTCGCTGTCGCTGATCGCGTCGCCCGAGGGGGAGAGACGGCGATCCTCGCGGAGCAACTCGTAGCCGCCCGTGCCGCTGGGGATGTCCTCGACCGAGTTGACGGCCTGGGCGTCGAAGACGTCCAGCGTCGGGTCGTAGGCCTCGGTCAGGCGGAGGCCCATCAGCTCGCCGGCGCGGCGGGTGGTGACCGCTGCGAGGGACTGCACGAAGGATTCCAGATCGGCGCTCGAGGGTGTGTAGTCGAGGGTGGAGAGGTTGGGGATGAAGACGATCGCGTCGTCGGTGCGGTCGGCGTTGCCGGGGTCTGCGTGCTGGGCGGCGCCGTAGGTCTGACCGAACACATCGAGGAAGCTCACAGAGAAGACCGGCTTGCGCGGATCGAACATCGAGGAGATGAAGATGGTCGAGTAGTCCTGGAAGTCGAAGTCGGCGGAGTTGCTCGAGACGTTGACATCGAGCCCGCGCTCGTCGTCGGCGGTGCCGAAGACCCCGTCGCCGCCGGCACCGGTCACGACACCGTCGAAAGTGCCCTGCACGACCGCGGCGACGCGATCGATGATGAACTCGTCGATCGGCTGCCCGTTCTCGGCCCGGCCGGTAAACCCGAGCGTCCCGGCGTCGAAGCCCCTGACCGGTGTGACCTGGTTGTTGACCTCGAGCCAGTCCACGTTGCCGCCGTTGGTTTCGAGGAAGAAGTTCTGTCGGCGTTGCACTGTCTCTCGCGAGCCGCCGGTGACGACTTCGAGCCGGTAGTCGGTGTTGAGCACACCCTGGACATAGATCGCGTACTTGGCCGCGGCCCCGGGGACATCGAACCGCCCGGGCGCGACAAACTCGATGTAGAAATCGCCGTTCTCGTCAAAGCCGTAGGTGACGTTGTTGCTCTCGGCGAGGATCCCGGTCTCACCCCCGGTTGGGCTGACATCGCTGGGAGCGTAGAGCAGGAGGGCATCGTCGGCCCCGGTGGAGTTGGTCGTATCAAAGATCGCAAACTGCACGAAGCTGTCGATCAGGAACGGGTCGTTGAGCGTCCCGACAAACGACCCGAGGTCGGAGCCGAGATCGCTGAGCGCGAGCGTCGCCTTGATGACCGTGCCGGCGTTGATGGGGTTGCCGTTGTTGAGGTTGAAGACATCGACATCGGGCACGAAGTTCTTGGGAACACCCGAGAAGCCCGGCTGCCCGATGGCTGCTTCGACCGAGACCATCTGCGTGCCCAGCGCGTCGGTGAGGCTTGAGACGTTGGTGCCGTTGGACCCGGAGACAAAGTCGTCGGTGGTCCCGGCGACGCCGTCGGGGCCGGCGCTGAAGGTGAAGGTGTACGCACCGATGACGATGGTGCGGCGGTCGTCGGCGGTGCCGAGCGTGTTGTCGTTGCCGGCAAACGCGGAGGGTGCGGGGGCATTGACGAGGTCCTGCCCGTCACCGGCGTTGGTGTTGGCGTTGAAACCGGAGTCGCCGTCGTCGAAGACGGTGATGGTGAAGTCGTACTCGCCGACGCCACCGTTGATCGGGGGCAGGTCGGGCAGCACCCCGGGCAGCACGCCCTGGACCGAGTTGCCGATCAGGATGAAGTAGGTGGCGGTCTGGCGGATGAGGAAGTCTTCGGGCAGGGTGAAGTCTCGGTTTTCCGAGGTGATCGGCTCGACAGGCAACGCAAGCCCGAAGTCGGTCGACCCAAAGAGGATCGAGCCGTCGGGCTGGACCAGGAACCGCCCGGTGAGCTGGGCGGGCCCTTGCATCGCGCCGAGCCGGAGGATCTGCCCGGCCTGCAGCGTGATGGAGTAGATGTCCGAATCGCTGGAGAAGCTGAAGAAGTCGACGTCGTGGTCGGGGTTGTCCCCGATCGCGCCGCGGATGGTGAACTCGATGTTGGCGTCGGGCAACCCGTCGGGCCGGTTGGCGTCGTCGAGCACGATGTCGAGATTGGTCGGGCCGTAGAGATCGACCCGGCTGTCGGGCAGCCCGTTGCGCCCAGCGATGGTGAAGGATTCGGGCGCGAACTTGTCGCCGGCATCGCCGACGATGTTCTGGCTTGCGAAGTTGTCGGCCGCGTCGATGCGACCGTTGCCGTCGCCGTCGAGCCCCGCCTGGGCTGCAGCACCACGCATGAACTGCGACTCGATCTCGAAGCGGTAGACGCCCGGCCCGGGCCGATCGCCGACGATGGGCAGGTCCTGTTCGATCAGGCTCCGGCTAAAGAAGACCGAGACGGTGTCGGTGTTGCTGTTGTAGTCCAGGGTGAAATCAACACCCTGGATGAGCCTGATCTCGATCTCACCCACACCCCGCACCTCGGAGACCGAGAGGGCGCGGTCGAGACTCGAGAAGTCGATCGGCTGGTTGAACGCCAGCTCGGCGACATAGAGGCCGCTCTGTCGATCGATCTGGACGGACGTGATCTGGATCGGCAACGGCTCGAGGGCGTCGATCTCGACGACCAGGTTGCCCTCGCTGGTGAGCGGCACGCCGCCGGCGGTGATGTCGCCGAGCGTGCCGGTCGAAGCGATCCGGTAGCTCTCGCTGAAGGCGTTGGACCCGAGCGCCTCGCCACCGATGGTGACCGCGCCGATGGTGGAGCGCCCGCTGGAGAGCAGGTCGTCGGGCGTGCCGAAGAACCCGTCGGGGCCGCGGAGGTAGCCCGCGACGATGTCGGAGACCACGAAGTCGCCGCCGATGGTGATGGTGCCGATGGTCCCGGCCGCGACCTGGTCGCTGTTGAACCCGGTGCCGCCGATCTCGGCGTCGTCGCCCAGATCGCCGCCCACGAGGACCGCCGAGTCGAACATGTTGCCGGTCACGTCAAGGGAGTCGAGCGAGCGGCCCGCCGAGATGCGTGTGCGGCTTAGCTCGGTGGTACTGATCGCGCCGATGCGTTCGCCGGCGCGGATGAGCCCGCCGGAGATGCCCGCCGGGGCGTTGACGGTTTCAAGGCCGTAGCGGACGCTGAGGTCGCCGCTCATGAGGCCGTTGAAGCGAGCGCTGGTGAGCGAGCCGAAGCTCATGATCACCTCGCCGCGGATGCCGGTGTCGGCGTCCCCGAACTCGCCGCTGACCACGACACTGCCCGCGTCGCGGGCGATCAGCTCGCCGCTGCGGAAGTTGCCGCTGATGAAGGACGTGAGAGTCGCTCCGGCCTGGATGGTGCCGGTGCCCATGATCTGCCCGAGCTCGAGGCGGTCGATGTTCTCATCGATGACGATGTCAGAATCGCCCAGCAGGCGGAACGCCTCGACACGGATGCGGCCGACGGATGCGCCCTCGGTCGAGACGATATCGAAGTCGGTGAGGTTGCGGTCGCCGTTGGCGCGGACCAGGAGGTTGGACGCCGCGGTGGTGTCGGTCAGAATGACGCGGCTGGTCGAGGCGTCAAAGAACGCGCGGCCCGGGCCGGTAAAGAGGATCGTTCCCTCGCCCGCAGCGGTTGAGAAGGTGAAGTTGGCGCCCCTGGTGAGCTGTGTGCCGGTGGTGGAGGTCGCGATATCGCTGTTGTTGACCGGGCGGAACGGGCCGCCCCACGCGAGCTTGCCCCCGGCTCTGGACCCAGGCAGGAGCCGGTCGCTGAAGACACTCGACCCGGTCGCGGCACCGGCGATGGAGATCGCACCGACCGAGGAGATACCGATCTCGAGGAGGTCGTCGGCGGTGTTGTAGTCGCGATCGCTGCCGGCGTTGGTGCCCGCGGCGATCTGGGTGTTGGTCAGGTTGCCGCCGACACTGATGCCGACGATGCGACCGGACTGCATGGTGTCGGCGTCATTGCCAAATCCCCCGGCGTCGAGGTCGTCACCCAGCGAACGAACACCCGCGAGGATGACCGCGCGGTTGATGTTGCTGGAGACCGAGATGTTGGTGATCTCGTCCCCGGCGGCGATGATCGAACGCCCGGTGTTGCCCGGCGTGAAGTCGGCGATGATGCGTCCGGTGACGTCGAGGCTGCGGAGTGTCTGCCCGGCAAAGAGCGTCGCTTCGTAAATCGAGCCGCCGCTGACGACGAAGCTCTCGATATCGACCATCGCGACGATGGTCGGGCCGTCCTTGCCAGCGGTCTGCTGGACGCCCGGAGGCAGCTGCCCGCGGAATGCGTCGTAGCCGGTGCCGGCCGAGAAGCTCGGGTTGACCCCGACATCGCCGAAGACGCCGTCGGCGCTGGGTTCGATGACGACGCTGACGATGGAGCGGTCGGTGAAGAGGTCGCCGTAGAGGTTGCCGCCGGTGATGACCAGGCTCTCGATATTCCCGTTGAACGCCGAGAGGCCGCCGGTGGAAAGGATCGAGCCGTCCGTGATGGTGACGGACTGGATGCCGCTGGTGTAGCTGACGATCGAGCCGCCGAAGTCGCCGGTGATGGCGATCGACTGGATCGCTTCAGCAACATAGAAGGAACCGGAAAGGCCCATGGGCTGCCCGGGGCGGTTGACCGCACGCCCGATGACCGCCGAATCCAGCGTGCCGCCTACCCGAATGTCGGTGTAGAGGTGGCCGCCGGCGTTCACGCTGGTGAGGTCTCCCTTGACGAAGATCAGCCCGGCCTCGCCCGACCGGCCGATGTTGCGGCCGGCGGTGATGGACCCGAGCCCGGCGCTGATGGACGACTCGATCACGAGGTCGCGGGCCGCGGAGATTTCGTCGACCGTGCCGCGCACGGTGGTGGTTGTCACCGAGATGTCAAGATCGCCAGCCGTCGCGGTGATAGACCCGATCGGGCCGGTCGCCGAGATAGAGCCGACGATACGGTCGGGCGCGGTGATCGAACCGATCTCACCCTGTGCGCCAGTGACCTCGATGGTGGTGTTGTAGATCTCGGTGTCGGACATGACCGAGGTGAGCTCGCCTGAGACAGAGATCTGGCTCGTGCGGATTGCCTGAGCGCTGAGGTCGCCGAGCTGCCCGACCGAGACCTTGGTGCCGACCATGGTGTCGGCGATCTCGATGTTGGGCACGCTGCCGTTGACGATAAACTCGACGCGGCGCCAGTTGTCGGACATGACGGTCCCGGTCACCCGGCCGAGGGCCTCGACGCGGAGGTCGCTGACCTGACCGCCCTCGAACGAAGCGATGTTGCCGCCGACATTGATGCGGTTGAATCCGAACTCGAACTCGCCGCCCCCGATGGTCGAGTTTCGCGCGACGCGGAGGTCGATGTTGCCGATGTTTCGACGGACACTGGTGACGGTGGCGTCGTAGGTGCCCTGCCCGAGGGAGAGGTCGGTCAGGTCGGTCGCTTCGATGCGGGAACGGAAGATGGTGAGATCGGTACCCCCGATACGTCCGATCGTGCCGCCGAAGACCTCGCCGATGGGCAGATACGAACTGAGGAACGCGTCGATATTCATCGACCCGATATAGGCGTCACGGATCTCACCGTTGTCGATGTTGATCTCGCCGATGCCGCCCACGTCGAGGTTCCCGGGAGGCCCAGACAACGGCACGATGTTGGAAGCCACAACGACGCCCGAGAGGAACGCGCCCTCGTGCCGGAGTGCATCGACGTCGATCACGCGGATCTCGTCGGTACCGAAGATGCCAGACGAGGTGAAGGGCGCGATCGCCGAGCTGAGCAGCCCCTGCCCGACGTCGACGGTGTCGATGACCTGGGCGTAGATGTTGCCGAAGATGCCGTCGAGCTGACCGACGCCAGCGATAAAGTCGCTGTCGGCGACGATGTTCTGGATCGTGCCGCCACCCTGAAGGATGACGTCCCCGATCGAGCCGCTGACGATCACGTTGTTGATGTTGCCGCCGCGGACCACGACACCGTTGAGGTAGGGATCAAGCGGTGCGCCGATGTCTTCGAGATAGACATCCGCGATATTGCCCACCGGTCGGAAGCCGTCCGCCGCCCCGGTGTCGCGGATCATCGCCGCAGCGGAGACCCCCAGCGCGCCGCCCACGTCGGTTTGTTCGGTCGCCGCGATGCCCAGGAAGACACCGTAGTTCTGCCCGCCGTACAGGCCGCCCTCGGTGCTGCCGAGGTTGCCGTCACTGATGAGCAGCTCGGCGAGGCCCGCGACGTCGATTGCCACGATGTCCCCGTTGGGTGTGTCGTTGGTAATCCGGTTGAGGGCCGCAGCACTGGTGATCTTCCAGACGTCGATCTCGACGTTGCCGGTGATCTCGATCCCGGACTGCGCGTCGGCCGCCACGATATTGATGCCACCAATCGAGATCGGCGCGTCGTCGGCGCCGCCGAACGCAATACCCGTGCTGGTGATGCGGAGCGTCCGGCCGCCGGTGAGGTCCACGCCGTCGATCCTTGCGATCGCGACACCCTGCCCGTCGTCGAGGGGCAGGACCCGCACCGACCCGGCAAGCATGCCGGAGATCGGCCCCTGAATCTCGATGAGGAAAATGCCGCCCGCGTCGTCGACGAACTCGACCGACTGCCCGACGCGGAGTTCAAAGCTCTGATCGACCGAGTTGAGGTTGTCGATGCGTGGGAAGTCCACAAAGCGGATGTCAGACCCAGCGCCGAGGCTGATGGTCGTGCCCTGGAACAGCCGGTTGTAGATGCCCAGCCCCTCGTCGCCGCGGTCCTGGCTGATCAGCAGGGTGCCGATGACCGAACCGGGCGAGGTGTTGATCGTCAGCGCGTCGCCGTTGACATCGCCGCCGATGTAGATCGAGCCGATGCTCCCGTCGCCGCCGCCCAGACCGGTGCGGATATCGAACCCGACACCACCGATGAACACGATCTCGTCGGGGTCGTTGTCGATGCCGACTGCACCCTTGATGTCGATCGTCCCGATGCGGCCGGAGACCTGCAGGAACGTGCCGGAGATATCCCCTTCGAGCCCGTCGCCGGTCAGGCCAAACACCGGGCTCATGCCCGTGTAGAACCCGCCGAGATCGCCGTCGACAAAGATGTCGAGCAAGATGACATCAGAACCCGCAACAAAGGCGTACATATCGCCCGCGGAGACAAACCGTGTCCCGACGACATCGAACGGGCCGTCCTCGTCTCCGGCGCGGTTCATGATGGCGACCGAGCTGGCGTCCTGCCCGCCAGCGTCCAGATAGCCCACGCCGGTGCGGATGACGCCCATGCTCCCGGTGAGGGTCTGGACGGTCGGGACGAGATCGCCGATACCGGTCGAGCCGCCCGTGCGGTAGGACCCGAACGTGACCGGCGTGAGGCCGGTCATCGTGACCAGGTACGCCCAGCCGGACGTGTTCTGCCCGTCGACGTCGTTCACGCCCAGGTCGGTGAGCTCAAGGTAGTAGACCCCGGGGCGGGGCGGTAAAAAGCGGATGTTCTGAGAGAACACCCCCGCGGTGGCGCCGAAGGACGCGTCCTCAAGAACGGTCGCCGCCACCGGCACCCCGTTCTGATCGACCACTCGGACATACCCAAGCGAGCCGAGCGTGTTGATCTGGATGTTGACCTGCTGCAAGCCGTCAGCGATAAAGGCGTAGACGTCGGCGGGGTCTTCGCCGTTGATCGGATCGCCGTACCCGATCGAGCCCGAGATCTCGGCCGCCGAAGAAATGCCGCCCACGAACTCTGCACCGGCGATGGTGTCGTTGCGGAAGGTCGAGTCCACATAGATCGGCGAACGCCCGCCCGGCAAACTGAACAACCCGTTGAGGTCGCCGAAGAGATCAGAGATGGGGAACTGGATCCCGCCGATGATAAAGTCCTCGTCGTTCTCGGCCTCGTCGTAGGCGTAGATCTTCTCGAGCTCGGTGTAGCGGTAGGTATCGCCCGGCGGGCGCAGGGACGGGCTGTCGAGGTCGCCCCGCACCGTCACACTGATCGCCGAGCGGCCGGCGACCGAGAACTCGCCGAGCGTGCGTCCGACCGTCACCTCGGAGCCGGTCGAGATCGTGTTGGCGGTCGTCGCGTCGTCGTCGGAGACCCAGAACCCCGCCTCGCTGCCGACATAGAGCGAACCGAGATCGCCGTCCACAGTCACCGAGCCCGCGAGATACCCGAAGTACAACTCCTCGACCGCGCCTGTAAACCGTGACGAGCCGTGCACTACGCCGTGGATATACACCGCGCCCATGGACTCGCCGGTCGTGACAAAGACGCCCTGGTCGGTGCGGTTGAAGTCGCCGGTGACCACGGTCTGACCCCCCGCGAGCCCCGCGGGGTTGTAGCTGCCGCTGTCGGTGTTGTCGCGGACAAAGGGCGACCCGACGATGACCGAGCCCGGCCCGGCGGGAAGGCCGTACACGGTCGGTGTGCCGCCGTCGTCGTACTCGACCTGATACCCAAACCCCGCGCCCTCGAAATCGTCGTAGATACCGGTGAAGCTGTCGACACGGGTGAACTCGAACCCGTTGTCGGTGTCGAAGGTGATCTCGCCGCCAAAGAGTGTGAAGGTCGCGCGGGAATCCACCCCGCTGAAGCTGATGCGGCCGATACCGTCGTTGAAGTCGGACACGCCGTCGTCGTTGGCGTCAACCAGGTTGATCTCGAGCTGGTCGGGCTTGCCCAGCGCGAGCGTCTGCCGCATCTCCCGCCCGTAGAGGTCAAGGATGGTGACGGTCGCGCCGATCGGGGCGGTGAACGTGATCTCAGCACCGAAGATGCGCTCTTCAATAATGTCAGCAAACAGCCCCGGCGCAGTAAGGAACTGCAGGTTGTCGATGGTCAGGTTCTCGCCCGTTGCCGAGCGGATACGGATCCCGGTGAACGCCTGCTGGACGGTGTCGTCGGCGTCGAACACGAAAGTCCCGACGCCGTTGTTCCGCTCGTCGATGTTGCCCGAGGTGTTCCTCGCGATGAGCTGGTCGCCGGTGTAGGTCGCGGTCACCTCGCCAAAGAGGAGGAGATCGACAAAGAACAGGTTGGGGCTCAGGCCGACGTTGTCGTCCCCGCCGCCGACGGTGAAGCTGCCCTCGATCGCCGCGATGTTCGCGATGAGCGTTCCGGTATCGTCGTCCACAACATACGGCTCGAACTGCCAGAAGCTGCCGTTGGTCGCGTTGATATCGAGGAGCCGCTCGTCGGGCTCCAGGAAGTTCGGAGCCGCGATCCGGAAGTTGGCGTTGAACCCGAAGCTGTGGGTAACCCGGATGTTCGATTCAAGCAGCAACGCGCCCGACCCCACCGAGCCGGTGGGATCGTCGTTGAGGTCCTCGTCGATCGCCTCGGGGTCGCCCTGCGCGACCTCGGGCTCCGAGTCGAGATAGGGGATCGTGTACCCGAACCGCGCCGACACTGTCCCCAGCCCGTCGCCGTCGAGGTCCATGTCCGGCGTGATCGAGATCGAGAACAAGAGCTTGCGTTCTTCGAGCGCCTCAAAGTGCGTCTCGTAACGAGACGCCCGGCCGGCGCGCTGACGAAGTGAACGTGCGTCTGAACGATGCTGTCGCGACTTCATAACGACTCCTGAACCCCTCAAGGCCAATCTCTGATCGAACACGCCACCCGGCCGTACCGGACACACGCTCGGATCGTGCGCTGTATGCCCTGCCGTGCTTCCCGATGCGTAGGACGAGACCGGGTGTCGGCGTCAACCGACGGGATCACGTCCGGATTCTCCGCTCCCCGCCCGGCAGGAAAACTCCTATCCGCGCGGGGCACAGCCTAGCTCATCCAACGCACCGGCACAAGCCGTAGGGCCTTTCTGGTTCGCCCATCGGGGCTTCCCTTTGCACGCCCCTTTTGGGGGGCGTCCTAGCCAGCCCCGGTTGCAACAAGCGGGGGTCGCACCGTGTGCGGGCTGGCCGCAATGGTGATGCCGCGTTGCCACGTCACCACCGCTGCGTATACGCAAGCAGTATCGGGCAGTTGCACTGCCGCGTCAATACCGAATCTTTCCCGAAAGCACATACACGACAGCACGATCTCTCCAAAACCCCCACAAAACACTCTCAAATACCGATCGTATGTTCGATGAGAAGCTAGAGAATCCGCTTGGCTCGAGGGTAGCTCCCCAGCACGATCAGCTCCTTACAGTGCTGCGCAGCATCCCTGAGAGCCTTTCCGACCGGTTTGTCGTCCCGGTGCCCCAGGAAATCCACGAAAAACGTGTACTCCCAGTTGGTGCTCCCGCTCGGGCGCTTATCAATATGAGAAAGATTGATTCCCGCCTCTCTAAACACCAGCAACACCTCCACCAACGCCCCCGGCTTGTCGGCGGTGTTGAACATGATGCTCGTCTTGTCATCCCCGGACCGCTTGGCCTTCTGCCGGCTGATCACCGCAAACCGTGTGATGTTGCTCGGGTCATCCTCGATCCGCGCAAACAGCACCTGCAACCCGTAGATCGACCCCGCCAGCTCCGAACCGATCGCGGCCGAACCGGGCTCGGCCCCGATGCTCTCAGCCACCCGGTTCTCCTCCACCGCTGTCAGCGCAGCCCGGCTCGAACTGGCCGCGGGGATCAGGTCGGCGTTGGGATACTGCGTCGCCAGCCACGTTCGGCACTGGCTGAACACCTCCGGCTTGGAATGAATCCGCCGCACCTGCCGTGGCTCACAGTTGGCAAGCAACGAATGGCGCACCGAGAGCTGCACCTCGGCATAAATCCCCACCTCGCCCCGGCTTGCCTTGAAGGCATCCAGACTCTCCACGATCCCGCCACCGAGCGAGTTCTCCACCGGCGCGAGCCCATAATCCACATGCCCCCGCCGCACCTCGGTAAAGACGCCCCCGATCTCGTGCAGGTCCTCGTAGGTCACGCTCTGCCCAAAGTGCCGGGTGGCTGCCAGGTGCGAGTACGACCCCGGCGGCCCGAGATACCCGATCCGCAGCGCGTGCTCGAGTGAAAAACTGCCGCTCATCAGCTCGCGGTAGACCGCCTCGATCGTCCGATCATGCAACGGCCCGCGGTTGGCCCGCAGCACCCGCGCCAGCACCTCCTGCTCACGGTGGGGCGCATAGATCGGGATGCCCGAGTGCCGCTTCTTCTTGCCCACCCGCACCACCAGCCGCGACCGCTCGTTCAACATCTTGACCAGCTGGGCATCGAGGCTGCTGATCTGCTCCCGGTACCGCAGGAGGACCTTGGAATCGATCGGCTGCTCCGTTGCCGACGAGGTCGGTTGCTGTGCTCCCGATCCCCGAGATGCCTGACCCGGCGTACCTGTGCCTGCCCGCTTCTCGGACGAAGACCCGGATCGGGTTGCCTTGCTTGGCGCCGTTTTTTTGCGACTCATTTTCTTGGCCATCTGCTCGAACTCCCTCTCCAGCAACGACTTGCACACTGCGCAAACAAAACACTCGGCATCGGCTGCACGATCGTGTATGTTATCGGTCAGGTGGTGGTGGAAATCCGACCCGCAGCACAAGGAAGCGCAAAATGTGCCGAGCCGTGTGCCGAAGGACAGGGGAACGATGACTGCATCGTGAGTGTGGTGGGAGAGCACATGACCGAACTCAACACGGGATCAGCCGCCGGGCTTTGGGGCTCGGCGCTCGACAGCACTGCCGCCGTTGCCGCGGCTGCCGAGCGTGCAGCCAGCCAGGCTCTCGGTCCCGGCGCACCCTGGCAAGACCTCGCAGCCGGTTCGATGCCCATCCTCCTCGCGCTGGCGATCGGCCTGGCGTTGTGGCTCGTCGGCGACCGCCTGTTCCGGCCTGCGTCCTCGCTCATCGGGGCCGGCGTCGGGGCGGTCTTCGGCCTGTGGGCCTCCACCATCATCCCCGCCGACACCCTCGGCTCGGTCCCCACCGCCTACGTCACTATCGGCACCGGCTCGCTTCTCGGACTCGCGATCGGGGCCGCGATGTACCGCCTTGCGATCGGCACCGCCGGCGGGGTCGTCTTCGGCTGCCTCGCCGCCGCCCTCACCATCGCCGTCAGCCTCCACAGCACCAACCCGCTCGATCGCGACACCATCCCCGAACGCCCCGAGACCATCGCCGAAGCCGCCGCGATGCAGACCGCCGCGACCGATGCCGCTGTCCTGCCCGCAGCCTTTGGCACCGAGATTTCCGCCGACCGTCTGCGTGAAACCGCGACGGCTGCGAGATCGTTCGTCGATGCCGGGTTGGCTGCGCTGCCCGCGCAGCTCCAGCCGCTCGCACTCGCCGCCGCCATCCTCGGCTGCGTCGTGGGCTTTGCGGCCGGGCTACTCAAGCCCCGCACCATCGGCCCGGCCGTTGCTGCGCTTGCCGGGGCTGCTCTGTGGCTCGGCGCGACGACCTTCCTGCTCGCCCGCACCGGGCACGCCCTGCCTGCGCTGCCCACCCAGCAGCCCGCGGTCTGGCTTGCTGCATGGCTCGGCGTCGCCGCGATCGGGTTCATCGTGCAGCGGCGCGGCGGTCGATCGGCACCACTGCTCGCACGCAGCGAATAGCAGTCCTGCTCCCCCGCCCGCGCCCCGCGGGAGGGGGCTGGGGGGAGGGTGCCTTTCTCTCCCCCTCCCCTTGGGAGGGGGCTGGGGGGAGGGCTCTTCATTCCTTCCCGTGTGCCTGAAACTCGCCTGAGATAACACCCACGAGAACCTTGCACAAAACGTATTCGACGTATCCCCCTGTCCCCTCGCTTGCGCGATGGGCTCTATGAAGACGTGGCCCACAGAACGAAAGAGCCCCTCGCGCAAGCGAGGGGACACCGCAACAGAGCAACTCGAAGAAAAGAACGCAAACCGCTCGAGTCCGATCAGACCTCGTCAGCGCGACGCCGCGTGGTGCTCGCCCTCGGTCGCTTCGCTGTGCTCGTCGAGAGGCACGCTGTCGGTGTCGTGTTCGTCGGGTTGCCCGACGAACGTCCTCACCTCTGCCGCCTTCTCGCTGGACTCCATAAACACATTACCAAACACCGAGAGCCCCAGCACGAGCACGCCGCTGATCACCGCCGCGATGACCCGCGCCGGCACGCCAGCATCACGCACGCCCGGGTCGCTCTCCGGATCGATCATCACCCCCGCGACCACCCGCAGGTAATAGAACGCCGCGATCGCCGAGTTGAGCGCGAGGATCACCACCAGCACCACGTGCCCCGCGCCCAGCGCCGACGTAAACAACGGCACCTTGCCAAAGAACCCGAGAATCGGCGGGAACCCCAGCAAGCTCAACATACAGATCACCATCGACCAGCCCAGCCACGGGTACGATCGGCACAGGCCCTTGATGTCGTCAAGGCTTTCCACCTCGACCGCCTCGCCGCCGGACTTGCGTTCGAGGCTTGCCAGCACCGCGAACGCGCCGGTGCTCATCACGCCGTAGCACAGCAGGTAGAACAGCACCGCCGCGATGCCGCTCGAGACAAACGACCCGTCGCCCGGCCCGGCGATCACCCCCACCAGCATGTAGCCCGAGTGCGCGATCGACGAATACGCCAGCATCCGTTTCAGGCTCGATTGCAACAACGCAAGCACGTTGCCCACCGTCATCGTCAGCACCGCCAACGCCCAGAGCAGACTCTCAATCGCCGGCGGCAACGAGCCCTGCCCCGCGGTCCAACCCACCGTCGAGACCAAGAGCAAGATCGAGATCATCCCCGCGGTCTTGGGCACAAACGCCAGGAACGCCGCGACGCCGCTGGACGAGCCCTGATACACATCGGCGGTGTAAAAGTGCATCGGCACCGCGGCGATCTTGAAGGACACCCCGACCAGCGCCAGCACCAGGCCGACGGTCGCGATCGGGTTCATCCCGTGGTCGGCAAAGTGCTGGGCGATCTCGACAAACTGCGTCGTGCCCGTGCCGCCGTAGAGCAGCGCAAAGCCGTAGAGGAAGATCCCCGCCCCCAGCGCCCCGAGGAAGAAGTACTTGACGCCCGCCTCCTGCGAACGGTCAAAGCCCTTCTTGCCCCGCCCGCTGAGCACAACCATCACATACGTCGGCAGGCTCGTCAGTTCGAGGGCGAGGAACAGCCAGATCAGATCCCCCGCGGTCGCGCACAGCATCGCGCCCATCAGACTGAACAGGAAGAACGCGTAGAACTCCGCGCCCGTCACCCGCAGCGGGTTGAACGGCTTGCCGGCCGCGATCGCCGCCTCTTCGTCGCGGTCCACGCTGCCGATATTCACCAGCAAAAGCAACAACCCGACCAGCGCGATCAACGGCTTGGCAAAGGGCATGATCCCCGGCAGGATCGCCCACGTCGAGGCCGCTGGCGTCGCAAGACCCAACGCGGCCGCGATCAGCAACGACACCCCGGCGATGAGCCCGGTCTGCTTACGCATGTCGGCGTTGGGTGAGAGCCCGATCACCATCGTCAGGCACGCGCCGATGAACAGCACGATCTCCGGCCAGAGATACCCGATGCGTTCGATCATCGGACCACCTCCGTCTCGGTGTCTGTGCCGAGCGGTTCGGCTTCACGCCCGTCATGCTGCGCTGCGCCATCCTCGTGACTGTGGTCGCCTGTACCTCTCGGCGACATCGGCGGCCGAATCTCGCTGATGCCGTTGGCGCTCTGCACCAACCGCACCGTCATCTTGATCGGCGCCTCGATCGACCGCATCAACGGCGTCGGCTGCAACCCGAGATAGAGACACAACCCCGCCAGAGGCAAGAGCACCCCGATCTCACGGAACGTCAGGTCGGCGGGCAGCTTCTTGTCACTCGCCCCGGTGGCAGGGTTCTCCGAACCGTGTGCGTCGTCGTGGTCGTCATGCCCCGCCGGCTCGACCAAAGGCCCAAAGCACATCCGCCCCACCATATAGAGCAAATACATCGCCGCGATAATCACACCGGTTGCTGCAAACACCGCAAACCAAGGCCCGAGCACCCCCCACGTCGCGCCGGGCGTGCCCCCCTCGACCCCCGCCCACGCCGCGTCGGCCTGGAACGTCCCGAGCATGCAGAGGAACTCACTCACAAACCCGTTCAAACCGGGCAAGCCCACCGACGCCATCGTGAAGAAGACCATGAAGGTCGCCCACACCGGCATCTTGGACGCCAGCCCGCCGACCTCGCGCATCGAGCGGGTGTGGTACCGCTCGTACATGAACCCGATCAGGAAGAAGAGCGCCCCGGTCGAGAGCCCGTGGTTGATCATGTAGAGCACCGACCCGGTCATGCCGGTGACGTTGAGCGCAAAGAGCCCGAGCACGCAGAACCCCAGGTGCGACACCGAGGAATACGCGACCAGCTTTTTCACGTCGGTCTGCACCCAGCAGATCAGCCCCGCATAGATGATGCCGAAGATGCACAGCACCGCGATCGCCGGGGCGTACTCCATCACCGCCACCGGCGCAAAGGGCAGCACAAACCGATAAATCGCGTACGTCCCCAGCTTCAACAGCACCCCCGCGAGGATCACCGAACCCGCGGTCGGCGCTTCGGTGTGCGCCAAGGGAAGCCACGTGTGCACCGGGAACAACGGCACCTTGACCGCAAAGCCCGCCAGCAACGCCAGCAGCACAAACGCCTGCTCGTCGGCTGGCATCCGGGCTGCGATGTGCGACAGTTGTTCGATATCCAGCGTCCATCCGAACCCCGACCGGGCCGCGAACCAGACGACATAGAGCAGCCCCGCCAGCGCGATGACCGACCCGGTGAAGGTGTACATGAAGAACTTGACCGACGCCGCTTTGCGGTTGGTCGAGCCGAACACCCGGATCAGGACGAACATCGGGATGAGCGTGAACTCAAAGCAGATGTAGAAGAGCATCAGGTCGCGGGCCGCGAAGACGCCCGTCAACGCCGCCTGCAACACCAGGAGCCACGCAAAGAACGTCCGTTGCTGCGTCGTAATCGACGTCCACGACCCCAGCACGCACAGCGGCCCGAGCAACGCTGCGAGCACGATCAGCCAGAGCGCAACGCTGTCCACCCCCAGCGAGAGACCGAGCCCCAGCTTGGGAAACCACTCTATCGAGAGGCCGAGTTGCGTCCGGTTGGCCGCGAAGTCCCAGTTGAAGACAAAGAGCGCATAGCACGCCAGAATAAACGTCACCAGCATCCCAAGAAACGCGATGAACCGCGCGCGGTGCGCGGGTGCTGCCACAACGCCGAGGGCAAAGAGCAAAGGCACCAGGATGAGCAAAGCCAGAATCACCAGCAACGGTCCTCTCTACATACTCAACAACACCACCGCAGCGATCAGCAACGCCAGGCCGCCGACCATCCCCACCGCGTAGCCGTGCATCACGCCGTTCTGCCAGGGGCGGATACGCGACCCGATAAACCGAGGCAACACGCCCGCGAGATTCACCACGCCATCCACCAGCAGCCGATCAATCGCGTGGAACACGTGCGCCAGCACCCGCAAGGGCACCACGATCACCGCGTTGTAGAACTCGTCCACATACCACTTGTGCTGCGCCCACCGCGGGATCGGCCCCAACGCTGGCAGCAGGTCGTCAGCTTTGCTCCGCGCCGCGGTGGTCCGCCCGAGATAGTGCAGATAAAACGCCGCCCCGATCCCGATAAGCCCGACCACCGACGAGACGTAGTACATCGCTTTGTGCGGGTCCATCCCCAGGAACGAGCCGTGGGCCGCTGCTGCGCCATGCCCTGCCGCACCGGCTTCCCCATGCTCCACAGCCCCGGCTTCCCCATCCCCCGTGGCACCGGCTTCCAGCCGGTGTGCCCCGTCGCCATGCTCAAGGAACGCCGCCGAGCCCGTGTAGTTGGCGCTCGACTCGTGCACCAGCCGCCCCACCCAGCCGTGGTCTTCCTTGTCAACAAAATACGAACCCGCCGCCACGATCGACGCCAGCGCCAAAATCCCCAGCACCAGGTTCACCGCAAGCCCCGGCGCGTGCGGATGGAAATGCTTGGAAGCATGGCCTTCGCTGCTCTGACCTTCCGTGGCACCGGCTTCCAGCCGGTTTTCATCCCCGTGCCCATCATCCCCATGATCCTCGTGCAGCTCATCCCCCGGCTCAAACTCCTTCGGCCCGACAAACACACGGAAGAAAACCCGGAACGTGTAGTACGCTGTCAACCCCGCCGTGATGAGCAATATCCACCCGATCGCGCCGTACCCCGGCCCGGCGGTGACAAAGCTCTCCGCAATAATCATGTCCTTGCTGAAAAACCCGGCAGTGAACGGGAACCCCGCGAGGTTCAGGCACCCCACCAGCATCGCGATGCCGACGATCCCCCAGCCCTTCATAAACGCCACACCCGAGAGCTTGCGCAGATCAAGCTGCCCCGCAAAGCCGTGCATCACCGCGCCGCAGCAAAGGAAAAGTGTCGCCTTGAAGAACGCGTGCGTAAACACATGGAACGCCGCCCCGGTGCTACTGAGCACCGCCAGCCCGCAGAACATATACCCAAGCTGCGACACCGTCGAATACGCCATGATCCGCTTGATATCGAACTGCGCCATCCCGATCGTTGCTGCCAAGAGCGCCGTCAACGCCCCGATCCACCCCACGATCGGCAACGCGTACTCGCTGACCAGAAATATCGGGTACATCCGCGCGATCAGGTACACGCCAGCCGTCACCATCGTCGCCGCGTGGATCAGCGCACTCACCGGCGTCGGCCCCTCCATCGCGTCGGGCAGCCACACAAACAACGGCAGCTGCGCACTCTTGCCGAACGCACCCACCATCAACAAAATCGGGATCAACGACACCGTCAAAGGCACGTCGCCGGCGTGCCCCGACTTCACCATCTGGATATACGGCTCGATCAGCGGCCACAGCTCGGGATAGCTCACCGTCCCGAACTTCACAAACGTCAGAAAGATCCCGATCAACAGCCCGAGGTCGCCGATCCGGTTAACGATAAACGCTTTCTTCGCAGCCTCGACCGCTGCGGGCTTCTTGTAGAAGTACCCGATCAAGAGGTACGAACACAGCCCGACGCCCTCCCACCCGAGGAAGAGCACCATCAGGTTCTCGCCCATCACCAGGCACGCCATGCTGAAGACGAACAGATTGAACGCCATGAAGAAACGGCTGTAGCCCTTGCCGACGTCCTGGGCCATGTACTCGCTGGCGTACAACGCGATCAGCGTCCCAAGCCCGGTCACAAACAGCATCCACAGACACGTCAATGTATCAATATAAAACGCGAAGTCGGCCTGGAACCGCTGCCCTTCCCCCGCGCCCCACGACAGGTCGAACCATTCAAACGCGGTCACCACCACCGTCGAGCCCGGCCCCATGCCGCTGAGGTGCTGGTACATCGCAACCGTCAGCCCAAACGACGCCGCCAGACACCCGACCGTCAGGAACGCCGGCAGCTTGCTCTTGACCTTGAAAATCGCACAAAGCGTCGTCAGCACCACACCAAGAATCGGCAAGAGCGGGATCAACGCGATCCACAACGGCCCATCGACAGGTGGGGTGATGCCCTGCGAAACCGCGTGCCCCGCCTGCTCGACCGCCGCCCCGACAGCCCCCTCGACCGCGCCCGTCGCTGCCTCATGGCCGTCCTGGACCAGAGACGCAAACGCGCTTGAAACAAGGCTCGGGATGGTCTGCATCAGCATGGTCAAACGTGTCGGTTCCGTGGTTGCACGCGGGCTTTTCGCTCGCGCTTCGGGTGCTCTACCCCTGCATCTCGCGCCATTCCTCGCCGCTCAGCGAGTCCTTCTTCCTGAACAAAAGCACCACCAGCGCCAACGCCAGAGCCGCCTCGGCCGCCGCGATGGTGAGCACAAAGATCACAAACGTCTGCCCCGTGTGGTGCAGATGAAATCGGCTGAACGCGATCAACGCCAGGCCCGCTGCCTGGAACATCAACTCGGTGCACAAAAACATGATGATCAGGTTCCGCCGGGTGACAAACCCGACAATCCCGATCACAAACAGCACCGCAGACAGAAACAGATAGTGCGCCAACGCCGGCGTGCTCATCGCCTCAGGAAACCCGGCCTGCGCCAGCGTCGCCGACGCCATATCCATCATGTCAGGCATCCCGAGCATCACGGCCGCACCTCCTTGTCGGAGAACACGCCGCCCCGGGCTGCCAGCTCCTGCGATTGCCGGAGCTTGGCCTCTTCCTCAAACTCCACCTGCTTGCGGCAGAGCACCGTCGCGCCCAGCATCGCCATCAACAAAATCACCCCCGCGATCTCGATCGATCCCGGATGGTCGTTCAGCAGGTCAAACCCCACCGCCTCGACGTTGGTCACGCCAAGGTCGTCGGGAATATCCACCACCCGCTCGCCGTCCACACCCGCGAGCGTCACCGTCCCCGCCATGGGGTCAAGACTCACAAACTCCTCGCCCTCGACCAGCACACCCTCGCGCTCCAGCGAGGTCAGCACCCGTTCGGGCGTCACCTTGTTGGGCATATGAGCGAGCAGCGCGTTGGGATGAACCGCTCCGGGCTCGACCAGATCGGGCGCGCCCCGGAAGAGCATCGTCGTCAACGCCGCCAAAAGCACAAACCCCGTCACCGCCGCCACCATCGGCGACCGCGCCTCGACGTCGTAATCCGCCAGCGCGTCGAGCTGGTCCTCGCTCGGGGCCTGCGTCGCGAGCATAATGACAAACAGATACGTAATCAGGATCGCCCCGGCGTACACGATAATCAGCGCAAACGCCATGAACTCGGCGCTCAAGATCAGGTACAACCCGCTGCTGGCGAGGATCGTCAGTATGAAATACAACGCCGCGTAGACCGGCCGCGGGTGCGTGATGACCCGCAACGCGCTCCCCGCTGCGATGATCCCGAAAATGTAGAAGTTGTAGTTGGGAAGCTGGTCGGGGTTCCGAAGCCCGAGCCCCAGCAGCACCACCCCGATCCCCAGCCCGCCGAGCACCGCGCCGATCACCTGCGGGTTCACCCGCCGGCGCGGCAGCGCGAGGCACAGCCCCACCCCGCCGATGGCGAGTCCAAGAAACAGCAGGAAGGGTTGCGTCAGTTGCTCCAAGACCCGCCCCGAAAGCATGCCCGACGACACCGCAGCGCCGTCACAAGAACCCGTTGATCAACCCGCCGGACACCCGCGACACATGCGGAGGGCAGTGGCCGAGAGGATAGAGCAGCCACTAGCTTGCATCAACAACCGCCCTCCCGATCCATCCCCTTTCCACCGTTGCGATCCAGACGCAACACCCCCAACACCCCGACACCCACAACACTCCCGAGCACAACCCCGTACCATCGGCTGTGGCAAATCCCTCCCCCGCCAATCCCAGCCGACCCACCTGGCTGCCCAACGCTCTGGTCTGGATGCGACTGGGACTTGCCGGGGTATTCGTGGTGCTGCTCTCGGGCAGCGTGTTCCCCTCGCGGGCAGCCCTGCTCACCGCCACCGCCATCTTCATCCTCGCGGCCATCACCGACTGGCTCGACGGCAAGCTCGCCCGCGCCTGGCACTGCGTCTCCCGCTTCGGCCGCATCATGGACAGCTTTGCCGACAAGGTCCTTGTCCTCGGTGCCTTCGTTTGCCTCGCCGGGCCGGTCTTTGCCACAGCCCAAAGCGCCAGCGAAACCATCGTTACCTACCAAGCCTCCGGGGTCTATCCCTGGATGGTTGTCCTGATTCTCGCTCGCGAGCTCCTCATCACCAGCCTCCGAGGCCTTGTCGAAGGCGAAGGGGGCGACTTCTCCGCCATCTGGGCTGGTAAATGGAAAATGATCGCCCAGTCCATCGCCATCCCCTTGATTCTTCTGGTGCTTGCCCTTGCCCCCCGTCAACCCGGCACCACCGGCCGATGGGCCATCGACATCACCGTCTGGACCACCGTCGCCATCACCGTCCTCAGCGCCATCCCCTACATCCACCGCGCCATCTCTCGCACACCCCTTCCGAGCCCCGGACTTCAGTCCGGGGTTGACCGCACACCCGCCCCGGACTGAAGTCCGGGGCTCTGAAACCCCAAGCACAACCACGCACCCTGGTACACCACTCCCATGAATCCCCTCTCCCCCACCGCCGACCGCCTCGTCACCACCTTTAGCCTGGGTCGCTGCCGACCCGCTTCGGGCTCCTGGGGGTCGTTGCCTCCGGTCCTCATCGCCGGTGCGATGCTCGCGTTCGGCGCGGCCGCCAACAGCCTCCTCTTCGGCCTGGTCATGGCCGTGATCGTCGGCGTCTTCTCCGGTGCCTGCGTGCGCTTCGGCGACCGCGCCAGCGCCGCCTTCGGCCGCAGCGATCCCTCCGAAGTCGTCGCCGACGAAACCGCAGGCATGGCGCTGGTCCTGATGTTCCTGCCCGCGGGCACCACCGACACCCTCGGCCTGGCTGTCCTCACCCTCGCCTTCGCGTTCGTCAGCTTCCGCCTGCTCGATATCGTCAAGCCCTTCCCCGCCGACTGGCTCGAACGCCTGCCCGGCGGCTGGGGAGTCCTCCTCGACGACATCGCCGCCGCGGTCTACGCGATCATCGCGCTCCACATCGCAGCACTCGTGATCTGAACAGACTCACGACTTGCGGAAACCCGGTCCGCGAGAACCGCGGACCTGCGAGAACGGAACCCCCGAGTTTCCGAGCCCCGGACTTCAGTCCGGAGTGGTCTCCGTTTCCCGGATACCCCGGACTGAAGTCCCGGGCTCGCAGGCGCAGGTCATCTGCGCGCTCACCTCACTCCGCCAACCACTCATCGTTACTCTCATCAGCGTCCGGCAGCATCCCGCGAGGGTCAAGCCTCACCCTCACCACCTGCCGACCCTTCGGGTTCCACCCCGCGGTCCACGCGGTGGTCGTCGCCCACACCTCGACCGGCAGCCGGCGCACCTCGGTCGACCCGTCGTCATACTCCACCTCGAACTCCACCGGCATCACCATGTCCCGGCGGTTCTCGATATCGACATACACCCAGTCCTCCTCGGCGTCGTGCTCCACCCCCGCGATCGCCTGGTCGAGTGACGCGGTCGAATAGAACCACCCCCGCCAGAACCACGAAAGATCAGCACCCGCGACGTCTTCCATCGTCCGGAAAAAGTCCGCGGGCTGAGGGTGCTTGAACGCCCAGCGCCTGATGTATGTACGGAACGCGGTGTCAAACCGCTCGTGCCCGAGCACGTACTCGCGCAGCTGCCACAACGCCGCCGCCGGCTTGCCGTACGCCAGGTACCCAAGCCGACCCCGCCAGATCTGGTCGGGATAACTCATGATCGGCTGCTGATTCCCCCGCGACTGCCGGCTTGCCATCCGCCCGGGCGACCCCCGCCCGTTCTCGTCGCTCTCCTCGAAGTAATCCGCTTTGGTGTAGATATTGATGAACGTGGTGAACCCCTCGTCCATCCACGCGTACCGCCGCTCGTCGGTGTTGACCATCATCGGGAACCAGTTGTGCCCAAACTCGTGGTCGGTCACGCCGTAGAGCGAGCGTTCGCTCCTGCGCCCGCCACAGAACACGATCCCCGGGTACTCCATCCCGCCGACGGTGCCGTTGACATTGACCGCGACCGGGTAGGGGTACGGGTACCACTTCCGGCTGTTGAACCCGATCGCGTGCTGCGCCATCCTGACCGCGTCCTGCCAGAACTCGGTCCCCTCCTTGGGGTACGCGGCCTGCACAAACACGTTGCCGTCGTGCTCGACGCCACGACTGGGGATCTCGAGGTTCGCCCCGTCCCAGATGAAGGCATCGCTCGAGGCCCACGCGAACGTGCGCGCGTTGCGCGACTTGAACTCCCACGTCATCGGCCCGTCGCCCGCCGGCCAGCTCGCCGGGTCCCCCACCTCTTCAGCCGACCGAATCGTGACCGTCTCGTCGCTCCGCTGCGCCCGCTTGAAGCGGTCCAACGCCTCGGAGGTCAGCACCCACGACGGGTTCTGCAACACGCCCCCCGCCACCACGATGTGCGAGCGCGGCGCGGTGATGCGCACGCCGTAGTTCCCAAAGTTGGTGTAGAACTCGCCCTGTCCCAGATACCCCAGCGTGTTCCACCCGTCGATATCGTCGTACAACACGACGGCCGGGAACCACTGGGCGAGCTCGAAAACCGTCCCCTGCTCGACATCCTCGATCGCCAACCGGTCGGCACCGAAGGGCGGGATGTTGAAACTCCACTCGATCTCGAAGACAAACGTCCCGCCCGGCACGATCGGGTCGTCCAGATCGATCCGGCCCAGCGTGTCGTAGACCTGCATCTCCAGGTCCCGACCGCTGCTGGTCAGAGACGAAATGTCGTACCCGCCGTGGAACCCCTCACGGTACCCGAACCGGCTGCCCGGCTCTTTGCTGAGTGACCCGATCGAGTCGGCCTTGAACAGGTTCTGCTCGAGGTGCAGCCAGAGGTAGTCGAGCGTGTCAGGTGAGTTGTTGTGGTAGGTGACTGTGGCCCGGCCGCTGACCGATCTCGCTTCGGCGTCGAGCGTCGCGTCGATCGAGTAATCCACCCGCTGCTGCCAGTAGTCCACCCCCGGCGCTCCTGAGCCCAGCCGCAGCCGGTTGGCTGGTGGCCAGTCGAGCGGCGCGAAAATGTGCGTCCCCATAAAGCCCGTCGGCGAGCGGAACGCCGCGTCAGAGGTCGGCCCGGCCGGCGCGTGTCGCGTGGGCTCGGCCTGTTCTTCCTGAGGCTGTTCCTGCTCGGGCTGGGTCGTGTCCTGCGCCAACGCAGCGCCCGGCAAGCCGACCAACGCGGCAACCACCAACGCCAGGACCGACCGATTCCAAACGCACATCGTGTGAGCCATCGAGGCCTCCTTCTGCGAATGTCCCCCCGACCGGACAGCATAGAGAGCGCGGCTACGCCCGGCCGCTCGACCGAGCCAACACCTCGAACAACCATCCGGTGCAAACTACCCCAACATCCCCAATAGACACCACGACTGCTCACGAGCGAAGACTTTGTTAGCGAAGACTTTGTTGTTGAACACATCGCGTTCCTGTAGAGCCCCTCGCGCAAGCGAGGGGGCAAGGGAACACCCTCAAAGCACAACGCGGCAAAGATCAGCCCAGACTACGACTCCCACGGCTTCTGGATCAGGCACAACCCCGACGGGTCCGCGTAAGGGCCCTCTTGCCCGTGCGCCTCCGGCCCGAGCAGCGTGATCGCGGCGGGCGCGCCCGGCCTTGCGAGCCACTCGTCCAACGCCCGCCGCACGCCCCCCTCGCCCGAGCGGTCGTACTTCGCTGCCATCGGGCTCGCGTCGTGCAGGAACATCAACCCGCCCGGCGCGAGCGCGTCGTACCACAGGTCAAGCTCGGCCAGGGTGTGGGCGTACTGGTGACTCGAATCGATCAGCACACACCCCGGATCGCCACCGAGATACTCCCGCGCCGCCGTGACACACTCCGGGGCGGCCGAGTCAGACGTGTGCAACCCGACGTGTGCCTCGAGCCCAGCCCGCCCGAGCCACTCCTGCGTGGAGGCGGTGTGTTTGTCTTTGATGTCGATCGAGAAGAGGCCTCGCTCTGCGCCCATCCGCCGCAGCGCCCACCCCAGCATCAGGCACGAATACCCGGCAAAGTGCCCGAGCTGCACGATGCGGCGGATCCCCGAGCCGTTGACAAACCCCAGCACCGCCGACGCCATCGGCACCGCCATCTCGCCGACCAGCTTGCGCTCGAGCGTGTCGTCGTACCACGCCAGCAGCACCTCCCGCTCAGCGTCACTGAGCACGCGGTAGAGGTCCGGCTCGTACCCCCGACCCGCAGCGGCGTGCCACCAGAAACGGGCGTGGTCCGAGGCGTTCGCCGAGATAGTCTGAGCCCTTGCAGTAATTGGTTCGTTGCTCACGCCCGGACAATAGGAACGGCCGGCAGCACTCCCGATAGAGCCCCTCGCGCAAGCGAGGGGAAAGGCACCACCTGAAAATCACACAAACCCACACCAGACCCCACTCCCCACCCACGAAACACCCGGCCACCAACTGCCAATAATCCACCATGCCCTGCCTCATCGCCAGCCTTGGTTTCTTCTTCCCGCGCTTTGCCATGGTCCTCATGGTGATCTTCAGCGACTACCTCGGCCGCGCCTACGACACCATGCTCTGGCCGCTGCTGGGGTTTTTCTTTGCCCCGTACACCACGCTCGCCTACGCCTTTTCGATCAACCGCCACGGCTCGGTGGACGGCCTCTACCTCGCGCTCGTGGTCGTTGCTGTACTCTTTGACCTGGGAATCATGGGCGGCGGCAGCCACTCGGCGAAGAAAATGGCTTGCAAATAGACAGACCGGTCTAGTCAACAAAAATCTGGATTCACAGCACCGAGAGAAGCCGGTAGATTCCTTGCCCTGACTTCTGGGCTTCACCTCCCGGGTCGGTCCGATACAAGAGAACATGGCACGGACCAAGAGTGATCGCGCGCGCACACGCCGCAACGAATCGGAGGCTCCAGACGCGCTCTGGAGCCGAGTAGTATGGCTCGGGCTCGCCCTGGCGTGGGTCTTCCTGACCGCCAGCCTGCTCAGTTTCGACCGGGCCGACCCGCCGAGTGCCAGCATCTGGCCGGTCAACGACCCGGTCCAGAACTGGTGCGGCCCGGCCGGGGCGTTCCTGGCGTCGTGGCTGCTCCGGTTTCTCGGCTGGGCCGCGTGGCTGGTACTCGCGCTGGCCGGCGTGGCGCTGGCGCAGCCTTTGTTCGGGCGCAGGATCGCCCAGCCCATCGTCCGCGGCATCGGGGCGGTCATGCTCCTGGCGTCGATCTGTGGCCTGCTGGGGCTGGCGTTCTCCCGAACCGGACCCACCGGGCACCTGCCCGGCGGCGAGCTCGGGCTGGTCGTTTCTCACGAACTCACCTCCCGATTCGGCGGCGTGGGGGCGACGCTCTGGCTGTTGCTTTTGGCGCTGATCGGGCTCGTCGTCGCGTTCGATCGCCTGGTCTTTGCGATCCCCGCAGCGATCTGGTCCCGCTTTGCCCCCGCAGCCCAGACCGCTGGCGGCCGGGCCGTCGCCGGGGCCGGGGTGGGTGCCGCAGCGACGGTCCGTGCCGGGGGAGGCCTGATCGGCGCGCTGGCGACGATGCTCCGTGACCGTGCTCCGGTCTCGATCAAGGTCACCGATCTGGAAGAGGAGGACGTCGCTGAAGCCGAAGCCAACGAGGTCGCCACCCGCCGCGCCAGCAAGCCCAAACGCAAGATCAAGCTCGTGCCCAAAGCCGACCTCGACGAGGACACGCTCGATGCCGAGAGCGTCGTCACCGAGGACGAGATCGAGGAAGAGGAGTACGACGAGGAGATCGCCGCTGAGGACGCCGAGTTCGAGGACGCCGACGAAGAGGACGACGACGACATCCCCGGGGCGCCGCAGGTCTTTACCGAGGCGCAGCTGCGCGAAAAAATCTCGGCGTTGCCTGTCCGGTTCGCTTCCAAGGGTCGCCGGGTCGCGACCGAGGAAGACCTCCGCGACCTGCAGAACGACCAGGACCTCGCGGGGTACAGGTTCCCCGGCCTCGACCTCTTGGTCGAACCCGAGGAGAACTTCACCGCCAAGCTCGAGTCGATCGTCCGCGAGCAGGCACAGGCGCTCGAATCAGCGCTCAAGCAGTACCGCATCGACGGCGAGGTCGCGGGCATCGAGAGCGGGCCGGTGATCACGCAGTACGACGTGCGGCTCGCGCCGGGGACCAAGGTCGCGGCACTCAACGCGGTGTCGAGCGATGTCGCCCGCGCGCTCAAAGCGGTCAACATCCGCATCGTCGCCAACCAGGAGGGACGCGACACCGTGGGCGTCGAGGTGCCTAACCCGACCAAAGAGAAGGTGCGACTCAAGGAGCTGATGAGCAACCGCGAGAGCTTCGCGAAGATGAAGCTCCCGATGTTCCTGGGCAAGGACGCGTCGGGCGAGCCTTTGATTGCGGACCTGACGCAGATGCCGCACATGCTGATCGCGGGCACGACAGGCTCGGGCAAGAGCGTGTGCATGAACACGATCATCATGAGCTTTCTCTACACGAAGAAGCCCAACGAGCTGAAGCTGGTGCTGGTCGATCCGAAGATGGTCGAGATGAGCCAGTTCAAGGACATCCCGCACCTGATGTGCCCGGTGATTACGGAGATGTCCAAGGCTGCGGCGATCCTCGAGTGGGCGTGCAAGAAGATGGACGAGCGGTACGAGCTGCTTGCTGAGGCGGGCTGCCGCGATATCGCCAGCTACAACGGGCTGGAGTGGGAGGACCTCCGCGAGCGGATGAACCCCAAGAGCGAGGAAGAGGAAGCGGGCATCCCGCGGAAGCTTCCTTATATGGTGTTCGTGATCGACGAACTGGCCGACCTGATGATGACCAACAAGGAGGTCGAGGGTTCGATCGTTCGGATCGCGCAGAAGGCGCGGGCGGTGGGGATTCACCTGATTCTTGCGACACAACGGCCGCAGGCGAACGTCGTGACCGGGCTTATCAAGAGCAACATGCCCTGCCGGGTGACGTTCAAGGTCGCCAGCGGGATGGACTCGCGGATCGTGCTTGACCAGAAGGGCGGCGAACTGCTGCTCGGGCAGGGAGACATGCTCTTTCTCAGTCCGCATTCGAGCAAGCTCACCCGCTCGCAGGGGACGCTGGTCGACGATGCCGAGATCCGCCGGGTGGTGCGGTTCCTGAAAGATGTCGCGGCTCCGAGCTTCGAGCGGCAGCTGCTCCAGCTGCGCTCGGGCGGCAGCAACGAGGAGCGCATCCAGGACAGCGCCAACAACTCGTCGGCGTCACTCAAAGCGGCGCAGGAAGACCCGATGTTTGACCGCGCAGTCGAGATCGTGCTTGAGACCCGCCGCGGGTCGGTGTCGCTGCTCCAGCGCAGGCTGGCGATCGGGTACACCCGGTCGAGCCGACTGATCGACCTGATGGGGATCGCGGGAATCATCAGCGAGCACAAGGGCTCGGTCGCCCGCGATGTGCTTATCACTCCCGAGGACTGGGAGCGGATGAAGGTGCTGGCTGACGAGGAGGCAGCCCGGACGGGCCAGAGCCCGGTCTTCGGGTCGGGCGACGGGACGCTGTTCCCCGAGAGCGAGGACGCCGAAGCAGAGACCACTGAGTTGGTCAGCGAGGCTGAGGCGCCGCCCTTCGAGAACGCCGAGACGTCGGTCGAACGCGAAGACAAGATCGAAGCAGCGGCCGAGGAAGAAGAAGAAGAAGAGGCCGAGTGCAAGGACAGCGACGAGGAGGAAGAAGAGGAAGGCGTTGAGTACGAGTACGTCGACGAAGACGAAGACGATGAAGACGATGAAGAGGAGTGGGAGGACGACGCCGAGCCCGAGTCCCCGAAGGACGGCCGGGTCTACGGTGCTGCCTGATCGGCAGGTGCAGCGCGGGCCTGGAGCGCCTTGCCTCATGATGTTTCCGTCACGGCGTGGTTGTCCCCTCGCTTGCGCGAGGGGCTCTACAAGGCATGTGGTGCGCGGATGAGGCATGGAGTCTGATGAAGCGATGGAGTCTCCAGAACAAAAGAGCCCCTCGCGCAAGCGAGGGGACAACCGCCGACCACGCCATGGAACGGGCGCAGGGCACACAACACGAGCGCACGACGATTGTCCTTAGACCGCTCCGAGTGTTGCCCGCAGCGTCTTGAAGTAGCCGTAGTTCATCGTCCACGTACGGTCGCGGTGCTCGCGGACCATCGTGTCAGCCCGCTGGGCGATGTCGCCTTTGAACGAGACGGACTTGCCGGCGGCGTTCGTGAAGAACTGGATGAGCTTGGTAGCCCGCATGAGCTCGCTGTCGTCATTGCCGGGCGCGGTGATATAGACCCATGACTTGCCGTTGGTCTCGGCGAGCAGGATGGACCACGCGTTGAGCTTCCCGGTGACTGTGGTGGGCAGCGCCTTGACCTTGAGCCCGCGGGTGCCGGACATGATCCCGAAGCTGGACTTGAGCCGCCTCGCAAACGGATCACCGCTGGTGCAGTGGCGCGAGTTGCAGGTGATGATCTCGATGGTTTTCAGGCCCGAGTTGAGCCCCTTCCACCCCGAGATGATCGAGCGAAGATCGTTGACCGACTTGCCGCACAGCTTGAACTGGTCGCCGTGCCCCCAGAACGCGAGGGTGTCGAGGCCCCTGACCTGGGTCGGCTTTGCCGTGATGTCCGCGGTCTTTGAGCCGGGGGTGACCGCCGCCAACGCCTGTGCTCTGGGGCCGTGGGAGCCCGAGCCGCCCTGAAAAAGGAACTGGATCATTTGAGTCTCCAAGTGGTGAATACAGGATGGTATTGAAACTGGTCGGGTCTCGGGCCGGATGCGGGAAAAATCTCTGTTGCTGGCAAAATCCGTTTCACGGCATTCCGAAGATATAGTCAGCGGCAAGACCGCGGCGCGTTCGTGCGCGCGCAGAAAAACCGAACCAAGAACGAACAAACACCTGCTCACAAGGAACTGCCTGATGACGATGATGCAAATGAAGACGCGCGTACTTGGGCTCGTAATGGCAGCCGGACTGGTGACAACACCTGCTCTGGCAACCCCGCCGGCGCTGGACCGGGTCTCGACCGACACGCCGATCATCATCGGGATCAAGAGCCTGACCGAGTTCTCGGGTGACCTGCAGATGTGGGCCAAGGCGGTCCTCCCTCCCGAAGCCTCGATGCAAATGGCGATGGTCGACCAGATGCTTTCGCTTCCCGGGCTCGACCCCGACGGCTCGGCGGCGATCGCGCTGACGTTTCCCGACGGCATGGGTTCTGAACCGGTACCCACACTCATTCTGCCCGCCGCCGACTACAGCGCCTTTGTCGAGGCGATGCAGGGCAACCCCGCCGACGGGATCGCGGCGCTGAACATGATGGGCGAGACGATGTACGCCAAAGACCTCGGCGACGGCTTTATGGCGCTGAGCCCCGAGATGGGCCTGGTCGAAAACTTCTCGGGCGAAGCCGGTCAGACCGCTGGGCACGAGGCCCGCATGGGCGCTCGCGGCACAGAGGCTGCCGACGGCGCGGACATCTTCGTCATCCTGGACGTCGAATCCATGCGGCCGCTGCTTGAGGAAGGCCTCGAAGAGATGAAGTCGAGCATGGAGATGGCGGCGATGATGGGCGGCGACGCGGCCGCGGCGCAGATCGACACCATGACCAGCGTCGCCGACGCGGTTGTTGCTGACGCCCGCACCGTGGTGGTCGGGCTCGGGCTCGACGACACGGGCGTGTGGCTCGACTTTGCCGGGCAGTTTGCCGAGGGCTCGGACACCGGCGAAATCTTCGCCGAAGCCGGCAACTCGACGCCGTTGCTCGGTGCGATCCCGAACATGGACTACATCATGGCGTTTGCGGTCGACCTCTCCAACTCCGGGATCCAGAGCCTCATGGCAGAAGCCGCCGAGATGAACAAGGGCATGGGTTTCTCGGTCAACACCAGCGACATGATGAAGTACGCGACCGGGCAGTCGATGGTGATGGGCACCACCCCCGGGCTCTTCGCCGGCGGGCTGTTCTCGAACACCGTGCAGTTCACCGCGAGCGACGATCCCGAGGCATTATTCAACGCGATGAAGACCTCGATGAACGAGATGAACGGCCTGTCGCAAGAGGGCATGATCTTCAACACCACCTTCGAAGAGAACACCGGCGAGGCGGGCGGCCGGTCGCTCAGCTCCTGGAGCCTTTCGATGGAAGCCGACCCCAACCATGAGAACGCGATGGCGACCAGCATGGCGCTGAGCCAGATGACCATGCTCTTTGGCGGGCAGGCCGGCCCCTCGGGCTATGTCACCACCACCGATGACGGCCTGGTCTCCACGTTCTCCAAGAACAGCAAGCTCATGGAGAAGGTGCTCACCGGCGGCGACTCGATGGCGAACAACGAGATGCTCAAGAACGCTGCCGCCCACCTGCCCGCCGACCGCACCGCCGAGTTCTATCTCAACATCAAGGGTGTCCTCGATATGGTCGGCCCGATGATGGCGATGTTTGCCCCCGGCACCGACCTGGGTGACCTGCCCGAGCAGATGAGCCCCATCGCGTTTGGGCTCTCGACCGGCGGCAACGGGATGCACGCCCGCGTGTTCCTGCCCGGGGACGTGCTCGAGTTTGCCGGGGCGATGGCGCAGCAGTTCGGCGGCGATGGCGACTGGGAAGACGTGGACGACGAGCCCGACTCCCGCCCGCGGTTCTAATCCGATTCCCAACACCAAACCGCACCACGCCCACTCCAACTGACGCCCGGCCCGGGGACCGCTCCCCGGGCCGGTTCTTTGTTCTACGCTGCGAGTCATGACACAGTCGGCCGACATCCCGCGATGGTGCCTCGGCTCGGGCAAGTCACTCCTGCTCGATCGCCCGAGGCTGATGGCGGTGGTGAACACCACGCCGGACAGTTTTTTCGCGAGCTCGCGGACCACCGACGTACACACAGCGGTCGAGATGGCGGCCGCTGCGGCGCGGGACGGGGCGGACATGCTCGACATCGGGGGTGAATCGACACGCCCCGGTGCAGCGCGGGTGCCCGAAGCCGAGCAGATCGACCGCGTCGTGCCTGTCATCGCTGCGATCAGGGCGACCGGTGGCGCTCTGGCGACGATCCCCATCAGCGTGGACACGACGCGGACGGGCGTCGCCCGCGCGGCGATCGAGGCCGGCGCAGACGCGATCAACGACGTCTCCGCAGGGATCGAAGGCGGCGACGACATACTCAACCTCGCGGCGTCGAGCGGGGCGGGGCTGGTCCTCATGCACCGCCTCGTGCCTCCCGACCGGGACAGTTTCAGCGACCGCTACGAGCACGAGCCCGAGTACGACGACGTGGTGGTCGAGGTGCGGGACGCGCTGCTCACGCGGGCTGCTGCTGCCGAGGCCGCCGGGGTGCGCCCCGAGGCGATCCTGCTTGACCCCGGGCTCGGGTTCGGCAAGACGGTCGAGCAGAATCTCGACCTGGTGCGGCGGGGGGACGTGCTGGTTGCGGCGGGCTATCCGGTGCTCAGTGCCGCCAGCCGAAAGAGCTTTGTGGGGCGGGTGAGCGACCCGGACGCGGAACAAACCGCCCCCGAGGACCGTTTGCCCGGGTCGGTGGCGTGCAGCGTGCTGCATCTTGCAGCCGGGGCTCGGGTGTTCCGGGTCCACGATGTCGGCCCTCAGCGGGCGGCACTGGCTGCGGCTTGGGCGATCGTGGCCCCGCTGCGCTAGACTGTCGGCAGGACAAGAACCCGGCCGGTGACCGGCACGGGACGCGACCAAAGAAGGAGCCGCGATGGCCAGCGAGAACGTAACAGAGCTGACGACCGACAACTTCCAGGCCGAGGTGCTCGACGCCGACCGCCCGGTGCTGGTGGACTTCTGGGCCGAGTGGTGCATGCCCTGCCGCATGTTGGCCCCGACGATCGACCAGGTCGCTGAGGACTACAAGGACAAGGTCAAAGTCGGCAAGGTCGATACCGACAGCAACCAGAACCTCGGGGTGCAGTTCGAGATCTCCGCGATCCCGACGGTGATTATTTTCAAGGGCGGCGAGGTCTTCAAGAAGTTCGTCGGCCTGACCAACAAAGCCGACCTTGACACGGCGCTCGACGAGGCTCTCGCCGGCTGAGTTTCCGGACAGGAGCCCTGCGCCATGGACACCAACTCTTCTCTCGAATCCAAAGCCATGGGCGCGACGCGGACGATCCGTTGCGGCACAGTCGGTGTCGGGCGGATGGGCCAGCACCACGCGCGGGTCTACGCCAACGAGCCGGGCTGTGAGCTGGTCGGCGTGGTGGACAATCGCTTTGCGCGCGCAGAAGAGATCGCCGACCGCCACGAGAGCACGGCGTTCAAGACCGAGCGCGACCTGCTCGACGCGGGCGTGGACGCGGTCTCGATCGCGGTCCCGACGACGGCGCATTTCCGCTCGGCGCAGTGCTTTCTCGAGGCCGGCGTCGCGTGCCTCATCGAGAAGCCGCTCGCCGGTGATACCGAGACCGCCCAGCGGATCAAGCAGCTCGCCGAGCAGCACGGGGCGGTCCTGATGGTCGGGCACATCGAGCGGTACAACCCGGTGATCCGCGCGATGCGTAAAGCCACCGAGGACGGGCTCGAGGTCATCCCGCGGTTTATCGAGGTCCACCGGGTCAGCCCGATGACGTTCCGCAGCGTCGATACCAGCGTGGTGATGGACATGATGATCCACGACCTCGACGTGGTGCTGATGCTGATGGGCGGGGCCGAGCCCGACGAGATCCAGGCGGCGGGTGTCGCGGTGGTGACCGAGTACGAGGACATCTGCAACGCCCGCCTGACGTGGAGGCTGCCTCAGGGCACGTGCGTGGCGAACATCACCGCCAGCCGGCTCGCGCTGAAGACCGAGCGGGTGACGCGGATCACGGGCGAGAACGCGTACATCAAGATCGACTACGGCAACAAGTACGGCACGGTCATCAGCCGGACCGCCAACGAGATCCAGATGCAGGAGGTCCGCGAGCAGCTCCGCCGGGGCGAGGACCTGACCAATCTTGCCTGGGCCGACCTGGTGAACATCGAGCCGTTGACGATCGACGACGCCGAGCCGTTGCTGATGGAGATTCGGGGCTTTCTTGACGCGGTGCGTCGTGGCGAACAGCCTCCGATCAACGCCGAGGCGGGCTTTGCCAACGTGCGGACCGCCGAGCGGATCGTCGAGGCGGTCCGCGAGACCATGGGCGTGACCATCGGGGCCCCCCGATAAGGCTGCACAAAGCCGCCCGCGCGCACCGAGCCTCTCTCTCTCCAAGGTTTTGCTCGATTGACCAGCGACTTTCGCTAGACTAGAGACCCTCATCGAGCCGTCGCCGTGCGTGTGTCACGGCGGCCATCGGCCCGATGGTTCACACCCCTGCCGTCTCTCTTTCGAGCGGCCCATCAGATGCGCCCGACCATGCCTGAACCCGAAAAGACCATCGACCGTGCCGACTCTGCCGGCGGAGCCCCCAGCCAGAACCTCTCGCCCGAGATCGAGGCCGAGATCGAAGCGGCGATGGCCGACATCGATCAGGCCGCCGAAGCCGCCGAGGCAGAGGCCGCCGCCAAGCCCAACACCGGGGGCAAGGGCGGCCGCAAGATCCGCGGCCCCCGCGTGGTGCACGCCGGCCGCGAGCACCGCACCGGCAAGGTGGTGAGTGTCGGACCCAACGACATTTTCGTCGAGTTCGGCCCCAAGGAGCTGGGCGTCGTCGAGCGGATGCAGTTCAAGGACGACGAGCTGCCCACCGTCGGCGGCGACCTTGAGCTGATCGTCTCGCGGTACGACTCGAACGAATCGCTCTATATCTGCGCCCGCCCGGGCACGGTGCAGAAGGCCGACTGGGAACTGCTGCAACCCGGGCAGACGGTCGAGGCCCGCGTCTCGGGCGTGAACAAGGGCGGGCTCGAGCTCGAGATCGCCGGGCACCGGGCGTTTATGCCCGCCGGGCAGGTTTCGCTCGACCACATCGCCGATCTCTCGGTCTTTATCGGCGAAAAGCTCACCTGCACGGTCAGCCGGATTGACCGCGCGGGCAAGGGCAACATCGTGCTCAGCCGCCGCGACATCCTCAGGTCCGAGCGGGCCGAGCAGGCCGGGAAGCTCCGCGAGACGCTGAAGGAAGGCGACACCGTCGAGGGGCTGGTCCGCAAGATCATGCCGTTCGGCGCGTTCGTTGACCTGGGCGGGATCGACGGCCTGGTCCATGTTTCGGACCTCACCCACGAGCGGATCAACATGGGCGAGAAGAACGTCGCCCGCCACATCACCGAGGGCGAGCGGGTGCGGGTGCAGGTGCTCAAGATTGACTGGGACGCCGAGCGGATTTCGCTGGGGATGAAGCAGCTGGCTGAGGATCCCTTCCAGACCGCCGCTGCCGACATCGTCGAGGGTGCTGACGTCACCGGCCGGGTCACCAAGATCATGGACTTCGGGGCGTTTGTCGAGATCGCTCCGGGGGTCGAGGGGCTGGTCCACATCTCGGAGATCGACTGGCGGCGGATCGCCAGCGTCGGGGACGTCCTCAAGCAGGACGAGATCATCTCGGCCAAGGTGCTGAGCATTGACCCGACCACCCGGCGGATCTCGCTCTCGATCAAGCAGACCAAGGAGCGGCCCGAAGGAGAGACCGCCGAGGCCGGTGGAGACCGTCCGCCCCAGAAAAAGCCCAAGGGCATCCGCGACCGCTCGGGGTTCAACACCCGGCCGGAGCGCGACACCCGCTCGGCCGACGAGATTCTCAAGGAGACCCCGGCGATGCGTCGGCTCCGCGAGCAGTTCGGCGGCGGCGGCGGGTTCAAGGGCGGGCTGGGCTGAGCCCACCGGACCCCCACGAGCGCCCGGTCGATCCCCATCGACCATGCACCGTGCTGCGCGAGCCGGGGGCTGTGCCCCCGGAACCGTGCCTTGCGCCAGGGCGTTCGGTGCCCGGGGGCACAGCCCCCGGCTCGCGCTAGAACTACTTATCCGTGGTGAGCGAGTCCAAATCCGGCGCGTCGCACATCGGCCACCCCGAAGCCTCGGCGAACCGCTGCCGGAGGTCGTCGGCGATCGCGGTCGGCTTGAGCCCCGAATCGGCATAGTCCACCACCGGCAGGAACCGCACCCTCGCCCGGCTCATCCGCCACAGGCTCGTCCACGCCCGGTCCACCCGGGGGGTGCCTTCGATAATCACCGGGAGCACCCGGGCCTTGCTTTTGTGGACGATCAGCCCGACCCCCGGCAGAAAGGGCAGGATGTGCTCGGGCGGGCGTTCGAGCGTCCCCTCGGGGTAGATGCCGACCACGCCGCCGCTGCGCAAAAGGCGGATCGCCTCGCGGGCCGCAGCGATTTCACGCCCGTGCCGATCCACCCCGATCACCCCCACCCACCGCCAAAAGCCCTCAAGCCCGGGCAACTGCATGTCGTCGGCCATCATCCAGCGGATATAAAAAGGGCACGCACTCTGCACCAATAAAGGATCAACCCCGGCGGTGTGGTTGGCGACGATCACCAACGGCCCGGCGTTCGGCCCGCTGTCGGGCATGTGCTCACGCCCCAGCACCTCGAGCCGATGGACCAGCCGGGTGTACATCATCAGGAACGGCCAGATGAGCCCGGTCTCGACATCCCCACGCGGGTTGTCGAGCAGCCGGTGCGCAACCCACGCCCAGCCAAGCCATACCACAAGCACCACGATGAACCAGGTCGTGAGAGTCACGGCGGATGTTAGCGGCTGCACACCGCCACGGGCGGAGCGGTTGCTGTGACGGCACACCGGCTGGAAGCCGGTGCCACGCGGTTGCCGCCAGCATTCGGTGTCTCTTAGGATGTCGGCATGACCGACCTCTGGGCAACCCGAAGGGAAACCGCACGCCGGGCTGCCGAACCGCTCGCGGTGCGGATGCGGCCGAGGTCTCTTGACGAACTCGTCGGGCAAGAGCACATCCTCGGCGAGGGCAAACTCCTCCGCCGGATGCTCAACGCCGAGGTCATCACGTCACTCATCCTCCACGGCCCGCCCGGCACCGGCAAGACCACGCTCGCCGGGCTCGTCGCCAACCACACCAGACGCCACTTCGTCCCCGAGAATGCCGCGAGCGTCGGGGTCAAGCGTGTCCGCGAGATCGCCGACGAAGCGACCCGCCGGCTCGAACTCGAAGGCCGCCGGACGATCCTCTTCCTCGACGAGATCCACCGCTTCAGCCGCAGCCAGCAGGACGTGCTGCTGGCCGACGTCGAGAAGGGGATCGTCACCCTCATCGGCGCGACAACGGAGAACCCGCTCTTCAGCTGCAACAGCGCCCTGGTCAGCCGCAGCACGCTCTTTCGGCTCGAACCGCTGACCGAAGCCGAGATCATTGAGGTGCTGCGACGGGCGATCGCCGACGCCGAACGCGGCTACGGCTCGCTCAAGATCAACGTCACCGACGAAGCGTTCGATGTGTGGGCGATCAAGAGTGATGGCGACGCCAGACGGGCGCTCAACGCGCTGGAAGTCGCGGTGTTGTCACAGAAGAAGGCACCGAGGCAGGAAGGCATCAAGGCATCACGCCCGAACTCCGGTGCCTCGATGCCTTCCTGCCCTGATGCCTTCTTCACCATCGACCGGGCGACGGCTGAGGACTCGATCCAGCAAAAGGCTGCGGTCTACGACGGCACCGGGGACGAGCACTACGACGCGATCAGCGCGATGATCAAGAGCGTCCGAGGCAGCGACCCCGATGCGGCGGTCTACTGGATCGCGAGGATGCTCGAAGCCGGAGAGGACCCGAGGTTTATCGCCCGCCGACTTGCGATCCTGGCGAGCGAAGACATCGGCAACGCCGACCCGCGGGGGATCATGGTCGCGGAGGCTGCGTGGTCGCTCGCAGAGCGGGTCGGGATGCCCGAAGCACGGATCACGCTGAGCCAGTGCGCGACGTATCTTGCTCTTGCGCCCAAGAGTAATGCGGCGTACATGGCGATCGACGCGGCGATTCGGGATGTCCGCGAGGGGCGGACCGTCATGGTCCCCATGCACCTGCGGAGCAGCAACAGCTCACCCGTCGGCGAGGGCGTGCGAACCCGCGACGCCGAGGACGAGCGGTACGCCTACAGCCACCGCGCCGAGCACCGTGTGGACGGGCTGCCGGTGACCGGGCAGGACTATCTCGGGGTCAGCGCCCGGTACTACAAGCCGATCGACGCGGGGTTTGAGCGGGAGATGGCGGCCCGGCTGGCGAAGGTGCGAGCGTTGCGGGCGGAGCTGGCGGGGCTGGCGGGGCAGCACCCATCGGCGAAAGCTGGACCTGCCGGGCCCGAACATGCCGATACATCGGGGCTGTGACTGTGGCTGCCGAACCCATTGAGACCGCCAAGGCTGCGCTGCGGACGACAGTCCGCAGGCGGCTTGCTGCGATGACGCCCGACCAGCGGGAGGCCGAATCGCGCGCGATCTGCGACCGGGCGATGAACTGGCAACCGCTCGCGGCAGCCGGCTGCGTGCTGGCGTACATGCCGATGGCGAGCGAGGTGGACATCCGGCCGATGATCGAGGCGCTGCTCGGGCGTGGGGTCACGGTCTGCCTGCCCCGGGTCGAGTGGGGGTCGCAGCAGATGGCCCCGGTGCCGATCGGCGACCTGGAGCGCGACCTCGGGCCGAGCGAGCGGGGCGTCCGGCAGCCCCGCGCAGATATTGCGCCTGCGGATGCCCGGAGCGTGCAAGTTGTTGTTGTGCCCGGACTTGCGTTTGATAACGAGGGTGGTCGGCTGGGGCGGGGCGGGGGCTTCTACGATCGGTGGTTGGCCGATCGGGCCGATGGTGTTTTGACGCTTGGTGTGGCGTTTGCCTGCCAGGTGGTCGAGCGGGTGCCGATGGAGCCGCACGATCGGCGTGTGGACGCGGTCGTGACTGCAAAAACATTGCTTGCTGCGGGCGGACCCGGGCAGGCCGGATGGACTGAAAGCACGGAGGGTTGAGCGGATGGGTCTTCCTTCACAGACGCCTCGGATCGCGGCCACGAGCCGAACATTTATGCGGACGCACCGCCGACGCCGCTTTCGGCTCTGGCCGGTGTTCTTTGTCGGGTTGATCGTGGCCGGGGGAGCGACGGGGGTCTGGTGGCTGACGCGGGGCGACGGTGCCGACACCGGCACCCTGCTCGGCCCGGAAAGCGCCTCGGCGGGCGATCAGATTCTCGACGACCCGTACCGCCAAACGAATCACGATGGCCGCGATGAACAGACGCAGGGGCGCGAGGCATCGAGCCCGAGCGCGAACCAGCCTGTGACGATCAACCCCGTGACGATCAGCCAGGGCAACAGCCGTGTGCAGCCGGTGGACACGACCGGCACACCGTTCGTGCTCAGCGAGCCGCGCTCGCTGGGCGAGAGTCTGGCGCAGACACCCGAGCGCTCGCCCGAGACGCCGCGGGCAACCCAGACCACGCCCGCGCCCGCGCAGGAACAAGCTCCCGCGCGAAGAACGACAGGCTCGGGCTCGGTCGATCGCGCGATCGCGGCCGCGTTGCTGCGCCTTGATGCCGACGACCCGGTCGCGGCGAGGGTGATCCTCAGCGATGCCCTCGCCGACACGCGGGCGAGCGAGGCCGAGCGGTCGCGGCTGCGCGCGCGGCTCACCGAACTCAACCAGCAGCTGCTCTTCTCGGCGACCGTCGTGCCCGGCGACCCGATGACCGACACCTACGAGATTGTCAACGGCGACCGTCTCAGCACGATCCCCGGCAAGCTCGGGCTGGCGATCGACTGGCGGCTGCTGCAACAGATCAACAACATCCCCGACCCCAACCGCATCCGCCTGGGGCAGAAGATCAAGATCGTCCGCGGCCCGTTCCACGCGGTGGTGGACAAGAGCGACTTTCGGCTCGATCTCTATCAGGGGCCGCCCGACGAGCCCGAGCGCTGGACGTACATCCGGTCGTTCCGGGTCGGGCTGGGTGAAGCAGACAGCACGCCGACGGGCAGCTTCGTGGTCCGCCGCGACAGCAAGCTGGTCAACCCGTTCTGGGTCAACCCGCGGACGGGCGAACGGTTCGCGGATTCTGACCCGGATAACCCGATCGGGGAGCGCTGGATCGGGCTCGACGGGCTCGGACAGGACGCGGTGAAGACCGGGTACGGCATCCATGGCACGATCGACCCGGGCAGCGTCGGGCAGCAGGAGTCGATGGGGTGTGTGCGGATGCTCGACGACGACGTGACCCTGGTGTACGGCTTGCTGATCGAGGGGATAAGCAGGGTGCGGATCGTGGATTGACCCCTCCCGGACTCCTCACTTGACCCCCCGCATGAGCGCCCCGTGTGACCCGCGCGAGCCGGGGGCTGTGGACCCGGTCTTCCTGGTCTCTCAAAGCACAGTTTTTCCTCGTCCGCAGAGCAAAACCGGGCTCACAGAGCCCGGCTCGGTCGCTCTGGTGAACCTACCATATCGTAGGGCTTTTGTGGATATTCCGGGGTCATGGGCACCCCGTTTCTCACGCGGCGGGCGCGACGCCCGCCCCACTGACGCAGATAGGCACGATGACCAACGACACCACCAACGACACTGCCAGCGACACCGCCAACAGCAACACTGACTACGGCTCTGACCAGATCAAGGTTCTCGAGGGGCTCGAGGCGGTCCGCAAGCGCCCCGGCATGTACATCGGGGGCACCGGCCTGACTGCGCTACACCACCTGGTCTACGAAACCGTGGACAACTCGATCGACGAGGCGATGGCGGACTTCGCGTCGGTCGTGTCGGTCTCGATCCAGGCCGACGGGTCGTGCACGGTGATCGACGACGGAAGGGGCATCCCCGTCGAGCCGATGAAGCACGAGGACCCCAACCTCAACGGCAAGCCGGCGGTCGAGATCGTGATGACCAAGCTGCACGCGGGGGGAAAGTTTCAGCAGGAGGGCAGCGCGTACAAGGTCTCGGGCGGGCTGCACGGCGTGGGGGTCTCGTGTGTGAATGCGCTGAGTGAGTGGCTCGAGTGCGAGGTGTGGCGCGACGGCAAGGTGTACCGGATCGAGTTCGAGCGGGGGGTGGTCACCAAGCCGTTGTTCGTTGTCGGGGATATCCCGGCCGGCAGCACGCGCAAGCGCGGGACGCAGGTGAGCTTCAAGCCCGACACGACGATCTTTCCGGAGACCGATTTCAGCTTCCAGACACTCGCCAACCGGATGCGCGAGCTGGCGTTTCTGAACCCGGGCGTGACGATCAAGCTCAGCGACGAGCGCGTCGGGGCGGACGGGAAGCCCAAGCACCAGACCTTCCGCGCGACCCACGGTCTGGTCGAATACATCGAGTACCTGATGCAGGGCAAGACCGCGGTCTGCTCGCCGGTGCACCTTCTGCGTGAGGACGAGGAACGGTCGATGGTGTGCGAGGTCGCGATGCAGTACCACGACGGGTACAGCGAATCGGTGCTGACGTTTGCCAACAACATCAACAACGTGGACGGCGGCACCCACGGGCAGGGATTCAAGGTCGCGCTGACGCGCTCGATCAACAGCTATGCGCGCAAGGCTGGATTCTTGAAAGAGAAAGACCCCGCGCCCACCGGCGAAGACCTCCGCGAGGGATTGATCGCAATCGTGAGCATCAAGCTGCCCAGCCCGGCGTTCAACAACCAGCCCAAGGAGAAGCTGCTGAACCCCGAGGTCGAGAGCTTTGTTTCCAGCGCGGTCTCCGAGGCGCTCGAGACGTGGATGGAAGAGCACCCCGGCGAGGCAAAACGGCTTTGCCTGAAGGGGATCATCGCGGCCCAGGCCCGCGAGGCTGCGCGCAAGGCGCGCGAGCTGACGCGGCGGAAGACGGCGCTGGAGAGCGGGTCGATGCCGCACAAGCTGCGGGACTGCAAGACCAAGGACTTCGAGCGGAGCGAGCTGTACCTGGTCGAAGGTGATTCTGCGGGCGGCAGCGCGACGCAGGGGCGCGATGTCGAGACCCAGGCGATCCTTCCCTTGAAGGGCAAGATCCTGAACGTCGAGAAGGCGCGGATCGACAAGGTGCTGGGGTTTGAGGAGATCCGCACGCTGATCGCGGCACTCCGCTGCGGCATCGGGGCGGACTTTGACATCACCAAACTTCGGTACGGCAAGATCGTGATTATGACCGACGCCGACGTGGACGGGAGTCATATTCGCACGCTGCTGTTGACGTTCTTCTTCCGGCAGATGCCCGAGCTGATCCGGCGGGGAAGGATGTACATCGCCCAGCCGCCGTTGTACCAGATCATCCGGGCGCGCAAGTCGACGTATGTGCTCAACGAGAAGCTGCTCGACGACACGCTGGTGGACCTGGGGATCGAGGGCTCGGCGCTAGTGGTGCGGCGGGCGGAGGGCGAGGGGGATCGGATCGAGACGATCGTGGAGAAACGGATCGCAGGCCTGGATGCAAGGCGGGCGATCAAGCAGCTGCGTCGGCTCGCGGAGCTGGTCGAGATCTCCGAGCGGCGGGGCGTGCTGTTTGTGGATTTGCTTGCTGAGCGGTCGAAGGACCCGACGGGCACCGAACGGCTGCCGACACACCGCCTGCAATGGGGCGCACACGACCTGCCGGCGTGGAGCGAAGAAGAGGCCCACGGCTTGCTCGAACAGCACGGGTTGCGGCTGGCTGATGAGATCAGCGATGACGCTTCGGAAGAGGAGAGCTCCGGTGCAGACGGGCTGAACGGTTCGATCGCGTCGTCGGGCGAGAGCGCGGACCCGGCGAACGATTCCGCCGCTGCCGACGCGGCCGATCAGCCGGCGACACTCGGCCCGATCGCGACGATCCGCGAGTTGCACGAGAACCGCGAGCTCGAGCGTGTGTTTGCCGAGCTTGCCGAGATCGGGCTGTCGATCGACGACTGGGCGTTGGTGCAGGAAGAGAGCATCACCGGCGCGAAGTTGCCGGCGCGGTTTGCGTGGGAGACGACCAAGACCGGCAAGACGGCTCCGGAACCCGGAGCCGAGGTAAGCGATGCTGCTGCCGGCGATGAGAACGCGACTGATGACCCCGCGGTCCGCAGCACGTCGCGTGTGGTCGAGGCGGCGAACCTGTCGATGATCGTGCCTGCACTTCGTGAGATCGGGCGGCGGGGGATGGAGATCAAGCGGTTCAAGGGGCTGGGCGAGATGGACGCGATCCAGCTGTGGGACACGACGATGGACCCCGAGCGGCGGACGATGCTCCGGGTGACGTGGGACATGGGGCACGAGGCCGAGCACCTGTTCAGCACGCTGATGGGCGAGCACGTCGAGCCGCGGCGGAAGTTTATTGAGGACCATGCGCTCGAGGTGAGAAACCTGGACGTGTAGCAGGTTGTGGTGTGGTTGACTCGGTGGCTGGGGGACTCGGGGGGCTCGGGCGGGGTTCTCGGACCGGGTTGCTGCTCTTGAAGGCCGGTTCTATCGGTCATCGCTGCTGCGCCGGATGTTGTGGAAGATGAAGTCCACACTCGCTTTGCGCTGGTCTTTCGACGAGCCGATATTCGCGGTGGTTCGAGAGGGAGAATCCACGATGCCACCGATCCGAGGCCGCAAGGCCAAGCCCGCATGTGCAACCACTTCAAGCCACCGCGCCAACACGCTCGGGCTTGGCGATCAGGAAACCGCGGTGGTCCTCGACAAGCTCGACTGCAATGCCGGCGCAGCGAAAGCAACGATCAAGCGCACGTTCACCCGCATGCCGTTCCGGATACCTTCGCTCACGCTCTCGCTCACCCATCCGGGGGGGTCGAAGACGTCGGTGCTCGTGGTGTGCCGGAATATTTCGCGGGGGGGTATCGGGTTGCTGCACAGCGCCTATATCCACACGGGCACCCGCTGCACGGTTGACCTGCCCCGGCTCGACGGCGAGGTCGATCACGTCGAGGGGTCGCTGGTCCGGTGTTCGCACGTTGCCGGGCAGGTGCATGAGCTGGGCATCCTTTTTGACGACCAAGTCAGCATGGAGCGGTATCTTGATCTCGATCCGGCGACCGGGTACAGCACCTTCGAGCGTGTCAACCCCGAGGACCTCAAGGGCACGGCTGTCGCGTTGCTGTCGAGCGATATCGAGGCGCGCATGCTCGGGCACTTCCTGACCGACTCGAACCTGAAGCTGCGCATCACCAGCGACCCCGACGAGGGTTCGGCGTTTGTCGCGGAGGGGTGCGATGTTGTGCTGATCGATGTCACGGTGCCCTGCGCCGAGGAGATGGCGATCGCGGCGCGGCAGGCATCGGCGGGGACGCCGGTGATCGCGGTCGCGTGCGACTCGTCCAGAACGACCCGCGCGCTGGCCGAGTCGCTGGGCATCGGCGGGCTGCTGGTCAAGCCGCTGAACAGCGAGAAGCTGCTGGGGATGCTGGCCGAGTGCTTGCTCACGACCCGCACCGTCGAGCTGGATAGCGACTGCGAGAACGCGCTCTCGCCGGAGCTTGTCAAGGCGTGTATCGAACAGTTGCACGGGATCGTCAATGACCTGCGCAACGCCGCCGAGGGAGAGGACCCGATGCCCTGCTACGCGATGTGCCAACAGATCAAAGCGACCTGCGCGCCGATCGGGCTCGATGAGATCGAAGAGGCGGCCGAGAAGGCGTCCGAGACCATTGCGCAGAGCATGAGCATCACCGAATCGCACAAGACGATCCAGGAGCTGATTCGGTTGTGCGAGCGGGTGAAGTCGGCCGCGTAGCGCGGGGGGCTCGGCGCTCTCGGGGCTTGAGCACTTTGCATCAATATGTTTTTGTGTGCCACGGCTCTGTGAGCCGTGCCCGCCTGAGTCTGCCACGCCGCACGGCCAAGATGGCCGTGGCACACGAAGGACAATGACACACTATGTTCTGTGTGTAGTCCGCTCGCGTTGGTCCGAGCTTGCGCTCGGGGCTCGTTGTGAGGCGCACGGGTCTTTCGTCGCGCGGCTGAATCTCGTCACAAACCACCCAGAGCGCACAGTCCTCATCGCTTGTCGAAGTGGTCTACGCACCCATGTTCCCGCATTTTTTCGGCCGCACCGTTGGCGGCTGATCCCTTTGTTTGGCATCTCTATACGTGGCTCGGGCGGGGTGCCCGGGCGGGATGGCCTGTCAGGGGAGGGGTTGCTTATGTACACGATTGAATCCACGTCTGCTGCTTCGGAGCTTGTTTCGGTGCTCGAGGTCGGGATGGTGCGGCCGTTTGCGATGGTGAAGGTGCGTCCCGATTCGTTGCGCGAGCACCAGACCGTGCTGTTGCGCGAGGAGCTCGCGGATGTCGTCGATCATTCCGGCGGGCGGGTGTTGCTTCGGTTCGGGGACGGGGCCGAGGTGTGCGCAAGCTCACTTAGCGAACTCATTCGCGAATCGCGACGGTGCGAGACGCTGGGCGGGCGAATGTATGTCGTCGGGCTGAGCCGACAGATGCGCAAGCTCATCCGCTCGACGGGGCTCGACCGCTATCTGAACCTCGCCAAAGACACCGCCGAGGCGATGAAGCACTTTGACCTGCGGGGGCACACCGCGGCGGCCTGAGCGAGCGCGGCACGCACGATCTTGCGAGAAGAACCCAACGCGGGGCGGGGCCGATTCAGTGGCACTCGCCCCGCTTCTTTGCGCGCTCGACAGGCTTTCCCGAGATGGTCAGCGTCGCGGGCTTGGCGCCCCGGCGGCGGGAGCGAAAGAACCGCTTGGGCAAGAGCCTGCGTCCGAGCCACACCACAGCAACCAGCGCGACCGTGGTCACGATCCAGAACTGCCAATCGCCGACGGGGAACATCGGCGGCGAGACTTCGGTCGGAGCAGGTGGCAAACCGGTCGGCATCACGTCATCCCCAGCGCGCGGAGTGTTTGGTAGAGCATTGTCGCGGCGACGTAGGCGATGCCGCTCATCCACCCCAGTTGCAGCGCGGCCCATTTCCAGCTGCCCGCTTCCTTTGCGGTCACCGCGAGCGTGGGCAGACACTGCATCGCGAGCACATAGTAGATGAGGAGCGACCAGCTGGTTGCGGGGGTGAAGACTCGGGTGACGCCGTCGTCGCGGGTCGCGTTTGCGATGGCGTCGAGCACGCCGTCGGCTTCGACGTCGTCCACGCCGACGACCTGGACCGCCATGGTCGAGACGAACACCTCGCGGGCAGCGAAGCTGGCGATGACGCCGATGGTGAGCTGGCGGTCGTACCCCAGCGGGCGGAAGATCGGCTCGAGGGTAGAGCCCATGCGGCCGAGGAAGCTGTAGCGCTGGCCGTGCCTGGTCTCGGCGGCTGCGGCGCTGGCGACAAGCTCGGCGGCTTCACCTTCGAGATCGGTCTCGTCGAGTGCAGCGACTTCGACCTGCGCGATCGCGGCGGCCTGGGCGCGCAGGTCGAGTGATTGCTGCGGCGGCTCGACGTGCGGATAGGCCCCGAGCCACCACAGCACGATGCAGATCGCCAGGATCGCGGTGCCGGCTTTTCTGAGAAACATCACGCCGCTGTCCCACGCCGTGAGTGCGGCGTTGCGCAGGCTGGGCAGTTTGTACGCGGGGAGTTCGAGCACCATCGGCCTGCTCTTGCCGGGCAGGATCGTCCGCCTTGCGATCATGGCGCTGACGAGCCCGGCGACGACACCGAGCACATAGCAGCCGGTAAACGCCAGCGCCTGGAGTGCCGGGCGTTGCGGGAAGAGCAGCACGGTGAGCAGCACGTAGACGGGGATCCGTGCGGTGCAGCTCATGAAAGGTGCGGCGAGGATCGTCGCGAGGCGGTCGCGTCGGTCGGGCACGGCCCGCGCCGAGATAATGCCGGGGAGTGCGCAGGCGTGGCTCGACAGGAACGGCACAAAGGCGTGCCCGGTCAGGCCGAACGGGCGGAGGGCTTTGTCCATCACGAACGCGGCCCGGGCGAGATAGCCGGTGTCTTCGAGGATCGAGATCAGGAAAAACAGCACGCAAATCTGCGGCAAAAAGATCACGGTCGAGCCCACTCCGGTCACGACACCCTCGACGAGCAGGTCGTGGACCGGCCCGGCGGGGAGCACGCTGCTGACCGCGCCGCCGAGAACGCTGAAGATGATTTCGATCCAGCCCATCGGGTATGCCGCGAGCTTGAAGATGACCCAGAAGAGGCCGGTCATGATCGCGACGAACGCGACGAGCCCGAGCACCGGGTGGGTGAAGGCGTTGTCGAGGCGGTCGGTGAGTGTGTCGGGGAGGATCGGCTCGGTGCCGGCTGCCATCTCGGCGTAGAGATCGTCGGCCCAGTCGCAGAGGCCGTCCTCGCTGCCGGGCGGGCTCTCGCGGGGGATGCGGGCGCTCGCGAGCGCGGGGGCGAGGTGTTCGAGCCCCTCGCCGGTGCGGGCGCTGCAGGGGATGACCTCGATCCCAAGGCGGTCGGCGAGGACGTGCTCGTCGGCGTGGATGCCCCGGCGGCGGGAGAGATCGACCTGATTGATCGCAACAACCATCGGCAAACCCCGGCGGGTCGCTTCGCCGACGAGCATCAGGCTGCGGGGCATGTTGGTCGCGTCGGCGACAACGAGCACGGCGTCGGGCTCGCGGTTGTCTTCGCCTCGGGGCGCGAGCTCGCCGGCCAGCACGCGGCGGCAAATCTCGGCTTCGCTTTGTTCCAGTTCGAGCGAGTAGATGCCGGGCAGGTCGATGACCTCGCTGCCCGGCGGCAGGTCGCGGGGCGAGCCGACGCGGGCTTCCTGGGTGGTGCCCGGGAAGTTGCTCGTCTTGTGCCGCACGCCGCAGAGGCGGTTGAAGAGGCTGGTCTTGCCGGTGTTGGGGTTGCCGAGGAGGACGATGCGGCGGGGGGTGTCGGCGGTGGGCGACCCGTCGTCAACGGCGGCGGCGCTCGGCTCGGGTGATGAGGAGGGACGCATGGCGCTGGGCTCCTCCCAGCTCACCGGGCCGACACCGAGACCGCGACCTCGACCTGCACGCGCTCTGCCATATCGCGGGCCAGTCCGATGCGGCAAGCGGGGCCGCCCTGGCACCCGACCTCGACGATCCAAGGCCCCGAGGCCCGGCAAAGGCGGATGCGTTGATTGCAGCGGAGGCCGAGGGCTCGGAGGTAGGCTGCGTCGGCCCCGGTCGCGGTGTTCTGGCGGATGATGCCGCACTGGCCGGGGGTCATGCAGCAGAGGCTGACGACCTCGCCGGAGCCCTCCCGGCCGCAGCAGTCCGGGTCGAGGCTGCAGCCCTCCTGAACCCCGTTGCCATTATTCTGTTCAGCCACCGAAGCCTCCTCAACGGACAAGACGGCCCGTTGGGAGAGTATAGCCGAGATATTGAGACTCTGTCGCAGTGAAATCAATGTAGACTATAAGCACAATGCAGAACAAGAATGAACGGAGCGGCTCATGATCCGTACCGCAATCGTGGTTGGAGTCCTCAGCGCAAGCACCGCTTCAGCGGAAATCGCGTTCTGGTTCTGGACCGTCAGTGACACCGGCGACGAAGATGGATTCATCGAGCCGGGTGAATCGGCACTGCTCTCGCTCTGGGTCGGCTTTGACCCACACCAAGTGGGTTTTTCCGAAGCGGGGCCTTACACGGTCACCGGGGACAGCAGATGGGCGGCTGGCACTATCGATGCCTTTGATAACCTCCTTGATCCACTGGGTGCCTTTGGCGATGGGACACTCGACGACTCGACCAACACCATCACCGATATCCAGCACTTCCAGCTCTCGCCGTTTTTTAACATGGACTACAACCATAACAATCCCATCAGGCTGTACTCGATCCGGTGGACGCCGGCCAGCTACAGGGTGGGTGTTATCCAGCTCGAGAGTGATGCGCCAGATCCTTGGATCTATACGGATGACTTCGGAAGCCGCACGCTCTATTCAGCCTCGGGCGGTTTCGGCACTTTTACCGTCATACCCACGCCCGCGACAGCGGTTATGTTCGCGTTCGGCATGCTCGGTTGGAGTGATCGCCGACGGCCGTAGGAGACAGCCATGTTGCGCACCTTGATCGTCATCGGAGCGTCGAGCGCCAGTATTGCCTCGGCTGACATTGCGACTTGGTCATGGACGGTCAGCGATACCGGCAATGGTGACGGGTTGGTTGAGCCCGGTGAATCGGCTCTGCTTTCACTCTGGATCGGGTTTGACCCCGAGGCGATCGGCGTGTCTGAGGCGGGCCCATATTTCATCACCGGCGACGGCAGGTGGCAAGCCGGCACAGTCGAAGGCTATAAAAACGAACTTGATCAGTTGGGCATCTATGGCGATGGGACACTTGATGACACAACCAACACCATCACCGACATACAACACTTCCAGCTGCCTCCGTTCTTCAACAACGAGTTCATCACCCACAACCCCATCAAGGTCTACACCATCCAATGGAAACCAGCCACCTACAGGATTGGCTCGGTCATGCTCACGGCTGAGGTGCCCGGTGTGTGGATCTACACCGACGACTTCGGCGAGCGGGCGCTCTACGACGGCACGGGAGGCAGCGGCACATTCTCCATCGCGCCAGCACCCGCAACTGTTGCGGTGTTCGCCTTCGGCGTGCTCGGTTGGGCAAGACGGCGCAGGCTGCCCGTGCAGCCCCGGTAGAGCGTTGTCACTTCTTATCCTTGCCCGTTGCCGCTGGCTGAGCCCACGAGTTGCGCGTTGCTCTCGAAGCGTTTCATCGCGGCGAGGAGTTGTTCGACCTGCTGGGGGGGCTTCATGTTCATGAGCCGACGGCGGAGGGCGGTGACGGTGGCGAGGGTCTGGGGGTCGAGGAGGACTTCGTCCTTGCGGGTGCCGCTGGCGGCGAGGTTGATCGCGGGGAAGAGGCGTTTTTCTGCGATCTTGCGGTCGAGGATGAGCTCCATGTTGCCCGTGCCTTTGAACTCCTCGAAGATAACCTGATCGCCCTGGCTGCCGGTATCGATCAGGCAGGTGGCGAGGATGGTGAGGCTTCCTGCTTCTTCGGTATTGCGGGCGGCGCCGAAGAGGGTTTTGGGGATTTCGAGCGCTTTGGAGTCGATGCCTCCCGAGAGGGTGCGACCCGAGCTCGCGTGCTGGCGTGAGCGGTTGAACGCACGGCCGACACGGGTGAGTGAGTCGAGCATGATCACAACGTGCTTGCCGGCTTCGACCATACGTTTGGCGCGTTCGATGCAGTTGATACTTACATCGACGTGGCGTTGGGTGTCGTGGTCGTTGCTTGATGCGATGACCTGGACGCGGTCGCCAAAGGGGGCGCTGTCGCGGATTTGTTTGCCGGTGTCTGGGTCGCGGCGGACGGGGCCGAGGAAGGTGCGTTTGAAATCGGTGACCTCTTCGGGGCGTTCATCGACCAGGAGCATGAAGATCTGCAGCTCTTCGTGGTTGGTGAGGAGTGAGGTAGCGATATCTTTGAGGAGGGTTGTTTTGCCGGCCTTGGGCGGGCTGACGATGAGGCCGCGCTGGCCGCGGCCGATGGGGCAGAAGAGGTCGATGAGTCGGCAGGAATCGGGGCATCCCGGGTATTCGAGCTTGAGCATCGGTGCGGGGTCGATGCTGGTGAGCTCGCTGAACCTGGGCATGGAGGAGAACTCTTCGGGCGTCATGCCTTCGATTTCGACGAAGGACTCGACGACGGGGCGGGGGGGGCGCTGGCCGTTGTTCTTGCCTCGTTGTCGGCGCCGGCGTGGTTTTTTCTGGACGACGGTGACCGTGACCTCAAGCCCGTCGCGCAGGTTGAACTGCTCGCCAAAGGCCAAGGGCACAAACGGATCGTCGGCCTGCTCGACGGGGTGCGTGTCGCGGATTTGGCGAACACGACCCTCGGCGCGCTGAGGCCACTCAAGGATACCTGTCAGCGTCTGCATAGATTCTCGATGCTCTGGCGTCGACAAAGCCGGGGCCGCCTGCTGCGGGAGACCGACCCGTCAGATGGAGTTGTCAGTGGCTGCACCTGCTCACGCGGGCTGCTGACAACACCCAATGAGACACCCTCCGAGGTCGAATGTCAAGCCCGGGACGATCAACCCCCTACTATGGACTCCCGCCACGGGCAGAATATACCTCATGCGAGTACTCCAAGGCATCCCGGTCTCGTCAGGCATCGTCATCGGGCACGTGTTCGTGCTCGATCACGATCCGCACCGGGTTGCGCGGTGGACGGTGGGTGCCGACCGCGTCGAGGCGGAGCTTGAGAGGCTCGACCGGGCGTTCGCGGATGCGATCGCCGCGATTGACGAGGTTTACGCCGAAGCCAGCGACGAGATGGGTGTCGAAGCAGCCAAGATTTTCCTGTTCCACAAGGGGATGCTGGCGGACCCTTCACTTATCGGACCGATCCGGGAGATGATTCGGCACGAGCGGGTCAACGCCGAGCACGCGGTGGTGGTTGCGTTTGACGCGCTCGCCGAGGCGTTCCGACGGGCGAAGGACTCGGCGTTCCGCACCAAGACCGACGACATCCGCGACCTGACCAACCGGCTGCTCGATCATTTGATGGGGTCCGGCCCGGCGCGGCTTGCGGACCTTTTGCACCCGACGGTAATCGTCGCGACGGATCTCACCCCTTCGCAGACCGCGGGGTTTGACCGCGACAAGGTGGTCGGGTTTGTGACCGACCTGGGCGGGCGGACGAGCCACACCGCGATCGTCGCGACGGCGCTGGGCTACCCGGCGGTGGTCGGGTGCCGGGGGGCGACGGCGGCTGCAAAGCCGGGGCAGACGGTCATCGTCGACGGCGATCGGGGGTTGATCCTGCTCGACCCCGACGAGGCAGAAATCACCAAATACCGCGGGTATATCGAGCAACAGCGGACCTACACCCTCTCGCTGGCCGAGGTCGCCGGGCTGCCGAGCGTGACCCGCGACGGGGTGCCGATCACCCTCTTGGGGAACGTCGAGTTTCCCGAGGAGTGCGACAGCATTCTTGCTCAGGGCGGCGAGGGGGTCGGGCTGTACCGGTCAGAGTTTCTCTACCTCTCGCAGGACAAGATCCCGACCGAGGAGGACCATTACCTCGCGTACGCCGAGTGTGTGCGTCGGCTCGACGGGTTGCCTTTGACGGTGCGGACGGTCGACCTGGGGTCGGACAAGTACGCGAGCTACGACCGCCGCCCGCGCGAGCGGAACCCGGCGCTGGGGCTGCGGTCGATCCGCTACAGCCTGGCCGACAAGCCGAAGTTTCAGAAGCAGCTGCGGGCGGTGCTGCGGGCCAGTGCGCTGGGGCCGGTGCGGATCATGTTCCCGATGGTGACGACTGTGGGCGAGCTTCGGCACGCCAAGATGGTGCTGCGGGACGTGATGGAGGACCTGGAGGAGGAGGGTGTCGCGTTCGACCGGGGGATCCGGGTCGGGGTGATGATCGAGGTGCCCTCGGCGGCGCTGATTGCCCGCTCGCTGGCGGCTGAGGTCGATTTTTTCTCTATCGGAACCAATGACCTCGTGCAGTACACGCTGGCGGTCGATAGAACCAACGAGCAGGTCGCCGGGCTGTATCAGCCGGTCCACGCGGGGGTTCTCCAGCTGATCCACGGGGTTGTGCGTGCGGCGGCCAAGGAGGGGGACATCGAGGTCTCCTGCTGCGGGGAAGCTGCGGGGGAGATAGACTATGCTCTCTTGCTGATCGGCTTGGGGCTCCGCAGGCTCTCGGTGCCCGGCAGCGCCATCCCGCACCTCAAGCGTCTGGTGCGGAGTGTGACAGTGCAACAGTGCGAGCGGGTCGCCCGGAAGGTGCGGACGTTCGATTCAGAGATTCAGGCCGCGGCATATCTCCGCGACCGGACAAGGAAACTGGTCCCCGAGGCCTTCGACGGGCGTGCCGCCGAACTGCGAGACTAGACGAAACCGGGCGCTTTTTGGAAGCGCCGGACGACGTTCGCGGGCCTGGCTTTGGGGCAAAAGACAACTCGGTGTGACGCCCGCTTCTGCGGCGTCGCGCCGGAACGAACCAACACGGGACCGCGGCTTGCAAAGGCCCGTCCCGTCCCCGGCGGAGAGTGGGTCGCGCGATCGTGCGACCGCCGTCGAGACCCGAGGTCGGCCGGAGCGCGTGAGCGTTTCGGCGAGCCGCATGGCGCGCAAGAGCGCAGGCGTGCGGGCCGTGGGGGGCGCGGGGAAGGATTGTTCGGGCGCGAGGAACAGGAAGCGGCGGCACGCCACGGCGCAGCGAATGACTCGCTGCGCGGCAAGGAGCCGCATGTCAGAAACATCGATGATTATCAACTACGTCCCCGGCGAGGAGTGCCGGGTGGCGATCACCGCCGACGGCAACCTCGAAGAACTCCACGCCGAACGCACCGACGCGGTCAGCCGGGTCAACAACATCTACGTCGGGAAAGTGATGAACGTCGAGGCGGGGATCCAGGCGGCGTTCGTTGATTTCGGTCTGGAAGAGAACGGCTTTCTGCACATCTCCGACCTGCACCCGAGGTACTTCGTCGAGGACGACGCGGTCGAACGGGTGGGCAAGAAGACGCCCAGGCGTGAGCGGCCGCCGATCCAAGCGTGCCTGAAGCGCGGGCAGGAGATCATTGTTCAGGTCATCAAGGAAGGCGTGGGTACCAAAGGGCCGACGCTGACGAGCTATCTGTCGATCCCCGGGCGGTATCTGGTGATGATGCCGAACATGGACAAGGTCGGTGTGTCGCGGAAGGTCGAAGACGAAGAGCAACGGGCGAAGATGAAGGAAATCCTCGGGCAACTCGAGCTGCCCGATGGGTTCGGGTTCATCCTGCGGACCGCGGGGTTTGACCGCACCAAGGCAGACCTGAAGCGCGACCTTGCGTATCTGCAACGGCTGTGGAAGAACATGGAGATCAACCGCAAGGCATCGGGCAAGCGGACGCGGCTGCTCTACAGCGAGAGCGACCTGCTGGTGCGGGCGCTGCGCGATCTGGTGACACCGGACATCACGCGGATCATCCTCGACGAGGAGGGTGCGGTCACGCGGGCGGCGCAGTTTATGAAGATCGTCTCGCCGCGCTCGACCGTGAAGGTCATGCGGTACAAGGGCGGGCGGCCGATCTTCCACGCCTTTGGGATCGAGCAGCAGATCGCGATCACCCACGCCCGCGAGGTGCCGCTGCCTTCGGGGGGCAGGCTGGTGATCGACGAGACCGAAGCGATCGTCGCGATCGACGTCAACAGCGGGAAGAGCAGGGCCGCGCGGGACGCCGAGACGAATGCCTACAAGACCAACATCGAAGCGGTCGAGGTGATCTGCCGACAGATCCGCCTGCGCGATCTCGGCGGGATCGTCATCAACGACCTCATCGACATGCGCTCGGCGGCGCACCGCAAAGCGATCGAGCAGCTCTTCCGCGATCGGCTCAAACGGGACCGGGCCAAGTCGAGCATCGCACCGATCTCGCCGTTCGGCATCCTCGAGATGACCCGGCAGCGCATGCGGGGAAGCCTGAGCAGCCAGCACTACAGCGACTGTCCGACGTGCCGGGGCAAGGGGCTTGTGCAGAAGCCGCACTCGGTCTCGAGCGACGCGATGCGCGAGATCGCGGTGCTGATGGAACACGACAAGGTGGACCGGGTTGAGCTGGTGGTGAGCGGGCGGGTCGCCGGCGAGCTTCTCAGCAACCGGCGGGGGAGCCTCAACCGTCTGGAGCGGAGCACGGGCAAGCAGGTCGAGGTGCGGGTGAGCGAGACTCTTGCGCTCGATCGGTACACGATTTACGCCTACGACAAGAACGGCGTGGACATCGACCCCGACAAACTCTCGAAGCCCAAGAGCCCCGAGGCCGATCTCGAAGTCGTGGTGATGGCAGCAAAGGCGGACCAGTGGGCGGTCGATCCGCAAGAGCAGTCGCTCGCCGACGAGCTGGCACCACCGCCCGGCCCTGACGCACCGGCGCAGCACCCGATCGAGCAAGACTTTGACGAGGACGAGCTGGAACCCGGCGAGGGCGGAAAGAAGAAACGGCGCAGGCGACGTGGCGGACGGCGGAGGAAGTCCGGCGGCTCCGGCGGAGAAGCCGCGAGCACCGAGGACGGCACCGCTGACTCTGGCGCAGAAGCCGCGACCGACGCCGAGGACACCGCAACGGCGGAACCCGCACAGGACGCGGCCGACGACGGCGCCGACGACGGCTCGGAGACCGACGCGCCCAAGAAGAAGCGTCGCCGAAGACGCCGGCGCAGGGGCGGCGGCGGTGGGATGAGCGAGAACGGGGACCGGGATGGGGACCGAGATGGGGATGGTGCGATGGAGGGCGAGGCCGTTGCGCCCGAGATTCGCACCGACGGCCAGGCGGACGCCGATGCGGGCGACACCGATGCGCGCACGGACGACGCTGATGAGCAGCCGGATGTCGAGGGATCCGAAGCGCCGAAGAAGAAGAGCCGCAGACGCCGGGGGCGGCGGGGGTCCGGGTCCTCCAAGAGTTCGGGCGACGCGCAGCGTGAGAGCACCGAACCCCGCGAGACAGAAGTTTCGGGCCAGCGTTCCGAGCCGGTGGACGGTCGGGACGAATCGACCGAGCCACCCGCCGACAGCGAGGGCGAAGGCGACGGAAATATGCAGGCCGAGAGCGAGCAACCCAAGAAGAAGCGGCGGCGGTCACGGAGCAAGAAAGTCTCGACCGGCGCAGCCGATGGAGCCGCGGACGAAACGACGGCGCACGAGGGTTCGGAAAGCGACACGGGCGAGAGTGCCGGCGAGCGCGCCGACGAGGGCGCAACAAAGATCGTCAAGAAGAAACGGCGACGGCGTCCGTCGGGGGCCAAAGCTCCTGCCGATGGCGCGAGCGCGGAATCGTCGGTCGAGACCAAGCCGGCGCGCGATAGGAAGGCGTCGAGCGATGGAAAGGCGTCGGGCGAAAGCGCAAAGACGCCGGCAAAGCAACCCCGCACGCTCTACGGCTCGACCCGGCGGAAACTCGCGCCGTCGGATCACCCTTCACGACCTCGGAGCTAGACCAATCGTCGTCTCGCGTCTTGTGTGCCACGGCTCTGTGAGCCGTGTGGGGAGGCATCTGGTGCGTTCGCACGGCCAAAATGGCCGTGGCACACAAGAATACACCCTGCGTCTTGGTTGAGGCAGCTCTCGCACGGTTTCGATGTTACCGCCGACGGGTGGTGCGTTCGAGCCGACCGAGGATGCGGACCTGCTCGCGCTCGAAGAACTCGCGGAGCTTGGGATCGGTCTCGATCATGAGCGCGCGGCGGACCTGCTCGAGCCGTTTTTCGTCGGCTTCGCTGAGCAGGTGCGAGGCTTTGATCGCGCCGCGCAGCGCGGGCAGATAGTTGGGGCTGCGCTCGAGCGCCATGTCGTAGTAGCGGAGCGACTCCTCGGCCCATCCGGTGCGGTCATAAACCAGCGCGAGATTCTCGGCCGGCCTGGGGTCGGTCGGGCTGAGCTGCATCGCCATGCTGAATGATTCGGACGCGCCGAGATAATCCTGCACGCGCATGAGCTCGACTCCAAGATTGTTCCAGACCTCGGGCATGTCCGGCGAGAGCGAGATCGCGCGGCGGTACTGCTCGATCGCGGTGCGGGTCAGGCGTTGGGCCTCGGCGTCTTTGCCTTTGTCGCGGCTCTTTGCGGCTTTGCGTGCGGTGTCGGACGCAACCAGCGCCATCTGCCTTGCTTCGGCGACCTGCCGGGCGAGCGAATCGGGCGATTGGATCTCACTCCGTCGTGTCTTTGAGGTTGACTCGCAGCCAACAAACACGGCTGAAGCAAGCACCAACGCGGTAAGACAGAGCCCGGCTTTCGGGCGTCGAACGATACTCATGATGCGCGCTCCCACCTGACAAAGGTGACTTCCAGCTTCCAGTCTTTGGGCCCCGGGGTCAGGTCGATCGAGGAGACCTCAAGCCCGGGGATTTCGCTCTTGGAACCCTCGATCCACGCGAGCAGGTTCTCCAGGCTGGGGTCCCGCATGGTGTATCTGTAGGTGACCTTGATCGCGCCCTGGATCGACTGCCGGATCGGCTGAGGGATCGCCGGCTCGTCGACGAGTTCGGCGGCTCTTGCAGCGGCTTCGATCCGCGACAAAAGATCGGGCAGCGCCTCGTTGGCACGGTTCTGCGTCGAGTTCCCGAGGCTCTCAAGCGCAGCAAACTGCAACGCGAGCCCCTCGACGAGAACCTCTCGGTCGGCCTGAATCCGGTGCTGCTGGGCGGCGCGGTCGCGCTGGCGGAGCGCGACGATCAGCATCATCCCCGCGACAACAAAGAGCAGTGTCGCGAGCACCAGCAGCGACCTGGGCCGGTTGGACGCAGCGGCCGCACTGGCGGCGTCGGCCAGTTCGTAGCGGAGGTCGTCGGAGATACGGGTGTCGCCCGGGGTGCTCATGCTCACGCCCCCCCCGGCTGGGTACGGAGCTGGCTCGCCCATGTGCCGTTGAGTGTGACCCGCACGTTGTCGCCCTGCGCCCTGGGGGTCTGGTCCCACTCGGCGATCGACGAGCCGGCGATGCGTTCGAGCGAGGTCATGAGCTCTTCGTATGCTGCGGTGTCGGGGACGACCAGGTCGATCGTCACCGAGAGCGGCGAGAGGGTGATCTTGCGGACCTCGTAGTCGGGGTTCCCGAGCACGTAGGAGAGTGTTTCGAGTTCGCGCAGGATCGGTTTCTGCGGCGTGATGGCAATGGGGGCAACAGCACGGCGGCGGGTCTCGAGCGCGAGCCTGAGGTCTTCGACCGTCTTGGCGTCGTAGGCGGGCAACGCGAAGTTGCCGTCGTTGATCGCGGGGCTCAGCTCGCCGCCCTGGGCGCGCCACGCGGTGCGGGCCTCATCGGCTTTGCTGCTGGCGACCTTGGCGGAGCTGTGGATGCGGTAGGCGGCTGCGCCCATGCCCAGCGCCCCGATCGCGACCGCGGCGGCCGCCCAGCGGTACATCGCGCGGTGGGGCTTGCCCGGCCGATTCTGCAACTGCACGAGCGCCGGCTGCGACGACGAGACGGTGCCGTCACCCAGCGCGTCTGCGAAACGTGCGAGCACGTGCGCGACGGGGTCGTCCTCCATCGCGATATCGACTGTCGCGCCCGGCCAGACCGCCGCGACAGACTCGCCCAGACTCTTGTCGTCCTGCCAGACCCACTCGGGGAGCATGAGCCGAAACCGGGTCGGCGAGGCAGCCAGCTGCGTGGACCACGCGAGCCACTCGCACGCGAGCCGGGCCAGGTCGCTGCTGCTGAGGATAAAGGGCGGCGCTTCGGCGCCGCCGGGTGCTCCTCTGGCGAGGCGGAACGCGCCCGAAGCGAGCGGCGCGTCGTTGCGGGACCAAACCCAGACCAGGCGGCCGTCGTCGGGATCGATCATCGCGTGGGCGATCGTGCCGCCCGGCGAAGCGATCACCCGGTCGGCTCGGTTGATTGCACCGTCGCCGAAAGCCTCGGTCAGGGCGTGCCAGATCGAGACCACCCGGCCGACGCCGACGCCGCGTTCGTCGAGCTCGTCGAGCAGGAGGCGGACCGTTGCGTCGGGCACTATCGCCACCCCGACGCGGCGTTTCTGCTGGGTGTCGGGCTGGTGCTTGGAGTGGGTGTTGCTCCGGACCGGCTGGGGGTCCATCGGCTGCACGGAGACGGCCCCGGTGATCTGCATGTCCGGCGCGAGGGCGACGTGCGGCGGGGTCTCGACGAGGCCGGTCCCGTCGTCTTCGCCCGATGCCGGGGCCGCGGCCTGGAGAAGGGCCGCCTCGATTGTCTCGGGTTCTGCCGAGTGGGTTGTGACCCAGCCGGCGCGGGAGCCGTCGGTATCGAGCACCACCGCGCCGAGGCTCGATCGGTTCTGGGCTTTGACCTGAGCTGCGATCCAATCGGCGGCTTCGCGCAGCCCGCGCAGCAGCGCGGGACGGTCGTCGGCGAGCACGTCGGGGAAGGTCCACGCCTGATCGACCCGGGTCGAGACCAGCCGGAGCCTGACGGGCAGCATCCCCCGCTCGGCCCGCTCGATGTAACACACCAGTTCACTCAACGGCTCGGTTCCTCGCTGTGGACGGGGTTGGTGGCAAAGGGGGGGTGTCGCGGCCCTCGCGGCGCGTGGTGATCGCCGGGTACGGCCGGCCCGGAAAGAGAAGCCTAGTTCGGCGGGCCGCCGTTGTTGCCACGATCACGCCGCCAGCGAGAACGGTTCTCTCTGGCGCGTTCGATTACCTTCAGGCGTTCCTCACTGCTCATGTCCGGGTTGAACTCTCGCGGGGAGTCGCCAGCGACCGCTTTGGTGCCTGCGGCATCCTGGGCAGAGGGTGCTCCGCCGGTGACGACCGAGATCGCGGAGCCTTGGCGTTCGTCCTTGCGGATCATTTCTTCTTCGCCGCCGTTGATGGAGATGGCGATCTCGTCGCCGATGACTTCGACGAGCTTGACTCCTTCGTAGACATCGCCGGGGCGGAGGACTTTGGTGACACCCGCGATATTGACAAACGCGGCTGCCCTCCCGCCGCTCCTGATCGAGCCGATGAATCGGACCTCGTCTTCGGTGATCCCGCCGTCGATGTCCGGCGCATCGGGCGCGTCGGGGAGCACAGCCTGGGGCACCGGGGCGTTGCCGATGTAGGAGAGGTTGTCGCCGATGACGTAGACATCGGGCAGCGGCGTGGTGTCGGTGTCGGCGGGCGTCGCTTTGATCCCGCTCCCGATCGGGCCGACGGGGGCGGGTTCGATGTCCGGGACATCGAGCCCGGGCAGCCCGGCGACCGCGACCGCCCCGCCGGCGATCGCCAGCAGCAGCGCCGAGCCCTGCGCAATCCGGGTCGCGTTGCGTGCAGATTTCTTGTCTTTGATGTGTGCGGCCATGGGGGCATCCTCCGCCGGGTCTGGTCCCGGCCGGGTTTACTCTACACCAATGTTCTCCCAGGTGAGGAAGGCGGTGCGGTCGGTGCTGGACCGGTTGCTGATCACAAAGTAGCCGCCGTAGCGGGCGGCGGCCGGGCCGACGGTCGAGGACCGTAGCTCGACGGTCGCATAGTAGAGCGTGGGTCTGACGGTGAACATCCGCGAGAGCCTGGACCGGACGTCGGGCTCGGCCGAGGCGTCGGCGATCGCGTAGCCGATCGCGTTGGCTGAAGAGCGGCCGCCGTTGGCTTCGCGGTCGGCGATAAGCGAGCTGGCGAACGCCTTGGCGATCGCGGCGTCCTGGGTGATCGCTTGGGCAGCGACCTCGATCAACTCGGGGGAAGCGGTGTGGGCGCTCAGCGCGACCGGGCCGACCGAGCGGTAGCCGTCGGGCGGGCCGTCGGGGCCGAAGACCGCGTCGCAGGACTGGATGACGGCTGCGGCATCGTCGAACGAGACGGTCCCCACCGCGGCGAGGTCGATCAGCACGGCGTTCTGTCTTTCGAGCAGCGAGACCACCGCGAGGTTGCCGCCGCGGAGTTTGAGGTCGAGAAAGTGCCCGTCGGGCGGGAGGACCGCGCCCAGGTCGAGGCTCGAAGGCAACGCCTTGATCCACGCCTCGATCGCTTCCTGGAGCCCGAGGCGGGCGTGGTGTTCCTGGTACCACCCGAGCTGCCGCTGGGTGGTGTGCCGCTGGGCGCTCTGGCGTTCGAGCATGATGGCGCTCATCAGGCCGACGACGACGACGAGCACGAGGACGATCGGCAACGCGAAGGCGTGGGCGGACGTGGGTTTGAAACGTGGAAGAATCACCCACCACCCCCGCCGCCGCCCGGGCCTTGTGGGCGCCCCGGTCGGTCGCCGGGAGGAGTAGCCAGACGTGAGCGCTCGCCGGGTCTGCCCTGGGGGCGTGCGCGGCCGTCGATGCGTTGGCCCGGGCCGGCACCTTGCGGGGAGTTGGGTCGTGGTCTGGCGCGAGGGTCTCGGCCGTTGGTTCCTCGGCCGCCGCCCGCGCCATCCCGACCGTTGCCGCCGCCCTGTGCATCCCCGCCCTGAGCACCGTCCTGCCCGCCGCCCTGGCCGCCCCCACCGCCCCCGCCGCCGCTGGTGGTGGTGTCCTCTTCTTCGAGCTGATCGACGGTCCAGACCACCTCGAAGAGGTAGTTGGCGTAGAGCCCGGTGAGGGTTTCGACTTCGAGCTGGATGTAGGTCGGCATTTCTTCGGGTGTGTAGGCGAGCAGTTCGCCGACCATCTCGCGGTTGCGGAAGACCTGGAACGCGCACGCCGCGAGCCCCGAGGCGATCCGGGCTGGTTCCGATCGGGTGTCGACCGGCTGCCACCAGAGGGTCCACCCGATGCGGTCGTCGCTGCGGACCTCGCGGGCGAGTGCGTCCATGCCTTCGGCGTCGTCTGGGCGGAGGACGAACGCGCCGCGAACACCGGCGTACTGCTGCTCGGCTTCGGTGGTCGGATTGGCGAGGTCGTCGACGCCGACGAGCGCCTGGGTCCAGACCGTCGACTGCACCGCCGGCGGACGGATGGGGACCGCCGAGAGCACCAGTTCGAGCCGTTGCGGAGCCGCGATCGACGACCCGCCGCCACCGGCTGCGAACCGTGAGCTCTGCAAAAGCGAGAGCAGCGCAGGGTCGTTGTCCTGTTCGAGAATGATGCGAGGCACCGGCACCGCAACCACAGCCCCGGTCAGCATCTCGTCGGTGTCTTCGGCGGCCGGGAGCTCCCCGGTGTCCTGGCCGTCTTCCTCTTCGATGTCATCGAGGGGTGATTCGGGCGCCATCAGGAGCGTGCTGAACGCCCGCTGCATCGTCCGCTGGATTCGGGCCAGGTCGTTGGCTTCGTGGAACCGTGCGGTCAGCGTGCGGTCGGATCGGCTGAGTGCCATGAACCCGCCCATGCACCCGAGCACCACCAAAGACGACAGCGTCGCGGCGAGCACGGTCTCGATAATGGTGAACGAACGGCGGGACACGGCTACTCCTATTCCTCCTCGGCTTCGATGTCGTCGCCACGGAGGCGCTCCAGGATGCGGTCGGCACCGCTTTCCAGCAGGTTGTTGATCGATTCGGGCGGGCGACGGTGGAACGCTAACGGATCAACGACCCGGACGAGGGTTTGTTGCGGTGCGCCCTGGTTGGGCTGGTACGCCCCGCCGGATCTTTCACTCAGCCAGACCGTGACCGCGACCTTTTTCAGGCGGTCGGGTGTCTGGCCGCTCTGTTGGGCAGGCAGGTCGTCGAGCACCCGTTCGATTGACTCATCAAGGGTGGATTGCACCCGGGTGATGTTGATCCGGTAGCGGTACTCGTCGTTGCCGTAGGGCAGCGTGAGGTCTTCAGAAGGCAGCGCCCGCTCGTCGTCGAGGTACTGGATGATGAGCCGGTTGGCAAGCTCCGCAGCCCCCAGCAAGTGCTGCGATCTGCCCTGTTGCCCCGTGATCGTGCTGACGGTGGACGCCATGGTCGCGATCGCTAGCGCGAGCACCACCGTCGCAAAGACCACCTCCAGCAGCGTCACTCCACCGGGGGCATGGGCGGTGCGGTGGCGCTGTGGTGCGGAGCGGTCGGGATGGTCGGCCCGGTGGGGCATGGGGTGGTGCTTGATACGCCGATGGCGTGCTATTTGTTCATGGTCCAGATATCAATGTCGTCGGTCAGGTCGTTGACGTCGGCGCCGACCGAGCTCAGGTCGTACGGCCGGTTGTTGTTGCCGGGGACTCGGAAGTAGAACTCTCGATCCCAGCCGTCCTTGAGCGCTTTGGCGTCGGAGAGGAACCCCGGGACGGTCTGCAATATCGTCAGGCTCGCTGGGTAGTCGCTGTACTCGAGGTGGTAGGACTCAAGGCTGCTGCGGATGATGTCCATGCTCGCTTCGGTCGCACGGATCTTGGCTTTCTCACCCTGCCCGAGCACGTTGATCGCGACGACTCCCATGAGCACACCCAGGATCACGATCACCAGCGTGAGCTCGATGAGCGAGAAGCCCGGCGCGGTGCGGCAGCGGGAACGGGATTCGGTCGGACATGCGGCGTTGGGCTGCGGCGGCGTGTCGTGTGTGGTCATGGTCGGGCTGGTTGGCATTCGGTTCTTCCTTGGGTCTCTGCGTGCGCGGCACACGGTGTTGCAAACGGCTGCCGCGCTGCTCTCGTTTTCTGATACCCCGCAGGCTGCGGGCGGGTTGCACTATCGTAGTCCGGTGCGCCCCGACGCCCCGGTAAAGCTCTGTCTGAAGGCCTGAAACCGCTGTTTTTCGGACGTTTGGGGGATGTATGCAAGGCAGAAAGGGTCATCGGCATTCTGCGAGAATCACATGATCTGGTTCGAGATGGTCAGAAGCGGGATCATCAACGCCAGCACCATCGGCGCAATGATGAGGAACATCGCCACGATCGCAACCGGCTCGAGAATCGCCAGCAGACGGCCGGTCCGCCGATCGAGCTCGTCGGCCATGTCGCGGGCGAGCCCCTCGAACGCGCTGTCGAGATCGCCCGCACGCTCGGCAGCCATCAACAAACGGCGGCTGGCCAGCGGCAGGACCGTCACGCGGTCGATCAGCACGTGCAGCACGCCGCCCTCGATCAGCTTGGTCCGAAGCTTCTTGAGCTGCTCGCGCAACGCCGGGTGGCGGACCGCCTGCACCGACACGCCCAGCGCGTCAGCCAGCGGCACACCCGCGCGGGTGAGGGCTGCCATGACCGAGAAAAACCGGGCCGATTCCTGCACGAGGATAATGTGCCCGATCGCGGGAAGCTTGCGGGCAAAGCGGCCCAGTGCCGCGACGACGTGACGCCGCGCCACGACCAGTGCCACCACGAGCAAACCCATCCCGACCAGGAGCGGCATCCACTCGGCGCGGATGAAGTTGCCCACGTCCACCAGCACACTCGTGAACCAGGGCAGCGTGACGCCGGGCATCGAGCCCAGCGCGTTACCGATCCGGGGTACCACCGCGATCAGGAGCACCAACGCTGCCATGATCGCGATCGTCAGCACCACCAGCGGGTAGAGCATGACCGTCCCGGCTTTGCCCTGGATCGCGTGCTGACGGCGGGCGGTCTCGGCGAGCTGGGCGGCCGATCCCGCAAGATCGCCGGTGCGCTCGGCAGCCTGGTAGACCGCAGCGGTAATCTCGTCAAAGACCCCGACCTTGCGGCATGAATCGGCGAAACTCATCCCGCCCGACACCAGCTCACGCATCCGGTCGATCACCGGCTGCATCGGGGGGCTGACGACGGTCGCGGTCACTTCGAGGGCCTCGACCAAAGGCACGCCGCGGCTCAGGAGCATCGAGAGCTGGCTGTTGAGCTCGACCTGGTCCTTGAGCGTCAGGCGGGGCTCAGAAGCCAGAAACCCGGGCAAACGCCAGGTCTTGAGCAGCACCAGGCGGTCTTTGCGGAGGTGGTCAGCGAGGGCTCGTTCGGAGCGGGCTTGGCGCACGCCGAGCGTCCGCCCGCCCTTGGCGGTGGCGGCGAGATAGAAAAACGGGCTGGGGGTTCCGACGCGGCTCACAAGGAAAGTCTACCGATGAGACAGGGTATCGGTTCAAGAAGGGCTCGGGGTTGATCGCCAGCCCGGCGCGGCCCACAATCGGACCGCCCTGCCAAACGCCAGCAGAACGCTGCTATTGCGACCGGCGCGACCATAGGGTCACCCCTCTCGACCCCGTTTTTTCCCCACCCCAGCCCCCAGCACACACCCCGGGGCTGCCTCCTTCTTCTGGAAGGGAACCAAACCCGCCATGCGAGCCCTCATCAAGCATCACGCCGGCCCGGAGCTGCAACTGGTCACCGACCGCCCCCGACCCGAGGTCGGCCCCCGGGACGTGCTGGTCCGCGTCACCCACGCGGGGATCTGTGGCACCGACCGGCATATCTGGGAGTGGGACGAGTGGTCGGCCGGGCGCGTCCCCGTGGGGATCGTCACCGGGCACGAGTTTGTCGGCATCATCGAAGCGATCGGCAGCGCGGTCACCAAGTACGCGCCCGGTGCGCGGGTGAGCGCCGAGGGGCACACCACCGCCGGTGTCGATTTCAACAGCCGCACCGGGAATGCGCACATCGCCAGCGACACCAAAATCATCGGCATCGACCGCGACGGCTGCTTTGCCGACTACGTCTGCGTGCCAGAAGAGAACGTCTGGCCGGTGCACGAACGGATCCCCGACAAGTTTGCCGCGATCCTTGATCCGCTGGGCAACGCGGTCCACACCGTGATGGCTGCGGGGGTGAGCGCCAAGAGTGTGCTGATCTCGGGCGTCGGGATCATCGGCCTGATGGCGGTGACGGTGGCGCGGGCGGCGGGGGCGAGCCGAATCTTCTGCACCGATATCAACCCGCCGCGGCTGGAGCTGGCAAAGAAACTCGGCGCGGTCGAAGCCTACGACGCCAGGCAGGGCGACGGGTGGATCAACGACGTGCGGGCCCAGTGCCGGGGCGAGGGTGTGGACGTGCTGCTCGAGATGTCCGGCGCAGAAGCCGCGTTCAGCCAGGGCTTCCGCGCCCTGCGCAACGGCGGCACCGCGGCCCTGCTCGGGTTGCCCGCCAAGCAAGTTACCTTTGACTTCAACGAGAACATTATCTTCAAAGGCTGTACGGTGCTGGGGATCAACGGCCGGAAGATGTTCAAGACGTGGTACCAGATGGAAGAGCTGCTGCTGAGCGGCCGGCTTGAACTCGACGACATTGTCACGCACAGTTTCCCACTCGAGGACTATCGCACCGCGTTCGAGACGATGATCTCGGGCGAGGGGATCAAGGTCATCCTCGAGATGGGCTGAGTGCAGGCACGCGGCGTCGGCGCGGTCTGGTCTTGCTGGGCACCCCGAGCACGACCATCGCGGGAAGAAAGAACAACCCGAGAGCCGCGGTGTTGAGGACCGCGAGGTACAGCCACCACGGGCTCGCGTTGAGGGCGTTGAGCGGCTGCCACTCGAGCGCCGGGAAGAGCGCGTGGGCGTAGTTCACGTTGCCCTGTTCCGGAAGCGCCAACCGTGACACGGCAGTGAGTAGCAGGTACACCAGCGCCATGCCGAAGAGGGTTTCTGCGGGCCGGCAGAGGAGCCGCTTGCGGTGCATCCAGAGCAACGGCAGGAGATAGAAGTGATGGAAGGTCGAGAGCCACGTCGTGGCATCGGCGCCGCGGAGGTAGGTTGTTACACCCGCGCACTGGACCCCAAGGACCGCACCAGCCGCAGCGTCGGTCAGCCAGAGGGTGTGCGGGACAAGCACGCCCAGGAACGCCATGCCCATCAGCGTCCCGGACCTGAGCGTAAAACCGGCCGCGGCGAGGGCGAGCGTGGCGTGGCAGAGCCACCAGATCTCGTCGCCGCGACCCTGGTCGATCTTGATCACACAAACCAGAATGTAGTGGATGGCCAGCGCGACCCCGATCCAGCGTTGGGTGTCATCGGCGCGACCGGACTGACCCAACGCAACTTTCATTGTCTAATAGCCCCAGCCGTTCTGGCCGCCGATCCCCAAGTCGGTCAGCCGGGCTGCGCTGGTTGATGTCTCGGTGATAAGCAGATAACGGTGCCCCCGCTGGTCCTTGAGGTAGACCCCGTCGATGACAATGCCCAGCGGGAGTTCGCCGGTCTCCATGATCGTACCGACGCTGTTGACGCTCGTGATGTACTCGCTCGACGGGGCGTTGTTGAGCTGATGATCGAAGAACGCCATCTGCATGGCCGAAGTAATGCCCGCGATCGCGGCAACATCCGCGGCTTCCTTTGCCTTCACTGAGGAGTCGATGTACTTCGGGATCGCGATACCGGCCATCACCGCCAGAACGACGATCACCGCGATCAACTCCACGAGCGTAAAGCCCCGACGCGATCTTGTATGTACCCGGCCTGCTGCCTGCAACACAAACCCCTCTGCAAGAACTCCGACACGGTCGATGAGAAGACCCAGAGACTTTGGTAACTAATCGTGCCATCGGGCGAATCCCCGCAAGCACTTCTCTGGGGTTGAGCAATTTGTTCATGAAATCGAAGGTCCGATTACCACAACCGCTGTTCTGCGCGCGCGGCAGGCGATACATCCGACACGCCCGCGGGCACAATCAGCCGAATCTCGCGAGGGTCTCGGCGAACGCTGCATCGAACTCCGTGTCAAGACCCGGGTCGATCGGGGCGAGGCTCTGCCCGGTCGCGCCCTTGTTCATGAAGAGCGCCCCGCGCTCGAGCGATTCGCGACCGCCACGGAAAAGGCTGTCTGCGCCTCGGGTCTTTTCTTTCCGCTCGATCGTCTGCATGCGCTCAAAGCCGGAGAGCTCGACCGCGCGAGCAACACGATCCTCGTCGATGGTCTCGCCCAGAAACTCGAGCATGGACCGGAGCTCGCGTGCCGTGTCGGCGCGGAGGGCTTCGTAATGCACGGTGTGGACCGGGAATCGCTCGGTCGTCCGCCAGCTCTCGGCGTGGGACGCCCAGGTGCCAAAGCCCATCTCGATCCACGAGGGGTCCCCGCCGGATTCAATAAAGGCGCGGGCGTAGGCGGCCGCGTCGGGCGGGCGACCGGATTCGAGCTTGGTGTAGTTCATGCCGCTAAGCAGCACGTCCTTGGGATGACGTTGGATGTAGATCGCGCGATCGGTCATCGCAAGGTACGGCAGCGACTCGCTGAGCGGGAAGTGCGTTTTGACCAGCAGCCGTTCGGCAGAAGTGTCGATACGGCCGGCGGGGCGATGGAGATCGGGGATGCGGCGATTCAGTTCGAGCGAGTTGCCGGGCTCGCCGAAGAGATAGTGATGCAACAGGAACCGAACCCAGGTGTTGCCGCTCTTTGGATAGCTTGCGAGCCAGACAACCTTCATGCCGATGCTCCTGTTCGCGGATTGCTGCCATTCCTTAGAAGGGATGTATACGCCGCGTGGAGCCTCGCACGAAATGCAACCGCGTCCATCAGCGGCGAGGTCCGCATCCGGTCGCGCAGCCCGGCCTTCATGACAACAAGACGGCTCCGGTCGTGGGCGAGGTTGGACGCGATACGAACATAAGAATCGGTGCTCTGGGCGACCAGGTCCTCCATGCCTACCGCACCGAGCAGCGAGACGCCGACACGCCCCGCGTGCAGCTCGCCTGCGAGCGTCACGACCGGCACACCCATCCACAGCGCCTCGCAGGTGGTCGTCGTCCCGGCGTAGGGAAAGGTGTCCAGCGCGATGTCGAGCTGGCCGTACGCATCGAGATGGGCGGCGGCGTCCCGGGTGGGCTCGAGCATCACCAGGCGGTCGGGCGGGATACCCCGCGATGTAAGTTCCTTTGCCAATCGCTCGCGGGTCTCTGCATCAACAAACGCGCCGTTCTTGAGCGTGAGGGTCGAGCCGGGCACGCGGTCGAGGATCGCAGCCCAGGTATCAAGCACAGCGGGGGTGGTCTTTGCGAGGTTGTTGAACGAGCCGAAGCGGACCGGAGCGGGACCGTCGTCGGGCTCGGATGCGGCACGCAGCGGGCGGTGTAAGGTCGAGTCGTCCCCCCCGAGTGGCGCGTTGTCTGGAGCAGAAAAACACCACGCGCAGGGATCGAGACGGAGCAGGTGCTCGGTACACCATGCCTCGCTGCCTTTGGGGTCGGAGCGGCGGTCCACGAGGCGGACGTCGATCGCCGGGTTGCCGGTGGTCGCGGGATACCCGAGCATGCTGACCTGAATCGGCGCAGCCCGTACCGCCAATGCCGTCTGCCGATGTCCAAGCGAATGCCCTGAAAGCTCGACAAGGATGTCGATCCCGTCGTTGCGGATCATCGCGACCAGCGCGGCATCGCTCAGGGTCGCGGCATCGCGCCAGATCACCGGATGGCCACGGAGCCGCTCGGAGAACGCATCGGGGTTCGTACAAAGGTCGTAACAGAACACCTCGATCGCCGGCTCGGTCTGGTGCGATGCGGCGAGCGCAGGCTCGATAAACATCCCGACCGGGTGGTCACGGAAGTCGGCCGAGAGATAACCGACACGGAGAGTTTTTTCGCCCGGGTCGATCGGTTTGAGCGGCGGCAAACTGCTGGTGTTGTCTGCGATCGCCCGCGCCCCGACCGCGTGCAGGCGGCCGAGCATGCGGTGGGTTTCGAGGTGCTCTTCGGGCGAGGTGCGGTCGTCGTAGTTCATCGCGGCTGCGAGCAACGTGTTGAGCTGAATGCTCGGGCCGAGCGATTTGATCGCGGCTTTCAGGTGGTCCACCGCATCGGCTGCGCGGCCGGTGGTGATAAGGCATGACGCGAGGTTCGCCGCGGCGTCGGGGTTGTCTGGAGCGAGCTCGGTTGCACAGCGGGCCTCGCGTTCGGCACGGGCCAACTCGCCGCGCGAGAGCAACGCCCCGGCGAGCCCGACGCGGGCGGGCGCGTAAGCCTCGTCGGCAGCAATCGCTGCGAAATAGTGATCGACCGCGTCGTCCAGCCGCCCGAGCCCGATGAGGACATTGCCCAGATTGCTCTCGAACTGCGCGCGGCCCGGCGACATGGCGTTGGCCCTTTCGAGATGGAACACGCCCTGTCCGGCGCGCCCGTCCTCCGCCATGAGCAAACCGAGAAAGTGGTACGCCTCGGCCGGTGCGCCGCGCTTGCCGACGAGCCGCTCAAGCGCCGCGATCGCCGGGCGGAGCCTGCCCCGGCTTGCCTGCGCCATCGCTTGCTGAATGGTGTGCTTCGCGTCGGCCACACCAGAGCGTAGTGGCTCGAACGGACAGAAGCAGGGCCCGGCATAACGAGCCCCGAGCGCGAGCTCGGGTTCGCTCGCGGCTTTGGCCTCTATCTAGTCCGAGCCCACCGCATCCCGAGCTCGCGCTCGGGGCTCATTGGGTTGTACCACCTGCTCACTTGTCGCGGATCGACTCAGCGCATGCTGGCAAAAGCCCGGCAAGCTCGGCCGCAAGCAGCCCGGCCGAGGCGTGGTGTGCGCTCGCCCAGCGCTCGCCGGCCAGCGCGTGGACGAGCACCCCGGCGCGGGCGGCGTCGAAGAGGTCCATCGCCGCGGGATCGTTGCCGGACGACGCACCGAGCGCTGCCCGCGCCTGTTCAGAGAGTCCTGCCATCAACGGATCGGGGGGTTTGACGAACTGGGCGATCAGGCCGCCGATCGAGCCGGCGAGCACGTCGCCTGTCCCCGCGGTCGCGAGGCACGGGTGCCCGTTCGGGCAGATCCAGGTGCGCTGACCATCACTCACGACGGTGCCCGCGCCTTTGAGCACCACCACACACCCGAGGCGTTGGGCGAGCACCTCGGCAGCCAGCGGGCGTTGCGTGCCATCGGTGGGGTCGTGCGAGATATTCAACGCCGCGGCGAGTTTGCGAAACTCGCCGGGGTGGGGTGTCAGGACCGCTGTCGCGCGGAACTCGCGCGCAAGCTCGGGAACGCGGGCGAGCGCGTTGAGCGCGTCGGCATCAACAACGACCGGCGTCTGGTCCTGCCCAATCGCGCGGAGGGAGATCGCTTCGACCGCGGTCGCTGCCGGCGTGTGGCGTTCACCGCCGCTGCCCAGGCCCGGGCCGATGACGATCGCGTCGGCCGACTCCACCAGTTGATCGAGCACGGCTGCGGCTTCGTGGGCAACGATGCAGCCGTCGGCATCAGTCGGCAGCACGATCCCGGTCGCGCTAGGCACAAGACCAATCGCAGTCGGCAGCACCGCGGCAGGGCACGCAAGCCTGGCGAGCCCGGCCCCGATCCGCAACGCGCCGAGAGCCGCCAGAGCCGGCGCGCCCGCCATGTGCGCCCCGCCGACGGTGCCCGGCGGCGCAGCACAGCCGCCGACGATCGCGACGGTGCCGAACGTGCCCTTGTGTCCGTCGCTTTTGCGCAGAGGCAGCCGCGGGGTGCTCATCGGGTTTCCTCGACGATAATCTCGAGCGCTCCGAGCAGGGGCGCGATGCTCGCGAGCTGGCTGATGGTCTTGCCTTCCGCGAGGTCGCTGGTCGCCATCGCGATATGGGTCGCGTCAAAAGAGGTGCGGCGGTCGAGCGTCGCGTCGAGGTCGATCCACGCCGGGCCGTTGGCGGTTTCGAGCAGCGCCTGCGTCCACATGTGATAGCCGAAAACGTGTCGCTCACCGGCAAAGCGTTCGACATAGACCACCCCTATCGCGACTCGAGAGGGGATGTCCGCGGCCCGCAGCATTGCCGCGAGGAGAACGCCGTGTTCGGAACAATCGCCCTGGCCAGAGCGGGCAACCTCGGACGCGGTTGCGAACGCGGTGCCGAGGTCTTTGTCGGCGATATGGTCAAAGACAAACCGGCGCAGCAACTCGGCAGCTCTGGTCGGGTCGTCGCCCGCGCCGGCAAGCGCGCGCTCGGTCAGCTCGCCGATCAGCGCGTCGTCGGCGTTGGCGTATGTCGTCGAGACAAGGTGGGCGGCGCGGTCGGCTTCGGGCGCGAGGATGACCGTTCGGGTGTCGATGGTCACCCGGGTGCTGCCGTCGTCGAGCGCCTCGGCGCGCTGAAACCCCGACTGCGGCAGCTCGGGCAGCTCGCCGTCGCCCGAAAGGCGCACACGGTAGACCGCGCGCGTCGTGTGCCTGGGGTTGGTGATCCGGCGATCGGGCCGAACGAACGTCGAGACCATGAGTTCGGGCGGCGTGAAGTCCTCCATCGCCCGCTGACGTGAGGAGGCGAGCGTCACCATGTTCATGCTGCCGATGGCCAGTTCGCTGCGCAGCGACGTGCCGTCGGCGAGCAGCCACTCGGTGCCCGTCATCGGCGTTGCGCCCACCACGGTCCGGGTGGTCGCGCGGAGGCATTCGGTGATCTTGCCCGCGACCTCGATCTCGCTCGGCGTGATATCGCTGCGGGTGATCGCCGAAACAGTGAGGCCGTTGGACGGGTCGAGTGTTCGGACGGTGATCTTCGTTGCGCCGGACGCGAGCCGTTGTTTGATGTACCGACTCGCTGCTGCGGGCGGAAGCCACACGCCCTCGGGGGTGGGCAGCGTGTCCTCGCGTTCGACGCCGTTCTGGGTCCAGATGACCTCAACGCCGTCCTCTTTGAAGCGGTACACCGTGCGGATCGGCGTAGGGCCGAGGCGTTGCTCGATGCGCACCTCGACCGGTTCGCCCGCGAGGGTTTCAACAAACTCGGACTCCATGCTGATCTCGACCGTCTGGTCGGCGCGGCCGATCTCCATGCGCATGGTTGACCGAGTCACGATCGTGTTGCCCTCGACGGAAACAACCTCGTGCGACCACCCGGCGCGGCTGCCGTCGATCCAGAGCTCGTACCACCGGTCGGTTTCGATCCGTGTCTCGACCTTTGCTGGCGACGACGACTCGGGTTGTGCGGTTGTGAATGCTCGCGCCGGCGCGACCGGTGCAAAGACCACGCCGAAGAAGAGCACGAGAGATAGAAGGATATTTCGGCTTTGCACGTTGCAACCTCCGTCGCACCTTCTGCGGTGCGAGACTCTGGCATCGGTCAGGGTGATGGTGCCGGCGATGTCGATGATGATCCCGTTGCCTGTTCCATCCAATCCAACACGTCGGCAGCCCGCGCCGGAAGGTAGGCGAGAAACAGCACCTCGTGCCCCGCGGGGACCGTCCATCGCTCGGGCTCGCCGAGGCGGTGCCAGAGCAGGTCGCCCGTCGCCGCGGGCACCGCCCGGTCGCTGATGCCGTGGAGCATGAGGGCGGGGATGTCTCGCATGAACATCGCCGTGTGGAAGCTGTCGAGTGTTGCGGCGTCGAGGTAAGCGTCGGTGAATCGTGTGCGGTCTGCTTCGGTTGGATCGCCCGCCCACGAGACCCGCACCGCGTCGATCCACTCGGCGTAGTTGCTGTCCATCGTGATGGCAGCAAAGTCGCACCCGGCGCCGACAAAGACCGCTGCTTTGTAGGCATCGGGCTCGCGCGCGACCACCGTGGGCAGCACCATCCCCCCGCCGCTCATGCCGAACGCGATTCGGCGATCGACGGGGAGTGCCGGGCGCGTGCTCGCGAAAAACTCGCACGCTTTCTCGACCGCAAACGCACACTCGGCGGCACGATCGCCCAGTACCTCGGCGACCTGTGCCGCCACGCCCGCGATATCGCCCCCGGGCGCAAGCACAAACTCGGCCCGCTCGGTAAACCGCGACGAGTGGGTGAGCATCCGCAGCACGTGCCACCCGCGATCGCGCAGCTGCCCCACCATCGAGTCGATCACCGGCTCGGGCGTGCCGAACATCCCGGGCAGGAGCACGACCAGCCCGCGCGCCGCGGCGCCTGTCGCCGAATCATCATCGGTGCCGATGCGTCGCGGCTCGTAGAGGACAAACGCGGTGCGTTCCAGATCAGCATCCCCATCCTCGCGCCGCGATGCCGAGAGCACTTCGCACGCCGCGACGGGCTTGCCCGCAAGGCCGACAGTCGGCAGCAGATCGCCGGCGGGCATCCGCACCACGATCGCGCCCGTTTGTTCAAACCGGATCGTCTCGGCATCCACCCCGCCTTTTTCAGCGACAAACGCGGCTGCGCCACGATCCGCCGGCAAGCCACCGACTATCTCCCACGAACCGATCCGGTGGAGACTCCAAGGCCCGACCTCGACCTCGCGCACAACAATCGCCTCACGCCCCGGCCACTTGAGACCGCTGATGTCTGTCGCAAGTTCCGCCTCGTGTGTGTGGTCCGGACGTTGTTCGCGTGCGCCGATCTGCGGCTGCGCAGCCACGGAGATTGGCGCAGCGCAGAAAAGCAGCGCCGCAGCCCAAAGCATCGGACACCACACTGTTCGGCCGTGCGTCATGATCGGTACCCGTCGGGATGCTCGCGGAACCAGTTCCACGCGGTCGCGACGATCTCGTCCAACGATTGGAAGCGTGCCTCCCACCCGAGTTCCTCGCGGATCTTCGCGGGGTTGGCAAAGAGCGTCGGCGGATCGCCCGGTCGGCGTTCGCCCTTGCGCACCTCGAACGCAACGCCCGTCACCCGCCGGACACTCTCGATCACCTCACGGACCGAGTACCCCTTGCCGATGCCGAGGTTATACGCCCGTTGCTCGCCGGGCTTGAGCGCCCGCAGCGCCGCGATGTGCGCCGAGATCAGGTCGCAGACGTGCACGTAGTCGCGGATGCAGGTGCCGTCGGGCGTGTCGTAGTCTTCGCCAAAGATCGTGATACACTCGCGGCTGCCCATCGCCGCCTGAATCACGACCGGGATCAGGTGCGTCTCGGGGTCGTGGTCCTCACCGATCAGGCCGTCGGGATCGGACCCGGCGACGTTGAAGTAGCGCAGCGCGGTAAACGCGAACGGCTTGCCCGCGTCTGTCGCCGCGGCGCGGGCGTCGCGGAGCATGTGCTCGACGTGCAGCTTGCTGCGCCCGTACGGATTGATCGGCGATTGCGGACAGGTCTCGGGGATCGGGATGAACTCCGGCCCGGGCTCGCCGTAGGTCGCGCACGTGGAGGAAAAGATAAACTTCGCAACCCCCGCGCCGAGCGCTTCTTCGAGCAGCGTGAGCGCCGAGGCGGTGTTGTTGCGGTAATAGCGCAGCGGGTGATCGACACTCTCGCCCACCTGCGCGAGGGCCGCGAAGTGCATGATCGAGTCGATCTTGTGGTCGCGGAGTGTGCGGCGCACCGTGTCGCGGTCGCCGATGTCAGCTTCGACAAACGTCAGCCTGCCCTCGGCGACGGTCTCGAGCGCAGCGATCGCTTCGCGGTGGCCGACGCTGAGATTGTCGAGCGCGACGACGCGCTCGCCCTCGGCCAGCAGCCCCTTGACCGCGTGCGAACCGATGTACCCCGCGCCGCCTGTTACCAAAGTCGCCATGCGTTCTCCTCGTGACTTTCTGTTGTAGACATAATACCGACCGCTCATGACTCTGCGCAGAGCAACGAGGCTGCCAGACTCCTGGTTTCTGCGTCAATCGCGAGAATCTCTTCGAGCGTTTCACCCCGCTCGCTCGCGACGAGGGAGAGCGACTCGCCGACGATCTCGACGATTCGACCGAACGGGATCGACCCGCCGAGAAACGCCTCCACCGCGACCTCGTTGGCAGCGTTGTAAACCGCGCCCGCCCCGCCCCCGCGACGGATCACGTCCATCGCCAGCCCGATCGCCGGGAACCGTTCGTTGTCGGGCTCGACAAAGTCCAGCCGCGCGACCTCACGCCAGTCGAGCCGAGCCGCACAGCCCGGGGCCCGCGCAGGCCACGTCAGCGCGAGCTGGATCGGGACACGCATGTCGGCTGCGGAGAGCTGGGCGATGCTCGATCCATCCGCAAGCTCGACGATCGCGTGCACAATCGACTGCGGATGAATCAGCACGCCGAGGCGCGAGGCATCGAGATCAAACAGGCGGTGGGCCTCGATCAACTCGAGCCCCTTGTTCATCATCGTCGCCGAATCAATCGTGTTCTTTGGGCCCATCGACCATGTCGGGTGCGCGAGCGCCTGCGCGACCGTCGCGTTGCGCATCTCGGCGAGCGGCGTCTGCCGGAACGGGCCGCCCGACGCGGTCAGGATCGCCCGCTCGACGCCCCGAGGCGTGGCGCACGGCGGGACCACACGCTCACCTCTTTGCGCCAACCCCTGCAGGCACTGCCACAGGCCCGAGTGTTCGCTGTCGATCGGCAACAGCCGCGCACCAGCGCGGCGAGCAGCGGGCAGCACAACCTGCCCCGCCGCGACCAGCGTCTCCTTGTTCGCAAGCGCGACATCGATCCCCAGTTCGACCGCCGCCAGTGTCGCGGGCAGCCCCGCGAGCCCGACCATTGCCGCGACAACAAGGTCCGCGCGGCTCTCACGCACAAGCGCCTCGGCCGCGCCGGTGCCGCGCAGCACACGGGCCGTGGTTTCGATCGCCGCGTCCGCATCGGCAACCGCAACGACCGGCACGCCGAACCTCGCAGCCTGTGCCGCCAGCTCGCGCGTCCGCACCCCGGCCGCGAGTCCGACCACCTCGAATCGCTGCTTCGACTCGCCCCGGTCGGCCAGCGTGTTGAGGTGCGAGATCGTGTCGAGCGTTTGCGTCCCGATCGACCCGGTCGACCCGAGCACAACCACCCGCCGCCGCATGATGTTGCTGTCGGGAAGGCTCACAGCCGATGCACTCCAAAGACCGTTGCATCCGTCAGTTTCGCTCGCTCTGGATGTGGTTGGTCCTGTCCCCTCGCTTGCGCGAGGGGCTCTGAAAGCTTTGCACACCAGAACAAAAGCTTTGCACACCAGAGCGTAGAGCCCCTCGCGCAAGCGAGGGGACAAGGGTGACCCTCTGAAGAGGTCGAGAATGCCAGAGACCGGCCCTTCAATCGCCGATCCTGTCGCCGCAGAGGAAACAAGATTCTGCTACGTGCTCTCGAACCGGTCATGCGTCGCCCCCTTCTGTCAGCGCCTCGTCGTATCCAAGCAATCGACACGTCTCTGCATAGTCCTCACTCGCCGCAAACACCGCCGCGACATCCGGCTCGAGCGCGTGCTGCCGCGCGGGGCGGATCTCCCCGATCGTCTCGATTTTGGTCGCCTCATCACCCGTCACCTTCGCGTAGGTGCGATACCGCATGCGCCACGTAGGATCGAACGCAACTCCCAACCCCTCGCACAGACGCGAAAGCTCGGCATCGGGTTCGCGTGTAAAGTCCTCGAAACGCACAAACCCAACCTCCGCAGCAAGCTCGGCAAACGCGCGACAACCACGCAAATAGACGCCGACATCAACACGACCGCGGAGCATGTCCAGCCGCTGCTGGCTCGCCCACTGGTCGGCCGGGTGGCGCACGGTCGCGAAACACCGCAGTTCGTGTGTTGCGCCGAGCAGTTGCATCGATCGGCTCGCAAAGCAAGGCTCGGTGATAGGCACGCCGAGGTAGTCAAGGTGGGACCAGTCGCGCAAGAGCAACGTCTTGCCCCGCGCCTCAGCCCGCTCGATCAGCAGCGCGATCAGGCCGTCGTACCGTCCCCGGCCGCCGACCCACTGCTCGAGTTCGCCCGGCCGCAGCAGCTTGTGCCACGCCGCCGCTTGTGCTGCCGGGTCGATCACGCGAGCCCCCAGCGGGTGGACCTCGCTGAGCAGCATGACCCCTTCCATGCACCCCAGGCACCGCGAGAGCAACGTGCCGCCGGAGCGGGCAAGGTTGAGCCAGAGACGAACCATGCGGCAGGGTATCGACCCCGAACGCAAAAACCGGGCTGCGCTCCCTTTCAAGAGCGCAGCCCGGCTGGTTTTGCGAGCGAAGGGTTGATTTCAACCCGGAATCACGCGGGGTTTACTCCGAGCCTTCCTGACCGAACGGGAAGGTGAATGACGGCATCGCCGGGCGGATATCGTCGGCGTTGGCGATGTAGGCCGCGTCGAGCACCCGGTCGATCCGGGCCTTGTTCTCGGAGATGTGGCTCATGGTGTAGGGGTCGATGTTCTTGGCGGTCGGGCTGTCCAACACGCTGCCGAGCCGGGCGCTCATGGTGCGCAGCGTGTGGGCCGCCAGGTCAGAGATCGGGCGGAACGCCGCCGTGCCGCTCTCTCCAGCGTTGACCAGGTCGATGATCCGGTCGAGGTGCTCGCGCTGGAGGTTGCGACGGAAACTGGACACCATCGGCTTGCGGGCGGTGAACTGCTCGGACGGCGACCCGTTGATCTCGGTCCACACCGCACCGGTCACGGTATCCATAAGCTCAGCGAGAGTCAGCGCGTCCTCATCTGCGGGCACGCGGAACTCGTTGTCGTAGATCCGCTTGAGCGTGACCGGGTTGAGCAGGTTGGTCAGCGCCGACGCCTGGATGCCGAGGATGCGGTCATGCACCGGCCACGTCGCGTCGGCGATCGCGCCTTCGATCCCGCCGTCGTCGAACCACTTCTCGACAGTGAGGTACTTGAGCACCTCGGGGGTCAGGCCGTACGCCTCGTCGTAGAACGTCGTGTCGATGACAAACTTGAGCGCCTCGCGCTGTTTCTCAGCCGAGACAACCTCGATCGGGGCGCGGCCGTCCGGATCGCCCTTGTGATCGCGGTACACATACGCCCCGCCGATCCAGTTGGCCATCATGCTGACACCACGGACCTGCATCCCGAGCGTGACAAGATAGCCCTGCCGCGCCTTGGCCCAGTGGTCGCCGTCCTTGACGAAACGATCGAGCAGATTGCTCCGCAACATGGTGGACAGGCGGACCTGTTCCTTCGCGTAGGTCAGCGGGTCAGACCCCATGTCATAACGACGGGCAATCGGGTCCGGACCCCAGGTGTCCTCGTCGGTCGCGTAGCGGTGCTCGGGCTTTGCGGCCTGCTTGACAAGTTCTTTGGCGTCTTTGTCCGAAGCTGTGTACCCGACCTTGATCGCCCACATGTCGTAGGCACCGATGTCGATCACCGCGTAGTCGCCCTGCACTTCACCCGCTTCCAGATTGATGTTGTGCGGGTTGTAGTCCATGACCGAAGTCGACCAGGGTTTCTTGCCCTTCATCTCTTCGCTGTTGATCTCCTCCAGCGTGTAGATGCTGGAAGCCGCGAAGTTGTGACGCAGCCCGAGTGTGTGCCCCACTTCGTGCGCAACAAGCTCGGCAAGCATCGGCCCGACGTACCACTCGGGGATGCCGTCGACCATCTCGTCTTTGGGCTTGTCCTCCTTGTCTTCTTTGTCGTCGGCTTCGGGTGCCTCGGGCTCCTCTTCCGGCTGGGCTGCTTCCTCGGCCGGGGGGTTGAGCAGCGCCATGATCTCGGGCGGCATGTTGTCGGGCAACGACCCGTCGGCGAGCTTCTTATTGAGAATGTCCAGAATCTCCGGCGGGATCGTGTTCTCCTCGGGCGGGTCCTGGTCTTCAGCCTCGACCGGCACAGGCCGATCGCTGCCCATCTCGCCGTACATCCCCCACATCATGCGCGCCACCGCGAGGTCCATCGCCTTGCCGTTGGACGCCATGCAGAACCCATTGAGCTGGCTGATACGCCCGGTGAGCCCGTCGTACCGGTCGTCCCCGAGCAGCGTTGAATCGACAGCCGCAATCGCGTGCCCGCCGTAGGGCAGCACCCCGCGACGCGCCCGCTGGGAGAGCATGAAATCACGCTCGCTGGGCGCAGCCATGCGGATGCGCGGGTCCCAGTTGGGATGCTTCTCGAGCCACGCCAGCGCGTCGGGCCCCATGCCTTCCATCGCGATGTCGGGCAGGGTCTTGCTGTACTGGTACCAGAACGCGCGAATCCAGCCATCAGTCAGTACAACGTCAGCATCGAGGATCTGCCCCGTCCGCGGGTCAACCCGACTCGGGCCGATCGCCGTCGAGATGTCGTTGCTCAGCCAGCGGATAAAGTTGTACCTGCGGTCCTCGGGGTCCTTGTCCATGTGGGCGCCGGTGGACTTGTCCTGGTAGTAGACCTCGATCGCGTTGTCGATACCGATCTCGGCGAACGCCTTGTTCCACTGCAGGATGCCGTCACGCACAAACCGGCGGTACCGCACCGGCACCGTGTGCTCGATGTAGAAAACAATCGGTTCCTTGGGAGGGCTCATGCTCAGCTTGGGGTCGGCTTTTTTCACGTCCCAACGATTGATGTAGCGAACCCACTTCTCATCGTTGTTGAACTTACCCAGGTCGCGGTAGCTGGTCGTGAAATACCCGACACGCTGATCAGCAACACGCGGCTTGTACCCGGTGCTCTTGGGGATCATACTGACCGAGTAATGGAACTCACGGATCGCCCCCCCAGCGACCGGCCCTTTGACCGAAACCTCGATGTTCTCGGGGAACGCCTTGGCGCTGGCGACCGTGGTCAGCCGCGCGTTGAGCCCGGCTGCGCCTCTTCCAAAGAACTTGCTCGCGTTGCCAACGAACAGATTGTCGAGATCAATGACCGGCTGCCCGCTGGGGCCCATCGCCACGATGGGCACGTCGAGCAACACGCGGTCGGTAAAGATGTTCTCGACCGAAGCCCTCGACTCCTGATCGCCCGACGTGCGCGTTGCCAGGTTGGGCTCGATCATCGCCAGCCGCTTGTCGTACCGCTTCCACTTGAAGTAGCGGTCGCCGCCTTGCAACCCGGCCCAGAGGTCGCCGCCCGCGACGGTCATCGCGATAAAGTGGAACTGCCGTTCGTAGCCCGCGGGAAGCTCAGCAAGCATCTGCCCGTCCTTGTCGCGGACCCAGATGTTGTACAAACTCCGCGACCCGTTGGCGGTCGAGACAACCTTGCGGAAGCCCTTGGAGACCGACTCGAAGCTGGGGAGCTTGTCCTTGTCGTCGGCCTTGCCCCCCTTGTCGCCGCCCGCCATCGCCGCACGGAGCGCCGCGATGTTGGGCGGAAGCTCAAGGTTCTCCGGCTGCCCGGCCAGCACGCCGTCCTCGGCCGGTGGGTCGACGCGATCGGCGCTACCCACCTGCGCCGCCACAGCCGCAAAGGCAAACGCGCCGCCCGCCGCGAGGACGGTGAGGCGCTTGATCAGTTCTCGTTTCTGCATCTGTACTGCTCCTGGTAATGGCCCGACCGCTCCGCGGCCCAAGCCCGTTCCGTTCCGCGGCTGCGTGCCGCGTTACCCCCGAAAAAGTTCCGCTTCCTCGTTCGAGAACAGGATACACGACGACCCGCCCGGGTGACGATCCTTTTTCAGATCGCCAGCCCTTCACCCGCCCTTCACCCACTCCCGAACTGGAAATGGACAATCAGCAGCACCGTCATCAGCATAAACACCAGCCCCGCAAACGCGAACGCCCGGTCATGCACCGCCAACTCGGTGGGGTCGTCGTAATCACCCCGCTCCAGGAGCACGATACAGCGGAGCATCCCAAAGGTTGCGGGCAAAATCGTGAGCCAGAGCAGATTGAAGTTGCCCATCGACGCCTCGATGTAGTCGGCCTCGCGGGCCTGCACATACCCCGAATAGCTCAAAAGCGTCACCACAGCCGTCACCACCACCGCCATCCGGAGCATCTCGTCGGAATACGCCGCCTGGACCGCACGCACCCCCTCGGCGTTCGACCCGGCTGTCCGCCGCTCGCCCAGACGCTTGCCGAATGCCAGAAACATCGCCAGAAAGAACGTGCAGTTCAGCAGCCACGTCGAGGGCGCAATCGCCACCGCAGCACAACCACCCATCACCCGCAGCACAAAACCAAGTGAAAGCCCCATGACATCGGCGATCACGATGTGCTTGATCCACACCGAATAAAGCGTGACATTCAGGACATAAAGCCCGACGGTCAGCCCAACCAATCCTCGAACAGACGAGCCTTCAGAACTCGGGAGCAACAGCACGATCGACGCCGCCGCCAGCAGCAGCACGACGGCAAAGCCCCACGCGGTGCCGACCGAAACCTCTCCCGAAGCGATCGGGCGCCGGCGTTTTCTTGGATGATTCCGATCCGCTTCGACGTCCATGATGTCGTTCACGACATAGCAGGAGCTGGACGCAAACGCAAAGGCAACAGCTGTAAGCAGTGCTGGGACAAGCACTTCTGCGAGTGTTCGCCCCGTATCGGCAAGGCCGTAGAACGGGCCGATGAGCACAAACCCGCTCTTGATCCACTGGTGCGGCCTCGCCAGCTTGAGCAAGCTGAGGGGCAGCGGGCGGCTGGGAGTTTGGGGAGTGCTGGCTCCAGGCTCATCCACGCATCGGGCTCCACAGGCTGGCGGTCAGAGGCAACCGGCCCCCGAACACATGTCTCTCCGTTCGCTCCACCGCACCGCAGCGGCCGCAAGAGCCCAGGCCCATCCACGCCGGCCTGACCGCTCCCGTCGAGATCGGCCGGGTTGCGATGCCGCCTGTAGATATCGTTCACACCGGCCCCTCCGTTCGTATCGAGACCAAACACCCCCCTGATTGCTCCGCTCATGCCCCGGCTTTCCATGGTCGATAGGACAGTGTGCGTTCTTGTGTTTTTTCCGACTTGCTCTGTCGCGGTTGTCCCCTCGCTTGCGCGAGGGGCTCTTTTGTCAAAAAACCATGTACCCCATAGAGCCCCTCGCGCAAGCGAGGGGACCAGCACCAACCGCGCCACACAGGAAACATGATGTCGCAATACGCTCTAGGCTCCGCTCCAAGACACCAGAGCTCACGCCCCAGATGAAGACCAGCAACACTCAACTCCGCGCACCCCGCGTCCACCGGGCGTGGCTGATGGCGGCTGTGGCTGCGCTGGCGGTCCTGCTCGTGCCCTCCTGGGGGTTGATCGCCAGCGGCTTTGTCAACGGACGCGGCGCGTTCGACCAGCTCAACTACCACGAACAGGTCGTCCGCACCTTTGCTGCGCAGCTGCCCACACCCGACTACCGCGACTATCTCTCCGCGACCACGCCCGGGTACCACACCCTGCTGGCGGTCGTCGCCCGGCTGGTCAGCGACGAACGCTGGGTGCTGCAACTGGCCGGGTCGCTCTTTACGGTCGGGCTGATTGTGGTGCTGGCGTGGGGGGTGGACCGCTCCGGCGCATGGTGGCACGGCTCTCCCCGGTGGCACGGCTCTCCGAGCCGTGAGGAACAGCTCCTCGCTGGCGCTTCGGGCTCTGACGGGGACACCCTCGCGCGCGCCAGGGGCTCCAACATCGTCTTGCTGTTGCCGGTGGTGGCGTCGATGTCGGTCTTCTATGCCGCGACGTGGATGCTCCCAGACAACGCCGGCTGGCTGGGCGTGCTGGTGGTCTGGCTGCTCGCGCTCCGCCCCCGCTTCGATGCCGTCACCCTTGTCGGCGGCGGGCTCGCTTTGGCCGCACTGGTGTTCGTGCGGCAGATCCACCTCTGGCCGCTGGCGCTGCTGCTGACCGCCGCGTGGCTGGGCACCCCGCGCGACGCCGACACTCCGTTCGACTTCGCAGCCGACCTGCGCGAGTTGCTCGCCGACGTTCCCACGAAACTCGGGCGGGTGGGGCTCGCGCTTCTGGCGGGTGTTCCCGCGATCGCGGTGCTGGTGTACTTCTGGTCGCTGTGGGGCAACACCCTCACGCCCCCGGTCTTCAAGGACCGCCACGTCGGAGGCAACCTCACCGCCCCGGCCTTTGTGCTCACCGTCTTTGGCGCGTGCAGCGTGTTCTTCCTGCCCTACATGCTCGACGGCCTCCGCCGCCTGTGGGTACAGCACACCTGGCTGCTGGCGCTCGCCGCTGGCGTTGGTCTGGCGATCGCGCTGATCGCGCCGACCACGCGCGACTACGCACACGGGCGCTACTCGGGGCTGTGGGAGATCGTCCGGCACCTGCCCGCGCCGATGGGCCGCTCGGTGCTGATCGTGCCGCTCACGGTGCTGGGGTCGGTGCTGCTGGCTGCGTGGTTTGTCACGCTGGGTCGGCGCGATCGCTGGATCATGCTCGCCGCGATGGTCGCGTTCATCGCTGCCCAGTGCGCCAGCTTCAAGCTCTGGCAAAGGTACACCGAGCCGATGGTGCTGCTCTGGCTGGCGCTGGCTGCGGCACGGGTGCCCCCGCCGAGGTCCGGCGCGGGACAAGGCTGGCGGCTCGTCGGCCCGGTGACGCTGGCGCTCCTGATGGCAGCTATCACCACCGCCTCGCTTCTCACCGCCCGGCCGGTCCTGCAACGAACCCTGATCGCCCCCTGGGAGACCCAGGCCCCGCTGCTGCCGGGGATGGTCGAGCGGGCTCCTGAGTTCCTGGCCCCCGGGTTCCCGGCCCCCGGGTTCCCCGAGATGCGCGATGGGCCGGATCGTCCTGATGAACCCCTCCCCGACAACCGATGAAGAGGGCCGGAAAGTGCCGATCCCGAACGATCCGCACCGGCCCTCGGGGCGTACAACTGAACCCCGCACCGGCAAGACCCGAACAGACGACCAAAAGGAGCGAGCGATGGCGGACCACACCGGCAAAAAAGCACTCATCACCGGCATCACCGGGCAGGACGGCTCGTACCTCGCCGAGTTCCTGCTCGCCAAAGGCTACGAAGTCCACGGCATCATCCGCCGCGCCAGCACCTTCAACACCAATCGCATCGACCATATCTACAGCGACCCCCACCTGGCTGGCACCCACCTGCACCTGCACTACGGCGACCTCTGCGACGCCAACAGCATCGCCAAACTCATCGACCAGGTCGGCCCAGACGAGGTCTACAACCTCGGCGCCCAAAGTCACGTCCGCGTCTCCTTCGACATGCCGATCTACACCGCCGAGACCGTCGCGATGGGGGCGTTCAAACTCCTCGAAGCGGTCCGTGACTATCAGCAAAAGTCCGGCAAGCAGGTGCGCTACTACCAGGCGTCCAGCTCCGAGCAGTTCGGCAAGGTCGTCGAAACGCCGCAGACCGAGACCACGCCCTTCTACCCCCGCTCGCCCTACGCGGTCGCCAAGATGGCTGCCCACTGGGCGACGGTCAACTACCGCGAGAGCTACGGCATGCACGCCTCCTGCGGCATTCTCTTCAACCACGAATCGCCCCGCCGCGGCGAGACGTTTGTCACCCGCAAGATCACCCGTGCGGTCGGCCGCATCAAGATGGGGCTGCAGGACAAGGTCTTCCTGGGCAACCTCGACAGCAAACGCGACTGGGGATTTGCTGGCGACTATGTGAAACAGATGTGGCTGATGCTCCAGCAGGACGAGCCGGACGATTACGTCGTCGCGACGGGAGAGACGTGGAGCGTGCGCGAGTTTGCCGAGAAGGCGTTCGCCCACGCCGGGCTCGACTGGGAAACCCACGTCGCGTTTGACCCGCGCTATCTGCGCCCCGCCGAGGTCGAGCTGCTGCTGGGAGACGCCACCAAAGCCGAGCAGAAGCTCGGCTGGAAGCCCGAAACGAGCTTCGACGAGCTGGTCGCGATGATGGTCGAGCACGACGCCGAGCTTGCGTCTCGGGAGAAGACACTGCGCGATGCCGGGCACAAGGTGCCGGAGTTTACGGGGCACGATCAGTAGCGGTTGCTCGCCGGTCGATATCGCACTCGATCACAATCGCCCGATGGCCGCCGGTGCCGGGGTCGTAGGTTGTGTACCTCCGCACCGCAACGCGAGGGCTGACGAAGCAGTGGTCGATCGCCCAGACCGGCTGCTGGCGCGGCCAGGTGCGCTGCCAGCCAAAGCCCGCACTATCGAACGCGCTGCGCATCTCGCCGGCGCCCGAAGCGCGCAGAAACTCGCCGAGCGAGGCGCTGTGCCGGGGGATGTTGAAATCGCCGACGATGAGGTCGGGTGCCGGAAAGCCCACCCACGTAGCCCGTTCGGTGCGCCGGCCATCAGCTTCGATGACGCGCACGCTCCCCTGCCACGCGGCAATCGCGGCACCCGCCTGTTGGGCGAGCGGGAATCGCGCCAGGTCCGGGTCCGAAGGCAAGTCCACCGCCCAGATCACCAGCGATCCTTCGGGCGTCTCGACCTCGAACCACGCCGCCCAACCGGGATCAGCACGGGACGAACCATCGGCGGTACGCGACGAGCCCTCGAGCCCCAGCGACGTACTCGCCCATCGGCGGACAGGCATTCGGCTGAACAGATCGAACGGCCACCCCACCGCGGCGTGCGCTTCGCCGGTGTCGATGAACGCCTGGGCAAGGTCGCGGGTGCGCGTGCTTGAGTGCCGATTGGCGAGCACCAGAAACGTCGGCTCGAGCGGCAAAAACACGGCCGCGATCTCCCCCGCCTCGCGCCCTGCCTGGTTCCAGAAAACCAGACGGAGGGGGTCGTCAGATTCTGCTTGCGCCGAGCTCGAATGCAGGACCGCGCGATGGAACCCGAGCTCCACAAACACGAAGTGCCCCGCCGAGAGCATCGCAAAGAGCCCCGTTGCCGCAACCCCCAGCCGAACCCGGTTTGGTCTCACCGAACCGGCAGCCCCTCGCCGGCGCGCGCGCAGCCGACGCGCCCGCCACAGCCCGATGCCCAAACCCGCCCACACCGGCACCAGCAACACCGGCGTCGGCACCCACGAGATCGGCTGGCTCCATGCGTACCGATCGCTCAGCACCCGCCCGACAATCCACGCCACAGCACACGCGGCCAGCGCCACCACCCCGACCGCTCGCACAAAGACAATGACACGACGCTTGAACACCCCCGGAGCGTACCACACCCGGAACGATTCCAATGACACGGAGTGCTTCGTCATACACAGAGTCGTCACACGCGGAGTGACGCGCCATATGCAGAGTGATTCGTCATACGCCCGGGATGAGGGAGCACCGCTCCCAAATCCCGGGATTCGAGTGCGTCGCACGCTCATCCCGAGAGCACAGGACACCGCGCTTCAACACCCCGCGTTCCACGCATTGAGAAACGCGATAAAGTCGCGGGTGTCCACCACGCCGTCGCCGTTGAAGTCCGCACCGCTGTCCCCAGCCGCCCACAGCGTCAGAAACGCGATCACGTCGCGGGTATCGACGACACCATCGCCGTTCGTGTCGGCATCGCACGAGGCACACCCGAGCCGGGCGATGCCCTCGCTGGGGATGCCGTTGATCTCGCGGAACGAGCCTCCGAAGTAGAGAGCGCCGTACTCATGGTCGGCCTGGGCGATCATGCGGATGTTGCCGTCGGCCACTGTGCCGAACGGTGCCCAGCTCACGCCGTCCCAGACGTGCGCCCGTTCGGCCGTCTCGCCGGAGGTGTCGGCTTCCGAGGTTGCCACCAACCGCGTGCCGTCCGGCGTCCCGATCTTCGTCAGAGAACCGACATCGAAGGGCAATCCCTCCCCGAGCGGCTGCCACGCGACGCCGTCCCACGCGCCAACATTGTTGAGGTTGTCATCGGGGCCGGCGAATCGGCCCCCGGCGTACAGCTTCGGCCCGTCGCCGAGGTCGGCCGAGCAGAGCGCAAACACAATTGCGTCGCCCTGATCTTCAAGCGCCAGCCCGACACGGGTCCACGCCTGCCCGTCCCACCGCACGACTCCCTCGGCAAGTTCTGGATCAACCGCGTGCAACTCACCCCCGGCATAGAGGGCGCTGCCGCTCCCGTCGTCGTGGACAACCAGCGCCTTGACCGTGGTGTTGCCGAACGAAGCGGGCAACCCGTTGCCGAGGTTGAGCCATCCCGCAGCGGTCAGGCCGGCGACCGCGTTGAACGCCTCGCCGTTGACGTTCTCGAAATACCCACCGACGTAGAGCGTGGGTTCACCACCCGTGATCTGCCCGAACGCGAGTTCGAGCACGCCGCCATGCTGGATCTGCTCGCCGACGACAGCCCATGCCTGTCCATCCCATGCGACGACTTCTTCCATGCTCCCCGCGGCGTAGACCCGGGTTCCCTCGCCGAGATCGCCGAGCGCCAGCGCGCGGGCGTCGTAGCGGTCCGGCTCGTCGGGCCCGATGGGCTCCCAGACCTGGCCGTCCCACGTCGCGACGCCGCGCGAGTCTTCGCCGCCAGCCAGCCGGGTCGCGACAAACACGCGGCCGCCGAGCGCCGCCCCGGCACTCTGGTCCACCGCGAGCATGTCCCGAGGCACCCACGCGCCGTTGCCGATCTCGGTGTTGGCCATCGCGTGCCACGCCGATCCGTCCCATTGTGCTGCACTCGTCGCGTCGATCCCGCCGGCGTGCAGGAAACTGCCCACCGCAAAGAGCCCCTCGCCGAGTTCGCCGCTCGGGTCGGCCACCAGATCCACCGCCTGGCCGATGGTGGTCGTGGTGACTTGCTCGCCCTGGTCCCCGTCCCATCGCCAGAGTTGGGATTCGTCGGTCACGGTCTCGAGCCAGGAGAGCTCCGGCTGCCCTCCGATGGTGTGCGAGATGAGCCTCCACGGAAAGCCCGCGTTCCCTTGCTGGAGCGGGAACGCCGACCACGCTATCCCGTCCCACTTGGCCAGCATGAGCCCGTCAGACCCCAGCGCCCAGAGCGCCAGCCCGGACCCGTCGTCGTGGACCGCGAGGCTCGGCCTGTACGCCGGGCACCCGCCGCCGACCTCTTCCCAGCCAGTCCCGTCCCAGCAAGCCACGCCCGCGACGGGGATCCCGTCGATAGTGTTTCGTACACCGACGTAGAGCTTGCGCCCGGTGCCGTCGTCAAACCACACCGGCGTACTCGCAGACGCGCTGCCGCTGTCGGTGTCGATGGATTCCCACACGCTGCCGTCGAACCGGTACACGAGCGATCGCTTGCCGCCCCCCTGATCGAACAAGCCGGTCACGATGATTCCCTCACCAGCCGGATCGGCACCGGTGGTCAGCCCGGTCGCCCACCACGGACCGAACCCGGCTGCCGGGAACCCGGTTGCGCTCCACACACCCTCCTCGAAGATGTACACCTCTTCAAGCTCGAACGAGCCGAGGTCGGCGAGCACCAGTCGCGGCGGCACATGATCGTTGAACGCACGCACGATCTGCGCGCTGCCGGTCACACCGTCCGGCAGCCCGAGACTGCTCCACGCCACTCCGTCCCAGACCTGGAGGCCCCCGACGGCATCGCCGAACCGCTCCAATCCCGAAACGATCAGCCTCGGCCCGGAGCCGTCGTCGAAGACCGCAGCGCTGGCGTCGTTCCCGCCGGCGATGGTCTGGGGCGTGAAAACCTCCGACCAGACCGGCTCGCACTGCCCCGACGCCGCACCCGCGACACCGCCAGCGACGAGCAGCGCAACTCCGAAAACCATTCCCGACCCCAACCGAGACCCGTTCTGCTGCTTCATGTCGATTTTCCTTGTGCCCCGCGAGTGTGCCCCACGAGCGCGTGCACCGTTTCTACCGATCGCTGCGCAGCAGGTTGCACCGATGTTGCACCTCTTTGATTCCGCGCCGGGCAAATCACGATCGGTCCGGCCCTCCGAACCCTCGACGTCAGTCGGGGAATGTTCGGAGAACGTGCGCTTTCAAACCACCCGGGATGAAGCCCGGGGCTCGGAGGGGTACGGGGGAGGTCGGGGAACTGGAACAAACTCGAACCGCTTTCTGCCCCGGGCGTGTGGCGCAACCAGCCTGATCGCCCGATACTCCCCTTCCAAAGCTCTATCATCCGCGCACCCCGAACCGGAGCCGCACCCATGCCCGATACCTTCGACTGGTCCACCAAGCGCGTCATCGTCACCGGCGGGGCCGGGTTTCTCGGCCGGCACATCTGCGACCTGCTCCGCGACCGCGGCGTCGCCGACGACCGCCTCTTTGTCCCCCGCCGCAAGGACTACGACCTCACCGAGCGGGACGCCTGCCGCCGTCTCTACCGCGAGGCGTTCGCCGGGCACAAAGCCGACGTCATCATTCACCTGGCTGCCGAAGTCGGGGGCATCGGTGCCAACCTCGACAACCCCGGCCGCTACTTCTACGCCAACATGGCGATGGCGCTTCACCTCATCGAAGAGGCCCGCGCCGACGGCCTCGCTGAGCGCGGCGGCATCTTCCTCCAGACCGGGACCATCTGCGCCTATCCGAAGTTCACCCCCGTCCCCTTCCAGGAGGACGAGATCTGGAACGGCTATCCGGAAGAAACCAACGCGCCCTACGGCGTCGCGAAGAAAGCCGCGTGGCAGATGCTCGATGCCTACAAGCTGCAATACAACATGAACGGCGTCTACGTCCTGCCGGTCAACCTCTACGGCCCGCGCGACAACTTTGACCTGCACTCGAGCCACGTCATCCCCGCGCTCATCCGCAAGTGCATCGAGGCCAAGGATCGTGGCGAAGACAAAATCGTCTGCTGGGGCACCGGCAGCGCATCGCGCGAGTTTCTCTATGTCGAGGATGCCGCCGAGGGGATCATCCGGGCGGCCGAGGTCATGAACGACCCCACCCCCATCAACCTCGGCGCCAGCTTCGAGATCACCATCAAAGACCTCGTCGAACTCATCGTCCGCCTGACCGACTTTGATGGCGCGATCGAATGGGACGCCACCAAACCCGACGGCCAGCCCCGCCGCTGCCTCGACACCGACCGCGCAAAGAAACTCCTCGGCTGGCAGGCACAGGTCGGATTCGAGGAAGGGCTGAAACGGACGATCGAGTGGTTTGTCGCCCACCAGCACGATGCCGAAGCGAGGGTGTAACCCTCCACAACCCCCACGACCCGCACAACCCCTCCAGCCCCACCCCCGCTCCACCTCGTGCACCCATTCGGCGTGCCGATGCCGCGTGGGAATCCGATGATTGAGATTCACGGAGGAGGGTTCGCCATGATCACGCCCGTTGCCACGCAAAGCTCAGCGATTCCCGTCGGGCTCCGCTCGCTCGAGCAGAACCAGCAAGCCCTCGGCAAGAGCATGGAACGCCTCTCGACCGGCAACGCGATCAACGCCGCCAAGGACGACCCCGCCAAGCTCATGGCCGGGATCAACCTCGACGCCGCGCTCCGCACGCTTGACGCTGAGTCCCGCGCCATCCAGCGCGAGAGCAGCGTGCTGTCGACCAAGGACGCTGCGCTCGGTGCCGCGGGGGAGATGATCGCCGACCTCAAAGGGCTCGCGGTCCAGGCTGCCAACACCGGTGCGATGTCCGACGCCGAACGCGAAGCACTCGATATCGAAGCGGCCAGCATCGTCCGCGCGATCGATCTCACCACCAGTTCCGCCAGTTTCGCGGGCGAAAAACTCTTCGACGGCTCTGTCGCTGACGACCTCGGCGGCGGCGGCGAGGGCGGGGGCGACTACTCCCTGGCCGATATCGGCCGAGGGCTCAGTCTCTCGAGCGACGCGGAACTCATCGCCAAAATCGCCGACCGCGCGGTCACCGACCTCGCCACCATGCGCGGCGAGATCGGCGCGACCATCGCCAACGACCTCAGCCACCGCGCCAACGCCATCGACACCGAGATGACCAACCTCGCCGAGGCCCGCTCGATGATCATGGACACCGACTTTGCCAAAGAGACCGCGGCGCTCACCCGCGCCGAGATGCTTACCCAGGCGTCCCGCTTCGTCCTCGCGTTCAACTCCCAGCACGCCGGCCCCGGCCTGCTCGGTGTTGCCTAGCGCATTCCGCAGCATCGTCTCTCATCCTCATTGAAGGGCCCGGTGTTGTTTTCTCGGTTTGTCGAGAGAGTTCGCCCTGCCCCCTCGCTTGCGCGAAGGGCTCTTTTCTCTATGTACGCAGCACTTTTGTCGAGATGCCTCACGGTGTTGTAGAGCCCCTCGCGCAAGCGAGGGGATAAGCGTGACCGCATCAGAACAAAGAAACACGTTCACGCAACGCGCTCTATAGGCCCACACCGATCCCCGATTCTTGATCCGTCCGGTGGCCTTTCTGCGCCCGTCGGGCTTTCGTGTCAATACAAGTTCTGCAAAGAACATACATAACCACGACGGACGCAAGACCCCGCTTCAGCCGCACCTTTGATCGCCCGATAGCTCTGTCGGGGCCTCCCCCGGGGAGTACGCGCAGATGCTGACGATCTCGTCGAGTCTTACCATGATGATCGGCCAGCGCGGCCTGAAAAACGCGCAGGCGATCATCGCCCAGGCCGCCGAACGCCTGGCGACCGGCAAGCGGATCAACCGCGCCGCCGACGACCCCTCCGGCATGATCGCCGCCGACAAGCTCACCGTCGAGATGGCGGTCTTCGAGAAAAAAATCGACGGCCTTCAGCAGGAAAGAGCCCTGCTCGGCGCGACCGAGGGCGCGCTCTCGGTCGTCACCGAACTCATGCAGGAACTCAACGGCCTCGTGGTTTCCGCTGCCAACAAAGGCGGGCTCAGCACCGAAGAGCTCGAAGGGATGCAGCTGCAAGCCGACGAAATCATCGAGGCGATGGACATGATCGCCAACACCGCCACGTTCAAGGGCGAGAAGATCTTCGGCACGCTCTTCTCTTCGTCCGGCCAGGTCACCGTGGAGGACGACGAAGCGACCGGTGTCGGCGATACCCTGCAAGCGACGCTCGCGGCGCTCCGCTCCGGGGGGCTGCTCAACCTGGTCGATGGCGACCTCGAAGCCGCCCAGGAGAGTGTCGAGAGCGCGCTGGGATCCATCTCCAACCGCCGCGCCGCGATCGGCGCGAGAATCAAGAACGGCATCGAGCCCGAGATCAACCTGCTGCTCGGCCAGTTGGAAATAAACGCCGCGGCACGCTCGGACATCGAGGACGCCGACATCGCCGAGGAGATGGCCAACCTCATCCGCGGCCAGATCCTTCAGCAGGCGTCGATCAACGTGCTGCTGATCGCCCAACAAGCGCCCAACGCCGCGCTGCAACTGCTCCAGAGCAGTGTCGCCAACTCCTGATACTCCCGCGCTCTGGCAGCTTGCAGACCCTCGTTTCCTGCACGATCGCAGGCTGGCCTTTGCCAAGCTCGGCTTTGTAAGTAGACGCCTCTGCCCCCTTGCTCGCGCAAGGGGCTCTAAGATTTGCGCACCCGGTTTTCTCTGCGAACACCACCCCCCGCACAACCTCACGCACAGAGCCCCTCGCGCGAGCGAGGGGACACCAAACAACAACGGCCCCGGCGAATCGTCGCCGGGGCCGTTGTGTGTGGTCTTGAAAGCGCCCGGGTGCCCGGGACCGAAGCCCCGTCAGCCCCGGACGTGTTCGCTTACTTCTTCATGCGCTCGAGCGACTCGACGTACTGCTTTTTGGCATCGCCCGTGAGCAGCGCGATCGCTTTGGTCTGGGTCTCGACCGCTTTGTCCTTCATCCCGGCCTGGTAGTAGGCCCACGCGAGTGTGTCGAGCACCGGGGCGCTCTTGCCTTCGGTCAGCTCGGCGGCACGTTGGGCGATCTTGAGCCCGAGCTTGGGGTCGCTCTTGGGGTACTCCGAATCGGGATCGACCATGTTCCACGCGATGAAGTTCAGCACGCCGTCGTTGTCCCAGATCGCCTCGTTGTCAATCGCCTTGACGATCGCCTTCTGCGCAACGTCATACTCGCCGGCCTCCATTGCCTCGGCGATGGGCTCCATGAGCTTCTCGATGACCTTCTGCTGGCCGTTCCGTTTGGCGTCGAGCTTGATCGACGCGACGTGCTTGGCGGCCGCCGCCTTGAGATCCCACGTGCCCGCGACGATCTTCTCGAGCGGCTCGTCCATGGTCATCGGGTGACCGATCCACGCGACATAACCGCTCTGATCCACAATAAAGGCGCTCGGGATCCCGTTCTGCCCGGCCGCCCGCATCCAGTCGCGGGTCATCACGCCGTTGCGGACATCCTCGCCCTCGATCTTCTCTTCGATCGCAACGGTGTACTGCATCTTCTTGTCGCCGTCACGGTCTTTCATGAAGGGCGCGACGTTCTCCGGATCGTCCCAGATGTTGACTCCGATCACGGTGACGCCCTTGTCCTTGTACTCCTTCTGGAGCTTGGAAACATGAGGCATCCCCGAGATGCACGGCCCGCACCACGTCGCCCAGAACTCGACGACGTAGACCTTGCCCTCTTCGAACCCGGTGACCTCGTCGCCCTTGACCCACTCGCTGATCGCCAGCTCGGGGGCGCGGTCGCCGACCATCAGTTTGTTGAGCCGCTCGACCTCGACCCCGGGGGCGTGGTCCGGGCGGGCCTGGACGTTCTGACCGAGAGCCGGCGCACCCGCCACCAGGGCGAGCGACGCGGCCAGACATGCTGCTGCGCGATACTTCATTACGAGATCTCCTTGCGGGGCAGCCTGTCTGCCCGAGTCTTGACACGGACGCCGATCGGCCACGCCGATTCGACAGTAGAGTAGAACGCACAACCACCCGGCCGTGTTCCGCCAATCGCCCGAGAAGGGAGATGATCGGGTCACGCCGGAGGGATCTGCCGTTCACTCTCAGAAACAGCCTACGGCATTCTGCCCCGGTTGCCAAACCCGGACGCTCCGCAGCAAGTACAACTCTCCATCGTGGAACAAGAACACAACGAAGCTGGTAAAAACAACGGCACGCCCCACCTGCTCGCCTTCGTCGCCGAGTGCCCGGCGGCGTGCCCGGTCTGCGACTACTCCCTCCGCGGCCTCACAACACCCATCTGCCCCGAGTGCGGTGCCGAGCTCGAACTCCACGTCGGATCGCCACGACTCCGGATCGGCCCCTGGGCGCTGGCGATCGTCGGGTTTGCCCTCGCCCTGGGGTTTGACGGCGTCGTGGCGGTGATCATGGCCACCCGGCTCATCGCCAACCCCGCGACCCAATGGCAGCCCTACGGCATCGTCACCGGCTTTGCGATACTCACGGCCGTCATGCTCGGCGGCCTGATCTTCACCGCCCGCACCCGCCCGGGCTGGACCAGACGCGCCGTGCCCACCCAGCGGCTGTTTGCGGTCATCATCTTCGGCAGCGTCGGGCTGCTCCACGCATTCAGCGGGATCGCGTTCTTCCAACTGGTGAACTGAGACGCACGCCGTTGAGAACTCCTGCTCTGTCTTCTCCTGCTCTCCCTCCCGCACCCCGCGGGAGGGGGTTGGAGAGAGGGTGTCTTCCTCCCCCTCCCCCTGGGAGGGGGCCGGGGGGAGGGTGCCTTTGCTCTTGATGCTCCCGTCCTCAAACAACCTCGAGCTAATGGAACACAAGAATATTGCGGGATCCGTAGCATTGCCCGGATGGTTGTTGTCCCCTTGCTTGCGCAAAGGGCTCTTTTCACTACGTACACAGCGCCTTCGCAGAGCCCCTCGCGCAAGCGAGGGGACCCGGCTCTGCAAAAAAACCCCTCGCTCGCGCGAAGGGCTCTGTGGTGCGGGGTCGTCGTGTGGGGCAGTTGTGGGTTCGGCGTCAGACGAACAGCTTGCCATCCTTGGCAGCACCGATCAGCACGTCGGCGACCTCGGGCCTGCTGAACTCGGCCGGGGGGCGCTCGCCACCTTCGAGCATCTCGCGGACCTTGGTGCCGCTGAGGAAGACGATGTCGCCCTCGATTTTGGGGAAGCTCTTGAAGGAGACCATCCCGCCATAGGTCTTGGACCAGCCGGAATGCTCGAACATGAGGGGGATGATGCCGAGGTTGTCGAGGCAGATCTCGTCGAAGATGTGCTGGGCATCGTAGGTGCCGTAGTACTTGCCCACCCCGGCGTGGTCGCGCCCGACGATGAAGTGGGAACAGCCGTAGTTCTTCCGCATGATCGCGTGGTGGATCGCCTCGCGCGGGCCGGCGTACCGCATCGCAGCCGGCAGCACCGTCACCATGCTGGCGTCGGGGTTGAAGTACTTGGCAGTCAGGGCGTCGATCGCCTTCATGCGCACATCGGCGCGGATGTCGCCCTTCTTGGTCTCGCCAACCAGCGGGTGGATGAGCAAGCCGTCGGTGATCTCCTGGGCACACTTGATGACATACTCGTGGGCACGGTGGATCGGGTTGCGGGTCTGGAAGCCAACAACCGTCTTCCAGCCTTTCTTCTCGAACGCCTCGCGGGTCTGGGCGGGAGTAAGGCGGCGGTCGAGGAACGCCTCGTCGCCATCGGGATCGACACACAGCGTCAGCACCTCAACGGGGCCGCTGATGCAAACATCGCCCTCAGCCTTGACCTGGGCAGCCCCGGGGTGGGCGTCGTCGTCGGTGCGGAAGACGCTGGTGCACTCGAGCGCCTTGTCGTGGACGAACTCTTCTTTGACTTCCATGACGCCCTGGAGCGTGCCGTTGGGAGCGAAGAGGGCGACCTTGGAGCCCAGCGCGGGGGCGCTGCCCTTGTCGACGCTGAGGAGGACGGGGATCGACCAGACATCGCCGGACGCGAGTTTCATGTCTTTGCAGACGCTCTGGAAGTCGGCCTCGCCCATGAAGCCGGTGAGCGGGCTGTACCCGCCGTTGGCGATGAGCTCGAGGTCGCAGGACTGCTTGGGCGAAAGGTCGATGCGGGGCAACGACCCGGCCTCGGCGGTGAGGGCCTTGGCACGGGCCTCATCGACCAGACAGTTGACTAACTTCCCGCCGTGGGGCTGGATCAGATTCGACATCTCGACCTCCATCGACGGGGACTCCGCCGGTTTGTGTGCGTGGCTCGCGTTCCTGCGACTCAAATAAGGGTCCCCGAACCCGGGGCAGACAGCATAGGAACCAACCCGGGTTGAGCCAACCTCCGAGATGGATGAAAGACCCAACTTGGGGGTGTTTGTGGCAATCCACCCCCCCGAACCCCGCCCGCACTCCGAGCCCCCTCCCTGCACTCCGAGCCCCCGATTTCAGTCGGGCGGTGGATGTCATCTGCCCGATTGAGAGTCATCCCGGACTGAAGTCCGGGGCTCAGAACCCCGCGTATTCATGCACAATCCCGCGCACACTCCGGTCTCGACACTGTGTTTTGAGCCCATTCACGCCTAGACTGGCTCCCCACCCTTCGACGGGTGGTTCCATACATGCAGCGATCGCCCAAACAATCCCCCACCCGAGGAGAGTCCCCATGACCCAGGTCAAAGCCACCAACATCCACTTCCACGAAGGCATCATCAAACGCGAGGATCGCTGGAAAGCCCTCGGCTCCAAGGGCTGCACCCT